>JANQEO010000466.1 GCA_028278325.1 Candidatus Binatia bacterium
GCATAAGCCCAGAACGGTGGCTGCGCCCCGAGCTCGACGGTCTTGTCGCGCAGCGCCTGCAGCGCGGCGGTCAGCTCCGCGACGCTGCGCTTACCGACGGCGACCACGGTCTCGAGGCCCACGGCGAGCTCACCGGAGTGGACGCCCTCGGAGAGCGTGTTCGCGATGACCGCCTGGGCTTTGATCGAGTCCGGCAGAAAGCTGCTGGCGATGTCCGCGGCGATCGCCGTCAGCTCGAGCTCCAGCTTCAAGCGCACCAGACTCTTGCGGGCGGTCTCGAGCTGACGCCGGCCCTCGCGGACCAACTTGCGGCGCTTCACTGGCGGAATGTCTGAGCCTGAGCTTGGTAATCGATGGCGTAGCCCCTCGGATTTGTCGATCTTTGCGATGTAGCGAGTGAGCGTCCATCGGCAAGCGTGATCGGGACCGGTGCCGTCATCCCCGCCGAAGGCGGGTCCGCTTGTTCCTGTCGATCGACAAGATCGACGTCATCCCGCCGAAGGCGGCCTCTTGCCGCCCTGCAAGGGCCGGCGTCATCCCGCGGAAGGCGGCCTTCGCCAATGGCGAGAGGGCCGGGCGGTTCTCCCCATTTCGGGATCGCAAACACAGAGCCCCCCAGGGCTTGACAAGGCCTCTGGAGGGCGCGTCTTCTTTCGTGGTTACCACACGACGAAAGGAGACAATCCCTTGTACCAGAAGTTGCTTGAGGATGCGAGTTTCTTCGCGCTGCTCTTACGGATTGATGAGGATCTGGCAGCAGAGGTTCGGGCCGCGGGTTGCCCATGCGGTGGCACGCTTCACAGTGCTCGGTATCGGCGTAAGCCGCGCGGCGGGCCGGCGAGCCTGGACCGGACTTACGGCCTGCGAGCGAGTTTCTGCTGTGCGGTGGAAGGCTGCCGTCGTCGGGCGACTCCGCCCTCGGTGCGGTTCCTGGGCCGGAAGGTGTTCTTCGGGGTGTGGGTGGTCCTGCTACCGGTGCTGCGAGAGGGTCCGAACGCGCCGCGATTGAGACGGCTGGAAGAGCGCTTCCGCGTGAGCCGTCGCACGCTGTTGCGCTGGCGTCGTTGGTGGCGCGAGACGTTTCCGGCCAGCCGATATTGGCAGGCCGCGCGGGGTCTCTGGGCCGAACCGATTGCAGCCGAGGGGTTGCCGGGCTCATTGCTGGCTGCCTTTACCCGCGTAGAGAGTGCCGGGGAACAGGTTTTGGCGGTGCTGAAGTGGCTCGCCCCGTCGAGTCGCCGCCTGTGGGTTTGAGCAGGCTGAGCGAAGGACGTCGTGGACCCGCAGAAGATGCGTCTGGACGTCGGCAGGAGGGGTTTCTAGCCTCGGTTTGACGGCGCCGCCGATCGGCGTCGGGAAAGGAGAGGCAGATGAGCAGACCTTCATCGCACGAGCGTTGGGCCCACCTGCGTTTCGCTGTTGTGGGACCTCTACTGGCCTCGCCGCCAGAGCGTGGCCGGCTGGGCGAAGAGCTCCAACGGCTGGCGCAGAAAGTGTGGCAGCACCCGATCACCGGTCAGAGCGTGCGCTTCGCGGCATCCACGATCGAGCGCTGGTACTACGCGGCACGCTCAGGCCAGGATCCGGTGGGCGTCCTGCGGCGCAAGCCCCGCAGCGACCGCGGCCGGCAGAAGGCGATCAGCGTGCCGTTGGCCGAGGTGCTTCGGCAGCAATACCGCGACCATCCGAGCTGGAGCTATCAGCTTCATCTCGACAATTTGGCGGCTCGGGTCCGCCAAGAGCCGGACCTGGGTCGGCTCCCCTCCTACGCCAGCCTACGGCGCTACATGCTCGCTGAGGGTCTGCGCAAGCGTCGTCGTGTACCGGTCCGCGAGCTGAATGAGGGCCAGCGCCGTGCCCACGAGCGCCACGCCTCGCGGGAGGTGCGCAGCTACGAGGCCGAGTACGTCGGTGGACTCTGGCACCTGGACTTTCATCACGGGTCTCGCAAGATCCTCAACGAGCAAGGACAGTGGACCCGGCCGATTTTGCTCGCCATCCTCGATGACCACTCCCGGCTGGTGTGCCACGCCCAGTGGTACTACCAAGAAACGACACAGAGCCTCGTCCACGGTCTGCTCCAGGCCTTCTGCAAGCGTGGTCTGCCCCGATCTCTGATGACGGACAACGGCAGTGCGATGGTGGCCGGAGAGACCACCCAGGGCCTGGGACGCTTGTCGATCCTGCACCAGACCACCTTGCCCTACAGCCCGCACCAGAACGGCAAACAAGAAGTCCTCTGGGCACAGGTCGAGGGCCGCCTGCTCGCCATGCTCGAAGGAGAGCCGGATCTGACCCTGTCGCTACTCAACACAGCCACCCTCGCCTGGGTGGAGCTGGAGTACCAGCGTAGCGTTCACTCCGAAATCCAGCAGGCGCCCTTGGACCGCTGGCTCGACTCACCCTCCGTGGCCCGACCCTGCCCCCTGCTCGATGAGCTGCGCCTCGCCTTCACGCTCGCCCACACGCGGATCCAGCGCCGTAGCGACGGGACCATCAGCGTGGAAGGGAAACGCTTCGAGGTCCCTTCGCGCTTCCGCCACCTCCGCCAGCTCCATATCCGCTATGCCAGCTGGGATCTGCGTTCCATCTGGCTCCTGGACGAGCACGCCGGCACCGTGCTCGAGCGCCTCTATCCCCTGGACAAAAACAAAAACGCCGACGGCGTGCGCCGAGCCATCCAGAAGAGACCGAGCGAAGAAATCCCGTCGGAAGCGCCAGGCATCGCGCCGCTACTCAAGAAGCTCATGGCCGACTACGCCGCCACCGGATTGCCCCCGGCCTACATCCCGCAGGAGGACTCATGACTCAGAAACTACGCGCCCTCTTCGGGCTCAAATGGAACCCGTTCTCGCCTAATGTGCCCGCCGAGGCCCTCTGGAGATCCCCCCAGATTGACCACTTCTGCTGGCGCATCGAGGAACTCGTGCGCGAAGGCGGTTTCGCCCTGATCAACGGCGATCCCGGTACCGGCAAGTCCGTCGCCTTGCGAATCCTCGCTCATCACCTAGATCCCCAGCCCGACGTCCTCACCGCGGTGCTCACGCGCCCCCAGAGCAGCCTCGGCGACTTCTACCGCGAGCTCGGAGAGCTCTTCGGCGTCACGCTCGCCCCACACAACCGCTGGGGTGGCTTCAAGACCCTGCGCCAGACCTGGCTCAACCACGTCGAGGCGACCCGCTATCGACCCGTACTGCTCGTCGACGAAGCCCAGGAGATGCTCCCTTCCGTGCTCGCCGAGCTGCGCATCCTCGCCGCCACCGACTTCGACTCCCGAGCCATCCTCACCGTCGTCCTCTGCGGCGATCAACGCCTCACCCAGCACTTACGCCGCGACGAGCTGCTGCCCGTGGCCAGCCGACTCCGGGTCCGACTCCCCCTCGACTACCTGCCACCCAAGGAGCTGCTCGAGTGGCTACGGCACGTCCTCGAGCAGGCAGGACAGCCCCAGCTCATGAGCGCCGAGGTCATGACCACACTCACCGAGCACGCTGCCGGAAATCTTCGCGTGCTCGCCACCATGGCCAATGAGCTACTCGCCATGGCGGCTCGCCGTGAGCTCCCGCAGATTGACCAGAAACTCTACTTCGAGATCTTCGCCAACCAAACCAACCGACGTCGGCCTCAGCCAGGCATGAAATGAAACGCTCCCACCAACATCGCTACGTCCAAAGGGTCCTCGAACTCTACCGAGATACGCCCGGAACCTCGGGCCGCGTGCGACCCGCCGACCGACGCCTCGCCAACACCCTCTACCAACGCCAGATACCCCTCTCGATTATTCGCGCGGCACTGTTACTCACTGTCGCCAGACGAACATTCCGAACCCTCGACGCCGAACCCCTGCCAACCATCCAGTCCTTGCACTACTTTCAGAACGTCATCCAAGAGCTGCTCGACAAGCCATTGCCGGAAGGTTACCTCGACTACCTCTGCTGCCGACTCGCCCCGCTACCAAAGAGTCTCGCCGCGCCAGATGAACATCAAATACCGTGATCACGATCCCATCGATTACCGTGATCGCTCTCACTGCCGTGCTGAAGCCATCGGATCACCGCAGACCAGATCTGCGGCGGTGAGGGTGTGGGCCCTTGACAAGAGCCTTCTAATGGGTGGCAACAAAAGCTCTGGGGCTGCTGC
>JANQEO010000008.1 GCA_028278325.1 Candidatus Binatia bacterium
CGCGAGATCTTCAACCGCGCCGCGATCTCGCGCTGCGAACTCCCGCGACCCTCGTCGTACATGGCTTTGACTTTGTGAATCATGATCCAGTCCTTCAAACGTGTCTGTCCCCCGGCTGTGAATGGGCCGGGGACTCTACGGCCTCAGGGGCCTTGTCCGCACCTGTCGGGGGATCAATATTCTTGGCCGTAGGTGGCTCAGTTTAGGTGGCCATTAACATCGATTCCAGCTTGAAGCCGCCGCCCACCGGGCGCTATTCTCGGAAGTCTGCTTTCCTAAAACCCTATTTGGCTGTATCTGCGGTGCGCAGGGTCAGCGAAGCGACATTGGCGGGCATGGACCCGACCCCGAGCCGACGATGGGTTTGGGTCGTGAGCTGACGGTCAGTGACGCCGGGTGTGGAGTCGCGGTCAGGCTCGTTCAGATGTCATGGTACACAGAGTTGTGCCAAGAGCCCTTGAGATAACTTTTTGCACGTATCCTGGACGGACCCCCGCGAGGCTCCTTGTCCGGGTACTTTTTGATGAGCGCCCGGCGGGTCGCGAGGTGAGTCCCCGTCCGGTTGGCCTCCAGCGCAAAACGGTCATAGGCCTCGTCGGACCGGCCTGCCTTGAGCAGGATTTCCTCACAGGCCCGTGCGATGGCCGCGGGGCTGTCGTTGAGGCCGAGGGAGTTCTGGGCGTCCTCGATGGCCTCGTCGGAGCGCCACATCGCGGCCAGCGCTCGCATGCCGAAGCGCCGAAAGCTCCAGGACAGATGGGGTGCCGTATCAATCAGTGCCAGCAGCTCGTCGAACCGTTCCGCGACGAGCAGGCAGCCGAGAAAAGCCGGGGTCCCCCGAAAGTAGCCGCCGCGTTCCTGCCAGCTCGGCTTCACCTGGGATAGAAACTCGTCCGCGGTTCGCGATGCACGCTCCGGCGAGCCGCACAGCTCGCCCCAGCGCTCGCTGACATCCTAAAGGTAGTCGACGCCACCCTCCTCGACGGCTGTCCACATCCGCTCCAGCCAGCGCTCCCGAAGCTTCTCGTCTGCCGGCGCCGCGACGATGATATCGACCAGCTCATGCACTGTCTTGTTGACCGCGTTGCCGAGGGCGCCGGAAGAGCTGTCCACGTGCGCCAGCGCCGGCCAGATCTGCTCCATCAAAAGGATGGCCCCATCCGCTGCGATCAGCGGATCGACACGGGCAACCGCCTTGATCTCGGTGAGCGTCTCCTTGAGCCGCTGCGAGGCCAGCTTGGAGCCCTTCCAGCCGAAGGCGTTGGCGCGAAAGCGCGGGCGGAAGGCCCACTTCCGGGTCGGCTTCT
>JANQEO010000019.1 GCA_028278325.1 Candidatus Binatia bacterium
GATCGCCACCGCTTATGCCCTGTACGAATTGTCGTGCCTGCGCTCGCCCCACCAGGAGTTCGGCCTGGCGGCGAGCTCCGAGATCGAGTTCATCTTCCAATCGCTCAGGAAGGAGCTGTCGCGCGACGTCGATTTCAAGCGGTTCAAGGCGATGCTCGACAACGCGCCGTACTTCCAGCACGTGTTCCGCTACGACCACGCGGTCGAATCCCAGCTCCAGTTCCCGAAGCGGGTCATCGTCAAGCCGCTGACCGGGGCGACCACCGCGGCGATCGGCCAGAACGTGTTCGGCGGCGTAATCGATGAGATGAATTTCATGGCGGTGATCGAGGGCTCGCGACAATCGGTCGACGGCGGCACCTTCGATCAGGCCAAGGAGGTCTACCAGTCTATCGCCCGGCGCCGGCAGTCGCGCTTCATGCGCCATGGCCGGCTGCCCGGCATGCTCTGCCTGGTCAGCAGTCGGCAGCACCCCGGCGAGTTCACCGACCGCAAGATCGCCGAGGCAAAGATCAACCCGCAGATCTTCGTCTACGACAAGCGGGTCTGGGAGGTGAAACCGGAAGGCACCTTCACCGGCACCACGTTCCTGGTGTTCATCGGCGACGCGACCCGCAAGCCCAGGATCCTGGAAGAGGATGAGGAGGTCGCGGCCGCGGACCGAGACCTGGTGATGGCGATCCCGGTCGAGTACCGCCCGGCGTTCGAGGACGACATGCTGGCGGCGCTCCGGGACATCGCCGGCGTGTCGACCACCGCGCTGTATCCGTTCATCCTGAACACCGATGCGATCGGCCGCGCCTTCGGTCGGGTCGAGTCGATCGCTTCGCGGCCGGACTGCGATTTTCAGGGCACGCGTTTGAAGCTGTTCCCGAAGCGCCTGGCCAACCCGGCCGAGCCGCGCTTCGCCCACGTCGACCTCGGTCTGACCGGCGACAGCTGCGGGGTCGCGGTCGGTCACGTCGAACGCTTTATCGATCTGGTGCGGGGCGAGGAGATCGAGACCCTGCCGGTGATCCGCTTCGATCTCTTGCTCGAGGTCCGGCCGCCGAAGAATGGCGAGATCGATTTCGAAAGCATCCGGAAGCTGTTCTACAGCCTGCGCGCGATCGGCATGCCGCTGAAGTGGGCGACCTACGACAGCTGGCAGTCGACCGATTCGCTCCAGCTGCTGGCGAAGCAGGGGTTCATCACCGGCCTGCAGTCGATGGACCGGACCAGCGTCGCCTATGACGTGAGCAAGCAGGCGCTCTACGACGACCGGGTCCTGGCGCCGGCGCACGCCAAGGCCGAGCGGGAGCTGGCACGCCTCGAGCGCGACCCGAAGACCCGCAAGATCGATCACCCGCCGCGCGGCTCGAAAGATGTGGCGGACGCCATGGCGGGGGTGATCTACGGCCTGACCATGCGGCGCGAGCTCTGGGTCCGGCACGGGGTGCCCCTGACCCGGATCCCCAAGGCGCTGCGTCAGCCGCCGGGCAAGAAGGCGCTCGCCGAGGACGTGGCAGGCCAGGAGCAGGTTGCGGCTTGAGCTTCAAGGAGGAGGACGGCCCGTGGTGATCCGCTACACGTTCCATGATCTCGCTCAGCTCCAGCGCTTCGAGGACGAGCTGATCGAGCGGTTCGCGATCTTCGAGCGCTCGGGGGCGTACACGGTCGAGGTGACCGATCCGGATCCCGGGATCGATGAGATCGCCCAAGATCACGACCAGGCCGAGCGGGAGGAGGTCGCATGACCCGCCGGGCTGCCCGCATGGATGTGCCGACAACCGCGTCCGAGGCCGGGTTGGTCGAGCTCTGTACGCCGGCCCACATCCTGGTGCTGATGGCGATCGAGCTCGGCAAGGCGGGCTGGGAGCTGCGCCCGGACGTGGTGCGGCATCTGAACCAGGCCGCGGTGGTGCCACTCGCCGGCCTCGATGATCTGACCGTCAGCTGGATCGCGGCCCGGGTCGACCGGCTTGGGCGCGGGTTGCTCGAGGCCTTGGCGCCGGACGATCCCCGGCTCGGCCTGATCACCTGTGCCCTGTTCACCCTCAAGCTGGTCCACGAGGGGCTGTTCCCGGACCCGGAGAACCAGGCGGTCTTGGCGTCGCTTCTGCTGACCACCGAGGCGCGCGAGGACGACGGGGCGGGCTGGCGGTTCGACGAGGTCCGGGCCACGGCCGCGGCCGACGCCATGCTGGTGCGGGCTCGCCTGCTCGGCCACTACCTGGCTCGACCGTCGGCTCCGGCCGCCTGAATGCCTCTCGATGGCTCATCGGTAAGGTTGCGTGTTCTCAATGGTCTTTTCTTTCATTCTAGGTTAGTCTGAAGACGGTCAAATCAAAACTCTCAGCCAAGGATGGTCGAGAATGACCCCGATGCAGATCGAACCGTTGACCTATCTCGATCCCGAACACCAGCGACTGTGTGATCGGCTGCTCGAGCTCGGTGAGGATCTTCGGCCCCGGGACGCGTTCGAGCGCCGATTGCGCCCCGATCAGGTGCGGCGACATCGTGCAATCTTGTCTCCGACATCGGAACCGCGCATGGTGCCGCCTTCGCACCCAACCGGCCCAGGGTCCGGGCTTCAAAGGGAGCCGACCCAGGCGAGGCGGTAGAAGATGCAGATGCCCGAACCTGAATTCCAAAAACCCAGTTTGTTTGTCTCATACGCACACGAAGATCAATTCGTCACCCGGTGGATCTCGACGGAGCTGGAATCTCTCGGCTTCGAGATCTTTCTCGATGAACAGAAACTCCATTTGGGCGACTCGCTCTCTTCATCCCTTGAGGAAGCCGTTACAACCACGGACATCTTCGTTTTGTTGATCACGAATTCTACTCTGCGTTCTGAATGGGCGCGGTTCGAATTCGATCTTGCCTTCAAAACAGGACGCCGCGCATGCCCGGTCTATTTGTCCGCCTTGCAGACCGACACCCATCTCTGGCCCGAACTTCGCAGCATCATATCTCTTGACGCGACCAATTCGCTCGCCGAAGTGGTTCCGCGGGTAGCAGCAACACTGCCCAATGTATCTGGCGCGACCAAGAATGTCTCTGAACTACTACGTGAACCAGGTGTCAGTCTCAATTTGTGCTTTGAAATTCTGAATGGCGTGATCGCTGCCATCCAGCGCCATCTTGAAACAGATTGTTGGAATCCGGCATTCTCCCTGCAAGAATGTTTCCTGTGGACAGCCAACTTCGGGACACCGCCCCTAGTCGATACGCATCTCTACATATCTCCGAATCGAGAACATCTCATGGGGCATAAGACGGAGCGTTCGGTCTTGGCGACTTTGGCAACCTCAATGGCAAAGATTATCGAATCGATGTTTTGCACTATGTTCAATGATGTGGAAATCCATGAGGATCTGACTGAACTGTTTGCCAAAACAAAAATCGACGTGGACTCCGTCTACCACAGACGCTTATTCACATTTATTTCATTGTTGTTGGAACTGAAGAGATCGCGGTTTTCTACAACGGTGTCCGATTTCTTGCGGGACATGGACTTCCGTTGTCGATATCCCGAATCGCCCACACCGAGGAATCGAGATCTTTTTAATGCAACGTTTCAGGTCGCGAGTAGTACGAAACAAACTATTTCTGCTGTCATTATTTCGCACTCTGGTAATATGACTCTAAAGGCTTGTCTTGAGGCGATACAACAGCAGTCGAAGCAGGCCGACGAAATCATACTGGTGGAGGATGACAATCGTCCGAACGCAGACTCTCTCGGCACGACGTACGATCTGAATGCGCATGTTTGTCTACCTTTGGGCGAAGCAAACTCAAAAACGCGCGGGAGGCGAGCAGCATGCCGACGAATTGGAACAATGCTTGCAAGCAAGAAAGTCATACTGTATGTGGACGGGGACACTATAATCGGGCCCGACGTAATCTCTATTCTTAGTACGAGATTGGGCGAATGGTCGGAATGCGACTACCCGATGTCGGTTCTAGTGCCGGACATAGAATTTGAGAACCCGGAGGAGGTCGAGGTGGAGTATGAAGCGGTAATGGATCAAATTGGTGCGGTTCGCCAAGGAAGGGGACCTTCGATTCGTGCATCGGTTGGAGCAAGCTTGCTGCGGACATGGTATGACTCGCAGGTGGAGCATGGGAGAACGATTGAGAGTGTTAGGGGCCGAGGTAGGCTGTCCTGGCGGAATGTGAAGAGCCGGTGTTGGGCCGTCGCGCGGCGGGATGTGTTGTCGGTAGGGAATTGGGATGCAGCGTGCGTAGGATGGGGCGCGGAAGAGACGGACTTGGCCTATCGGCTTGAAAAGTTGCTCGGAATGCAGGTAGGTGCCCTGGCGCAAGTCGGTGCGTACGCGGTACATGTTCGGCACCGAGTCAACAGAGCAACACAATTGCGGGAACTTGCGATCAATGAGGCACGTTTCATCGCGAAGTTTCCCGAGGTACGAGGTGAGCGGATCGCAGTCGCGGAGAGGCTGGGAATCGCGAGTGCCGTCATTGCTGCGCTTGGGGAAGAACAGCGTGGAGGGTGAAGGGCCAAAGTGTACAGAGTGTACAGAGAGGGTAATCACCTGGCGGTGCCGCTCCGGGCAGTGGGTCAGGTCAGGCGGCTTGCTGGGCGGTCGGTGTCGTGGCTGGGTCCTCCTTGACGGGAGTGGGTGGTAGTGCCGTCTCGTCTTGAGGAGGGGCAGGCTTGCTCGGCAACATCAAGGGCCCCAATTTGCCGCGTCGACCCCATCGTCCCTCTGGGCTTGGCGCGATCACAGCGCTTCGAGGAAGGCGAGCAGCTCGTCGCCGGGTCGGTAGCGGCCTGGACTCAGCGTCGTTGGTGCCATTCGCGACAGTGCCTTCTCATTGAGGCGAAGAAGATCGGCATGCTGATAGACCCGCGTCGTCTCGATGGACTCGTGGCCCGGCCAGGGTCTGGTCGACCAAGAAATGGGTGACCACGGCGCTCGCGGTTCTGCCCGACGACACCCGGGTCTCAGCCCGTCTGGAAAACTGTGAGCGCCATGGGCCGACCGTGTTCTTGGGTGGGCCGGGTTTGGTCTGAGCCGGCTTCTTCTGCTAGACTGAAGCCGTCACCAGCAACCAAGGAGGGTCGGGTGACGAAACGGATCTACCGCTTTGGCGGCGGGGCGACCGAGGGCGACGCCACGATGGCGCTGCTGCTCGGCGGCAAGGGTGCCCATCTGGCCGAGATGTGCCAGCTCGGCCTCCCTGTGCCGCCCGGGGTCACGATCACCACCGAGGTCTGCCAGGCTTTCCACGAGGCGGACGCCTCGAAGCATGGTCTGGTGGTCGGGCTGCTCGAGGAGCTGGAGGGCCATCTGGTCTGGCTGACCGACGTGTGCGGTCCGGGCAGGCCCCTGCTCTCGGTCCGCTCCGGCGCGCCGGTCTCGATGCCCGGGATGATGGACACCGTTCTGAACGTCGGCCTGACCTCGACCACCCTGCCCGATTGGGTC
>JANQEO010000059.1 GCA_028278325.1 Candidatus Binatia bacterium
AGGATGAAGAGGTACTGATAGGCAGTGTCACCGGCAGTTCCGTCTTCGCGCAGGCCGCTCATTACGTTGAAGGCCGCCTGCTCAAGATTGAGGAGAGTGAGGGCAACGACGATCAGTGCGAGTGGAAGCAAGAGCGATGCCCCAAGGAGGGCACCCGACAGGTTCGCCCAGATCGCCAGGTAGCGGCCGAGCATGACTACTCGCCACACCGCAACGGTTGCCAGGAACCAGACGTTTGCTGATCGCGCTGCCCCCAGAGACACGAAGCGTTCCACAGGCACGGCGTACAGAATCGCCGGTAGCCCGGTCAACGAAACGAACGTGAACAGATGGCCAAGGGACCAACGCGAGGGACGAAGAGGGAGTAGCACCAAGTACAGAAACAGAACGAGGCAGCACATGACCGCCAAGGAGCCCAGGCCAAGGGACTGCAGGAAATAGGGGTGTGGGTGGTCCCAGTACCGTCCGATTCCGACCGCCCAAACGACCAACAGGCCGTAGACGAGATGTCGCGATTCGAGCCGCGCCAGATCAGACTGCGAGAACCGCAGCGTCAGCACACGCCACTGCGCTTCGGCGATGCCGAGCGGCGAGCCCACATTGCTTTCGATCTGGCTCAAGAGGCCGCCCAACGGACTGGGCGCTCAGCTGCGTGGCACTGGCCGCCGACGGTCGCTGAGGCACCCAAGTTCAATGCCAAACCCTACCAGGGTCGCTTGGAACGCGCTGTGCCACGTAAGCTGCGGCGCCTTGGGCGGCGTGCCACCGCTACACGGGTTGAAGGAGCTCAGCTTCAACTCGGATGTCGTTGAACTGACCACCGACTTCGGAATCGAACTTGCTGGCGTCGAGCACCACGAGGCCATTGCAGTCGATCTCGTCTACCGGAAGTGGGTGGCCGACGCAACGCCGGAAGAGATGCTGGCTGTCTTCCGGGAGACCTGCGACCCAGTCGGGAAGCACGGAAAGGATGACGTGCGAGCCAATGTCGGGTGCCGACGCGACGACCTCGAAGTCGTTGAGAACAGTCTCGTCCCAAGTATGCGGCATGCCATCCGGCTGGTGGAGCCATACGATCGTCGGCTCGGACTCGACGCCAGAGACGACGGTCCAGAGCGAGCCACCCTCGAACCGCTCGCCCGTCGGCTGTCCGCGGTGATCGACGACGACTACATCGTGCTTCGCGCGAAGACGATCGCCAGCGCGCACACCGCACGGGTACGTCATGAGTCCGCGCGGCGCCCCGCCACTGTACTGGTCGTCCGACACGTTCCTCACGCCGCCCAACGGACAGGGGCTTCAGCTGCGCCAGCCAGCGCTGACCGGCCTCGCCGTAGCCCCGTGGCTGAGCGCCAGAAGGCTACCAGACCCAGAAACGCCCAGCTGGCTGGTGGCAGCTGAAGCCCTTGTCAGCCAGCAGCGCTCCCGGAAGGCGAAGGAGCGGGGAGGCGGTGGAACGCGAAGGCTACGAATACGCCGTATGAGAGACCAGCGATGTAGAGGAGCGCCAGGGGATTGAAGAAGCCCAAGGCAGAAACAGAGATGACCGCGGTCGCAGTGTAGAGGACGAGCGCGAGCACGGCCGCTACTCGCGAGCAACGGCGGAGGCCGAAACCACACGCGACCAAGATGAGGGCATCAAAGAGAGCGGACGCCTGAGCTGCGCCAAGCGCGACCTGGAACGCGAACAGACCAGCGAACAGAAAAAGCAGCCATGCGGCCTGCTTGCATGCTCGCTGTGCTTGCTCGCGAGACCGCGGCTTAGACCAAAGGCTCGGCAAGCCTCCATCCTCCATATCCACCTCGGCGGCGCGGTGGAGGGCGGGCCCGAACTTCTTGAGGACTAGAGCCAGCGGGAGGATGAGGAGGCCGAACCCCACCGGGACGGCGATGATGACGAGCAGGAACTTGGCGCCATCAGAGAGGCTCTCCATGCGCACGAGATCGGCAGGAGATCGTTGGAGCTTGAGCTGCTGGCTAACGGACCAGGCGCTCAGCTGCCGGGCCGGCCGACCACGACGCCCGAAGCGCCGATTGATTCCCAGACACTACCAAAGGTCGATTGGGGCGCGCTGTCGCCCGGTCAGCTACAGCGGCTTCCATGAGAAGGCCAGCCTCGTCAAGCCTTGGTGTCACACATCCGGGTCGCTACGGCGACCGGGTCCCCTGCGTGCCCGTCGACCGAACCCCCTGGCTTCCATCCGCACTCTCGATGACCTGTGTCCAGGTCCGTGCACACTGAGGTCCTCGGGCATCGGGTGCTGCAATCTGGTTGTCGACCTCTCCTCGCGAAGGATCCGACGCTTACAGCGCAGTCACCCGGACACGGGGTTCTGCCTTCCTGTCCCTTCCGCCGCTCACGCCGCCTGGGAGGCGGCGCGGCGCAGCGGCTCGTACGGCTCCCCCGTCACCCACAGCCGGTGCAAGAGGACGAACTGGCGATAAGCGGCGTTGATGGGCGCCACCGAGGTTGCCAGGCCCAACGAGGTTGAGGCCGAATGGTACCGCGGAAGTTGAACCGGCGCCCTTCAACGTCCGCTTCATTGCCTTGTTATGCGGCCGCTCATTTGGTTGCCAGCGGCTGAGAGAAGTGCTGCATGAGCAGGAATATGATCGCTCCTGGTACGAGGATTGAGAAGGTTGCGGCCGTGAGACCAGCCCAGTGGTCGAGCGGCGGCCCGAACCAGACGAATAGGCCGAGCGAAGCGGCACAAATCACACCAGAGGCCACGGCGCATTGGAAGAGACGGTCGCCCAAATCTCTCGATCGGATCGTCAGGATGATCAATGGGACAACGTAGGCTACGGACTGAAGCAGCAAGGCCACGGAGTAGACGGCCATGCCGAACTGAAAGCCCGCGAGGCCCCCTTGCTCGAAGTCGTGCCCACCGAGGCCCGATTCTTGAGATCGGACATAGCTATCCCATGCGATACCCAGCGCAATGAGAAGCAGCGCCGAGAAGTAGAACACGATGCAGGAAAGCACCTTCTTTGTGCCGGAGTAAATCACGCGCGAGCTTGCTCATGCCGCACAACGGACGTGACCTTCAGCGGCACCGCGCTGACCGCCTGCGAGCGGTCGCCGAGGCCGGACGCCAGGAGGGTACCACCTGGAGCCAGGCCCTAGCCCTGATCCGGCAAAGCTCGGCGGGA
>JANQEO010000377.1 GCA_028278325.1 Candidatus Binatia bacterium
GAGAGCCAGCAGCAGGTGAAGCTGCCGCCCGATCCGGAGAAGAAGGAGCGTAGCGGGTACGCGCGCACACCCGGCGACAGTGGCATCGGGTATTCGGCGGGGTTCTTCTACAACAAGCAGGGGCAGGGCCACGGTCGCCTGGTTACCGGCTCGATGACGACCGCGGGGCTCGGCGTCGTCCTCATCGTCCGCGACTGCTACGGCAAGAGCATCCCGAAGCGGGTCGACAACAAGATCCGCCGAATCGTGACCCTCGGTCTGAACTGGATGCGCAAGAACTGGAGTGTCACCGAGAACCCCGGCATGGGCGGCGGAGGACGCCGTGGGGGCCGCGGGATGCGCGGCAACATGTGGCACTACTACTACCTCTACGGCCTCGAGCGGGTGGGCTCGCTGCTCATGGAGGAGGTCATCGCCGGACACGCGTGGTATCTCGAGGGATCACGGGTCCTCGTGCGTCAGCAGGCGAACGACGGGTCGTGGCTGGGCGGACAGGGCGAGCAGCCCGATACGTGTTTCGCACTGCTGTTCCTGCGACGCGCGACGTGGGCCGGCCGCACCACCGGGAGGGGAGCCGAGACCGAACCAGTCGCCGACCTTCATGGGACCGAATCGGGCGACGTCCGCCTCAAGGGGCAGGGCTCGTCGTCCCTTGCCATGTGGGTGGACGGCTTCGCACCGAAGATCCTGCAGCGGTGGCAGCGCGGTCAGAACAAGACTGATCTGCGCATCATCCGGGTCGACTACTTCGTCGATGGAAAGCCCGCGAAGACCGTGGAAGGCAGCCAGGCCCGCATCTGGAAAGGCGAGACCTTCGCTGCCAAGCACGAGTTCGAGCGGCCCGGAAGCTACACCGTGACCGCGAAGGTGCACGTGCTTCCGCCGGGCGCGAAACGGCGCGACGCGGATACCGAGCTCGTCGTCCTCGAGAGCGGCTCGTTCAAGGTCGAGGTGGCGCGTGTCGCGGATGCCTCGGCCGAAGAGATGTCACGTGCGCTCGAAGGGAACCGCGTGAGGAGCGCGTCCGTGTCTGTCGAAGCGACCTCGAACCGCAGTCTCCTCGAGAAGAGCGGGGCGGCCGTCGACGGGCGGGAAGCGACGGGGTGGGTCTGCCGTGCCTCGGACGCCACGCCCACGATCACCCTCCGGTTCAAGAAGACGGTGAAGGCCAACCACGTCATGCTCACGCAGTCGTTCCGCCGCAGCGCGGGCGGTCGTGGGCGCCGTGGTCGCGAGCCCATCCGTCGCGTGAAGCGGGTGGAGATCCGCGTCAACAACGCCAAGAAGCCGACCGTCACCGCAGCGCTCGACTCCGAGGGCCGCCCGTCTCGGATCGACCTCCCGAAGGAGATGCGCGTAAGGAGCCTTCGCATCACCGTCGTCGAGCGCGCGGTCATGGACAACGGCGCCTGCGGATTCACCGAGATCTACGTCTACTGAGCCCCCGGCTTTTGCCCCCGGCGGGAAAGCGGCTCACCCGGCTGATTCGACCAGGGACCAGGCCATCGCGTGCCGGGCCACGTCGGCCAGCCACTCCGACAACGGATCCTGATGCCACTGCAACGGGTTCATCGGGACCGTTCCGATGGCGCCGTCCGCTCGCAGCGTCTTGCCGTGGTACGCCACGATCGGTGCGGCGGCCCACGCGATCTTGGGGCGGCGCTTGATGGGGCAGCCCGCGATGCGGACGAGGTTCTCGAGCTCGATCAGGTCGAGGTAGCGCCCCTTGGCGACGTGGTCCTGAGTGCTGGTCAGCAGGGTCGCGTCGAGGACGAACGCGTCCGGACCACCCGGTCCCGGGGTGACGAACAGGTAGTCGGGCGTGACGTCGTCTCCGCGAACGCACTTGAACCCGCTCGGGTGCCGGCCCTTGCGCGGGAGTCGTGGCTCGACCCACAGGTCGATCGAATGCCCCCGACGATGGAACGTGACGAGGCCGCCCAGGAAGATGGCACCGACCGGGTCGTCGCGGAGCTCCCACCCGAGCTCGGAGAGGGTCTCGACGATCTTCACCCCGCACCAGCGCTGATACAGGTAGGGCAGGTCCGCCATCGCCGTCTCAGGGTCGAGAAGGCCGACCAGGTGGACGGGCAGGACGGCTTGTGGATCGATGAGTCCCGGTGCGAGCCGCCGCAGGGTCACCCACGCCTGCGTCGGTGGGTACGGGCTCGGCGCGAGATGGGTCGGGATGGGACGCGGCCCGGCGGCGCGCTGGACACTCTGCATCGCTCGTCGGAGCCGCGAGCGTGTCTCCTGCAGCCGCAGGACCATGGTGCGGAGGCCTGACTCGTCGGCCTGGGCCCACACCGATCGACCGCGGCGGGCGGCAAGCGCTTCGGCAACGCGCTTCTCCGTACGCTCCTGCGTTTCGATGAGGAGGTCGCGTTGCCGGTCGAGCAGGTACAGCAGCCAGCGCAGTGCGCGCGGTGAGCTCTCCGGCAGGGGCACCATCTTGACCCAGCGCCGAGGCATGACGCGGCCGTCGTGAACGCGGTAGTCGGCCGGACGCCGTGACAGGGTCGCCCCCGTCGGGATGGGCGTGACGTTCTCGACGTACCTCGTGGGCGCCTCGACCGACTCGAGCTCACGAAGCAGTCGCGGAACGAGGGAGGTGAGCGAGTCGATGGCGTGGACCAGACTCGCACCGCCGCCGGCCCCCCGGACGCGCGTGCGGCGGCCGCGCGTATCGATTCCCGTCTGCAGCAGGTCCGCCGAGAACGCCTTGAGGTCGTCGATGATGCGCTCGGCGAGGTCGTTCATGCCTGCGTGACGTCCTGGCCCTCCTCGAGCATCTCCTTCCACGACGCGATCGCGCTGGCACAGCGGCGGAGCTTCGCTCCATGACCGTCGGCCCAGTGGCCGAGGTCGCGCAGCACCTGGTGGTCGCTCGGGTCGCCGGAGAGCAGGCGGATCTTGGTGAGCACCTCCTGGAGCAGGACGAGGTCGAGGGCGTCCCATTCCGTCACGCGCAGGTGGTCCAGGTGGGAAACGCACTGCTTGAGAGACAAGGCGCTGCGGAAGGAGAACGTCGCTCCCTTGGAACGGATGAGGAAGCTGAGGTCGGTAATGGCGCTGACCATGTCGGGATCGAGATCGAGACCCGCCTCGGCCAGCGCGCGACGCGGCTCCATGGTCAACTCGACGATCGCGATCCGGTCGAGCACGCGAGGCGACAACGGGCGTGTCGTGAGGTCGCTGTTGATCGTCGCGACGAACCTGACGTTCGGAGCGAGGAAGACTCCGGAAGCGTCCGCACCCTTGAGGCCAGCGACCTGACTGCCGCCGAGCTCGATGGTGCGCTCGTGCCGGTTCTCGGCCGGGTACTGACAGCGCACGAGAACGTCCGAGAGCCAGTACTCGGGCTGGCTGAGGTTGAACTCCTCGAACACGACGAGCCGGTTGCGTCGGTCCCCCTTGTCCCACGCCTGCTCCGCCGCGAACAGGAACCGGGTGAAGTTCGTCGCCTCGAACGAGTTGTCGATCGGGTTGATGTGACCGAGCAGGTCCTCGCGGCCGCGCCAGGTCGATGACACGGGGACGACCAGGGTGCGCTCGCGTGCCGGGTCCTCGATGAGGTTGAGTGCCAGCGTGCTCTTCCCCACCCCGGGCTCGCCGCGAAACACCAGGAGCGGCTTGGTGAGCGAGCCGACGAGGATCGCGGTCAGCGCGTCCTCGCCGTAGCGATCGACGATCGCGTCCCGCATGTTCGTCTCGACCAGCTGTCCGTTCTCGTCGGACTTGACGCCGGCCGTCACCTCGGCCTTCACTTTGAGGCGGGTCGGTGGCGGCGGCGGCTCCTCCTCGACGACTTTGGACTGGAGCAGCTTCGTGAAGCTGCGGAACGGACGATTGGCGCCGGTGGCCGTGCTGCCCTCGAAGCTCTTCGCGGGCGGCGCCGTCGCCGGACTGAACTTCTGCGTGTGACTGCCGGCGACCCGGAGCCACTCGTCGAGATAGTCGTGGAACGACTGCAAGCGCCGGCGCGACTCGGCGTGAACCGGATCGTTCCACTCACGCTCGGCCGCACTCCACGCCTCGTGAAAGACGCGGTCGACGGCGCGCCGCTCGATCTGTTTCACGTACGCGCCCCCCGCCGTCTGGTAGTAGGGCCTCTGGATGCGGAGCTCGGGAAACAGCGCCCATCCGTCGGGGTAGGGATGCACGTGGTAGTGAACGTGAGGACCGACGGTGCGCCGATCGACCGACTGGATCCGGTACGCGCCGAAGACGTGGAACGTGCGGTTGGCCGAGTCGCGCACGCCGCGTGGCTCCTGGAACGCAGGTCCCCACAGGAGCAGCACCTGATCGTCGAGCGCCTTGTTGTTCGACTCGACGATCCACCCGACGCCGCTCTGCGGGATCACCAGCTGAGGTGCCTGGGGATCGAACGCGTGCATGTGGAAGCAACGCGGGTCCTTGCGCTCGCAGTAATCTTCGCGGAAGTGCGCCTCCGCGCCGCAGTTCCATGATCCGGCCTGCTCGCAGATGGAACCGTTCCACATGTGCCGGTGGGCGTTGATGGCGCAACCGAGCGCGTTGCCGGGGACGAGCGTGAAGGTCATGATGGGGGTTCCAACCACGATCCTAACGCGAGGGCTGAATATGGGACAGGCGAACCGATCAGGCGTGCTCGTGACCGCACTCATTGCCTTGCTCTGCGCCCGTTGGCCCGCGCAAGACCACGGCGAACGTCCGCACCTCTCTTTGGCCATCGACGCGGCTCGTTGGATATCGACCCAGATTCAACGGACTGATCACGGTGTGCGGTGGGCCTCCAAAGCGGATCAGAAGCGTTCGGCTGTCGACCATCTCTACAGCGGTGGAGCGGGTGTCATTCTGTTCCTCTTGGAGCTGCACGCCGCTACCGACGATCAGCGTTGGCTGACCATGGCGACCGAGGGGGGGAACGAAATGGTCGCGCGCATGGAGAAGATCGCCGAAGGACCGGCGGGGCTGTACACCGGCGCGGCTGGCGTCGGCTTCGCGCTGGAGGCTCTGCACGCGCGTACGGGCGAGGACAGGTTCCGACGCGCTTCGGGAGTCTGCCGCATGCGTCTCGCGGCGCGCGCCCGCCCCGGCGAGGGCGGCGTAGATTGGGGTCCGGTCACCGACATCATCTCCGGAACGTCCGGGACGGGGCTCTGGTTGGCGCAGGCACCATCGACGTTGCCCGTGGCAGTGCGTGCGGGACGCCGGTTGTTGACGCTCGGCAAGGAGACGAAGCACGGAACATCGTGGGCCATGAGTCCCGGCTACGCGCGCGTCATGCCGAACTTCTCCCACGGCACCGCTGGCGTGGCGTACTTCCTCGCGGACCTCCACGCGCGGACCCGGGACCGCCGCTTCCTCGACGGCGCGCTCGCCGGCGCACGCCACCTCCTCGCCATCGCGGACAAGAGCAAGGGGCTGCGGATCCACCACCACGCTCCGGGCGGAGAGGATCTCTACTACCTCGGCTGGTGTCACGGCCCTCCCGGCACGGCCCGGCTGTTCTGGCGGCTGTGGCGGATCACCGGCGAGGCAGAGTGGAAGAAGCGCGCGATCGCGTGCGCGGATGCCGTCCTGGCGAGCGGCATCCCCAAGAGTCGCACCGCCGGCTTCTGGGAGAACGTCGGTCAGTGCTGCGGCACGGCAGGCGTCGCGGATTTCCTCCTCTCGCTGCATCGCGGAACCGGAGAGCGGCGTTTTCTCGACGCCTGCGCGCCCTTCACGAAGGATCTCCACGAGCGGGCTCGCGTGGCGGGGGCGACCGGAAGGAGCTGGGTGCAGGCCGAGCACCGCGTGCGTCCCGACCTGCTCGAGGCCCAGACGGGATGGGCGCAGGGGGCGGCCGGTATCGGAATGTGGTTCCTGCGTCGGGACGCGCAGCAGACAGGCCGCAAGCTGGTGATCCGGTTGCCCGACGATCCGTGGAACTGACCCTCGGCGCAGGGTCCGTCGATCACCCGCCCAACACGTCGTCGTACACCTGGACCGTGCGGGCGCACATGCCCTCGATGGAGTGCAGCAGTGTCGCGCGCTCGCGACCGACCCTGCCGAACTCCCGCATCCGGTCCCTGTCGCCGAGCGCGACGTGGAGGGCCTCGCCGAGGGCGTCACCGTCCTGCTGTGCGTAGAGCACGCCGCTCGCCATCGGAGCGACGAGCTGCTCGTTGCCGCCGATGCGCGTCGCGACCACGGGGACCCCACGGAACATGGCTTCGAGGATCGTGAAAGGCATCCCCTCGTAGCGCGAGGTATTCACCAGTACGTCCAGCCCACAGAGCAGGTCAGCCGCGTCGGGGCGGAACCCGTAACACCGGGTGACGTCGCCGAGCTCGAGCTCACCGATGCGGGCCTCGGTGGCTTGGAACAGCGGTCCGTCACCGACGAACGCGAAGCGCACGTCCGGGATGACGCCGTTGATGCGACGCATCCCTTCCACCATGAGATCGGGATCCTTCTGCTCTGTGAATCGCCCGACCCAGCCGACGACGACGTGGTGCGGCTCGAATCCCAGCTCGGCCCGCGCCGCGACGCGTCGCTCGGGCGACGGGTCACCCGGGTCGGGGATGCCGTTGGGCACTACGAACACGCGACCCTGGTGGTGTGGCCGAGCTTCGACCGCGGTGCGGCCGACGACCGTGTTGACGATCGTGGCTGCCGTACCGCGCGTCGCGAGCCGGTGGCGGAAGGGGAGTGGGCCACCGTCGAAGACCGACGTCGGTAGGTGCTCGGTGCACACGAACTTGCCCCGCATCGCCATGCGCGCGGCCGTCATCGCGCCATTGCACGCGCGCGGGTCCGTGAGGTTGAAGTGCAGGATGTCGGGGCGGTGCGTCGCGAAGTAGCGAAAGGCCTTGAGGAACGCGCCGCGCGCCTTCAGCGTGGGAATCGCCGGCAGTCGCTTGACGGGCACGCCCGCCTCGGACAGCTCGGCCGCCATGGGGTCGACGCCTCCGCTCTCGGAGCAGACGACCTCCACGGACCAGTCATCCTTCGGAAGGCCACGCGCCAGCTCCACCAGATAGCGCTCAGCGCCGGCGTAGAGCGGCGCGTCGCTGAACAGGAGGACGCGTCGAGCGGACATGGCTGCGGGATCATGCCATACCCGCCCGCAGTCGGGAAGAACGGCACGCGATGTCGGATCTACTGGATGACGCCGCTGTCGTTCCAGCGATCGCCACCGCTCGTTCCGAGGCGCACCTCCCAGGTGTCGCCACTCTTGTCGATGGGCACGGTCCAAGACACGCTGCCGTTCGCGGCATTGATCGTGCCGGTGTGGACCACGTGGCCGCCACAGCGGATCACGACCTCGACCGGGTACTCGGGCGCGGCGGCGACGCGAACCGTGAGCGTGCCTGGGGAGGTGACCGGCGTGTTGATGTTGACGATCCAGGTCGGCGGATCAAACGCGGCTGCTCCGAGAAGCAGTGGCATTGCCAGGAGGAAACAGACGGAGAGCGCACGTCGCCTGTCAGTGATCATGTCGGGTGTACCTGGGTTCGGGGGGGGGCAGTGAAGGAGTGAGGCCTCGCGCCAATCGAGGCCCGTCAGGGGAGAACGGCTCAAGCAAGCCGGCGGGGACGGCGCTCAGACGCTGGCTGCCGCCCTCGCGGGAAGGCTACCCCGCGACGCGGGCGCAGGCGGTGTCCGTCTACGGAAACGGACTCAGCGCTTCAGTGCGCGACGTGCGCGCTCACCGACGGCGTCGTTGCGATCAGCCAGGGCGCTGAGAACCGCCTTCCATCGGTCCTCCTTCGTCCTCAGCAACAGCGCGTCGGCGGCGTAGCAACGCATCGCTGGGTCGGTGTGCTCCAAGGCGATTCCCTGCAGGCGGGAGCGGGATTGCGCGTTGCCGGCGTCGTCCATGATCCGAGCGCAGGCAAAAGCTGCGCGTGCGTGAACGTCAGGTTGCCAGCTGCCGTAGTCGCCCAGCAGGACCTCCAGGCAGATCTCGGCTCCGTTGGGGAATCCTCCGAACCCGAGGCGATCGACGAGGCAGCCCACCACGGGGGGCGCCGGCACGCTCTGGGCGCGCCGCAACAGGCTGACGATGACGCCTTCGTCGGAAGGGCCCAGCAGCGGGGCGAGGGGAATCACGTGGACGCTCATTGCCCCGGCCTCGTCTGCGCGGAGCGCTCGCTCCAGGAGCAGCGGACGGAGTGACGTCGACCCGAGGCGCAGGATCAGCGGTCCGATGGCGCAGCTCTGCCGGGTGAACGACAGTCGGTCGTCGTTCAGCAGGAGCAGCAGCGCGACCACCTCCCGGCGCGAGGCCACGTCGAGTTCGGCTGCGCCAAGTCGCTTCAACTCAGCTTTGACGGCAGGGTGGTCGACGAGCTCCTCGGACTCGGGACCCGGCGGCAGAATCCGAGCGAGCATGGCAGACGGCGCGACCGGATCCCTGGACGCGGTCAGGCTACCGACGACCGCTACGATCCCGTCGAAATCCTGAGCCTCGACGGGAGTGCGCGGCCACGGGGCCGCGCCACCAGCCACGGCGGCGCGGTCGTCACCCTGGCTGAACTCCCAGGCGACGAATGCGCCACCGACGATCAGGGTGAGCGCGGCGACGAGTACCCACCCGCGCACGCGCGGAGTGGGTGTCGTCACCGTCGGCTCGGACGCGGGCTCCATTGCGAGGTCGACCATCGCGCGCATCGTGAGCGAGTCGACGAGTGCGCGCCGGGCGACCCCGTCGGCGCGCAACTCGTCTTCAAACGCGAGGGCCTCTTCTTCCTCCAATCGCCCGTCGAGAAAATGCTCGACGCGCTCGAGAAGCCGTTCGTCCGGCCGTTCTTCCTCGGGCTGGGTCACGGGTGCCTTGATCCAACTCCTCTCTGCTTCACTGTCCATCGCACCAAACAGGAGGGGCGCTGGCAACCGCGGGCCCTAGGGAAGGTTCAGGTTCCAGACGATGGTCGAAACGAACAGGCTGCCCCAGCCGGGAGACGGAATGGCCGGTGCGGTCGGGTAGAAAGGAAGGATCTTCACGTTCTGGAGATCCAGGAACGCGGACTGTGGCGGAGGCGGCACGGTTCCGGGAGTACCGAAGAGCATCCCGGGCATCTGGAAACGCGTCGTGACGCCCGTGACCACGTGGAAGGGGCCGTCCTGCGTGCAGGGGTCCTGGTAATCCATGAGACCGACGTGCACGCACAGCTCCGCGTGAGTCGGGCTCGTTGCGGTGGGCGTCCAGTGACCGAGCCTCAACGTGAGCAGTCCGCCGGGAGCCGCCGGAGCGAACGGCATGGTGCTGAACGTCGAGGAGATGCCGTTACAGGTCACGGAGCCGCTCAACGACTGCTGGGCGTATGCGGGGAGTGCGCCCGCGGGTGAGGGGCAGCCGAAGCATTCCTGCGAGAGAGTGGAGATGTTCCACTGGGTCACCTCCTGCTCGCCGTGACAGTTGTAGACGTTGCCGCCGGCGGCCGTTCCCCAGATCAGCGTCGAGCTGCGAACGGCCTCCTCGGTGCCCGTGCCTACCGGTGCGGGAACCGGCGTGAAAGTGAAGTTCGAAGGCGCCACGAAGTGATAGCTGCGGTCGGTGTGCGCGGTCGGACCGACCAGGGGGAACGTCGAGTACGGAGCGTGCGAGATGCACCCGTTCAGGTGCGAGAGACTCATCTCGACGCGGTAGCTGGGTGCGCCCCCGGTGGGAGAGCCGAACGGGGAGCAGATGTAGTCGATGTGGCCGACCATGTGCACCGGTACGCCGATGGCGACCTCGGGAGGCACGGGGCACGGGATCTGGGACGCGCACGACGACAGCAGGGTGTACGACATGTCGCCATTCACCAGGAAGCGCCAGACCTGCTCCTGGATACCGACGACCGACGGTCTGAGCCAGGTCCGCGAGTACTTCGCCACCAGCGGCCCCGAGAAGCTGGGTCCGCAGGGAGTCGGCGACGACACCGTGGTCGAGATGACCGCGAGGTCACAGTTGATCCACTGGAAACCCAGGGTCGCGAACGTCTGGAACTGGGCCTCGAGGGCGCAGTCGAGGAGACATCCATAGGTCCCGTCCGTCGTCACCGTGGGGAAGTGAGGGATGTTCGGCGGCGCCGTCAGTGGCTGGCAACAACCGGCGGTATTGAAGCCGTCATCTCCGATAGGGCACTGGAACTGGGCCGTGACAGGCGCAACGACGAGCAGCAGACAGGCGATGAAGCGGTTCATGACGTCTCTCCCGGGGGCGCGGGAACCTGGCCCCCGAAACCCTCATGCGGCCGGGAACGGGCGGCGGAAGCGAATTGGAGGAAAAACCCCCGTCGGCTACCGCGCCCCGTCCAGGAGGGACTTGCGCAGGTCGGCGTCGTTGACGTGAGGCGCGAACCGGTCCATCGCCGCAAGGCCTGCACGGGCATGGCGACGGCGCGCTTCCGTGTCGCCGTCGACCATGGCGATCCGCATCATGCACTCCCGGATCCAGGGCTCCATGAACTCCCCGGGGCGCAGGAGGTGGGAAATGTCCTGCGGCTCTCCGAGGACGCGTCTGCGCGCGCGGTGGTCGGCTTCGATGCGCCGGTAGCTCGGCCGCTCCCGGATCGCATCGGGGAGCGTCGCGAGCGCCCGCTCGAAGGCGGCCGGGTGGCGGGTCAGGGCTTGTAGGGCCCCGGCGTCGGGAAAGGTGGTGACCAGGTTCTCGAGTGCGAGGAGATGCTCCTGGCGTGAGCTGCCGCCCCGCACCGCGGACACGGCGATCCGGGCGTCGTCACGGATGAGAGCGACGAGACCCGCCGCGAGGGGGAGGGCCAGCAACACGAGCGCCGCGACCGCGAGCACGGGGCGATCGAGCGCTCCCGGCGAGATCGGCCTTCTTGGAGCGAGTGCGACGACGACACAGAGGGTCGTCGCGACTCCGGGAACGTACAGGTCGTAGTCAAGGAGCCCGTGAAGGGCGAACGCGAGGATCCCGACGCCCCAGGCGGCGCGGGTCGGAGCGGCGATGCCTCGGAGGGCGTGAGCGACTCCGAAGGCGCAGCCTCCGAGCAGGATCGCGTCGACAAGCGGAAATTCCCAACCGAGCGGGAGCAGGCGCGGGACGCCGTTGAGCATGGGAGCTGCGCCGACGCCGAGCACGATTCCAGCACCGAACGCCAGGGCGAGGCCGCGGGGTGGGTCCGGCGTGGCTGTCGGACCCGCATCGCGTCGCCGCCGAACGACGAGAAGCACTCCGCCCGCCGCCGCGAGCATTGCCACGGGGCCGAGCTCGATCAGCAGCTGGAACCAGGTGTCGTGGATGTAGGCGCTGGACCACTCGTCCGGGCGGGCATGCGCCCAGCGGAGCTCCCGCGTCGCTTCGAGTCCGGTACCGAGCATGCCCGCATCCGGCAGCATGCGCGCACCGAGGGAGTGGTAGTCGATGCGCTGTCGGAAGGTGTCGACCTTGGAGTCGATCAGCGGCGGTCTCCACGACGTCGCCAGCGCGACGACGAGGACGAGCACTCCCGCGAGGCCGACGATGAATCCCCCGCGCCACCACCGTCGCAGCGGACCGGGTTCGCGCCAACGGAGACCCACCGCGAGCAACAGCGCCAGCGCGGCGCCAGCGGATCCGGTCGCCCCGAACGTCGCCACGAGGACGAGCATGACACCAGCGCCGACGCGGCCACTACGACCGCCGATCGCGAGGGGCAGCAACAACAGCAGCAGTCCCGCGAATGCGTTCGCGTTGACCAGGGTCGCGGTCGCTCGATCTGATTCGAGGAAGGCACGCGCCATGGGGAAGGCGTCCCAGGCATCGCCGACGATCTCCCGCAGCTGCTCGCGCTGCCACAGGGGCTGCGCAAGTCCGACGAGGCACAGGACGACTCCCAGTGCGAGCACCCAGCGGCGGAGGGTCGCCGCGAACCCGTCGTGTATGACCAGGTCGCGCAGCGCGATGCCGGCGGCGAGGGCCGCGACGAGATCCAGCGCGCGCGTCACTCCGAGGGCCGTGGTCGGAAAGCAGCCTGGAAGAATCGCGAGCGGGACGAGCCAGACCGCGGCGTTCGGCGCGGAGCCACGCCGCACGAGACGCTCGAGGAGAATGACGGCGGCCCCGGCCAGGAGCGGGATGCGGACCAAGGCTCCCTCGATGGGGCTGCTGGACGGCTCGTCCGGGAGCAGCAGCCGGAGCCCGATTCCCAACCCGAGCATGGACGCTCCCAGCAGCCCGAGGGGACGCGGGTCGGGTCGGTCGGCCGCCGTCACGTCGTGGCTCCACGCCGGGGACGCCAGCCGAGAACGATGCCCGCGATGCCCGCCGTTCCCCAGACGGCGGCGAGGACGTCGCCAGGGACGCCGCCCAGGATCGCCACCGGGAGTCCGGCGACGAGCTGCAGCGCCCACAGCGCCAGCACGGCGCGGGTCGGTGTGAAGCCCGAGCGGACGAGGCGATGGGACAGGTGATCGTGTCCGGCCGTGAACGGATGAACGCCTCGCAGCAGGCGAGAGCAGATCGCGACGATCCCGTCCAGCATGGGAACGGCCAGCACGGCCAGGGGTAGCAGGAACGGACGGGCGCTCGGAGCGCCCTCCTCGAACGTGAACGCGAGCGTGAGGGCCGCGAGCAGAAACCCGAGGGCCATGCTTCCGGAATCACCGATGAACACTCGTGCCTTCGGGAAGTTCCGGGGTAGGAACGCGCACAGCCCTCCCGCGAGACAGATCAGGATCGCTGCCATGAACAGCTGCCCCGTTGCGATCGCGAGCCCGAGAAGGTGCAGCGAGCCGATCAAGACGACACCTGCCATCAGGCCGTTCATGTTGTCGATGAAGTTGACCGCGTTCGTCGTGAACACGACGAAGAGGATGGTCAACCCGACCTGCACCGCGGACGACTCGATGTAGAGCGTCGCTCGAAGACCCGCCATCACGAGACCGGCTGCGCACGCGGCCTGGACCGCGAGGCGGAGCCACGGCGACAGCCCGCGCCGATCGTCCAGGTAGCCGAGCACCATCATGGCTGCCGACCCCAGCATCACCGCCAGGAGCTGCGGCGCACGCTGGCGGATTCCCGGCAGGTGAATGGTGATCTCCGCCGGCAGGACGTCACCGATCGCCGCACCCCGAAGGGCGATCACCAGGCCGACCACGACGGGGACGGCCACCGCGACGAGAACGGCGATGCCCCCCGTCAACGGAGTCGGGCGGTCGTGGTTCTTGCGGCCGCCGGGGCGATCCACGGGGCCGGTCTTGAGGGCACGCCGCTCCATGAGCGGCAGCACGATCGCGGCGATGAGGAGCGACGTCCCGAAGAGCAGCAGTCCAGCGCGGGGGAGCACGCGGTCAGGCCTCTCCGAACGGCACGCCGAGCGCCTGCAGGACGTCTCGTGAGCGTGCTGCTTGCGCGGGACCCTCGTGGCTGTGGCGCCCGAGCTCGACGGCGACGACACCGTCGAACCCGATCTCGGCGAGCGCTGCAACGAGCGGCTCGAGCTTCAGATCGCCCTCACCGAACGGCAGGTGGTCGTGAACGCCCCGTCGCATGTCCTCGATGGCCACACACGCGAGATGGTCGCGCTCCTTGAGCAGGACGTCGTGAGGTTCGCCTTCGCCGGTCACGAGGAGATGTCCGCAGTCCAGGGACAACTTTAGACGCTCGGGACTCCCCAGGTCTTCCCGCAGGCGATGGAACTGGTCGACACGCTCGACGAGCATGCCCGGCTCCGGTTCGAAGGCGAGATCCACGTTCGCGTCGTCCGCGTGGGCGAGCAGGCGCTCGAGGGCGCCGCGGAGCTTCGCGAACGCATCACTCTCCGAGAGTCCGTCCGTGTTGGTTCCGGACCACATGGAGACGCACGGTGCCCCGAGGTCCCGGGCGACGTCGATGGACGTTCTGAGAAAGGCCTCGCGACGGTCGGCCCCGTCGGTGGACAACAGGTTGGGCCAGTGCTTGCGCTTCGGATCGAGCACGAACCGTGCACCGGTTTCGACGACGGGCAGAAGGTCGAGTGCCTCGAGCAGCGACCGGGTGTGTGCCGTGCGCCCCGCGAGGTCCTCGGCGAAGGGATCGAGATGGTGCACGTCGAGGGTCAGGAACACGCCTCGGTAGCCGAGGTCGGACAGCAGACGCAGAGCGTCTCCGAGC
The DNA here is from genome assembly GCA_028278325.1 of Candidatus Binatia bacterium. Taxonomy (GTDB): domain Bacteria; phylum Desulfobacterota; class Binatia; order UBA1149; family JAJCZL01; genus JANQEO01. The sequence goes on from JANQEO010000377.1 coordinate 14,057, forward strand.
CGGTGACCTTGAAGACCGGACGTGCAGTAGCCGATACGAAAGCGCGGACGCGCACTGCCCATGGCCGCATTCTGGATGTTGGTCCGCTGGGTGTCCAACCCGTAGGCTGGGCTTGAAGTCCGGAGGCAGTGAACTGGGCAAGCAGCGGGAAGACGAACGACCCCGTCGATCCAGGAGGAGGCGGCTGCTCTTCGCCCTTTGGGCGGTCGGAGCTGCGCTGCTCCTGCTCGAGGGATTGGTGCGCCTGAAGACGGAGACGGTCAATGGCGTCCTGCGGCTCAACGACGTCGACCTGCTCCCGCTGCCCCTCGTGACGGCGAACCGGAAACGCGCCCTCGAGGAGGATCATCCCTACCTCATCGCCGATCCGCACTGCGGCTGGACGATTCGCCCGAACGGACGCACCGACGACGGCCTGTACTCCGCGAACGCTCTCGGGCTGCGTTCGGCTCCACGCGACCTGCCTCAGGAGCGCGCCGACGGAGTGCGCCGCGTCCTCGTCGTCGGCGACTCGATCGCACACGGCGACGAGCTGCCATGGGAGGAGACGTGGTGTGCCCGGCTGGAGTCCAGGCTCGGTGATGCTTACGAGGTGTGGTGCGGTGCCGTTCCGGGTTACGGCACGGACCAGGCCCTGCTGCGCCTCGAGCGCCTGCTCCCGGCCGTCGACGCGGCAGTCGTCGTCCTCGGTGTCTACCGACAGAACCTGCTGCGGAACCTGACGTTCTTCCGCAGCCTCCAACATCCCCGCACGGGTATCCCGTGGTCGAAGCCCCGGTTCGTCCTTCGCGACGGCCGACTCGTGCTGGCGAATCAGCCCGCCGTCCCTCCGTCCGAGGTGCCTTCGGTGCTGTCGTCCTACGAGGACACGGAGCTCGCCCGCGATGACTGGTTCTGGACCCCGGATCTCTACGCCGACAACGCACGCTACCACTCGCGCATCTGGCGCTTCCTCGTCAGCCGCGAGAAGCTCGACGGTTTCTACGCCCGTTCACGGTCGTTCCTGCAGGCCGACGGGCCGGCGATCGATCTCGGCGTCGCGCTGGTCCGGAAGTTCCGGCGCGACATGCTCGCCCAGGGACGTCGGCCGGTCATCGTGATCCTGCCCGATGAGATCGACATCGAGGGATGGCGCAGCGGTGATCCGCCGATCCGCCCGTTCCTGGATGCTCTGGATGCCGCATCCGTTCCGTTCGTCGAGACCGGTGCGCCGCTTGCGGCGACACTCTCCGAAGACGAGAGCCCACGCGCCCTGTTCGTCGGTGGCGACGGGCACCCCAATGGGCGCGCGACGCGGATCATCGCGGAGTGCCTCACGGATGCGGTGCGCTGAAGCCGACGGCCTCAGCGTCGCCGCCGTAGCGGAGGTGGGTTGCGGACGATCTCGAGGATCGCGTCGCCGTATCGTTGCAGGCGCTTGTCGCCGAGGCCTTGTATCTCGCCGAGCGCGTCGAGGGAGGTGGGTCGCGCACGGGCGATACGCTCGACGACGTGATTGGGGAGGACGACGATCGATGGAACCTCGCGCTCCTTGACCTCGCCCCGTCGCCACTGGCGCAGACCCTCATCGACCATCACCTGCACCTCGGGCGGCCGCTCGCCGCGAGGCTTGGGACGGAGCGGGACGCTGCTCTTCGTCTCGATCCCCTCCCGCACCGCGCGGAGGGTGTCCTTCCCGATCTTCCGGAGGACGCGGTCCGTGAAGCCACGGATGCGCTTCAGGTCGCGATGGTCCTTCGGGCGTCTCTTGGCGACCGTGAGGAGCTGCTCGTTGCCGAGCACACGGAACGGAGGCACGTCCGCCTCGCGCGCGACCCGATCCCTCAGGAAGTACATCTGTTTCAGGATCGACAGGCCTGTCTGGTCGAGATCCCGAGCGCCCTTGATCTTGCGAAACCGCTCGGGGTCCGGCTCTTCCTTTCCGGACCACTGCTGCGCCGAGACGCGGTCGAACTCGATCTCGGCCTCCTCGACGAGATCGGCGTCCTCGAGGCTGGCGCACAGCACGTCGTGCAGCCGCTCGAGAAAGATGACGTCGTCGACGAGATAGGGGACGTAGCGATCCTCGAGAGGTCGGCGCCCCCAGTCGTGGCGCGACAGGGACTTGTCCAACTCGGCGCCGAAGTGACGCTCCACGAGCGCGGCGAGACCGAACTGCTCGTACCCGAGCATGTTCGCCGCGATCATCGTGTCGAAGATGGGCGTGAGCTGGAAGTCAAAGTCTCGCCGGAGGCATACGACGTCGTAGTCGGCCCCGTGGAGGAGCTTCAAGGAGGACGTGTCGGCGAGCGGCTCGATGAGCGGCTCGAGATCGCGGATCGCGACGGTGTCGATGAGGAACACCCGGCCGTTCGCCATGATCTGCACGAAGCAGACGCGTTCCTTGTAGACGTGGAGGCTGTTCGACTCCGTGTCGATCGCGATGCGCTCCGCCTCCCAGAGGGCGTCTGCGACTTCCTGCACACCGCGTGCGTCATCGACGACGACGATGTCGAGCTCCATGGCGTCGGCTATGGACGGCCTCCCTTCCGGTCCATCCTGGTCTTGAGATCCGCGAACCGGGCACGACATTCCTGGAGTGCAGCGGCACGCTTATCGGCGTCCTCATCGACGAGGAACAGGATACGCGTGCGAATCCGGGCCTGCGTCACCGGCCAGTCCTCGAACGTCTCGTGACCCATCAGCGCGGCGACCTCGCGTGCGAGCGACTCGACGCGTTCTCCCGTGTCCCCCTCGCCGCCGTCGGATGCCATGGCCTCGAGCAGGGACCCGGCGTCCTGCAGACGTTGATCGATCGCCGCCACCGGGTCCTCGATGTCCCGAACGTCCCGCGGAACGTAGCCCGCCGGGTTCGGGCGCGGGGGGGATCCACACCCCGCGATGAGCAAGATCATCATCAGGAGAGTCGTGTGGATCGACTTCATCTGGCGACGTACGAGCCGCCCGTCATGTCGGCGAGCCCCCTCATGAGCCTGACGTCGTGGTTCGGCCCGATGCCGATCGAGTGGATGCGCACCTTCTTCAGCGCGTTCATTTCCTCGATCTCCTTGAGTATCTGCCGCGGGTCGATGATGCGCCCGCGGTTCGCCAAACCATCGCTCATGAAGAAGATCGTGTCCAGCACCAGCTTGTAGGCCTTGTCGTGGGTTCCGCGACCGGCAAGCTCGAAGGCGCGCTCCAAGGGGTCGAAGATGTTGGTCGCGCCGACCTCCTTGATGCCCTTCACCCAGGCGACCGCCTTCCTCCGGTTGGAGGGAGTGGCGACGGTCATCTTCTTCTTCCAGACGTCCCAGGTGCTGTTGTAGAAGATGATGTTGAACGTCGCGTTGTCCGGCAGCGACGTGATGGCCTTGACGAGCTCGCTCTTGGCCACGTCGATCTTCGATCCCTGGCCCTTGGCATCCGGCATCTGCATGCTGCCGGACCGGTCGAGAATGAACACGATGTGTGTCGATCGCGTCTCGATGCCGTAGAACCGCGTCCCCCCTTCGGTCTCGTTCGGCGATGGCTCGGGCTCGGGCCCCCGCGCGACGACCCCCTTCTTCGGCTCCCACTTCGACCGGGACTTCTCCCACCACGCTTGCCAGGCGTTGGCGGACGCGTGGTCCAGCCCCGTCAGCTCCACGAGCGCCTTCTTGCAGGCACCCTTGACGTCATCGTTCTTGGAGTTGAGCCCCTGGATGAGGGGTGAGATCGATGCCTTGAGATTCAGCTTCCTCAGCGACTTCGCCGCCTCGATGCGCAGCTCCGGGGTCTTGCCGAAGCCGACGAGGGCCTCGCGCAGCGACGCCGCGACCGATTTGTGGCCCTGCCGGCCCATCGCCCGGGCCGCTTCCAGACGCATGCGCTCCCGCGCCTCGTCCGGGAAGTCGTCGTCGGTGCCGGGCACCTTGATCCGGACCTTGCCGAGGATCGCACGCAGGAGTCTCCGGGCACTCTCGGTGCGAACCCCTCCGAGGAACGAGATCAGGCGAACCCTCTCGTCGATCTTCTCGGCCTCCTGCAGCGGGGTGATCAACAGGCGGGACACGAGCCGGCTCCGCAGGCTGACCGGTAGCTGCGTGAAGACGCGCCCCACCGCGTCGCGGCGGGCCTCTGCGAGAGAGACGATGACGTCGGAGCCTTCCGTGGCGGCGGGCTCGAGATCCGTCTCGTCCGCGTTCCGCTCCCCGAGGCCTTCCTGGGCGAGGAGGCGCCGCGCTCCGAGGAGGAAGCGGTTCTGCCCGACCGCGATCATGCCGCCGATCTGCTTGGCGATGGCGTCGGACGCGACCTTGTCGAGGATCTCGCGCAAGGTCTTCTCCTCTTCCTTCCACCACTGCCGCCAGAGCGTGTCGTTGTCGTGGAACGTCTTGCCCGCATGTGCGACCAGGGCCTCGATGACCTCTTCGAGAAACCGGCCCTCGGCGTGTTGCAGGGCATCGATCAGGGGCGGGACGCAGTCGAGGGAAGCGATCCTGGCGAGGCCACGCGCCGCCGCGACGCGCACCGGCCAGACGTCGTCCTTCAGCGCGTCGGCGAGAGCGGGGATGGTCTTTCTGTCACGCCGCTCAGCCAGTGCGTCGATCACGCCGACACGCAGCACGCCGTCCTCGACGCGCCGCGCCAGCTCGACGATCGCCTCCCGCGCGGCGGGACTCCGGCTCTGCGCCACCACCAAGAGCCGCAGCTTCTGCTCCTCGAAGTCGCGTGAGCGTTGGAGCTTCGAAACCTGACGTCCGAGCGCCTCTCTGCGGGAGGCCTCGTCCACCGTATCGAGCAGGGTCCCGCACCCGACGAGCAGCATCTTCTGCCAGCTCTGAAGGTCCCTCTTCTTCTTGAGGTGCTTGTTCAGCTCCTTCTGGAAGGGGGCAGCCTTGCGCTGCGCGGCCTGCATGGCGCCGACCGAGACGGGGCGCCCCTTGTCCGCCTGCTTGTCCAGCGACTTCATCGCCTCGCCGATCGCCTTCCCGGCCTTGACGATCTTCTTCTCGAGCTTGGCGAGGTCCTTGGCGGTCTTGAGGGACGCCGCGACGAAGTCGTCGATCGCGCGCGGGTCCTTGCACGCGACCAGGGCGTCGATTCCGGCCTGCCGGGCCTTCTTCTCCGTCGCCTTGGCGGCCGTCTTGAACGTACGACGGGCGGCGTGGATATCCTGGGCGCCGGCCACGGAGCCGAGCGCTATCGCACAAAGGACGAGTCGTAAGGTCATATGCGGGCTCCGGCGCGACGGGAACCTGACGATATCATCCGGAGTACCTGCATTCCCGAGCGCAGGCGATGAACATGCCCCGAACCGCACGACGCGCGAAGAAGAAGCCTCGTTCACTCGGCAAGACCCTCGGGCTGCTGCTGCTGGTGAACATCGTCCCGCTCATCGTCTTGACGGTGCTGGCGGTGATGTACGCGCGGGGCGAGATCGAGATCCAGGAGGACCAGATCCCCGAGGGGATGGGTCAGACCCTCGCCTGGGTCGGCGGGATCTTCGTCGCCCTGCTCCTCGTTGCCTCCGTGTCCCTGCCGGCGGCGCACGACGGGGTCAAGGCGGTACAGGGTCAGCTGCGCCGGGGCGGCCGGGTCATGCGCGGTGAGGAGGAGGGGAGCAAGGCGATGGTCGTCCTCGCCTGGCCCTTCCTCTCCCTGCTCCTCCTGCTCGGCTCGGTGGCGCGCTTCGCCCTCATCGTCCTCTCGTTCGCACTGATCGCGCTCCTGGTGCTGTTCGTAGCGCGGCTCAAGTGGCCGGATCTCGGTCAGGAGCAGATCGACCTTGTACTGCAGTGGGGGACGGGCGGGTGATCACCCGCCGCTGGGGGGCTTCGAGGGCGAGTGCCACGTCACCCTGATGATGCGCAGCCGCCGGATCGACCCCGTCATCTCGAAAGTCATGGGCAGACTGCGGGAGCCGCCGTCGGCTTCGCGCACGTCGACATAGTGGGTGTAGCGGCGCGCTTCGACCTCGCGGGGGCGCCCGTGGCGGCGGACGATGGCGTCGAAGTGATCGCGGAACGACGTGCGGCGGTGGTCGAGATCCGGCTTGTCACCGACCTCCTGGCGGAAGGCCGCCCGCAGGCTCGGCACCGTGACGGTCCCGTTCTTGCACTCGAACAGCCTCTCGTCGTCGTCCTCGTCGCCGAGCAGCTGGACGTCGATGAAGTGCTCGATGTGGTCGCGATCGAACCGCCGGATCTTGCTGCGTTCCTTCGCCAGGTAGATCGCGTCGCCGGCTGCGAAAGCGGTCACCGCGAGGAGAATGAACAGACCCGCGCCCTTGGACATGATGCGCTTGCGCTTGAGGTTCAGCTTCTCCCCACAGTGATGGCACACCTCGGTGCCTTCATAGATGAGGGAGATGCAATTGGGGCAACGGACGATCTGGGCCACGGTGAGGATCTCCGCTTCCCTATACGGGAGCGCCATGGGCCATTGCGGCCTTTCGCAACCCGTACATCATACCGGCTTTGCGAACTGGGTTAGAATCCCGCCGGCATGGACGCGGCGGCGGTCGAGCAGGCCTACGGGCGGATTTCGGGGATCATTCACAAGACGCCGGTCATTCACTCGAGGACCCTGGATGACATGGCGGGAGGGACGCTCTATCTGAAGATGGAGTCCTTCCAGCGGACCGGCGCGTTCAAGTTCCGAGGTGCTTTCCACGCCCTCGCCTGCAATCTGGAGAAGGCGCGCGAGCACGGCGTCGTCACGGGCTCGAGCGGCAACCACGGCGGCGCCCTGGCGCTGGCGTCCAAGATCCTCGGAGTTCCCTGCACCGTCGTCATGCCCGAGGACGCGGCCGAGGTGAAGGTGGCCGCGATCAAGGCGTTCGGCGCCGAGACGATGCGTTGCGGAAGGTCATCCGCCGAGCGACTCGCGCGGGCCGCGGAGCTGTCCGAGGACGACGGGATGATGATGATCCCGCCGTACGACCATCCCGACATCATCGCCGGGCAGGGCACGGTCGCGCTCGAGACCATCGAGCAGGTCCCTGACGTCGAGGTGTTCATCTCGCCGTGCGGGGGCGGAGGGCTGCTCTCGGGTTGTGCAGCCTTCCTGTCACGCCGGGCGCCGTCCGTCGAGGTCTGGGGCGTCGAGGCGGAGGACGCCGACGACACGGCCCGCTCGCTCGCGGCGGGGGAGCGCGTCGAGATCGACCTGCCGACGACGATCGCGGACGGGATGCGCAACGTCGTACCGGGCGAGCTGACCTTCCCGATCGTGCAGCAGACGGTGCGGGGCGTCGTCCTGGTGAGTGATGACGAGATCCTCCAGGCACTGCGGCTCATGCTGCTGCGCGCGAAAGTAGTGGCCGAGCCCACGGGCGCGGCGTCGGTCGCGGCCGCCCTGTTCGGCAAGGTCCGCCTGGACGGCCGTACGGCCGTGGCGGTCGTCAGCGGAGGCAACATAGATCCGTCGGCGCTCTCGCATGCCCTGGAGGCGAGCGCGTGACCGCCGACGCGGCTCCCCCTCCGGAGCCGGTATGCCGGACCTGCCGGTTCGGTCAGGGCGCAGATCGAGCCTGCGTCCTCCTCGACACGGGTGAGCAGGACGCGCTGCTCGAGGAAGGCCCGTGTCAGCTCGGAGCGGCCATTCCCGACGACGCCCGACGGCTGATCCGCCGCCGCTACCCGTTCGCCCGCAGCCTCGAGGAGGACATCGCCTCCGAAGCGCTGCTGCGCGTCATCGACGGTCAAAACATGCTCGTCCCCGGACGCATCCGTCACCTTCCCACGCTGCGGGCGCGCCTGCGCGAGATGACGCGCAACGCCGTCATCGACGCGCTGCGTTCGCACAGGCTCGTCACGCGGATCCGTTGCGGCGCCTGCATACACTTCGACAAGGAGACGCCACCTCCGGGTTGCCACCTCGAGTGGTTGCCGGACATCGGCACCGAGGCGAAGCCGAATCCCTGGTACGGCGAGGCGGTCGAGCGGTCCACCGACCCGCGCGGCCTCCAGCCGCCGTGTGACCTGTTCACCTGGCGGCGTCCCGAGACACACGACATCTTCGAGGAGGAGGTTCCCGGCCTCGACCCGGAGGGAACCAAGCGCGAGCAGTCGCTGAACCTGCTCGTGCAGGCGATCGACCACATCGCGCGGCAGGACGAGCGGGGTTTGCGCGCGGCCTCAGCGCTGTTCTGGCACTACCTGCGGGGCCAGTCGGTGAAGGAGCTCGCGGAGGAGAGCTCGGTCTCGGAGAAGACCATCAAGCGCCTGCTCGCCGAGGGTCGTGAGCGCCTGCTCGCCGTCATGCAGGACGAGTTCGCGATCAGCAGCGTCGGAGAACTCCTGTGAGCCGGCCGATGGTCGAGCGACACAAGGAGCTCGAGTCGTTCCTCGGGGACGCGGCACAGGATCCCGCGTTCGACGAGCTGGAGGACCGGGCCTACGACGCTGCGCACCTCGAGGAGGAGCAGTACGCGTTGCTGCTCGAGGCGGGGACCTCGGACGATTCAGCCGTCGTCAACCTGAAGCGGCACGTCCTCTTCTGCGACGTGTGCTCGTCGGAGTTCCTGCGGCGTGCCGCCCCGCGTGCGGAGGCCGATTTCGTCATCGAGGCGGCCGAGACGTCCCTTCGCCGTGGACGCCTGCTGTTGTTCGTCTCGGTGGTCCTGGCCCTGGTTCTCGGGTTCATCCTCGGCCGCTTGGGACGAGTTGCCGAGCCCGCGTCGCCCGAACCGCCGCCGTTCGTCACCGTGGCCCGAGCGGGGCTCGGCGATGCGCTCGGCCGTGCCGACGCGGCCGATCGCATCTTCGTCGTGCTCGAAGCGCCCGAGGCCGGCGCGACCGTGCATCTCTACGCGTACCTGGTGGCCGGACCCCGCGTCGTCACGCTGCACCCGACGCCCGGCGGTGTCGAGCGCAACCCGGTCGCCGTCGGAATGGTGCCAGCGGGAGGGTGGCCCGATCCGGGCGGTCCCGTGCCGCGATGGGTGATCGGCCTCGCCTCAGATTCTGCGCTGCCTCTCGACCCGGAGCTGGCGACCCGCCTTCGCAGCCTGCTGGCCGACGGGAAGACGGTGCCGGACCTCGTCCGGACCCTCGACCAGCTGCTCGGGGACGCGGCGGGAATCTCCTTCGCTATTCGCATCGACGAGTGATCTCTCAGCGATCGACGGAGTAGACGAGGCAGGCAACCAGCGGCCACGCGTCCTCCCGGTCGGGCTCGGCTGGGCGCACGCCCCATCGCTGCTCTGTGGGAAGCCAGAGTCCGACGTCGCCGCCGTTGTCGAGCAGGATCGCATCGCTCGCGCCCGCCGCCGCGAGGTGCGCTGCCAGCGCTTCGACGGTGGTCCCGGCGCGGTTGCTCAGGCCCGGAACGATCCACGAGGTCACGGTGCCGTCCGGAGCCACGGCCAGCGCGTGGTGCGGGTAGAGGCCGCAGAAGAAGACGATCTCGAGGACCTCTCCGTCGAAGCGGAACGTCCCCCTGCGCTCCGGTGCCTCGCAACGCGCGTAGCCCTTGACGGCGAGCGCTTCCAGTAACGCCCCGTGGGGCACTCCGGCCGTGTCCAGGCGCACGGGGCGGCCGCGCGCTGCGTCGTCGTACAGGGCGGGGTGGGCAAGGAGCCGATCGTGCCCGAAGTCGTGACGGACTCCTGGCGCGGTCTCGACGTACGGGAACAGGACGCGGTGCCGTGGATCGGCGAAGGTGGCCGCTTCGGAGACGGCGGGGCGGCCGCGGCGGACCAGGTCGGGCCCGGTGATGACCCAAGCGTCGTCGGGCTCCTCGTCCGTCGGGACGCGTCGGCCCCGCCCTTCCGCGTCCACCGCGATGGCGCCACCCTGTGGGCCGGCGACGCCCAACCAGCGCCCGTCGACCCACGCGCGCACTCCCGGGTTCAGCCCGAGGTTGCCGCATCCCGTGACGGCGATCGCGGTCCGGTTGGGTTGTGCGCGCTCGAACCGCGCGACGTGACCGTCCGCTCCGAGCACCGTCCTGAACCCGCGACGCTGCTCGGACTGCTCGACCACCCTCCGTCCGTCCCGCATGACGTACGGCAGTCCGTCGCCCCGCACGAGTGGGCCGCAACCGACCGCGTCGGCGTCGACGCAGAGGGTCAGTCGCACCCGCGGTGGGTCGGTCGAGAACCTCGGCATGGGCCGATCATACGGTCGGCGCAGGCAGGAGGCGCGCGCCTGCTCGATGCGCCACGAGCAAAAAAAAAGCGCCACCCACCGGGGGGAGGTGTGGGTGGCGCCAGGGGCAGGTCATGCCGTCCGGGCAGGACCAGGAGAAGGCCTGGGGGAGTGAGAGAGCTTTGGTGTCGCGTCGTGAGCCGCTCTACCCGACCGGGAAGAGTACCTCGCCTTCTGTGTGCCTCAGAGTGTGTCGCATGTCTCGTTGCTCCACCCCGGGGAAACGGCAGGTCGTCGTGACCGGGGTCACGGCTCGGCGAGAAATCAAAGCGGCTTACGGCGGCGTGTTTGCCTTATCCTGGCGCGCCCGGGAGATGGACATGAAATACCGACGCCTCGGAAAAGCCGGTCTGCAGGTGAGCGAGCTCTCGTTCGGATCGTGGCTGACCTTCGGTCCACAGCTCGACGTGGACCACGTGAAGAAGCTCATGCGCCAGGCGTTCGAAGCGGGAGTGAACTTCTTCGACAACGCCGAAGCCTACGCGAAGGGCCAGTCAGAGGAGCTCATGGGCATCGCGCTCGCGGACTACCGGCGCGAGGACCTCGTAGTCTCGTCCAAGATCTTCTGGGGTGGCTCGGGTCCGAACGACGAGGGGCTCAGCTGGAAGCACCTGATGGAGGGCACCAACAACGCCCTCGCCCGCCTGCGCGTCGAGTACGTCGACCTGCTGTTCTGTCACCGTCCGGATCCGAACACGCCGATCGAGGAGACCGTTCGTGCGATGGACGTGATCGTGCGCCAGGGGAAGGCGTTCTACTGGGGGACCTCGGAATGGTCCGCGGAGCAGATCGAGGAAGCGCACCGGATCGCCAGGGAACACGGCTGCATCCCGCCGGCCATGGAGCAGCCGCAATACAACATGCTCGTGAGGGAGAGGTTCGAGCAGGAGTACGCGCCCCTCTACGAGCGCTACGGGATGGGGACGACCATCTGGAGCCCCCTCGCATCGGGCATCCTCACGGGCAAGTACAACGACGGTGTGCCTTCGGACAGCCGGCTTGCGCGCGAGTCCTGGCTGCAGGCGCACCTGTCGGCCGAGCGGGTGGCGAAGGTGCGGCGGCTGCAGGAGGTCGCCTCGGACGCGGGCTGCACCATGAGCCAGCTGGCGATTGCCTGGTGTCTCAGGAACGAGCACGTCAGCACCGTGATCCTCGGGGCCTCGAGCAGCGAGCAGCTCGACGAGAACCTGGGCTCCGCCGAGGTCTTAGAAGCTCTCACGGACGATGTGATGGCACGCATCGACGGGATCCTGGCGAACTGATGCCCGGCCTGGGCAGCCCCTCTAGAACAGGTCGAGCTGCTCCTCGGGGCGACGAAACGTCGTGGCAGCCTGTGGTGGTGGCCGCTCGTCGAGGCCCAGGCGACGCGCGTGCAACTTGAACAGATCGTCGACGGCTTTCCAGTACGTGCCTTCGCCTCGCATGCGGTGATGGAACCGGCCGTCGGTCAACGTGTCGCCGCGTATCTCCCGCAGGCGGGCCTCGACGCGCCCGGCGCGCTCCGGCAGGGCTGCGTGCAGACGGCGCAGGAACACGTCCTTCACCGACCCCTGAAGACGCAGCAGGATCTTGCCGGCCGAACGCGCACCCGCCTCGGCCGCCGCCTCAAGGATCGCGGGAACGTCGCCGTCGTTCAGACCGGGAATGATCGGCGCCACCAGAACGGATGTCGGCACGCCGGCGTCCGCCAGGGCTTTCAACGCCTCGAACCGGAGTCGTGGAGGCGGGGTGCCGGGCTCGATCGCGCGCGCGACCTCGGGGTCATGGAAAGGGATGCTCATGGTGACGCCGCTCGGCGTCTCTAAGCACAGCGACGCCAACAGGTCGACGTCGCGCCGTATCAGTGCCGACTTGGTGATGATGCCGACCGGGTTGCGGTATGCGTAGCAGACCTCGAGGCAGCGTCGGGTCAGGCCGTAGGACGCTTCGAGCGGCTGGTAGCAGTCGGTGTCTCCCGAGAAGGCGATGAGCTCGCCCTTCCAGGCCGGGCGCGCCAGCTCCTTGCGAAGGAGCTCGGCCGCCCGCACCTTGACCACGATCCTGGTCTCGAAATCCGTCCCCGCCCCCCAGCCGAGCCGTTCGTGGTCCGGCCGCGCGTAGCAGTAGGCGCATGCGTGAAGGCAGCCGCGGTAGGGATTCACGCTCCACGTGAAGGGCACATCGGGGCTGTCGTTGCGCGTCAGGACGGTCCGCGCTTCCTCCTCGTACACCTCTACGCGGGCGATAGGCGGCTCTCCCAGCCACTCGACCTCGTCTCTGGCGTAGGGGTTTGGTGGATTCGCGACGTGACGCACCCGGCCATCCTACGACCCGTAGCGGACACATCCGTGACCCCGGCTCCCGTTTCGGTCCGTTCCTCCCTGATGACCAAGGACAGAGACGGCCTCCCCCAGCGCGGAGGCCACTCCAGGGACGCAAGACCCGCCACCCGAGGACGGTATCCAAACGGGGTGGCGGGTCTCTTTTGTAGGCTTCCTGCCCGCTGGGAGCGGTTTGTTATCCTGCCGGGTGATGCGCCTTCTACCGATCTTGATCCTGCTGCCCCTGCTCGCCGGTTGCGCGACCCGGTCCTACCGTTTCGACGGCGTGGGCGCCGACGGCTCCACCGGCCGCGAGGTGCGCTACGTCCTCGAATCGGAGTCGGGACAGGAAGGCGCCATCACCATCCGGATCAAGGGCAGGGCCTATGACAAGGTCGGGGAGCGCGAGACCGATACGGTCCGCATCGTGGTCGTCCTCGACAACATGAGTGACGACGCGGTGGAGATTCCCCTCGACGGCGTCGCCCTCAAGGACGATGAGGGGCGGACCTGGAACCGGGTCTCGGTGGCGGCCCCCGCGGACGCGCCCCCGACCATGATGGTCGGCGTGGCACGCGAGCGCACGTCCTACGAGCTCCTCTACGACTCCGGCGGTCCGGGCGCGCTCAACACGACGGGCTCCGTCACCTTCGATTGGGCCTACCGCTTCCGCGGTCAGGAAACGCGTCACCAGAGTCGGTTCCTCCCGGTCCGCATCGAACGCAGCCACGTCTACTGGTCAGGCGGTTTCTGGTACGGGTACGGTCACCACCACCTGTACTGGGGTCCGACCTGGTGCTGGTAGCGAGACATCCATGAGTGCCTGCCGCGTCTGCAACGAGAACCCGGCCTCCTTGCCGGAAGGCCTTCCCGAGGCCAGGTTCTGCCCGAAGTGCTGGGACACGCGCCTGCGCCAGATGTTCATGGAGGAGGACCGCTTCTACATCCAGCGCGTGTTCCGGGCGGCGGACGCCGAGAAGTACCTCGTCTACCACGAGGAGCACGAGGGCGGGGGTACGGCCGTCGGGCAGGTCGTCGCCGTGCACGACCGCTTGGCGGATCACCTCGAGGTCTCGGCCTTCCTCTACGACCGCATGAGCTGGGAAGAATCGGTGCCGTTCATCTACGAGCAGGGCGTCGAGTGCGAGGTGGCCATGATCGACATCCTTCTCGGAGTCCTCGAGGCCGAGCTCATTCCGTCCTGGCGGTGCCACTCCTGGACGGCGGAGGTCACGCTGTGCCGCGGGGAGCCCTTCTGGATCGACAGCCGGGACCGCGAGAGCGCCCCCGACATCGACACCGAGGAGTGACCGGGCGGACCGGCTCCGTCGGTCCTTGACCCGCCCCTCCGACTTCCTACACTGACCGTTCCACAGGGGTATAGCTCAATTGGCAGAGCAGTTGATTCCAAATCAACAGGTTCGGGGTTCAAGTCCTCGTGCCCCTGCTTTTTTCGGCGATCCACGAGCGGATCTAAACTCTTGATTCGTAGAGCCTTGCGCAGGCAGGGCAGCCTCACCAGAGGGGCTGGGATCCTGGCGTCGTTGACGTGGGATCCTCGGTTGGAATAAAGTTGGAAGCTCCTGTTCTGGGAGGACGAGGAGCAGTTGATGGGTGCTTCCAACTCCAGTGCGGTCACGAGCTACAAGAGCAAGGGCAGGGTCTACTGGAAGATCCGAGTCGAGACTCCAGGCGGTGGAGCTCTCAAGCAGGTCAACGCCTCCAAGGATCGCTTCCTGCGCTACGGGATCCCGATCACAGGGCCAGACGGCCAGCCCACTGAATCCGACGTCCACGCTTTGAGGCACAGGATCAACTCGTCTGCCAAGGCATTGCGAAACCGTCGGATCGCTGAAGGGGAGCTGGGCCTGTCTGAAGCCTTGAAGATGTTCCTTAGGGACAAGGCCAACAGGAACGACTCCCACTACCTGAGCCAGAAGGAGTGGGTGATTGAGAAGTTCATCTCAATCGTCGGTGACCTTCCGATCGCGGAGGTAGACACTGAACACGTCCAGGCTTTTGAGGATCACGTCAGAAGGCATGGTGCGGGCGATCGCAACAAGAAGATTGCAGAGCGGTCTATTCACCTCTACCTGACTTACCTGCGATCATTCTTCAATCATCTGAGAAACAAGAACAGAGCTATTGTTCATAGTCCGTTCGACGGGTTTGAGATGCCCTCACTCGGACCCCGTGAAGTCACGACAATTCCTGTCGATGATATAGAGGCGCTTGTCACAAAGCTCTTGAAGGGCAAGAAGTCTGATCAGCACGCTGCCAGAGCAGTTGCAGTGGCGTTTGCAACTGGATGCAGACCTGAAGAACTCCCCTTCTTAGACTCTGGTTTTGTGAACACCGATGACAGATGGGTGTTCGTCGACAAATGCCCAAGGCGTTCCAGAGGACACGGGCGCAAGCACCAACCATATCCTGCAGTTGCCGCTGACTTGTTTGCAGCGTTAAAGGAGCGCGGAGGTGCACTTGTTCGCGGTGGCGGTGGTAGGAGTCTGACGCAGCACACATCCGCAAACATGGTGCGGAAGATCAAGAAGGTGTGTCCTGGGTTTACCTGGAAGGCACTACGTAGAAGCTACGGCACGTTCTTGTATCTACAACGAGTTGACTCGTTGAACATCGACCGGCTTCTCAGGCATTCCCAAGGCTCGTCTGTCGTCCCTGTATCCGATGCGCACTATATCGCCAGAGACTTCGACCGATTGCGCGAAGTTGTCGATGAGGCGTTTGCCAATCTCTCTTGGTTAACCGATATTGGCTGCTAACTCAGTCTGAACACGGCGAACGTGGCTCTATCCGAGGTCGGGCACGCTCTCGTGAGATTCCAGGAGTGGCCGTCTTGCGTGCATGCGACTATGTAGTGTTGCTATTCGGCTAGATCTGTTGGATCACTGTCGAAAATAAGGTCTCTCCACTCGTCCACTGGGGCAGACCGGCCGAGCTCGCTGCCGACACGGTTCGCTATGAACAATGTTGACGCCCTCGCCCCTTCTAGCCAATCCATGATCAGGTCACGACGATCGCTCAGGGACTGTGTTCTCGCCATGCGTTTGCCCTCACGCACCATCCGCTGCACGAAGTGCTTCTGGGCAGACTTCATGTTGCCTTGAGCCTCCGCCCAGTTTGGCAACTGCGCGGCGGTACCACCCCTTCGCAAGACCTCCATCAGTCTTGCGCTTTCGGCAGTGGAGTCAGACACCCGACGTAGAAGGCGAAGGCGCACGATCTGGTCAAGATCTGATTCGGTGAGGTACTCGGTGCAAGCGGGATTGGAGTAGAGCCTGGGATACGGTCTCCCAAAGCCATCATCACGAAACCCCTCGAGGTTTAGTGCGCGGAGGGCGTGAGACTGTCCAGTCGCGAATCCTGTCGCGCCGGCACCGGCGGCAGCCAAGCCGGCCACGTCGGCGAAGTTGCAGAGTATCTCCGACATGCCCGACCTTGACGATAGGCAGGACAAGTGGAAGTAGGCGCGAACAACCGCCGCATGTGCCTGGAAAGGGTGACCTACTGCTCGACGCTGAGCAACAACGATGTAGACGCCATCAATGCCATCTCTTGCCGTCACCTCGTCTACGAGAGCCTCTAGCAACCCCCCAACGCCGAACGAGGCTTCATTGAGCACGCTTTCATCAACAGCGATCGTCGCGAGTATAGGGACCGCTGCGTCCTGATCGTCTGCGGCCTCAAGGCCAGCATCGAGCCACTCCCCGAGGACTTCGCCCTCCGCCTCTCGCTCGGTCATGAGAGGCGTGGGCAGGATTATCGTCGTACATCCGACGGTGATTTGAAACTCGACAGCGGAGTATGCAGCAGATAGAGGATCTTCCGGCACTTCTCCTGACCATAGTGCGTCGATGCGTTCCCTGATGTCCATCTCCCAGTCGCGCCGGGTCTGGCCATCACTCTCGAACTCAGGTACATCAACGCCGAACCATGGATATGACGCGAGTCTGCTACAGGCCTTCGTGCGCGATTCAGCCTCAATTCCTATGAGGTACAACTGAGGATCGAGGAGAAGAGAAGGGACGTTGAAGTCGGCTTTTCGGACGATCCGCTCGGAGTAGATGTAGGACGGAAGCAATACGATCCCCTTGAGGCCATCCGTCCCTGCCAGAGTCCATTGATGGCCTACATTCAAGTGGAACATACTTGAGTCCTCAGATCTGCAAAGAGATGGCCAGGGTTGTTGGGCCGCTCGGCCGGGCGCTGACGGAGCATCCTCTGAATTGCAGACACAAGCCTAGAGTCGAGATCGGCTCTCTTATCAAGGAGGGAAGGAAGGGGTGTGTGACCAATCAGGGCCTGTCTGCGACCCCAGGGGTGCACTCCGCTTGCAAGCTCGTAGAGCGTGAGCCCTAGCGAGAAGACATCGGAGTGCACGGTCAGGCGACGACGACCACCACACTGCTCAGGGGATCGATACCCTGGCGTGCCCGGCTGTCCGCCGAGACCGGTGATCGTCTTGAGATCAAGGTGTTGTGCAATCCCCACATCAACCAAGACAATCCGACCATCGGTCCCAGCCACAATGTTTGCAGGTTTGACGTCCCGATGAACGATCCGTTTTGACCAAAGCGCCTCGATCGCCGCACCAACCGAGGCACCGACATCGATGACAAAGGTCTGCTCGGGGAGAGGCTTACGCCCGAGCACGGTCGTCAAGTCCGAGCCGTCTACCAATTCATAGGCCACTAACTTCAGGTGCTGGTCACGGAGCTCCACATCGTCGTGTCCGAGCACTTTTACTAGATGTTCACAACTCAATGCTTGAAGGGCATCAATCTCGCGCCTGATTCGTTCTTCATCCGCGTCGGGCTCAAATAGCTTTATTGCAGCAGGGCTATCCCGGAAAGTCCCTCTGAATACTGCACCCTGCCCTCCCTTCTTGATATAGGTATCGACCCCATAATCGGTCGGCAGAGCGGCTTTCACTTCTTCAAGCGGATCGTCCGTCATTGTCTTCTTACGATCCAGGCACGAGACGAGAAATCGCAAATTCTCGCCGCCAATCGTGCTCGGTTGCAGTTTCAGCGTGAATTGCGATTTCAACGCAATTCTGCCAGACCGTCAAGAGCCCGATCCCGCTTGATCGAAGCGCATCGTCTCGAGAGGCGTTATTGGCGCCACCGCCTGGCATCGCAAGGTAACAGGCGTCCGCGAAGCTGCGATACGCGGTGGCCTGTCGCAGCCCGGCCCGCCAATCTGTCAGTTTCGCTTCGATGGCGTGAATCGTGCAGCCAGCATCCGGCCGACGAGCCAACTGAATCATCCCGCCTTTACCTCGCTGCACGAAGCGGTTCTGCTCGAGACGCCTCAGGCGCCCATTACGCAAGTCGCCGCGTTCAAGTCCGCAGCGAGATTCAAGAATGTCGATCCTCGTTTGGCCGTGAATACGAAGCGACGCCAGGATCACGCATTCTGCTGTTGTCAAAGGGCTGTCAATCCCAGGGCTTTTGAGAGTTCTGCAGATTGCGACGAGGTCTGCAACGGCGCGTCCAACGGCGAGCTCTCGCGTGAGCTTCACGGTGCCTCTCTTCGCCGGAATGACTGACGGAAGGCTCTGATGAAGAGATCGGACAAGGTCGACCTCGTACTCGAACACCGCCTGTCCAGGTGACGTCATTGTTTCAGTCGAAGAACAGTGCTTGGAGGACTGCAATCGATGCTTCGGAGGGATGGTACTCTACCGAAGCGGAAGATTCTCGACACACTCAGGGACGTCGTTCTTGCTGGTTCGATGGGAGGTTTCCCTGCGGGATCTTCGCGGTCGTTTCCGAGCCTTGGTAACGATCCCTGACAGCCCCTACCACAGCTTTGATCGCCTCTATCCGCTTTCGGAGCCGATCACGCTCATCCTCCAGCCGTCTCAGGCGAGCGAGCACCTCCTGGACAGCGTTCTCGGGGACAGACGGAGTGATGGACGATCGCGTTGCGGTTCTACGCGTCGGTGGCTTGGATAGTTTGGGCAGACCTGCTCGCTTTCGGGCGAGTCCGTAGGTCACCGGATAGACCCGGAAACCCGCTTCTTCAGCGACTTGTTTGGCCTGGCCGTACGAGGAATCAGGTTGGTCTGTCAGGTGCTTGACCAAGAAGGCCATGGAAGGGTTTGGAGCCTTCTTTGGCTGCTCCTTCGAGCGTCTCTCTGGCGCGAGGGTGCGAATCGGAGCCTGAGTCTTCGGAGCCTCTCTGGGCACGAGACGAATCGTGCCGGCCAGCTCTCGATGAACAGCTGCGAACATCCGCTTTGAGATTGTCAACCCCAGGCCGTTCGCACTCTTCCTGACCTCGTGATAGGGGAGAGTGCGTTCGGCCTGCAAGAGCGACCGGCACAGATCGTGGGCTGCACGACGCGACTCGGGCGTCTCAGCCTCCATCGTCGATGACGCGTGCACGGGACTACACTGCGGAAGCGATGCCAGCGATCTTGTCGAGAGCCTTCCTCAGGCTGTCTGTCTCGCGTTCGAGATCCCTCATGCGGTTCACAACCGCGCTGATTGCGTCAGCTGGATCAGAGGTCTTGCGAGGTCTGCCAGGACCGCGGCGCCCTGTTGTCTTGCGAGGGCGACCAGGCCCACGCCGCCCTGCTGTCTTGGGAGGCCTGCCAGGTGCCCGCTTGGCAGCCGTCTTCTTCTTCGGCCGTCCCCAGCCGAGTTCCTTGCGGGCGAGACCAAGGATGAGCGGGTAGATGTTGTGCTTCTTGCCAGCGAGCTTCTGAAGGTCAGACATGGTGATGTCTGGCTTCTTCTTCATGTGCTTGGCAGCAAACGCGACTGTCGCAGCGCGCTCACCCGAGCCCGACGAAGCAGTCTTCTTGGCAGTCTTGCGAGCCGCCTTCCTCGCCGCGGGCTGAGAGATACCCAGCTTGTTGCGCGCGTGCCGCATGACGATCGGAGCGGCGACCTTCACGCCTTGCTTGGCGCCAGCGGCTTGGACGTCTGCGTAGCTCGCCTTCGGGTTCCTCTTGAGCACAGCGATCGCGATGTCCATTGGGTGCTTTGCCGACCGCTTTGTAGCAGGCTTTGCGGCCTTGCGCTTCGATGTGGTGCGCTTTGCTGTTCTCTTCTTTGAGGTCTTCTTGGATGTACGCCGCTTCTTCGAAGCCTTTGCAGCCTTCTTGGCCATTGCAGTTCCCCCAATGGATGGACCGTCACGTTCGGATTAGTTTTACCAGTGGTCGATCCACGAACAAGCGGTAATCGCCAGAGTATGATGGAGGTCCTCGCAAGGTCGCTTCCAAGGCCAGGTCACATGGGAAGTTAGTGTGCTGGACGCTACCGCAAGTCTTAAGAATGCAGCTGTTCTCCAAGTGATGAGGCACGGTCGCGCTGACGTCGTGGACACGAAGAACACAAAGCCAAATGTCCCGAGCCGTCTCAAGAGTGCGCGCCAGTGAACCAAAAACAACATGGAAATAGGTGATGTGGTCAGATCTCCCAGGGAAAGGAAGGTAGTGAAGGTTACACTCAGAGCGACGCCATCAACGTCGAGGTGGATGAGGAGGAATCGGATATCACCGCAGCTAGTATTCGACGCGGCCATCAAGGAAGCAAAGGCTGCGGAGGCAGCGGTCTCGTCGCAGAAGCGCAACCACCACGCGAATAGGCGATCCTCCTGAGCCATCATTCTTGCGCATGCCAACCAGTCAGCGCGCCTGATTCCAGCTTGTCGAATCGGACTCTCGAATGCTGTAGTACTGAGTACAGCCAATGATTACCGAGTCGAGCAAGGGAATACCGATAAGCTCGCCTGCGTCGTAGAGCCTCTGGGTAACGGCATGATCTTCGGAAGACGGGGCTGGGTCACCGCTTGGATGGTTGTGCGCGACGATGATAGAAGCGGCATTGCCCAGAATGGCTGCTTTGTAGACTTCTCTGGGATGGACAAGGCTCTGAGACAACGAGCCTCGGCTCACTTCTTCGCATCCAAGAACGTAGTTCCTGGTATCAAGATGCAGACTGCAGAAGACCTCTCTGTCAAACGTCCGCAACTGACGAAAGAACTCGTAGACCTCCTGTGCGCTTCGGATCTTAATCGAAGGTGGAGCACCTTCACGAACCAGTCGAACTCGAACCCTGTGCTGTTGATACAGATCCTGTGAGATCTCTGATTCAGGCTGCCCTGGCGGATCCATTCATCATCTTCACCTCCTTGTTGTGTTTGACTAGCCCTTTATGAGCGGCACGTTGACTAGAACGGATCTGCGCCAGCCTGACGGACACTTGCTTGAACCCCTCCATGAGCTCAGCAATCCGACGATCTGTCTCCAGGGCCTTGCGTCTCAACTCTGATAGCTCTTGCTGCTGGGCCGCATTCCGTTCCACAACCAGCTTCTCCTTCTGCCGGAGCTTCTGATTCTCCTTCTCCAACGCGTGCTTGTCCTGACGCAGCATCAAGCCTTGCCTCTCGATCCGCCCATCAAGCCCGATGAAACGCGTGTAGTAGTTCAGCATGTCAAAGCTCTTCCAGCCTCCACGATGGCGTATGGCATCCAAGCTGATAAGGCTAGGGTTGTCTTTTGCCAGCAGCCTGAGGTGAACAGCGCCAGAATGTCTAAAGTCGTAGAGCGTTAGATTCCTGTAGAGATCACCCTCTGCGTGTGAACGACTATTGCCAAATACTTGACCTGCAACTCGCTTGAATTTCCGGTTCATCACGTACGGCGAGAAACTCCAAAGACGCTCCTCTGGCCTGATGTTTCTGTTCCTGATGTAGTCAATCAAAGCAGTTCCACAGTAGAGCAAGTTGAAGGAGCGCCCGAACGTTTTTGCTACCTCATCAGGAATGGTTACCCATGTCTCACCGTCTCTTGCATACACGTGCTTCGCCTGCAAGCTCAGCAGCTCGGTCGGGGCACGAATGATGCTGTCGAACAAGAATGTGAGCAGTAGTTGTTCGTCCGGGTCAAAGAACGGCAGAAGCTCGTCCACGTCGCTCTTTGTGAGGTAGACGAAGCGTGGCTTCGCCTCCTTACTCGATCTGATGTCCTCTGTGATGTCTTGGATCGGGGTTCCTGATCTCCTGTTGACTTTCATCCACCAGTGCCAGAACGCCTTGAGCACTCTGGCGTAGTCGTCAAACGACTTGTAGATCGTGCCCCTCGACGTGCGAAGCACCCCCTTCTCCATATCAGAGAACAGCTGCACTACATCGCTGTCAGTGGCAGTGGTAATGTCGTCGATCCCTCTGCCCTGAAGGAAACGCATGACCTGACTGAGACGAGTTCTGAGATTGCAGAGCTGGGTATAGCTGCGCCCACCTCTCTTCGAGTGTCTTGAAACATTCAAGCCGCGCTCCATGTCGAGCACATACCTGACCAACAGGTCAGAGTTGGGTTTGGTGAGACCCGGCTCGCCCTCCACGACAGCATCCGCCTTCCATTTGCGGTACCTTGCTTCAAGTCCGTACACATCCACTTTCATTTCCCAACCTCGTTAGTCTTATCTTATATGCGTTGACCTATGATGCGTCAAACGAGCCGTTTCCCTATTCATGGCCCTGAAGGGATCGGATAGAGAATGTACGCATGCTCGCTGAGCATAGTTCAATCGCCCGTTAACGACGCAATACACCTATTTATAGATTGTGGTGATCAGTCGCAACAACGGTGTACGACCCCTATCTGGCCGGTCGTCAGTCAGTCTTGAACTGCATACGATCGGTCTTCTTATTCCACTTTAGATCAGGGTAGATGCCTGCCAACGACTTCGGGATCTTGAGACGACGCGGAATAAGCTTCTTTATGACCGCCTCACAGCTTGACAATCCAAGCTCATCCTTCAGGATATCCAGTTGTCGTCGCGTAGACTTCTTGATTTGAATTGTGGTCATGTCCATGTGGTTCCGAAGACGCGATAGTTATTAAGTGTTTTGGTCAAACATCGTCATGCAGATATAGGAACACAGCAGCCCGTAACTCAGCTACGGAGTCCTTCTCGGCAACGACGGCACTTCGTTGTTGCTGAAGTACTTTTCACCACATTCGTAACTGCAGACGTAGATCGGATCTTCCAGGTCCACGAAGCCATTCGGGCCGATCACTCCGTCTTGGATTGCCTTGACGCTGACCCCGAGCTCCAGTTTCTTCTTGCACTCCACGCACTCTGCAGTTTCTTGTTCTTCCTCCATGCTTTCACCTCCCTGAGGACCGTATGGGGGTTTGGCTTAAGAGGGTTGCACTGTCCTGCGCAGTAAGGATGTCCAGGGGCCCAGCACAGAGAACGCCTGAGACGAGCGTCGCACTATCACGAGGTCGCGATCGCCTATTCCCTCGATGAGGCACTAGTCTACCTAACAGCATCAAGAAGTGCGTAGAGCCACTTGTATTCGCGCTTGGCCCTATAGGCTTGGATTGCGTCAATCAGGCCATCACCGAGTGCCGCGGGCAGAGACAGAAAGGGAATCGCAGCTAGTCCGCGGGCAATCCAGGCCTTGATCCGCCGCGTTCCCTCAATTCTCTCGTGAGCTTGCAGCGCAGCAATGAGGGCCTTTTCTCCCCAGTCGCGCGTTAGCGGCTTTCCTGTCCTGGCGGCGTCATAGATTATCCGGCGAAGATCCTTGATTCTTCGGTCCTTCAACAGCTTGACAATCTGCAGTGGTGTCTTGGGCCTAATATTCGGGAGTGAAATAGAAAAGAGTTCCTTGGCTTTCTCAATCCGATCCTGTCGCCGCATTGCGCTTCGGTCGACTGCCCGCAAGGTTTGCTGGTACCAACATTCATAGAAGGCCGACATCCCGTCCCAGTCTAGAACCGGGCATTGTAGCTTGGTGCGGAGTGCGACATTCAGATGAAGGTACGAAATGTACGGTCGCGTAATGGCAATGAGTTCCTGCTTTTCCTTCACGCTCCACCTCTTCTTCCTTGAGTGGAGCAACTTCGTCAGCCGGACTACTTCTGATGGGTTGACCGCGCCCTGCGCGCGAATCAAATAGCAGTAGATTCCGAGGGCCACGGGAGTGGTATCAGGATCATATATAGATTTCATCCCACAGCGCAGTGCTGGTTGCATGCGATCCCACCATCGCATAAAGACTAACAATTGCTCTTTCCAATCGAGCGGATCCCGCATTGCTCTGTCTGTCGCCTTCGCTAGGTCGTTGGCGTGCAGTCTAGCGATGCTTGCATAGTTCTTCGTCTCTATAAACCCCTCGTCGACGAGTGCTCTGACCGTATTGCGCATTCCCATTAGGAATGGATAGTCAGAGTGCTTGATATACTCATGGGCATGATCGTCGATGATGAGTCGGTCGCACACAAGCAAGGGACTTATGTCAAACTCGAGTCCATGAGATGACATAAGCGATGGCGGAATGATCCATGTCGGCTTGTGGATTCCATCCGGGATTTCCGGTATGTGAGCTCCGTACGTAGGAAGGATGATCTTCTGCATAGGATGCGAATGGGCGCTTGTCGAGTATCTATCGGTTATTGGCGCAGAGTCGGCCTCCTGGCTGGATGTCGGCGAACCCGCGACCGGGACTTGTGGTGGGGGGAGATCTCTTGCGTCTCAAGTATGGAGAGCAGTACTCACTGGTTGTGGAGTCCGAGCAGACCGTCAGCCAATCGGTCTTGGTAATGATCTTTCGACATGCACGGGCGCCGCAGCGACACTTAAAGGCGTCGATCCCTGATTCCGACAGGCCATAATCGATCACCAGTTCTTCTCCTGCAACGATATCACGCATAGCCACGACGACAATTGAGCCACGGAATCCTATATTTGGGCAGCACGAGTGGTTGAATCGCCCGCCTTCCTTCTCAGTGGGACATAGGAAATAGCCGTCATCCACCTGAACGCCACGTATCCCTCCGACCATTCGTCGATACTCTGATATGTCCTCCGATGGCACAATTATTCCGCCATGTACGGCGACGACCTCGTGGCGAGCGATCGGCGCGGTTGCTATCATTCCGATTCCATGGATGGACGAAGGTGCAGCTACGGCACTAAGAGTGATCCATCGGTGCGGCCAGCGGGAATGTAGGTCTTCCATTTGATACTATATTAATAGTGGGGCGCACGATGTTGCAGGGGCGCCTCCTATGCGTGGAACTTTATGATCGTAGTCGTATTTATGTCTTTCCCTTATCCGTTAACCTGACCCTCAAGGCGTTCCTGTTGCGGTTCATGCGAAGGTGGGTTCACGTGACCATCCAACTGCCCCCATCGTCGATTGGGATGACTCGCGAAGCACTCATCCATTGACCGTCCTTCGATTGTCTGGACGTCATCCTGGGCCAAGCTATGGTATCAGCGGAATGAAGATTCGCTCCCTCGACGTTCGGTGACTTGGGCACATGCCCATAAGTGCGACCAGGTTCGATGGTTGTATCGCTAGTGCGGATTCCGTTCCATACGACCGAGATCGCGCCTGGAACGCGATAGCAGCGTCCGGACCCTTCTACCCTCTTCGCTCAGCTCAACTAATGGGTGTTTCTTACTTCTTATCCACAAGAGCCTAACGAGTCGGAGCTTGCGAAGTACCTTCATTGCGTCGTAGATGTTGTTTCGACACATCCGCAGGTTTGGATTCTGACCGAGGGCAAACCGCCTGATAGCTGCAACGTGCATGGGCCTCACCATTGCCTTGAGAACGGCCGAGTACCGCTTGTTTATCGTGAGCCCGTAGATGTCCCAATTCACGTCTGGAAAGCCATGTCGGAGGGAAGGCAGTTCAAGTTGGATCCGAAGCCGGCGCTGGATACTCGTCCCGAGCTCGGTGAACCAATAGACTCTGTTCTTCCTGGCAGTCTGGTTCACGCATTTCATCAGCGCCCTGGCGGTGAGAACACGAAGGACGTCGCTTACTTGGCGCCGCCGGATGCTAAGGGCTGAACTGATCTGACCAGCCGTTGCTGGTTGTGGGAGCGAAGCTACGATCTGCTGACGCGTTGCTGAGCCTTGGACCCACTCCAGAATCGCCTCTTTGTGCATCTGTCCGTGCATGTGCTGCGATTCATAATGAATGCACTACCATGCGTCGTATGCCATAGGAGCGAAAGTACTTGTTTGTTGCTCCTGTTGCTTGATGACATCTGCGAGGTTTACGACTGCGTGCATTCTGGTGCAAGAGATTTCAACGTAGGGCCTTTCAGATCCCAAAAGGGGTGGACAGGCAGTCATCAATCGAGATTCAACCGAAGCTCATGCGAGTCAACACGGCGTAGCAGGGCATCTGCAGTCTGATGCGCGAGCAGCTGCGTCAGCCGAAGCTCAGGATCTCCACCAGCCTGTTGTTCGTGAACTCTCCCTGTTGGTTGAGCACATTGATCAAGCGCGTCAGTTGTTTCGCGATCAGAACGCTGCACTCACCAGAGAGGAATCGTACGTCGATACAGAGCTGATCCAGATGGAACAGCGGACACCGAGATACTCTGTGGTCCGTTGGCCAGAGCGAGAGAAACTACAGAAGCGTCTAGCGGCACTGTCAAAGGAGCGCCGTCAGCTCGAGCGGGATCACAGCGCGATTCTTCGAACATTGCGAGATCGCCTGGCCGAAGTGCTGGCCAAGCATGATCTGCTGATGGCGGCTGGAGATGGAGACTGAGCGTGTGCTTCAGAAGCTCCGTCCCCTCATGCCCGAGAGGGTGCGGGCATGGCGAAGATTTCTACGGGTGGCGCCAGCAGACGTCAGGCAGCTGATCGAGGCACAGATCAGGAAGGCAGCCGGGAAGCACTTCGGAGGCTACCGAAGCAAGCCACTGCTGTCATTGCCTCCAGCGAGCACGATCAAAGGGCGCTTCAAGCTGGGCGATGTTCTGTACGACAAACCACGATGGCCTGCAGGCCTGCGTGATGGCGAGGTTCTGCAACACATCGGGATCTTCGGAAGGTCAGGGTCAGGGAAGACGAACGCTGCGTTCTATCTTCTTGCGCAGCTTGCCGAGAAGAACATCCCTGTCCTGTTTCTCGACTGGAAACGCAACGGTCGAGATCTTCTTCCGCATCTGAAGAATGCAAAGTTGTTCACGCCTGGCCGGTCTCTCGCGCCGTTTCCTTTCAATCCGTTTGCCGTGCCTCCTGGTGTTGAGCCTGGGGTGCATACCAACCACGTTGTTGACTTGCTTGCTGACGCCTACACCCTGGGTGAAGGATCGCGCAGCATCCTTCAGAAGGCTCTCAGAGCTTCGTACGACGACGATCAGACCGCTGCAGATGTTCAGAGTCTCCTGGCGTGGATTGACACGTTCCCTGGCAAGGAACGCGTGCAGAACTGGAAAATCTCAGCGACCAGGGCTGTGGAGAGCCTCTCCACAGTCGTGCCGGCTGCCAGTGATCGGCAACACCAGGACGCTGTAACTTCCCTCCTGAGCGGCACGACGGTCCTCGAGCTCGATGCTCTGCCTTCCAACGCGAAGAGGTTTCTGATTCCTCTGGTCTGTTCGTGGATCTACAGCCTGAAACTAGCGTCTGCGAGGCGTGAGAAACTCGACTTGGTGATCTTCGTTGAAGAAGCACACAACGTGCTCTTGAATCGCTCTCGTCAGGCGCATGAGCCGTTGATGGAAACACTACTTCGTCAGGCACGGGAAGTCGGCATTGGGTTCGTCTTAATCGATCAGCAGCCGTCGATGATGTCTGCGGCAGCGCTGGGGAACACGTTTGCGACTCTCTGTATGAATCAGAAAGATCCGAGAGACGTCAGACGTGCTGCAGACCTGTCTCTTGTCTCTGACCAGGATCGCCGCCACCTCAGCAAACTTCTCGTCGGTCAAGCAGTTCTGAAACTGCAGGACCGGTGGACAGAGCCCGTGCTGGTACGCGTTCCGCACCTGCAAATGAACAAGGGAGCGATCAGTGATGCAGAACTACGGCGCAAAGGCGCTCCTCTTGCCTCACGTTCCACTATTTCCCTGGCTGCGAAGGCAATCCCAGGGCGTGTTCCGCTTGTTCCGGTTTCAGATGCCTCACTGGATGAGGTGATGGTCGCGTTGTTGCTGGATGTCGTTTCCCATCCAGTAGATCCTGTCCGAACTCGCTACAAGCGGCTGGGTGTCGGTGTGCGTCAGGGCAACGCAGCCAAGCTTCGTCTGCTGGCTCACCAGTTGATAGAGCAAGCTCTTGTTCCCGTCGGACAGACTCGCAAGCTTGTGCTCCGCGTGACGAAGAAGGCTCTGAAGGTCCTTGGCGAGGACTCTGCTCGGTCACCAACGCGAGAGTCCATTGCTCACGAGTTCTGGAAGCAACGCTATGCCCAGAAGTTCAAGACTGACGGCTACCGAGTTCAGGTGGAAGCTCCACGGAAGGTCGGGAGCCTCGATGTCTTGGCATGGAACACGACGGAACGTGTCGCGATTGAGATCGAAACAGGAAAGTCAAACGTCGTTCACAACGTCCGACAGGACTTGTTGCTCGATGTAGATCGTGTGGTTGTTGTGGCTACAGACAAGCTAGCAAGGAGCGTTGTGGAGAGACAGCTGGCTAGAGCTGGACTCCTGTTTCCGGGCAGGCTATCCGTCGTGGTCGCCGCTGAACACGATATCGAATAGTAACCAACCCACCGAAAGCTATATAAATACCCACTGCGTACGTGTGAGTATGGCGACTAAGAACATTTCGATTACCAATGACGCATACTCTAGATTGAAGCGGCTGAAACAGGACAAAGAAAGCTTCTCGGATGTCATTAACAGAGTAACTAAGCGAAAACGGCTGAGCGAGTTCGCAGGCATTTTGACGGAGGATTCGGCTCGGAGGATCCAGCGGCAGATTCGGTTACTTAGAAGGGGATTCAAGAAGAGCTGGCGAAAGAGATCGGAGGTGATCCAGACTCTCACACTGAAGGAAGATGGTATGTCTTGACACGTCCTTTCTGATCGACCTGTTTCGAGGCGCGAAGCCTGCGGTGCAGCGAATGCTGGAACTTGAGGCGGACGACGAGCCAGTCACGGTTGCTGCTCCGACCGTGATGGAGTTTGCGACCGGTGCGTATCTGGCTGAGTCGCCAAGGGAGCGAAAGCAACTCCGAGACTTCTTGGCTTCTGCCACAGTGCTTCCGCTAGACAGAGACAGTGCTGTCCTGGCTGGTCAGATCAACGCTTCCCTCATCAAAGGCGGAGAGGCGATCGGCGACATGGACGTGCTGATCGGCGCGATCGCTACGGCCCATGAAGAGCGGCTTGTCACGCGCAACGCCAAGCACTTCTCGCGGATCCCTGGCTTGGCGATCGAGGATAGTCCCGGTGACCGTCAGAGGACGTCGTAGGCTTGCTTGTGGAGGCGATGGAGCGGCGATTCCAGCACGTGGCTGTGAATGTTGGTGGGCAGTCGTGGATTAGTAAGGGGGAGATTGATCACTTTGTATCTGCGTCGCCTTGCCTGAAGTAGTCGACACAGTTGGCTGCAATATCAATAATGAGCTGACGTTGTTTGTCTGTGAGGTCTCCTATCTGACAGATAGCCCTCAACTCCTCTAGTTCCTGCGCCTGCTGTCGATCCCGATCAACCAACTGCCACATCTGCACATCTAATGCGGTAGCGATCCTCTCGATCAAAGGCAGACCAGGCATTCTCCAACCACCTTCCATTCGAGACAACGACTTAGGATCAAGGCTCACTTCCCCTCCAAGACCCTGCTGAGTCATCCCCTTCAGCTTCCTGTAGTGCCTGATGTTCTCTCCGATCTTCAGGGCCAGAGGATCTTGCGTCACGCCTTATCTCCTTTCCACGAAAGAAGTTAGCGAGACGCCTCGCGAGGCGCTATCTGCCTAAATCGCAACCATTGAGACGATTGCGGACACAAAACCTACCCAATTGGTAGACTCTCGGGCTGATCTCTCCTTTCAGGAGCCCACCAAGTGCGGCTCCCTTCGATCAGGCCCAAGCCAAGAAAGGACCTTCCGCAATGCAGACTGTCATCGCATGGGTACTTGTGGTCGCTCTTCCCACGAGCGCATCACTGGAGCAGGCCGAGTTGCCAACAGGACTCTGTGTCGCCCTAGAGCATTCCTTCACAGGCAACGACGACGTTGGTCCTCCTTCGGAGAGTGGCCTCAAGCCCTCGCATGTGAAGACAGGCGCAACGATCGACGGCGCCACGTGGATGCGCTCCATAGCCCCAAATAGGAAGGACATGGAGGCGCTTCGGACCGCAGAGAGACTTGTCGACGAGACTTTGCTTCACAGACGTGCTTCTCTGCAGGATCAAGATGAGGGCGATGACCCATGGGAGATCATTGGCTGGATCGTCCTCGCTTTCATCGTCGTAGGCGCCATAGCGGTTGCGGCGAGATGAAACAGGCGACGAGCTTCCAGATCTCGACAGGATGCATCGTCTTGGCAGTGTGCAGCGGCCTCGTCGGATGCGTCAGCCAAACCAAGGAATGCCTTGTCCCGGACGATATTGATGTGCTCCTGCTGCTGCCTACGAGACTGGGGTCTGCAGAATCAAGTCTTGCCCCGAACGTGCTGGATCCACTATTGGCATATTATGGGAGGAGACGGTCTCCAGGCAGCGCCATATCCCAACAAGCGGAAACAGGCTTGGTCCTTAGTGCGGATGAGATCCGCGCGATCATGAAGCGACATGACCTCAAGGTTTTCGTGTTTAACGGCAACCTGAAGACCAGCCCCATAAGCATACCGTATCACCTGAGGATGGGGCGACCGCTGCTCGTCATGTTGACACCCCATGCCGACAACCCGCGTTGGTTCCTAGTTGTTGGCTATGACGAAAGGAGGCGTCTAGTTGTCGTCCAAGATGGCCGAGCCGGGCTAGTGGCGCTTCCTTTGGATGCGTTCGTGAACGCGTGGACGCCGAACGAGAAGCTGACGATCGTCGTGGGTGAGGCAGAGCAGTGAGATGCCGTAGGGTCCAGTAGCTTGAGAACAAACGGATCCACAGCGAAACCACCTGACTTGGAATCTAGTTCATCCGTAGCTTCCGCTCTCGTGTCTCAAACGCCAGCTTGATGACAGCCCTCATTGCCAATTCATCTATCATTGCATCCCATGCTGCACCTATTCCATCGAGCAGTTGTTCTTCAAAGTCAGCATGCAATCGAGGATCAAGCAACCCATCAAGATAATCAGAAGCTTGCTCTCTGAGTTCCTCAGGCTGATAAGCGAGATTCACTGATTAGACTCCCAGCAGCGAACCAAGCAACACGATACCAGCTGGGTCTAAGGTGGCGGCGCGTTCTCAGATGTAACGCAAATGTCCCAAGGAGTGCGGACTCGCTCAGATGCTTCGGGCTTCTCTCCCCATCGAAGAAAACGTGAAACACAACCGCCTTCCTTGCCGTACCCCACAAGGGGCTGCTCTCATCCCAAGACTCTCCTGATCGGTGGGATCTGAAACGGCAAGAAGAGCGAGCAGTCCTAAGGCAAACGGAGATCTGGGGGCAGCCGCCTCGTCATGGAGGGCTGTCTTCAGCCTCAAAGGCTGTACGCGAGAGCAACGTGTGTCGACACATTGATCCTCGCTGTCTGTCGTCTGTGGCA
>JANQEO010000099.1 GCA_028278325.1 Candidatus Binatia bacterium
GGCCCAGCGTCGTGCGGCCCGATTGTCAAGGAAGGATCTTGACATTGTGCCCGGCAGCGAGTTAGAAAGAGCTCATGGGATTCCGATCGGCAATCGTGAAGTGCGGAGCGGGCTTGGCGCTCGCGCTTCTCGCGGTCGCGGCGGTGCCCCATCTGCACGATGAGACGGAGAGTGCTGCCGATAGCTGCGTTCTCTGTCACGTCCACGACACGCCCTTCACTGCGGCGAGCGTCGCCCAGGAGTTGCCTGAGCTTGTAGCGGCCCCTACGGACTGCTCCTTCGACACCGAGCACGTTCGTGACGAAGCTCTTGGGGGACGCGGCTCCCGCGCACCACCCGCCTGACTCCTCAACTCGACCTTACAGTCAGCGCCCGCAATGTGGCGCATCCGTCGACTCCTTCCTCAAGGAGAGTTCGTGGAGTGCCTGGCCAACCTATCATCAGGGTGGCCCGGCTGAGCATCGAATGAAAGACATCGGCATCATCGCGCTCAACGAGATCCGCCGTCTCGCTCGCAGCGGCGTCCTCGCAGTCCTGGCGGGCCTCGTCGCCTTCCTGTTGTTGGCGTCGGGCTTCATCGGTTGGCGGCACTACGAGCGATTGAACGAGCAGCGGTCGCGCTACCAGGACGTCGTCGTCGACCAGTGGGAGGCCCAGCCCGATCGTCACCCGCACCGTGTGTCGCACTACGGCTTTCTCGTGTTCCGCCCGAAGCCGCCTTTGAGCTTCTTCGATTTCGGCATCGACAGCTACACCGGCACCTCTCTCTACCTCGAGCCACACCGGCAGAATACGGCGAACTTCAGCGAAGCCCGCCATGCGACCGGCATGCTCCGGTTCGGCGAGATGAGCATCGCTCAAGTGCTTCAGCTGCTCGTCCCGCTGCTCATCTTCTTCGTGGCTTTCTCGGCGATACCCCGGGAGCGGGAGCTGGGGACACTTCCGCTGCTTCTGACGCAGGGCGTTCGCTTCGATGCCATTGTCCTGGGGAAGACGTTCGGCATCTTCGCTGTCGTCGTGTTGTGGACGGCGCCCGCGCTCGTGGCGACGCTTTTCGCGCTGTCTCTGACAGCCTCATGGACGTGGGACGCGGATCTGCTTTCGAGGGTTGGGATACTGTCGCTCGGCTACGGCGCCTATCTTTGGATCTGCACCCTGGGAGCCGTGATTGTCTCGGCGCTTCACCGGAGCTCGCGAAGCTCCCTGGCGACGCTCATCACGATCTGGATCGCGCTCTGGGTTGTCGTGCCGCGCGCCCTCCCGAACCTCGGAGAGGCGCTCCACCCCGCGCCGTCGAAGGCGTCCTTCGACGCGGCGCTCGAAGCGGACTTACGCGTGGTCGGTGACAGCCACAACCCCGACGATATGCACTTCCGGGCGCTGAGAGAAAAGACGCTCAAGTCCTATGGCGCCTCGGAGCTCGGTGAACTTCCCGTGAACTACAAGGGTGTGGTGATGGTCGAAGCGGAGAAGAACACGACGTCGATCTTCCGCGCCCACTATACCGAGCTGCTCGACACCCACAAGCAGCAGAACCGCTACCTCCAGCGGGCTGCGTGGCTCAACCCTTTCCTCGCCATCCGGGAACTCTCGATGGCCATGTCGGGGACGGATTTCGAGCACTACGAACACTTCCAGTGGGCTGCGGAGTCTTACCGGTTCGACCTCGTGCAGCAGCTCAACGCACTGCACGCCGACGAAGTTGCCTACGCCGACGACGTCTACGTCCGCCCGACGACCGGGCCGCCGACGCGACAACGAATCGCCCGCGAGCACTTCGCGGAGCTTCCGGCCTTCGACCTGAAGAGCCCCGACCTGGCATGGTCCTTGTCTGCCCACCGGTCTTCTCTGTGGGTGCTCGCAGTGTGGCTCGCTCTCGTCACTGTCGGGGCGGTGCGCTTCCGAGGGAGGGTGCGATGAAGCGGGCGTGGACCCTCACGAGGCTGGAGATCAAGAGTCTCTTCGTCGGCTTCGCGGTGCCGGCCGGCTGTCTCGGCATTCTCCTCGCGGGCGTGTACGGCCTTTACTCGGGCGAGACATCGATTCGCCTTCAGCAGGCCGTGCTCGAAGAGAGCCCCAAGCTCTACGAGGCCCACCAGAGCTACGTCTTGTCGCGCGCACCGGACTCGGCGCCGGCAGGAGACCTGCTCTATTACACCTTCCTCCACACTCACCACGAACCATCGAGTTGGGCGCCCTTTGCTCTGGGCGGGCGCGACGTCCACCCCTTCAATCTCAAAGTGCGCCTCCTCACGCTCGAAGGCCAGCTCTACGATTCCGAGCTCACGAATCCCATGGCCCTCTTCTACGGGAACTTCGACGCCTCGTTCGTCATCATTGCCCTGTTTCCGCTGCTCGTGATCGCGCTGACGTACGGCCTCATCTCGGACGAAGAGGAGTCGGGGGCGTGGAAACTGGTACTGGCGCAGGGACCGCCGGTTGCGTTCGTCCTCGCGACCAAGCTCGGGGTCCGCCTCGGGTGCGTACTCGCTCTCGCGATCGCGATCGTCGCGCTCGGCGGTCTCCGCTTCGGAGCGCCGTGGACAACCATCGTCGAAACGGCCGCAGTGGCCTCGGGCTATCTGGTGCTCTGGTTCGGCGCGTGCTCTCTCGTCGTCGCGTTTCGCCGCTCGTCGCCCTTCAACGCGATCGCACTTCTCACATTGTGGTTGGTTTGGACGGTCGTGGGGCCGTCGCTCGCCAACGTCGTCATCGCCACCGCGATGCCGGTGCCGGAAGCCCTCGAGGTGACGGTGCGACAGCGACAGGGCTATCACGAGAGCTGGGATCGGCCGCAGGGCGAGGTGATGGACAACTTTTATCGCAGCTACCCGTCGTACGCCAGCTATCCGATCCCCGACGATCGTTTCTCGACCGGATGGTACTTCGCGATGAACCAGATGGGCGACGACGAAGCCCGTAAGCTCGCCGAAGCCTACCGGGCCACCATCGAGAGACGTCAAGAGCTCACCGACCGGGTCGCGAGTTTCTTTCCGCCGGTCCTCGCCCAGCGCGGTTTCAACCGGATCGCCCGCACCGATCTCGAGAGCCACCTCGACTATCTCGACTCCGTGCGCGCGTATCACGAGGAGCTCAAAGCGTTCTTCTTCCCCATCGTCTTTCGCGAGGATCCGAAGGGCTCCGTGGATTGGACCGGCGTACCGCGCCACTGGCACTCGGACGTCGGGCGAGCGCGGTCGTCCCTCGACTACGTTCTCGTTCTATCGCTGCTCGCCGCGGCCCTTTTTGGCGCCGGCTTCCTCCGGCTCGGCGCTCGGGCCGCGGCGACCACCTGACCACAAGGGCGAATTGACTACAGCAATGATATGGACAAGAAGGCACTTTCTGGGATCAGCTGTTGCTAGTGCGGGAGCGGCTCAATTTGGTCGGTCCACTCGCATCTCGGCCCAGTCCCCGCAGCAGGTCGGAGACCGAGTCGACCCTTGGATCGAGCTCGACGGTGCGGCATACCAACACAATGTTCGCGCCATATCCCGGCTAACCAAAGGGCCCGTAATGGCAGTGGTCAAGAACAATGCATACGGGCTGGGCGTGATCGAAGTGGCATCACTGCTGGACGGCTTACCTGAGATCTGGGGGCTTGCGCTTGTGAGAGCAGAGGATGCGTTTGCTGTCCGCCAAGCCGGCGTGCGGTGCCCAATCCTCTTGATGGCTGGCTTCTCCGAGAGCGAGGGAGAAGAACTGGTCCGCTCGAACGTCACCCTCTCGGTCTTCGATGACGACGACCCTGCGAAAATCCGGCGTCTGGCCGACAGACTCGGCCGCAAGATTGGTGTCCACCTCTACGTGGATACCGGACTCGGCAGAATGGGGCGCCTCCACTCGCGAGTGTTCCCTTGGCTCGATCAGCTCATGGAGTGGGCACGCCTCAAAGGAGCCTTTACGATGCTGACTTCGGACGACGACTTCGCTCGGGAGCAGGTCTCGCTCTTTAGGCGCTTGAAGACCGGTCTGATTGAGCGGGGCATCGAACCGGGGCTCTTCCACGCCGCCTCCTCGGCTCCCGCTCTCCATCAACCCGAGTCACACTTTGATGCAGTTCGACCGGGGATCCTGCTGCACGGCTCGCTGCCCGGCGGAGGCCCTGGAGAGGCTGCGCTGATAGACCTCAAACTGACTTTCCGTCTGCGCGCTCGCATCGTCCGTCTGGAGCGGCTGCCGGCCGGATCCACGATCGGCTTCTCTCGTTTTTATCCCATCAAAGAGCCTACCTGGATCGCCACCGTGCCGATCGGATGGGGAGACGGTTATCCCAGCGCTGCCGAGAACGGCGCTCTTGCTCTCGGTGGCTCCGGCCGGATGTTCAAGGTAGTGAACGTCAACAGCAACCACACCAACCTCCTTGTCGGCGACGAAAAAGTTGCTGCCGTGGGAGATGTTGTCACGCTGATGGGGCCCGACGCTGCCAAAATCACACCCGAGGGGATGGCTCAACGCATCGGCGGTCACAACTACGTCCAGATCGATTTCAAAGACTACATCCCTAAGTTTGTCCTATGAACTATGCTGTTTTGTACTTGATTGCGTCGCTTCCGTTGGTTGCGTCCAAGATTGTTTCTGTGGCGCCCGACCTGGAGCTCCACTACCAAGAGGCAGGAGAGGGGCCACCCCTGGTCTTCGTTCCGGGCTGGACGATGACATCCAAGTTCTTCAAATCTCAGCTCGAGGAGTTTGCCGACCACTATCGTGCCATCGCCTTCGACCCACGTAGCCACGGGGAGAGCACCAAAACGGCAGAGGGAAACACCTATCTTCAGCACGGCCGAGATCTCGGAGCCTTCCTCGATGAACTCGGGCTTCAAAACCCGGTACTGGTGGGCTGGTCGTCTGGAGCCCACGATGTGCTGGCGTACGTCCGTGAGCATGGCGCCTCAGAGCTGCGTGGGGTCGTCCTTGTCGATGAACCACCCAAGTCGGTCGGTGACAGGAGCAAGGAGTGGGTCTATGGATCCTTCGAAAATTACCGTTCCTCGCTCGAAGGTATCCTCTATCGTCGCCGCGAGTCGGCCGAAGGACTCGCCCGCTGGATGATCGGTCGAGAGCTCGACGACTCCGAGCTCGAATGGATCGTTTCCGAGTCCCTGAAAACCCCAAGCGAAGCGGCTCTTTCGCTGATGGTGGACACGATGCTCCTGGATTACACAGACGAAGCCCGGAAGCTCGACGGCTCCGTTCCGGTGCTCTACATGGTCCGCGAGAACTGGGCTGAACAGGCCAGAACGTGGCTTCGCAGGAACGCACCGAGTGCGGAAGTCAAGACTCTGACCTCGCATGCGGAGCATTGGGAAGAGCCAGAGGTTTTCAATGCAAAACTGAGGGAGTTTCTAAACCGGCTGAAGTGAGCAGCGGTCGCTCTCTGGGTGGTCGTGAGAGCGAAGCAGAGAAGCACTTGGAGGAGGCTGTATGCAATGGTCGGGTTCTACCCGCTGCAGGGAGATTTCATGAGACGACTAGGAATGGTGTGGCGCATCGCGCGGAAGGAGTGCCTCGAACTCTTTCGCGACGGGCGGCTGGTCTGCGTTGGCGCGCTGATGGCCGTGTTGATCGTGGCGGCCGTCGTCACAAACGACCAGCACGCGCGCGCCGACACGACCGCACGAGCCGCGGCGAGAGAGCGGCAGCAACAGTTGTGGCTGAACCAGCCGGACCAGAACCCGCACGGCGCCGCACACGACGGTCTCTTCGCGATTAAACCCGTGCGCCCGCTCGCCGCGGTTGATCGCGGCATTGAGACGTTTACGGGGACCGTCATCCCGATGCAGGCCCACAGCGCGCAGCATGCTGCCTATCGGCCCGCCGCCGATCGGACGTCGCTCGTCCGCTTCGGCGAGCTGACCGCCGCCATGCTGCTCCAACTCCTGGCGCCGCTCCTCATCATCGTTGCGGGGTTCGACATGGTTGCGCGCGAGCGCGAGCGCGGCACGTTGCACCAACTGCTCGCCGCGGGCGTGTCGCTCCCGGCCCTGCTGCTCGGCAAGGCCCTGGCCCTGGGGGCAGTGGTCGGACTGGTCGCCCTCCTCGCCGCACTGATCGGTCTCGGTGTGATCGTCCTGGGCGACCAGGTGACGTTCGTCGACACGGCTCTTCGCGCGGCGTTGCTCGTCGGCGCGTACGGCCTCTATTTAACCGGATTCGTCGCCGCGACGCTGGCCGTGTCGAGTGTCGCGAAGACATCGCGTGCGGCGCTGGGCTTCCTGCTCGTGTACTGGATGCTGGGCGTCGTAGTCGTGCCCCGCGCCGCGGCGGACGCAGCGGCGTGGCTGGCGCCAGCGCCGACGATCGGGGAGTTTTCCACGGCCGTCGACGCCGATCTGAGGAACGGCCTCGACGGCCACAATCCCTATGGCGAACGCGAGGAGGCCTTTCGTCGCCAAGTGTTGGCCGACTACGGCGTCGAAAGCGTCGAACAGTTGCCGGTCAACTTTGATGCGCTGTTGCTGCAGGCCGACGAGGAATACGCCGCGGTCGTGTACGAGCGGCGGATGCGCGAGGTGTGGAACGCGCACGAGCGCCAAGCCTTCCTGCACCTGGCAGTGTTCCCCGTTGCGCCGATCGTCGCCGTGCGAACGGTGTCGATGACCACCGCAGGGACCGATCTTGCACAGCATCGTCATTTCGCCGACGCTGCCGAGGCGTACCGCCAGGCGTTCGTGGGTGCCCTCAATCACGACATGGCGACGCGATCGCGGTCGGGCGACTGGAACTACCGGGCCAATCGCGACTTGTGGGCGAGCATTGCGCCGTTCACGTACGTAGCGCCGTCGTGGCGCGACTCGGCGGCGCGCGCTCGCGGCGCCTGGATGGCGCTCGCCGGCTGGTGTGTGTTCGTCATCGCCGCCGGCGCGCTGGCTGTGAGGAGGCAGATTGTCGTCTGAACTCCGCATTCACTGGGCGCTCGAAGCCCGAAGGCTCAGCCGCGGGAGCAGCGCGTGGGTGGTCGTCGTCGCTCTTGCAGTGGCGGTGGCCGGAGCCTATGCAAACGGTGTCCGATGGGCGGGCGAGTACGCTCAGACCGCCGTCCAACAGCAGTCGCTGGAGGAGACATGGAAGGCCAGGCAAATGGGCGTCCTCGAAGCCTGGGAGCGGGAGCGCCGGGGATCACCACCCCACACCACGGATCCGTCGGTGCTCGGCGGTGCGGCGACCGGGGTCTATCTGCCGAGTCCCCCGCTCGGCGTGCTTGGCGCCGGCGATACCGACCTGTACCCACGGCGAGCGCGTGTCGCGATGTGGATGCGTCGCGCAGCCCAGTTCGAGAGCCGCGACCTGCACAATCCAGTGCACCTGCTCGTCGGGCGCCTCGACGTGACGTTCGTGGCGATCTACTTGTATCCACTCATCCTCATCGCCGCGATGTACGGGCTGCTGTCGATCGACCGATCATACGGAGTCCTGACGTTGACGCTGAGCCAGCCCGTCCGCCTGCGAAAGCTCCTCATGGCACGCGCGGTCTGGTACGGACTCCTGGCAGCCGTCCTGCCGACGGTCGTCCTCATCGCCACGCCGCTCGTCGCCGAGCCGCCGATCGCCTGGGGACGCCTGCTCACTTGGGGGCTCATCGTCTGGTGCTATGGCCTGTTCTGGGTCGCGTTGGCGACGGCCGTTAATGCCCGTTCGCACGCACCGGCCCGCAACGCGATGCTGCTCGTCGGTGCATGGTTGCTGTCGGCCATCGTGCTGCCCTCCGGCCTGGCGCTCGTCGTGGAGCGGCTTCATCCGGTGCCGTCACGCGTGCCGCTCGCGCTGGCCTTGCGACAGGCCGAACACGACGCGATCGCCCGTTCCGACGCGCTGCTCGAACGCCACTATCGCGATCATCCGAATCTAGCGCCGAGCGGAGAGGACCCGCGACGGCAGGACAAGATCTTCATCGTGCGGGCGATTGAGGTCGATCGGCAGCTCGAACCTCTGCTCATGGAATTCGAGACGCGAGTGGCCGAGCGCAAGGCGGCTGCCCGCCGCTATAGCTTCCTCTCGCCGGCCCTCCTGGCGCAGGCCGCCTTGAGCGAGATAGCGGGAACGGACCATCGACGGTTCGCGGCGTTCCGCGAACAGGTCCGGCGCTTCCAGCACGCCTGGGCGGAGCGCTACCGGGCGATGGTCTTCGCTGGCGCGGTGGCGACGGTCGCCGACTGGGAGGCACGACCAACGTTCGCATTCGTGGACGAAGCCCCAGCAGCACTTGTTGGACGCGGCCTGACGATGGCGCTCTATCTGCTCGCCATGGCACTCATGCCGGGGGTTGTCGCGAGCGTCCGCTCGCGCCAGGCACTGCGCTGACTCCTTCGAAAAGGCCGAGGCGCCTCAGCCGCTCTCGGCCATGGGTCAACTCATAGACGAAGCGCTCCCCGTCCCAGGCCGAAATCCGGGCTAAATCTCGTCCGCATGCTTCAGGGCATTGACGATGATTTCGAGGACGTGTTCATCCGCAAGGCTGTAGATGACGTGCTTGCCTTCGCGCTTTCGCGATACCAGGTTCTCATGGCGAAGTGTCCGCAACCGCTGGGACACCGTGGAGAGGAGATCCTCAGTGGCCAGCTCGGAGACGCACGCGCTGCCCTCCGAAAGGATGGTAATGAGCCGCAAGCGTGATGGCTCGCCCAAAGCGCGGAAGATTCGGGCTGCTTTTTTGAGCGTCTCGTCACTTACGTTCTGCAGCTCTCGAAGTTTCTCGTGTCGGTGCTCGTCCTTGAATTTAGGCGTGTCATCCGTCAAGGCCGCACCTCATCACTTGAACCATTCTTGAAATGATACACCAACCAGATCCTCAATGGAGCGAATCCGACACAGGCTGACCACGCCCAATGCCGTTGTCATGATGATGGTCGCCTTGCAGGAAGAGCTCCGAAACGAATTTACGCGCGCCTCGTCGAAACAGCGAGCGCATGTAAAGCAAAGCCAGCACTACTAAGGGAACCCAGTGGAAAAGTGACCAGTCCCGATGAGGACCGCCATGAGAGAGGGGCTGGTAAGCCGGAAGCGCGAGATTGGTCAAATATCCAAGGCCAACTGTGATCGCAAAGGTCGCCAAACCGAACAGCAAGGCGGTTTTCCGCCCATGCAACCTGGTTAGGACGCCGAATGTGGTGAGATTTGTTGCCGGGCCGGTGAGCAAGAACGCCAGCGCCGCTCCCGGTGACACGCCGCCAGCCAATAGCACAGCAACTAAAGGCGTCGCACCCGAGGCGCAAACGTATAAAGGCATCCCTAAAAGGGCCAGCAGCGGCACTTCCAGCCCTGGGGGCAACGCTCCGAAATCATTGGCCTGCAGAACCGGATGCAGCGCGGCGGCAATGAGCATCCCCACCAGAATCCAGGGTCCCGTATGATCCACTAGCTCACCGACTCCATCGGTCAGGCTTGACTTCAGCTTCGGCCACAGACCCTGACCGGACCCGGTTTCGACAGATTCATGACTCTCCTGCTCAGAACCCCAGACCTGGGTGAATCGACCGATCAGACTGCCTATCAACAATGCGACGATCGCCGCAGCGGCGACCCGGACACCTGTCATGGTGCCGCCTAAAAGAGGGAGAGACAGCAGGATGGCGTCGATTCCGAGTTCGGGTGTCGCGATCAGAAAAGCCATCGCGGCAGCCGGAGGGACGCCTTTTTGAATCATCGAGTGGTAGAGCGGCACCACACCACAGGAACAGACTGGAAGTGGCAATCCAACCGCGACCCCACGCAGCGACTGCCTCCACGAAGAGCCGCCGGAAACCCACTTGACATAGGATTGGGGCATCAGCGCCATCACAAAGCTCGCCGCAATGTAGGCCAGCAGAAGCGCAGGGGCGCTTTCCAAAGCGAGTTCTACGAACGTGTCCCGAAACCCCACAAACCAATCGGAAGGCTGGGGATTGTGCTCGTAAATCAAGAAAAGTACCAAGGCGGCACCGAGCCCATTGCCGAGGCCTTCCCACCAGCCGCCGCCATGGCCGCGGGAAGAACCGTTACTCGGCACATGGCTGCCATGCGAGAGGATATGGAGCAAAGACCCCGCGACAAACGCCTGGAACAGCGCTAGGCCACCCGTGTTCAAAGGGGCGAGAATAGCAGGAGCCAGAGCGAACCCGATGCAGGTGCCGACGCCAATCAGAGCCAGCAGGAACAATGCTGACTTGGTACCGTAGCGCGGCCGGACGAACCACCAGATCGTCAGGCCGATCGGAATTCGATGCAACAGCACTCCCAGCGCGAGCAGGTTGCCGGAACTGTGAGCGTGGGTCGCACCCGCGCCGAGGGTTGCCCCGTCTGTGAGCGCGTGGAGCCACAACCCCAGGATGCCCAAGCAGAGGGCCGCCAGATGCGTGCGTTCTACGGAATGATGGAAGATCTTCTCGGACAGCGCGGGCAACCCCATGCCGGCCGCCAAGAAAACAAGGGTCAACCACCCGGCAATGGCGAAGGCCTGCGGCATGATGAGGGTGACAATCAAACCGCCGATCGCCAAAAAGATGAATCCGTCGAGAATCAGAAAAAAACGATCGTTTTTGCCAAAAAGCGCGTAGAGTGGGGGCGCTGCGAATAATGCGAGGACACTAACGATCAGCAAAGACATTCGAGCCACCCATTGGTCTGAACAGTTTCAAACGAGGCTGCTGATCTAAGATCGCACAGCCCTCGTCATTGGTACCGAATTCAGTCTGTCTTCACACCCCTGCGCCATGCCATCCAGGATCTTTGCCTCTATCCGTTTTCTACATACTTTAACAGCAAGAATAGAGATCTCAAACCCAACGTGGACCCCAGTTTTTTCCAAGAATCGGTAACCCATGGCGAAGATTTAGCAAAAAAAGGG
>JANQEO010000135.1 GCA_028278325.1 Candidatus Binatia bacterium
CGACTTCGACCTTGCAGCGTTCTACGACACGATCTCCCACGAACTCCTTCTGCGGACCATCTATCCGCGGACGAACAGTCCTGACCTCGATTGGATCAAGCAGTGCTTGCGAACCTGGAGTTCTGTCCACGCCGCGTCAGGCCACGGCCACGGCCTACCCCAGGGCCCTCTCGCTTCTGACTTTCTCGCCGAGTGCTTTTTGCTTCCCATCGATCTTGCACTCCAGACCCAAAAAGGCTTCGTCAGATATGTCGACGATGTTCGGCTCTTCGGTGCCACCGAGGAGGAGGTTCGCGAAGACCTGATTGAGCTCGAGCGTCATTGCCTCGAGCGAGGTCTCATCCCCCAAGTAGGAAAGTTCGCTATACGGCGTGCGAAGAGTGCGAAGCAGGCCATGGGGATGCTGCCTAGTATTGCCGACCCCCAGCACGAGGGAGCTAGTGGTCAGAAGATCGGACCCCGGCGCGCTAGGTCCCTGTTTCGCTCGGCGATCGGCGGAAGACCGTACCGCGTAGTCGACAAGACACGCCTCCGATACGTCTTGTACAGAGCTGAGCCGGACAGCTACCTACTCGGACTTGTGATTCGTCTCATACCACGCCATCCCGAGCACGCTGATGCGTTCTTCGCCTACATCGGTCGATTCGGCTACCGGAAGCCCGTCGAGCAACTCTGCACTAGGCTTGTCAGGGAGAGTGCCTATCCCTACGTGAGAGGCGAGGCTTGGCATGTTCTGGCCAGGTATCTCCGAGATGAGCCTGGCTCAGGCATTACGGCCGACCACCAGAAGTACACGGAGCTGGCGATCCAACTAGCCAAGCGAAGGACCTACGAGAATCTCGCCGAGCGATGGGGCGCGTGTCACTTTCTCTGCGTGTCGGAAGAGCGCACATCGGCCCGGCACAGCAGATTCCTAAAGCACCAGCCCCCACTACTCCAGGCACTGTTAGGACCAGCCCTTCCGCTAGGCTCCTTCAAGAGGGGAGAGGTTGTTGAGACCTACCTCAAGCGTACGGCGCCTGAGCCCGGCCTATCAGTCTGCCCGGTGCTGCATGAGCGGGGACTTGACCCATCGGCGTTCGGGATGAGCTTGCCCGACCTCCCATCGCAAGTAGCTAACACCTTGCTAGAACTCGGCATTGTCAAGGGACCCCGAGCACCGATTGATCCGATCGCTGAGATCTTGCACAGCCGGTACGGCACGCCCTACGGTAAGTCCTGGCACAAGCTGCTGGGGGTCGAGTACGTGCACGCTCTAGGTCTACTGAAACAGTCCGAGGCAGCTTTCGCCGGAGGCCCGTCCCTGTGGCTTGCCTGCCAAAACTCCTTCAACCAGACTGTCTTCCTGTCCCTGCAGGGGCATCTAGCCAGCACGCGCCACCCGGCTTCCTGCACTACACGAGACAAGAGTGGTCACCTCGTATCCTTCGGCGTCACACTGGACCCCGCGGGCCCATTCTCAAGGAACTGTCCAAACATCGGGAGCTGCTTCCGAGAAATGAACGAGCGCCGCAATCGCATCCCGGTCTCACACCCCTACGAGAAGAAGACTGCAAAGCAAGCAACGCACCTAAAGCCCGCTGAGAGAAACGACTTTGTAGCCAAGCTGAGGACTGCCTACGTAGACGTTCTGGCCCTGATGCCCTAGGCCCTAGAGTTCCGACCCTTGCGCGAGAGGTGGGGCCGTTAGCCAGAGACGCCCAGAAGCGCGGGAGCCCGGCGGCGAGTACAATCGCAGTCGGCCCGACTGCCTCCCCGCCATGAAGAATCCATTGAAGGTGCTCGTGCTCTTCGGCACGCGGCCGGAGTTGATCAAGCTCTGGCCGGTCGTCGAAAGGCTGCGCGCCGCGCCGGACCTCAAGCCGCTCGTCGTGGCGACGGGGCAGCACCGCGAGATGGTCGAGGGGCTGTTGCCCGAGGCCGTCCGCCCGGACCTCGAGCTCAACTTGCTGGAGCCGGGGCAGAGCCTGACGCGCCTCTCGGCCCGCACGATGGAAGCGCTCGCCCCGGTCCTGACGGACGAGCGGCCGGACCTGCTGCTGGTCCAGGGCGACACCACCTCGGCGGTCGCCGCCGCCCTGGCGGCGTTCTACCATCAGATCCCGGTGGGCCACGTGGAGGCAGGGCTGCGATCGTTCGACGTGGAGCACCCTTTCCCCGAGGAGGTCCAGCGACGGTTGATCTCGGCCGTCGGCACGCTCCACTTCGCGCCGCTCGAGGGCAACGAGCGCAACCTGCTGCGCGAGGGGGTAGACGCGGAGGCCATCCACGTCACCGGCAACACCGTGATCGACGCGCTGCAAGCGGTCCGCGAGCACGCCGCCGGCGCCCTGGACGATCACCTGCCGGCG
>JANQEO010000258.1 GCA_028278325.1 Candidatus Binatia bacterium
GAAGATCGCCGATGGGCAGTGGGAGCCGTCCGAATGGGGCGCCTTTGTCGGCATGGAAGCGGGCGTCGTAGAGCTCGCCGGCCTGCATAAGGACATTCCACAGTCGGTCATGGACAAGATCGCGGCGGCTCAGAAGGCCATGGCGGCGGGTGAGATGTCGCCCTTCGACGGTCCAGTCTACAAGCAGGATGGCTCCGTCGCGGTCCCCGAAGGCGAGCGGATCTCCGACGGTGCCCTTTGGGAAATGGATTACCTGGTCAAGGGGGCGATCGGGACCTTGCCGTCCCAATGAGCCCCTCAGGCAACTCCATCCTCGTGGGCTTGGGTTGAGCATGTAAACTAAGTGACGACAAAGCGACGGGGTCGATGCCATGAAGACCGAACTTTGCAAGCCAAGAGAGTCCGCCTTTTCGGATAACGATTGGCAGGTGCTGTGCTCCTTCTGGCATCCCGTCGCTTTCTCTTCCGATCTCGGGGCGGAACCGACGACGACAACCCTGCTCGACATCGATCTCGTCATACTGCGAACCGAGAACGGGGTTTTGGTCGCGCGCGACTACTGTCCGCACCGGGGCGCCAAGATCAGCCTCGGTACGGTGGAGACTGATCGGATCCGCTGCGCCTATCACGGCGTCGAATTCGGGTTCGACGGCAAGGCCGTGAAGGTGCCCGGCGCGCCGGAAGGCTACAAGATTCCGCGCAAGCTCTGTTTGCAAACTTTCAGATCCGAAGAAAAATACGGGATCGTCTGGGTCTGTCTCTCCGGCGATCCTGTCATGCCCTTGCCGCACTGGCCGATCTTCGAGGATGACTCCCAGCAGTTCGCCAAGATGGACGTGGTGATCAACACCGGCGCCGGCCGCCATATCGAGAACTTCTGCGACACCTCCCACTTTCCTTTCGTCCACCGTCCGTCGTTCGGAAGCGCG
This sequence comes from Candidatus Binatia bacterium, assembly GCA_028278325.1. Lineage (GTDB taxonomy): Bacteria > Desulfobacterota > Binatia > UBA1149 > JAJCZL01 > JANQEO01. Next base: position 930 of record JANQEO010000258.1, read on the forward strand.
AAGGACACCGTGGTGCCCACCTACGACGTCAAGGACACCGAGGCCGGCCTCTACGCCAGGATCGAGACCGTGCAACAGGACGGCAGCCTGTTCCTGGGAGAGCCGAGCTACGCCGATGTGCCGTCGGAGTACGA
>JANQEO010000267.1 GCA_028278325.1 Candidatus Binatia bacterium
CGAAACCCATCGAGACCGGTCGGGGTGGACCGGGCCCTCCTCAGCGCTCGCTGCCTAAGCTCGGCCGCTGAGAAGAGCCCTTTCCGGCCGGCCTTCTAGGCCGGACCGATCAACCGATCTCGGTCATCGATTCGAGGTGGCGGCTGATCCTCCAGGCGTGATAGGCGTTGCGCCGCAGCCAGCGGACCGCGTTGAGCCGAGCGTCCGCCTCCTCGAGATCGATCTGCCCGGCGGCGCAGAGCCGCAACACCTCGCGGCGGTACGGCTCGCTCTCCTCGTCGAGATCGCGCCAGATCTCCTCGATGCCCGCCGTCGTCCGCGCGCCGGCGCCGGGGTGCATCTCGACGTCTTCGAGCCAGCGTCCGAGCCGCGCCACCGCCGTCGAGAGCCGCTCGCCGACGACCTCCGCCGCCAAGGGGCGCCGTCGCCGACAACGATTGATGAGTCGCTCCATGTGGTCGACGCAGTGAAACACGGCCGTTTGACGGGGGTCGACTTTCTCGGATCGACTCTTCGCCGTGAGCTCATCGAGGTAGTCCCGCGTCTGACGCAGCGCCGAGGTGATGTCCGCGACGCCGGTCTCGTCGGTGCCCTCTCCGCGGAGGACGAGGGTCGTTTTGAAGACGGAGAACGTTCCGCCGGCGATCTTCTCCACCGTAGAAGTCACCGCCGCCATGGCCGCCTCGGGCTCCTCGAGGAGACGTCGATCGAGGGCGACGGTGAGCGTGCGCGCGGGTGCCGGTACCAGGCGCATCATCGCCCGCGCGAAGAGTCCGGTGAACGGCAGTACCGCGATGACGCCGATCGTGTTGAAGAACGTGTGAAAGGCGACGAGGCCGAGGGCCGGCTCGCGCTCGAGGATGCCGCCACTGACGACGTCCGCCAGTTGCATGAACGGTGTCAGGAGAAGCAACGCGAGGACCGCGGTGGCGAGGTTGTAGATGACGTGGGCGTAGCCCGTGCGCTTCACCTGCACCGAGCCGCCGACGGTTGCCAGCGCCGCGGTCAACGTGGTGCCGACGTCCATGCCGATCACCATGGCGGCGGCCTGCGCGTAGTTGATCCTGCCGAGCGCAATGGCCGTCATGGCGGCGGCGACGCCGGCGCTCGACGACTGCGTGACGATGGTGATGGCGATACCCAGGAGCACGAGCAGGAGTCGCCCACCGAACGTGTCCTCGGGGAACATCTCCGGCGTGATCCACTCCTCCAGCATCCCCATGCCGTCCTTGAGCACCGCGATGCCGACGAAGATCAACCCGAAGCCGGCGAGGGAGTTCCCGACGTGGCGCCATTGCCGCTGCCCGAAGAGGCGCAGCAGCACGCCGACGAGGATGACCGGGAGCATCGCGGTGCCGATGTCGAGCTTGAACCCGACCAGCGCCACGAGCCATCCCGTGATGGTCGTGCCGATGTTCGCTCCGAAGATGATCCCCAACGCCTGGGGAAACGTCAGCAGCCCGGCACCGACGAACCCCACGGTGGCGACGGTCGTGGCGCTGGAAGACTGGATCGTGGCGGTGGTCACGGCACCGGTAATCGCCCCCGACGTAGGGCTCCGCGTGAAGCGAGCGAGCGTCCGTCGCAGGTTGCGCCCCGCGAGCGCCCGCAGCCCGTCGGTCATGGTGAGCATCCCGAGCAGGAAGAGCCCGAGACCGCCGAGTGAGGAGAGGATTCCGGTGGTCATGTCGAGCACCATCGAGAGGAAGGGTGCTCAGCGCAACATCACTTGATGGGTCCCATGGTCGGGCCGCGGACTAGGCTGGTACTTCGGGGCTCTCAACGGCCCAGGATTACTTCGCAGATTCTTCAAGGTAGCCGGCCACACAGCGGCCACGCCCTAGCTATCGAGGAGTGGAAGGAACCACCGCAGACTCGGTCAGTTCTGAAGGTTCCTGACCGGGCGCAGGCCAACATCGCGTTCGCGCATTCCCGGGGCGTCTCTCGTACGGAGAGCGGAGCGAACCATGACGGCCGAAGAATGGTAACTGCCCCCGCGGTAGACACGGTAGGAGCCAACCGTGCCAGCTACTCGAAGCCCGTTGGGGCCAGCGGCCGGGTTACCGTATCCTTGATAGGAGTCAAGGCACCACTCCCAGACGTTGCCGTGCACATCGTGAAGTCCGAATCTGTTCGCCAAGAGCGAACCCACGGGAGCATGGTAGAGGAAACCGTCGTCCACTTCCGTGGTGCTACCCTCCACCCCGCCCTTCTTCGCTGTTCGATCAGCAATGTTCGCCACGCCGTTGAGGTTCTGTGCGGTGTCACCGCTCCAGTAGACGCTTCCGTTGTCGCCACGGCACGCAAACTCCCACTGAGCTTCCGTCGGGAGTGCGAGCTTCATCCGTCTCGCGGTCTCATTGCCCCAGGTCCAACTCAGATTCTCTACAGGATGTGTTTCCGTGATGTTGTTTGCGGGCGGTATGAGGTAGCTGGGGAACACTACGTCTGCCGGACTTCGAGACCACTGGGCTTGAGTCATCTCATACTTTGACATGAAGAAAGGGCCGAGTATCACCTCATGAATTGGAGACTCTCGCGGAATCGCCCATGGGTCCACATTCGGCGATCCGATACCAGCCTGCACCTCAGCGGACAGGCTGAGCTTGTGTTGCCCTCGGACGATCATCAACTCAGCCCGGCGTCCAGCAACAAGCCGTCGGCTGAGTGACATGAGAGCCTCTGTTGTCGTTATCGCGACCCCGTCCAGTTCGATCAGCCTGTCACCAACGGTTACACCAGCGTGATCAGCGAGGCTTCCCGGAGTCACACCCGTGATCAGAAGACCGTTGGCCCCGTCCGTGGCTGCGAGGCCGACCGTCGGCCGTTCAGCCCCCATGCGAAACGCTCCACCTGGAAGCAGAATCAAAACCAGGCTCGATTCTTGGCTGATCAGCCACCGATTGCACTTCCCTGGAAGCTCCGCGTCCCACTTGGGATTTGGGTTCGGTCGGGTTCCTGTTCGGGGGTGCCAGAACTCCCAAAGCCCCGTGCGCGGGTTGCGGTCAAGTGGCAACAGGCCGACCTGGGGCGACAGCCTCAGACCATCGTAGAGTGGGCACTCCGTTTCGTTCGCAATCGACGCGATAGCTCTTGCCCACGCGGCTGCAGCCTCTGGGCCCTTGACGGTGAGGTGCTCGACAGATGTCGCCCACTCGAGACGCTGGCGCACGTCCGAGAGAGCTCCGCCTTCCTTGCCCAGAGCGCGTAATCCCTCCACTAGCGCCTCAGCGACCTCGTGCTGCCAAGCCAGGTCCGTCTCTCCTTCGGGAAAGTCCCAATGTTCTGCCCCAGAAGTGCGTGGAAGCGCTGACTCGCGCAGCTCGTCGAGTGACTCCATGTGAATCGGGAGTCGCTCGTGTAGCTTCGTTGCCTTGCCGATCCAGGCCCGTAGAGGCCCAATTTGCTCCGGGTGCGCGGGCCACAATTCGTCTGCCTCGGCCAGGTAGTCTTGGAGAAGCTTGATATCGGAGAGGCGAAGTACTCGCTCTCTCTGACCTTCCGCACGCTGGTATTGCGTCCAGGTCGCCACCAAGCCCACGACCAGAGCGACGAATACAACCGCCGCTGCCGTCACCATTCCTCGGTTTCTGCGTACGAATTTCGTGACCCGATACCGGGCGCTTGGTGGACTTGCGATGACCGGCTCGTTGTTCAGATGGCGCCCTATATCTGCCGCGAGCTGCTCGGCGGACCCGTAGCGGCGTGTCCGATCTTTCTCCAGTGCCTTCATGGTGATCCAGTCGAGATCACCACGGAGCTGACTTGCGAGCGACCCTGTTGTTGCTCGTCTTTGAGTAGCGACTGACTCCGATCCTTCATCTAGCCTGCTCAACCGCGTACTCGGCTTCGGCGCGTACTCTTCGCGGATCCGGCGTTGGATCTCCGCGTAGCCACCCGCTCGAAGATGCTCAGGATCAAATACCGGAACGCCAGCGAGCATCTCGTAGAGGAGAGCGCCGAGTGAGTAGACATCCGTCCGAGTGTCGATGTCCTGAGATGTCATCTCGGCTTGTTCAGGACTCATGTACTCAGGCGTGCCGATGATCTGTCCTTGTTCGGTGAAGAGTGTCTGCTCTGTGAGCCGCCGATTAGTGGCTTTGGCGACTCCAAAGTCGATGATCTTGGGGACAGCGTCGTCTCCCTCGAACATGACCAGCACGTTCGACGGCTTGAGGTCGCGGTGGATCACCGCTTTCTGGTGGGCATGTTGAACGGCTTCGCAAACTTTGATGAAGAGAAGGAGCCGCTCTTGAGTCGTCAGGCGTTGGCGGTCGCAGTGCTCGGTGATCGGTACGCCGGGTACGTGTTCCATGACGAAAAAGGGCCGCCCTTCCGGCGTTGCCCCTGCGTCGTACACTTTGGCGATACTGGGATGGTTCATCATCGCCAGCGCCTGCCGCTCGGCCTCGAAGCGGGCCACGACCTCCTTTGTGTCCATGCCCAACTTGATGAGCTTCAGTGCCACCTCGCGCTGGACTGGCAGGAGCTGCTCGGCGAGGTACACGACACCCATGCCACCTTCGCCGATTGTTTCGAGGACCCTGTAGGGACCGATTTCCCACCCATCGGTGGGGATGCAACCCACGTCGAAACGCTCGTCGGTGATGTCAGATCCGCCGTAGCGGAGCAAGGACAGGGTCTCTCTAGCGAGATCCGGATCGTCTGCACATTCTCTTTGCAGAAACTCCTCGCGCTCGTTCTCGTTCATGGCGCGGGCCTGGAAGTGGAGTCGTTTCAAACGATCTTGTCTGTTGGTCACGGCCGGCCCGAGTCCATTTTTCTTTTCACCCAGGCAACGGCGTAGGCCCAATCCTCTTTCGCCGTGGTCTCGGAAATGTCCAGATTGCCGGCGGTCTCCCGAAAAGTCAGTCCCGCGAAACACCGAAGCTCGAACACGGAGTAGGCCCGCGGATCGTTTTCTTTCAACGCTTCCAAGGCGTCGTCGAGGTCGATGAACTCGTCGACTGTGAAGAGCCGACTCGCAGGTAAATCCAGAGCAGACAGTGCCTCTCTGTTCTTGCCGTGCCCACGTTTGAGCGCCCGCCTCCTGCGCGCGGAATCGATAAGTGTTCGGCGCATCTCACCCGCAAAGGCTCTGAACAAATATGTGCGGTCCCGGTGCCAATTCTTATCGCCTGCATCGACGCGCATGTACGCTTCGTGCAGGAGTGCAGTTGGGGACAAGGTATGGTTCGGGGGTTGACCCACCATCTTGCGCGCTGCCATGGCTCGGAGTGCCGAGTAGACGCTCTGGAACTGATCGCTGTCTTCTGGAGAAGCTGGCACTGACCGCCACCGTATCACCCAGCCATTTGAACCACCGTTCGACCACCAACGCAGTATAGCGTCCGCAATGACACTCCGTTCGCCTGCATAAGTGCCTTGCATGCAGTGAGTTGCTCGATTCTTCCGACGAGCGACGGGGCGTTTCGCGTGTAACTAGGCGAGGAGGGCTGGCTCGATTCGGGTTTGAGTCATCCAAGCGGGCGATCCGCATTTTCGTGGCGTCGTTTCATCAAGTGGAGATGGGGCCGGCGCTCGTCGTCAGTCTCACCACGGGGAGCAGGAAAGAGGGACGTAGGATGTTGCACACTAGTCGACGTTGTGGGTTGGCGGCATCGAGGGACACGTTCGGACGTCGTGTAGCAGTTCTGGCCGTTACTACTCTGTCTATCGCCGTCGTCGGTTGCGCTGGTCCAACGCCCGCCGAGGTAGGGCACGCTCTAGAAGTGACAGTGAAGGACGCTGCCGCGCACTTCGATCGCAAAGAGTACGCTGAGTGCTATCAAATGCTAGTTCCAGTAACGCACTTGGACCCGAACTATCCTGGCGTTTCGCGCTTGATGCGGGACGTCGACGCCGTGATTGCTGGTATTCGCGCAGAGGGCCGGGATATGGAAGCGGACTTCATCGAGGCCTGCACGCAACGAAGCGAGGTTGGTGAGCCGAAGTCCGCGATCTTCGAAGAACCTGAACCCACCGCATTCGAGCCGAGTCGGCTGGGTAGCAATCGATCGACTTGGGCTCCCGCGGAGCGATCAATCGCAGCGAAAGCCTTGCTCTATCTTCCTGATCGGCTGCTCGATCTGCTTGACGTGGTCTCACTCGACTTGCACTTCGGGCCAGGCTTGTTTAGCGAGGTGCATGTCACGCGGGGACTGCAAGCAGGTGGCGGTGCGAGAGCAGTAGGCAAGCTCGGTTGGCACTACAAACGTCAGGTGGGGGGCTGCCTCGAAGCGGAAGGCAGCGTCGCGGTGCTGCCGGTTCAGGCTCGAGGGTTCTTCGGATCGATTGCGGGGTCTTCTGGATTCCAATCCACTGCTGAAGCAAGCGCTGGCTTGCAGGGACCCTCTCAGCCGCTGTACCAAGAATACCGTGACTTCTGGGGTATCGGAGGATCTAGCACGTTCATCTTCTTCGGAGTGGGCGGCGAGATCCATCCTCTCCAGTTCGTCGACTTCCTCGCCGGCTGGATTGGAGAGGACTTCTTACGAGATGACTTCTCACAGCACCGACCTCTCCGTCTCAGTTGGCGGGAGAGGCAAAACCTGCAGCTTCTCATGCGGGCCGTAGCCGAGCGGGAGGATCCAAAGTAGAGAGGTGGTAGCCTGAAACCGCGGTCAAGACCAAGCTGGGGAGACGGCCTCATCCGAGTACTCGCCAAGAGAAGAGCCCCGTGGGCTTTCGCCTACGGGGCTCCCATATTTTGGTCGGGCTGAGAGGATTCGAACCTCCGACTTCCACGTCCCCATCGTGGCGCGCTGCCAGGCTGCGCTACAGCCCGAGTTTTCTCTCGGTCGGTCGCCTCGCGAGGGAGGCGAGGAAGGATCCTAGTGTACGGCGGTGGGAGGTCAAGGGGAGTCCCGGCTCGCGGGGGCCTCAGCGACGAGATCCGCGGCGCTAGGCGCCGACGGGCTGCCCGTAGATCTCTTTCAGCTTCTGCTGCACCGCCGTCAGGGTAAACGGCTTGATGACGTAGGCGTCGGCGCCGAGGTCGAGGGCGCGGTGGACGACTTCCTTGTCGCCGACGGCGCTGCAGACGACGACCTTGACCTTCTTCAGGCCGAGATCCTCGCGGATCTCCTGGAGGAGGGAGAGGCCGTCTTTGACCGGCATCATCAAGTCGAGGAACATCAGATCCACGGAGTGGTTCGCCACCACCGACCGGGCCTCCTCGCCGTCCGCCGCCTCGAGGACCCGGAGATCGACGGGGCCGTAGACGGACTCGAGGATGGCGCTCCCCGCGGTGCGGACGTACTTCGAGAGCATGAGCCGCATCAGCGGGATGTCATCGGCGACCATGACCGTGAACTGGGTGGCCATTCGGGCCTTCCTCTGTGGTTCGGGTGCAAGGCGGTGAATCGAGGGAAACCCCGCCATCCAAAGATACCCCGGGTTGCCGGATCCCGCCAAATCAGGGGTTACGGACCGGTTCTTGCCTCGGACGCGCATCTGCGGGAAACACCTGAGCCCCCCGCTCGCCCGATCAGGTCGTCGGCTTCTCGAGCTTGCGGGTCTTCAGGGCGAGGGGCGGCAGCTGGTTCGGCGGCAGCAGCACGCCGCCGGAGATGGTGAAGCGCAGCGCCTCATCGACGGTGAGGTTGAGGGGGATCACCTCGTCCCGGGGGACCATGATGGTGTAGCCGGTGAACGGCGTCGGGCTCGACGGGATGAAGATGTTGACGACTTGTTCCTGGGTCGCCTCCTGGACGTCGCGGAAGCCCTCGGAGGTGACGAAGCCGATACACCAGATACCGCGGCGGGGGTACTCCACCGAGACGGCGGACTCGTACTGGATGGGGCGCTTGTTCTCAAAGAAGAACTCGGTGACCTGCTTCGCATAGGGATAGATGGTCTTGATCACCGGGAGGCGCTGGATCATCCCCTCGAGGAAGCGCAGCAGCTGGCGCCCGAGGTAGCCCTTGAAGATGAAGCCGACGAGCAGGATGAGCACGAGCGCGATGACGAAGCCGAGCCACGGCGGCACGTGGGCCTGCACGCGATCGGAGAAGGCGACGAACTCGGCGATCTCCTCGGCGCTGGCGCCGGCGGCGGGCTTCTCGAGGAACCACTCCGGCTGACGGTTGAGGAGCTTCTCCCAGTACCACGTCTGCGCCCACTCCGTCTTCAGCACCGTGACCATCAGGTCGTTCACCGGTCCGGCGATGGTGTCCTTGACGAAGTTGAAACAGAAGATGAGCACCGAGATGGTGAGGATGGTCGGGAGCAGCGTCGCGAGCCCCGTCAGGAACGCGCGCTTGTAACGCGCACCGATCTTGTTGGAAGTGTCGGCGCCACCGGGATCGGTCACGGAGCTCCCTTTCTTGTATTCCGCGGCGGCCAAGCTAACATACCCGGCCCATTGGGGAAACGGAGCCTGAAGAGGTCCGATGGCGGGCTCCGCGACACGATCTCGACCACCACAGAAGGCGAAGCGAATGCGGATCCTCAGCGGCTGCCAACCGACGGCGTCACTGCACCTCGGCAACTACTTCGGGGCGGTGCGTCAGTTCATCGATCTGCAGGAGAAGGTCCACGCCGAGGGCGGGGACGCCTTCTACTTCCTCGCCGATTACCACGCCCTGACGACGGTGCGCGACGCCGACACCCTCGCCCGGCAGACCCACGACTGGGCCCTCGCGTATCTCGCTCTCGGGCTCGACCCCGACAAGGCAACGCTCTTTCGCCAGAGCGACGTGCCGCACGTCTGCGAGCTCGCCTGGGTCTTCTCCACCGTGACGCCGATGGGGCTCTTGCAGCGCTGCCACTCCTACAAGGACAAGGTCCAAGCGGGGATCTCCCCGGACCACGGGTTGTTCGCCTACCCGGTGCTGATGGCGGCGGACATTCTCATTGTGCGGTCGAGCCACGTGCCGGTGGGGGACGACCAGAAGCAGCACCTCGAGGTGACCCGGGACATCGCCCTGAAGTTCAACCAGACCTACCGCAACGTCTTCCCGCTGCCGGATGCGTTCATTCCGAAGGACTTCGGCAAGATCCCGGGGGTCGACGGTCGCAAGATGAGCGGCAGCTACGGCAACTCCATCCCGATCTTCGGGGCGGAGAAGAAGACCCGGAAGACCATCATGTCCATCGTCACCGACTCCAAGGGCGTCGACGAACCGAAAGAGCCGGAGGGGAACACGGTCTTCGAGCTCTTCAAGCTCGTCGCGTCGCAGGAGCAGGTCGACGACCTCGCCGCGCGTTTTCGGGCGCCGGGGCTCGGCTACGGGCACGCGAAGCAGGAGTTCTTCGAGGCGTTCATGGATCACTTCGGTCCGTATCGGAAGCGGCGCGAAGAGCTCGAGGGGAAGCCCGACTACGTCGAGGACGTGTTGCAGGCGGGGGCGGAGAGAGCGCGCGCCGAGGCGGACGAGACGATGGCGCTGGTGCGGGACGCGACGGGGGTTTCGCGTCGGATTTCCTAGCCGGATTCTCGCCGGGTCATCGCCAGATCGCGGGTGGGCGAACGACGACGCCGATCACCGTTCTCGAGGCAGACGGATCGGGGGCGGCGTCGTGGCTGGGGCTCCGGGGAACCCGAGCGAGCTCGGATTCCCCTCCACCCCAGCGTTAGCGGGGACGCGAATCGAGCGAGTTCGAAGTAGCGCTGGGCCGGAGTCGCCGCGAACGGAGTTCGTGGCGACGGAGAACCAGCGAACGACCGCCGTGATTCGAGTCGTTTGCGAAGTGTTGCGTGACCGGCGTCGTTCCAGCCACGCGTGCTGA
>JANQEO010000394.1 GCA_028278325.1 Candidatus Binatia bacterium
GATGCGATTCAGGTACGGAGGCGGCGTACCCACGACTGCGATCTGGATTGACTTCAAGGACGGCGGCTTGCCCAGTGGATCGGCTACCTACCAACATCGTCTCACGCTTCACGATGTCCCCACGAACAGCACATCGATGAACGCAGCGACGATGTTCATGCATGAGTTCGGCCACTACTTTTATCACTTGAAGGACGAATACATGTTCCTCAGCAAGGGCCACTACGGAGTCTGCGCAGACGGCACGACCGATGTTCCCACCGGTCGCCCTTGCGATGACCCCGACCCTGCCAGCGATTTTTTTGACTGCGAAGCGGGCGAGCGGTGCGTTCTCGGAGGGTTGTGCACTGGGGGACAAGGAATCAGCTGCGCTGCCAACGATGTCTGCACGGCGCTGGGCGGCGGTGCATGCGTTGACGACATGGGGAATAAGGTGTGTGAAGGGACGACGATCCCATGCGAACCGGCAGATCTCGACGCGTACTGCGACTCGGAAAACGAGGGCGTATGCGTCGTTGTGGGCGCCCAGGGGGAACCCCTGGAGACCGGCAACAAGGAGCTGATTTGCCAGAACTTGACCGAGGTGGACCCGGGCGAGGTCAAGGTCGGGCAATCGTGCACCATGGCCGGATCGACATACTGGCGTTGGTGCGACGCCAGCCGCCATTTTCCCGACAAGGATATCGCCGGAGGAACCTTGGCTCCAGCCATTGTTCGGCAGTTTCCAGACTACAACTGCTGGGACAGAGCGGTCACCCGCCAGGTGGACTTGGCGAGTATCCACGATGTCGGTGATCCGGTCGCGTACACGCCCAAGGCTCTCATGGACCCGCCCCCGGATGCCCCGAATTGCGTCTGGCTCGTGGATCCTCTGAATGCGGACGACCACACCGTGCTCCTCGTCGATCGCTCGGGGAGCATGGGCTACGAGGACTTTCTCGGGATTAAAGCAATCGACACGGCTGCCGAAGGGGCGATCTACTTTCACAACAAGACCGTGCTCGGAAACCACGTCGGCATCTCGGCATTCAGCAGGATGGTCAGCCGGGAAATCGACTTGGATGTACGCTCGACCGAGCTCAGCGAGTTGCCCATTACTCTGGGAAGTGCGACGAACATCGGTGGAGCGATCAACGACGCCGTCGATCAGTTCAACTCACTCGACCCGGCGCTCGTACTCCCCAACAAGAACATCGTGTTGTTCTCGGACGGTCGCCACAACGACGACTGCGTCGGTGAGCATCCGAACGACTGCGAACCGATCACCGCCGCTGCCGAAGCCTGCGACCTTCACGAGATTACCGTGAACGCGCTCGCCTACGGGAACGCCAAGAACTCGAACCTGGAGGACATCGTCAACAACAGTGGGTGTGGCGGCTTCGTTTGGATGACCGGGACGGATTCTCCGGACGATCTGGAACAGAATCCCCATCAGCTCAAGACGGCTCTCGTTCGCGCACGCTACAAGCTCCTAGGTCGCCAGGAGGTCTTGGAGCACCGATCGTTCCTCGACCCTGGGCTCAGTGAAGAAGTACAGACTTTCACCGTCCCCGAGGGCACCACTGTTCTCGAGTTCGCGTGGACGGGAAACCACGCACGCATTCAAACGAGCCCAGTGCTCGTATTCGACACGGTCTCGTTCACCCTCGAAGGACCGTCTCCGGGAGAGGTCTTTTCGCCAAGTGGGACGACGCCCGAGGTCAGTGCCCTTTACCGAACAATCCGTATCGACAATCCGACAGCCGGCACTTGGACGGCGCGGATCGACACCAGCACCGTGGTGCCTGCGGCGGAGCGTGCGGACGCGGAGGTCGGCTGGCTGGCAAACATCGAGCACCCGGAGCTACGTGCCGAAGCGTACGTCGCACAACCGAAGCGGAGGACGGGCCAACCCGTCACCATCAATGCAACCTTGGGTATGGGCGCGTTTTTCGCGACTCCGATTGCAGCCGTTGCTCATGTGACCCATGAGGGAAACTCGTGGACCGTCGACATGTTCGACGACGGCCAGCACGACGACGAAGATCCAAACGACGGCATCTACGGCGGGATCTTCGCTTCGGCTAGCGTGCCAGGCGCGACCACGGGTGGCTACCGAGTCAAGGTGACGTTGACGTCGACCCAAGGAGTGTCCGTTGGTGTTCCGAGCGAACCGAGCCACGATGTCGACGACCCAGAGGAAGTTCCCAGCCCGCCAACGGCGACGCTCGAGGCCGAGACCATGTTCCGCCTCTCCGATCTCTACGTCGCTACACCCGACGGAGGAACAGACACAGGAACGGTGGAACCGCAGTTTACCGACCTCACGGCAGGTACCCTGTACGAGGGCTTGGTCGTACGTGTGACGGGTCTTCCCGTACGCGAAGACAACGTGAGGATCTCGCTGGGCACCGGCGTCATCGTAGACGACATCGTGAGCGCAACCTGCGTCTCGTGTCCCGACATGGACGTCGAACGCGTGACCGACGTGGTCTTTAACGCGACCGTGGTACAGGACGCCAAACCGGGAGACCGTGCGGTTGTCGTCCAGGTTGGCTTCGAGAGCAGTGAAAGCACGACGACTGTGGAGCTGCTGCCGAACTGCTCGCCGGACCTGACACCTCCCATAATCGATGTAGCTGGTGTGACCGCCGATGGCTGCTTCCCGCAAGATGTCGAGATCTCCCTTTCACCACCAACACTGGTGACGGACGCTTGTACTGACGACTCGACCATCGTCGTCGATGCGTGGCTGAGTAAAGTCAACGGCATCGATCTCGATCCCGTCGTTCCTATCGACCCGGATGACCCAGTGATCGTGCTGCCTGAGGGGACGTCGGAGGTCGTTTGGCACGCGATCGACACCAACGGAAACCCGGGATTCGCAATCCAGACCGTCACGGTCAACCCCGATCTCTCGGCAGATTGCTGTCCCGCGGGTATCGAGACCTTGGTCGGCGATGACAACCCGAACAACCTGAGCGGCGGCTCAGGCGATCAGTGCCTCGACGGACGCGGCGGCGATGACGACCTGTCAGGGGGAAGCGGCAATGACTTCCTCTACTGTGGGCCGGGCGATGATTCTTGCAACGGCGGAAGCGGGGGCGACGTAATCGTGTGTGGCGGGGCAGCGCTCGTCGATGACGTCGACGGCGGCTCTGGAAACGACGCCATCCACTGTGGGGCTTCGAACGACGTGCTATCAGGCGGAAGCGGCGGCGACGACCTCATGATCGCTGGTGCCGGTGACGACAATCTGAGCGGGGGCAGTGACAACGATGAGCTGCAGGGAGGACCGGGGAACGACGTACTGTCAGGAGGAAGCGGCTCGGATACTCTGATCGGTGGCCCGGGCCTCGACCAAATCAGTGGAGGGAGCGGGTCGGACATTGCAATCGTCTACAGCGCATGCGAGCTCGAGGCGAACGAGGAGTACGACGGCGGTAGCTCGTCCGACACTCTGATCCTGCCAATCCCCCTCGAGGATGTAGAGGCGATGGGCATCGATGTCGACAGCTTCGAGACCATCATCGTCGACGATACGCTCGAGTATCTATCGGAGTGCTTCTAGGAGGTCGGTGATGAAACGGACCTACCTGCTACTCGTGCTTGGGTTGGCAGCAGCCGCCACAACCGCGCTCGTTGTCGCTGGTACAAACACCCACGTGAGCAGCGAGGCTGCGGATGCGGATCAGGTGTCGTCTGCGCTCTCCCGTGCGAGTCGCGGGCGATTGGATCCGGTGCGACTCGTCGCACTTGGCCTCAGGTTCACTAGCAAGGCAGAACTTCGGGAGGAAATCGAGCGCGAGCGCGGCCAAGTCGAGATTCGAAGAAGGGCAGTCGCGCGTGTGACCGCGCAGATTGCCGAGCTACCCGCGCACGCAGACACGCAGACGTTGGACACGAGGAAGCAAATGGCCAAGCAAGCGCTGGAGTTGCACGAGCGGCGCCTTACACAACTCGAAGAACTACTAGCCGATCCGACGTCGCTCACCTCCATCAGCAAGGGTGCGGCCGAGCAGTGATGAGTGACCAGCTCTACACGTAGAGACGCCCCTCACCGTACGCGGGCGCGCCGCTATCGCATCGCGACGTCAGCCGGAAGCCGCCGCGGCGGCCTCGCGAGGCTCGAGTAGATACTGACGTCGTAGAAACGCCGATACGCGCGGGTTGTGGCGAGCGGGGCGGACGCAGCGCGGGTGTGCGTCGTCAGCAGCTTTCGGAATCGATAGCGCAGGTGCGAAGAGACGGTTTCCACAGATCCCGGGGACCGAGGATGTTCAAACCGCACACGTGGCCAGCATGTCGGACGGCCACGTGGCCCGCGGGTTGGCCGGGTGCGCGATCCGAACGACCTCTCGGGTAGGCGGGTAGGCTCCCCTAGCCGCACACGCGTCGGAACGCCGCCAGGGCGCCGTCGATGGTGGCGTCGTCGACACACATGGACAGGCGTAGGTGCTGCGGGACGCCGAAGGCGGTTCCGGGCACGACGATCGTCCGCTCGGCG
>JANQEO010000309.1 GCA_028278325.1 Candidatus Binatia bacterium
CTCGCCAAGCAGCGGGCCGCGCTCGCGCCGTACCAGCACGTCGCGAATTTTGTGCAGCCAGGTCCACGCCGTCGGGTAGCTGAGGCCGAGCAACCGGACGAGGTCCATCGCGTTACACCCGTGCTTTCGGCTGACGAACTCGAAGATCGCCCGGAACCACACGGTCAGCGGCTTCTGAGATCGATGGAACATCGTCCCGGCCGTGACCGACGTCTGGTGCCGGCAACCCGTGCACTGTTCGAGCCCGCGCTCGATGACGAAGTACGCGTTCCGGCCTTCACACCTCGGGCAGATGAACCTGTCCGGCCATTTCACCTCGGCCAGGTACGCCCGGCACGCACGCTCGTTGCCGAACCGTCTGTCGAACTCCAGAGCGGTCTTGGGGAAGTCCTGCAGGTCCATGGTCGGCCTCCGATCGGTTCGACCCGAACCTACACCGAGGGGGGGACACTCTCAGATCGCCGTGAGCTGAGCTGTCTTGAGACCCCAAATCGATTTGTTACTCCCGAAGTTGACCAGCTCTACGAGGAGTTCCAGAGCGACCAAGTGCTCGCCGAGGCAATCGCCTCGGACAGTCCTTGGGCGGCCCCAGCCGAAACCCCATGGGGCACTCGCGAGTTCCACGTTCGCGACCCGGACGGGAACGGACTTCAGTTCTACCGACCACTTTAGGTGCTTAGGGTTCGTGAGACCCGATCCTAGTGGGCGGTGGCCTCGACAGCCTGCGCCGCGTCAGCGGTGTACTCGTGGAGTTTGCAGACGGTCCCGCCGTGCTGATCCCAGGACGCTTCGAGGGGCGTCCTGGTGGGGGAAGCCGACATCGTGACGCAGATGATATCCGGGAAGAACTACATCCAGTTGAGAACCACGATACCCGCGAGCGCAATGAGGCCGACGCCGGTGACGGCAACGATCAGAGAGGAGCGTGACGTGAACCACGTCCGACGTCGCCAGGGCGCCGGCGTCGACCAGCGCTCCCTGAACGAACAGCGATGGGTCCTCGCTTCCTGGCCAGGCCCGCCCCACGCCACCCGGCAAGCGTCGAGTTCTACCGCGACTCCACTGATCCAGAGCAGACCACAAGTCAGTACGCCAGTCGTGACCGCAGCCAGTTCGTGAGGATCGACGAGGGGAACGCCGAAGGGCCTGTTTGGTCGAAAGGGTCAAGGTCTCAGTCGAGAGTGTCCACCCGTATAAACTCCCTATGGCCAGATCGACCTCGCACGTCGTGCCACGTGTAGAGCCCGTTGCCGACGCGCAGCTTCCCGGCTTTGTCCCTTGTCTTCGTGCTGTCGAGAAACCCAAGCGTGACAGAATCGCGTGCCCAGCACAGACCTTCGATCTTTTCGCCCTCGTAGGTCCCACCAGTGCCCCAGCCCGTCTTGGCGCGGCCGACGAAGGCGACTTGGAGACTATCGCGATTTGTCTCTTCGCTGTGCATCACAAAGGCCACATAGGCGTAGCCCACCTTCCACTTCTCGCGAGGACCATGATTGATTGCCTGATGAGCCGCGAATCGCGTGACGTTCTGCCACCTGAACACCCGGTCGCCCACCAGTTCAACCACGTGCAGCGTACCCCCCTTGCGCATTCTCGCGGCCGAGTTGGCCGCTGGTTTCGTAGCGCTGCCCTTCGAGAGACCTTCCTCGTCAGCCTTCGCCTCCGATGATTGCAGGTAGGCTAGGTGAGAGGAGAAGTAGGTTACTTCATAGGACAAAACGAAGTCGAACGACCTTCGCGAACCATCCCGCGTGTCCAGCAAGACGAGTGTCTGGCCAGCGTTATTCGGCTTGGCAGTCCTCGAGTCCTCAAGTGGCGGCTTCTGCCAAGCACTCACCCAACGCGAGTCACGGCTGATGCGCGGACTCCGTCCGCGTTCGATGGAGAACGAGACGTCACCCTTCGTCGACCACACCCGAACAGCCCCATCATGAGTGTCCGGGCGCTCCTCCGCGGCCACCCAGGCTCCATCGGCGGAGATAACCAAGTTGCGCAAGGCTCGGCACTCCGAGTCGTTCCGGAGTATCTGTGCCCCTTGCTGAGCGATTGTATGTGACGCCGACAGCCCCAAGAGGAAGCCGGAGAACAGCAACATCAGGCATGCGTTTCCAAGAGTTCTGGTCATGCATCGTTCTCGGGACAGTGTCTCTCAGGATGATGTCACCGGCGCCACCTCGGATTGCAGAAAACACTTCGCACTGTCTCCGTCGTCAAACGAGACCGCAACCCAGACTGAAACCTCGCCCGCTCGCCTGCTAACGCGGGCAGCCGCATGATCGATGTTGCCGGGCGTTGACAGCCTACGCCGCCCTATGCAACTATCCCCAACATGGAGAAAGACGTAACGACACCAGACACCACCTGCCCATTTGGCTTTGAATACGCAAGGGGCATCGTCTTGTTCCAAATCGGAGACCCGGACCCGAGCTGAGGATCTGTGCGGGTGCTCCAAACCCACGTTGAGAAGGACCGAGATGCCCAAGCTGCAAGACCCCGACGAGCTCACTGGCGAGTGCCACCTCGTCGGGCGGCCAATCAAGCACGGCGACTTGCTTGAGCTTCGATTGGCAAACGGCGCCTGGGTGCCTTGCACCGTCCAGGAGTGCACTCGAACTTTCTACTTCGACATTGCCCTCCCTGTTCGCGGCAAAGACGACCCGGGAATCCTCATCGATCCGTGGGACGGCGACCTCGAGTTCCGCTGGCCCCAGGAGGCTGCGTGAACCCAATTCGCACTCAGCAAAGCGCCACCGGAGTGAGCCCGGCCACCATGTCCGAAGTTGGCGGTGAGCCGCCGGCATAGTTAGGAAGGTCATCGCCGATCCCTCAGCTGGTTCACGACCCTTTTGAAACTGGTGATTGCGGGGAAGGCCTTGGCGTGTTCATCGAGGATCTTGATGGCCTGGTCGGGTTTGTCGTCTTGCCGGAGTGTTCGTGCCCACGCCAGGACGGCGGCTTCGAGCGCGACCGCGGTACTGGGCCAGTCAGGAGGTAAGCTCGCTCGCAGCTCGTGGGCGCGACGGTACGCCGCCGCAGCGTTCTCGCTATCTCCTTTTCGTTCGAAAGCGACTGCCAGCCCCCAGTGGGCGCGGCCGTTCTCCGGATCGATCTTCAGGATCTGACGCAGGAGCTCGGGGATCCGCTCCGGGTCGCCGAGTCGCTCGTAGGCCCAGGCGAGGTTCAGGCGGGCAACGATAGAGCGGGGATCCACGACGAGGGCCTCCTGGTACGCCGCGATTGCCTGTTCGAATTCCCCCTTGTCCAATAAGGCGCCCGCCCGACCGCAGAGAGCGTTGGGGAGCTGGGGCCTTAACTCAAGCGCCTTTGCGTAGCACACGAGAGCTGCATCCGGATCGCCCTTTCGAACCAGGGCCGAGCCCATGTCACAGTGGGCTTCCACGAAAGTGTCGTCGAGCTCGATGGCCTCACGGTATGCGGAGATCGCCGCGTCCCATTCTTCCCTGGCGCTGTGCATCTGACCCGTGAGCCAACTGAGTCTGAGATCAGGCGTCGGGAGACTCTCTGCGGCCTTGCGAAGCGCTTTCGAGGCGTCTTCCCCTCTTCCCGATCTCAAGTACGCCTGGATCAGCTTGTAGTGGCAATCGGGGTGGGGGTGGAGCCGCGTTGCCCTGGCGAGAAAGGGGATCGCTTCTTTCGGTCTGTCACGATCCAGAAGGACGCGCCCTCGGTAGTAGTGGGCTTCCGCAAGGTCGGGCTCCGCTGCCAGCGCTTGGCGGAAGCGCTTTTCCGCCTCGTCCGCTCGGCCCTCACCATAGAGCCAAATGCCTACCTCGCAGTGTGCCTGCGCAAGTTGAGGGTCGAGCTGCGCCGCCTTCGCGTACGCGTCAACGGACTCCTGACCCTGGGCTGCGAGACGCTTGCCGAGGGTGTAGTGCAAGAGCGCGTGGCGAGGGAACCGTGAGACACCACGCTCGATCTCGGCAAGCGCTTCGTCGGGTCGGCCAGCGCGGGCCAACATCCCTTCGAGAGCCATATATGCGTCGGCAAGAGCGTTGGACCGCTCGCGACCCAGGAGTACGCGCAAGCTATCGATCGCCTCGTCGATCAGGCCCTTCTGCTCGAGGATGAGCGCGAGGTTCCAATACACGACGTCCGCCGCAGCGGGATCGCATGCGATGACTGCGCGGTAGACCCGTAGGGCCCGCTCGGTGTTCCCGACGGTGCCCAATGCGAGGCCGACCCAGGTCAACACCATGGGAGACCTGGGGAACAGCGACTCAAGAACCTCTGCATGCTCCGCGATCGCTGATTCGTCACCCACGTGGATGGTCGCGTGCAAGAGTTGGAGATGATAGGCGCGACGCGCGTGCTTGCAGGCATGGACGGCGCGAAGCAGCAGCTCGCGTGCTTGCGCATAGCTAGCTTGGTGCTCTTCACTCGGCCTCAGCTCCCTGAACCCCGAGCGTTGCGGCGGACCGAGCTCGTGTTCCGCGGTGGCGAGGACCCGGCTTCCCTCCAAGAACCACGAGAGGGCCGAGTCTGGCTCCGGTGCTCGGGCCATGGCGGCCTCAGCGTCCTCGAGACGACCGAGCCGGCGAAGGATGTCGGCCTTCGTCGAGAGAAGCACCGCTGGGCTCTCCACCCGTCGCTCCGCGACCTCGACAGCTTCCAAGGCAGCGTCGGGGTCTCCGTACCTCTCGAGGTGCACGAGCGCCACCCCCACCGCGGCTTCTGCGGAGCCAGGCTCTTCTCTCAGGGCCTCTCCAAAGCTGAAGACCGCCTCGCTGGCGATGCCATGGGCCAGGTGGAAGAAGCCGCGTTCCAGGGCCCTCTCGACTCTCTGGTCGATGTCGGCCTGCTCTTGCTTGCGGATGTCGGGAAGCTTGGCCCAGATGAAGCCCGCGAGCCCGGAGACAAGAGGGATGCCGATGATCAGCGCTACTGCAAACGCTGCCCGCACCGGCCGGCGCTTCGCCCAGCGGACGGTGCGTCCGACGACGCCGATGGGCCGCGCGGCGATGGGGCGCAGCTCGCGCACTGCGGCGAGGTCGTCGGCGAAGGCGTCGGCACTGGCGTAGCGTTTGTCACGGTCCTTCTCGAGCGCGCATTCGAGGACGACCTTGAGGTCCTTGGGGATCGATCGGTTGATGCGTCGGGGATCCGGCGGCTCTTTCGTCATCACCGCCTGGTAGAGACCCTCGCGGGTGGGCGCGTCGTACGGACGACGCAGCGTCAGGCACTCGTAGAGCGAGACGGCGAGGGAGTAGACGTCGGACCGCGCGTCGAGCCGGATGCGCTGCCCCGCGATCTGCTCGGGCGACATGTAGGCCGGCGTGCCGAACAGGTCACCGGTCTGCGTGAGGGAGGGGAGGTCGTCATCATCGTGACGCGCGAGTCCGAAGTCGAGGATAACTGGGTCGCTGTCGCTTGCGACCATGATGTTGCCAGGCTTGATGTCACGATGGAGGACGCCGGCGTCGTGGGCGGCGTGGAGGGCCCGAGCCACCTTCTCGAAGGTCTGGAGCAGCGCGACCAGCTGGGGGCGTGACATCGTAGTGGTCGTATCGGCGCTCGGTGATGCCGCGACCTCCTCTTCATCGGCAAGATCGAGGAACGAGCTCGGCTCATCCGCTGTCTCTGCCTGACGCGTCGTCGCGATTCGGTCCGCCAGCGTCTCGCCCTCGACGTAGCGCATCGCGATCCAGGGGACACTCGCGTCGACGCCGGTGTCGTGGATGCCGCAGATACCGGGATGCTCGAGCTTGGCAGCGACCTCGGCTTCCCGCCGGAAGCGTTGTAGCTGGCTCTCCGCGCCGGGACCGAGTCCAGTGAGCACCTTCAGTGCGACCGTACGTCCCAGGCGCGTGTCAGTCGCCTTGTAGACGACCCCCTGGCCACCGCGGCCGAGTTCGGATTCGATGACGAAGGGCCCGAGCACGGCGCCTTCGGTCGCACGAACGTCGGCTGTCGATCCGTCAACCAGAGCGAGATACTCACGCGCGATTGTCTCCTGATGGTCGGGCCACAACTCGAGATAGCGAGCAAGCGGCGGCGCGGCTCCGTCATCGAAGTCCGTCCAGTAGCGCTCGTGGAACGCCAGGACGACGCGGCTTGAGTCGGAGGTGTCGGTCATGGCCTCTTCCTCACTTGCTCAAGGGCCTTCTTGAAGAGCGGGATCCCGGGGAAGGCCTCGGTGTAGTCCTGGAGTATTTCGATGGCGCGCTCGCGCTCGTCGTCCCTCACGAGCTGTCTTACCCAGGTGAGGACTGCCTTCGTCAGATAGGGATGGTGCGCGGGGGAGGACTCGACCTCTTGACCGCGACGGAGGGCCTCCGCCGCGCGTTCGTAGTCCGGCTTGTTGAGCCATGCGGTGCCGAGGTTGTGGTGGGCCACCGCGTGATCGGGCTTGAGCTTGATTGCCTGTTCGTAGTACGTGATGGCACTATCGAGCTCGCCACGGGTCAAGTACGTGTCACCCAGGATCGCGTAAGGATCGGCGCTGTAGTCCGGATCGATCGCGACGCACTTCAGGCAGTGCTCAATGGTGCGCTCTCCCAGGCCGAGCGGCCGCACCGTCCGAATCGCGTTGTAGTGAACGACCAGGTCATCGGGGCGAAGCTCAAGGGCCCTCTCCAGGGCTGAGAGTGCCGAGCTCTTGTCCCCGAGCTTGGCATGGGCCACGCCGAGATGGCTGAACACCCACGCTTCGTGCCGGACATCGTCCTCGGTGTCTCCGGGGCGGACACTGGTCGCTTTGTGGAGATGCTCAAGCGCCTCGGCTGCCCGATCCGCGTTGACCAGCAGCTTGCCGACGTGGAAGTGCGCCGTCGCGATTCCAGGATCGAGGGCCAGCGCTGCACGGTGGCTCTTCAACGCCTCATCCGGTCGCCCGATCTGGTCGAGAACGACGCCGAGGTTGGAGAGCAATGGGGCGCGTTTTGCTCCCCGCGTGCGTTCAAGGGCCTCGCGGTAGACTGCGACCGCTTCCTCAAGGTGTCCGCGCTCCTTGAGAGCCAGTCCGAAGTTAAGACCCGATACGCGCGAGGGGGCCAGCCGGCGCATCTCCTTGTGCGCCTCGATGGACTCGTCGAGCCGCCCCTGACGCCGTAGCAGCTCGGCCATGTTGCCGAGCGCCAGCACGCGGACGAGCCCCGAGCGCTCCCTGGCGAGTTCCAGGCAGGTTGTGAAGGCCGCCAACGCCCGATCGGGACTCTCATGGAACAGGGCCTTGGCACTCGCGCTCCACGCACGCGCATCCCGTGGCCACGAGGACTGGAGGACGTCGGCCAGACCTTCTAATGAACGCCCTCCGATGTGGACGACGCCCGCCAGCATGTAGTGATACGCCCGGCGGGCCCGGGGACTCGCGAGAACGGCCCGACGGTACAGCGCCTCGGCGCGAGCTCCGGCTGCCCGACTCTCCGCAGAACGCATCGGGGCTTTCCGGGCCTCCAGGTGAGCCACCGTTCCCTCCATGAACCAGCCCAGAGCGGTATCGGGGGCTGCAACGGCGTTGGCGGCATTCTGGGCTTCACGCTCGCGCCCGAGTGAACGAAGAGCGACGACTTTCATCGGGTACAAGAGTCGCGGGTCATCGACCAAGGCCTCGGCTCTCTGGATGGCGTCGAGTGAGGACCGCGCATCGCCCAGCATCTGGTAGCTCCAGGCAAGCCCGGCAGCCGCCTCGACCGAGGCCGGATCCAACGCCAGGGCGGCTTCGAATTCGCTCACAGCTTCGTGGCTCGCGTCGAAGAGGTTCATGAGGATCCCTCGTTCCAACCTCTCCTCGACCGCGTCGTCGATGCGCGCCTGCTCTTGTCTGCGGATGTCCGGGAGCTTGGCCCAGATGAAGCCTGCAAGACCGGTGACAAGTGGGATGCCGATGATCAGTAACGCTGCCAAGGCTGCCCGCACGGGCCGTCGCTTCGCCCAGCGGACGGTGCGTCCGACGACCCCGATGGGCCGCGCGGCAATAGGGCGCAGCTCGCGCACTGCGGCGAGGTCGTCGCCGAAGGCCGCTGCTGTGGCATAGCGCTTATCGCGGTCCTTTTCAAGCGCACAATCGAGGACGACTTTGAGATCCTTCGGTATGGAGTGGTTGATCCGGCGCGGATCAGGAGGGTCCTTGGTCATGACCGCCTGGTAGAGGCCCTCGCGGGTGGGCGCGTCGTAGGGACGACGCAGCGTCAGACACTCGTAGAGCGAAACGGCGAGGGAGTAGACGTCGGACCGTGCGTCCAGCCGGATGCGCTGCCCCACGATCTGCTCGGGCGACATGTAGGCCGGCGTGCCGAACAGGTCACCGGTCTGCGTGAGGGAGGGGAGGTCGTCGTCGTCGTCACGAGCGAGACCGAAGTCGAGGATGACCGGGTCGCCGTCGTTCGACACCATGATGTTGCCGGGCTTGATGTCGCGATGGAGGACACCCGCTTCGTGGGCGGCGTGAAGAGCCCGCGCCGCCTTCTCGAAGGTCTGGAGCAGCGCGAACAGCTGCGCGCGCGACATGGTGGTGGTCATGTCGCTGCCTGCGTCTCTGGTCGGTGACGCAGCCACCTCGTCGTCATCGGTCAGGTCAAGGAACGAGGTCGGCGCGGCGGTCTGTGCCTGATGTGTCGTCGCGATCCGATTCGCCAGGGTCTTGCCCTCGACGTAGCGCATGGCGATCCACGGGACTCCATTGTCGATTCCCGTGTCGTGGACGCCGCAGATGCCGGGATGCTCGAGCTTCGCGGCGATTTCCGCTTCGCGTCGGAAACGTCGTAGCTGGCCCTCCGCACCGGGACCGAGTCCGGTGAGGACCTTCAATGCGACTGTACGTCCGAGACGCGTGTCAGTTGCCTTGTACACAACTCCCTGGCCACCGCGACCGAGTTCCCGGTTCACGACGAAGGGCCCGATGGTGCCGTCGTCAGAGTCGATGCTCTCTCCTCGGTCCGTCCTTGCATCGTCCGGAGTGCGAAGCGCGAGATACTCCCGAGCGATCGTCGCGTCCTGATCGGGCCATAGCCCCACGTAGTGGAGCAGTGGTTCGTCACGGCCCTCAGCCTGGTCGCGCCAGTATTGCTGCTGGAAAGCCAGAACCACGCGGTCGGTGATAGAGGAATCGGAGTCGGTCATGTCGTGCGGGGACGCTGCCCCTGCCAGCTCGTACGCATGACGCCGTTCAGACTGGACAGGAGTTTTGTCGGTGGTGGATAATCTCGGGTGCGGGGGTCGGCAAGTCTCAACCACTTGGCGACTTGGGACTCCCAGACACCCCACAGGATCCGCCACGTGTCAGATCCGCCTCGACATTCACCCACAGATGCCCAGGGAGAACGGGCGCGTCGCGGAGATCGGGAGGCGTTCGCTGGTTTGTACGAGCGGCTTGCCCCCGCGCTCTATGCGTGGGCGGCGATGCGCATCCATCCGCGTCACCGCGGACGCCTCGACCCGGCCGATGTCGTCCAGGACGTCTGGTGGCGCGCCCTCGATCGATTCGCGAGCTTCGAACCGTCGAGCGGTTCGTTTCGCGCGTGGATCTTCCGGATCGCGACCAATGCGCTCACGGACGGTTTCCGACGGTTGAACGTCCGCGGCCAGATCCCTGGACCCAAGCACAGGGCCGCCCAACAATCACTCCCGGAGGACCTAGTCGCCCGCGCGACGTCCATCAGCCGCCAGGTCGCGCGACAGGACGATGTCAGGTCACTAATCGAGGCTGCTGGATCACTCGAGCCGGAAGACCGATCCCTCGTTGCCCTCTGCGGGCTGGAGGGCGTGCCGGCAGCCGATGCCGCACCGGTCCTCGGCATCTCGAAGGCTGCAGCGACCAAGCGGTGGCAACGGTTGCGCGCACGGCTGAGAGAGTCGCCGGTGTGGCGCTCGCTTCTCCTCGTGGACGGCGAAGCGTGATGTTCATCGTCGAATCGGCCCGACGACACTGACGTAGTTTGCGCCGCCCGCCCCGCACTCAGAAGCCCGTCCAGCCATGCGCGCCTTTCGCGCCACGAAACGCCGATTGGGTCGGGCTCATTGGCTGGTAATCGACTTATCACGCCTGCACGACAGCGCAAGCCAACCCGAGGGTAGAATTAAGGTTATCAGACGTCGAGTTTGCTCTCCGTACCCCCCGAGCGACGCTGGTCGCGGCAGGAGTCCATCGCGGACAAGGGAGCTTGCGCCCTCGTCGTCGACTGTTGAAGCCTGCCGCGCGGTTCACTGCAGCAAAGCTACGCCGATGGTTACAGCATCGCTTTGGAGATCGAGAAGAACGAAACGGTAGGTGTGCCCACCGACCCGAATCTCCTTGGTTTCGCTTCGGAAAGCGCTCCACATCCTCGATGTTCCGCCAACGGAGATCTGCATCGCAGCTTTCGCATACCTCTCAGCGTAGTCAGCGTCAATATGCTTGACCTCTATCGAAGGGTGACCTGGAATCTCAGTAAGCTCATGGACGTCGTTCTTCCCGACAGCGACGCATAAACATTTTGCTCGTGGGAGCCACGACGAATACTCCACGCGGATCTTCGCTCGTTTATCCTTCGGGTAGTGGTCGGTCACCTCGACGATAATGCTGTCGCTGTGAGGGGCAGACTCGCCAACCTTGAGCTCGTGTTCCTTACCATTCAACATGAGCGTCGTCTCGCCGCCTTCATGCCCTTGAACATCGCGAACGTACAGCACCGTCCCATAGTCGTCGAGCACGTAGTCGTCTTCACCAAGCTCCAAGTGGAAGGGGGTTGAGGTGATCTGGCTGAGGGCCGCCAAGACCATGGCCCCGATGATCAAGGTACTTACGAGAGCTGACACCGAGGGATGACGCTGTACGCAGCGCAACAGCACGGTGGGTAGCGCGGCTGGTCGAGCGAGGATTGGCAGTCGCTTCCGAACGCGGCGCAGGTCTTCGGCGAATTCCAGCGCCGTCTGGTAGCGCCGCGCTTTGTCCTTCTCGATTGCGGTAGCGACTACGATCCAAAGGTCCTTGGGGACCCTCTGATTGACACGCCGCAAGTTCTTCGGGCGGCTCGACCGAATCGCTTCATGCAGATGCTCCTTGGGACCGTCAAACGGCCGCTGAAGGCCAAGGCACTCGTACAACGTAACGCCAAGCGACCAGACATCAGTGCGACGATCGACCTCCGCGTGCTCCCCTGCTGCTTGCTCTGGAGACATGTAGTGAGGGGTACCGAATACCTCGCCGGTTCGTGTGAGGGTCGGCGTGTCGTCTTCCATCGCCCGAGCAAGACCAAAGTCCAATAACACCGGCTGACCGTCCTCGGACACCATGATGTTGCCGGGCTTGACATCGCGATGGATGACGCCTCTCTCGTGCGCCTCATGAAGACCACGCGCGGCCTGCTCGACGAATGCGACGGTTTTCATGGTCTTGTCCACATCGGACGTTCTCTCGAACGTCGAATAACGAGCCGTCGACGGAAACTCGAGAGCGTGAAGTTCGTGCGGTTCTTTGGAGTCACCCTCCGCCGCAGTGCGTGCATCTTGAATCAGTTGGGCGAGCGAGGGACCTTGGAGATACTCCATCGCGATGAACGCCTGTCCTGCCTCGTCAATCCCAGCTTCGTAGACCTTTGCGATCGCTGGGTGTCGGAGCCGGCCAAGCAACTCGGCCTCTTGCTCGAACCGTCGGATGGATGAGTCGCAGAGCACTGAGGGGAGCAGTGTCTTGAGGGCAACGTCGCGCTTGGGTTTCTTCTGCCGTGCCAACCACACCTGTCCCATCCCACCTCTGCCAAGGGGGCGAACCAGAGTGTAGGGGCCTATTGTTGTCCAGACGGTAGAACTCTGTTGATGAGCGCGCTCCATGGTTGACGGCCCCGCACCTGACGAGCCTTGGTTCTCCAGTCTTGGGGGTTCATCACCGGCCTGCACAGCCTCGAACGCCTTCGCGACGACGTCCTCGTGACCGGGAAACCTGGCCTGGTAGTCGGCGAGAGGCCGAATCCGCTGCCCTTCCCAGTCGGAGAGGTAAAGATCCAGGAACTCGGTTTCGATCTCTGGGGACGCGCTCACGTGGTTCGTCCACCGTAGAATAACGACATGGACGGCAAGGGTGATTCTGAGTCTATCTCGGGTGAGCGCTCAGAAACCACGATTCATGTACGCCAAGCCATTGCTGGGAGCCCGACGAGCGCGTCTTGGGTGATAGAGCACTTCTCCCCGCTGTTGCTCGCGCAGGCCAAGTATCGACTCAGACGTCATCTGGATGGGCTCCACGACGCAGAGGACCTTGTCCAGCACGTATGGCTCGTCAGCTTGCCCAAGCTCGCAGCCATCGTGCCCAGGAATGGTCGGTTCACCCCACCTCTATTGAAGTTCTTGTCGTCAGTGCTCCATCGGCGCTACCAGGAGCTGCTCAGGAGTCGCATCGCACGGGTGAAAGTCGATGCTGTTCCTGCCGACAACGCGTCCGAGCTCGCAGACTCGATCACTGGTCCGGCGTCGGCAGTGCTTCGCGGAGAGCGCGTGGAAGCCCTTGAACGATCGCTCGACGGCCTGTCGGAAGCGGATCGAGAGATAATCGTCCTGCGAGGTATCGAACAACTCCCTTATGTCGTTCTGGCCGCGAAGTGCGGCGCTGCTGAGGGAACGCTCATGGTCCGCTACCATCGGGCCCTCGAGCGGCTGGGGAAGCTGTTGCCGCCATGCATCGCAGAAGAGATGCGCCTATCCGACCCTGCCTGTTAAGTCCTTGCCAAGAAAATCTGTAAGACCAGATCTATCGGCCCCATTGTCTCTACAAGTCCCGCGTCAGGCCCCTTGCCATTGACCTGGCGCAATCAGGCGAGCTGACACAAGGAGGCAAGTGATGGCAAGAATTCGAGCGAAGGCTGGGACCACGGGCGGTGTTGACATCCTGTCGTCGAGTTACACGGCGCACATCCTGGTGGTGTGCCACCCTTGTGCCGATGGCAAAGTGGCTCTGAAGGATGGCGCAGCCTACGGCCGCGAACGAAAGATCCTGAACCCGGGCGAGTGGGTGTTTCTTCAGAACAGCGAAGGGTTGCAACTCCGGCCGATGGACCCATCCGAATCCAAGTGGGTTGACTGCGAGGTCGATATCATCTCAATCCAATAGCGATTCTTGTGGGCGCTCGCTCGAACGCACTGTTCGCGGGCTTCGTGCCTATCAACGCGTGCGCAAGCTATCGCGTGATAGCGGCATCCACCGCAGAACGTCAACAACGCCGGCGGCGTCATTCGCGCCGCCGGGGCAACTCGCTTCGCACCTCGCGCTCCATTCCAAGCGCTTGTGCCACAATGAACTCCGCAAACAGCCAGAGCCCGACGCAATTGACATTATCAGACGCTGCGTCTTACGGTGACCTGATATCGTGCCCCCCTCCGGGGCCGGCCGGCCGGATCAAACCCAGTACGCCGTGACCGGTCCCCCAAGACACGCCTGGCCACGGGCGGGCGCAAGGGGAACTATCTGATGCCTCGAGTAGCAGTTCTGTCTCTGGACCACTTTCTTATCACGACCGCCATTCTGCAGAGGCGCCCCGTTCCGATGTCGCCACGGTTGCGGTTGGAGCTCATCTCGACGCTCATAGAGGCCATAGTTCTCGCAGAGGAGGTTCGATTTCACGGAGCCGGGGCGTTCCAACAAGAGTGGCGTAACGGCGGAAGGCTCGGCATCGAGGATCGTGGCTGGCACCCGTACAAGCCTTTTCACGACATACCGTTCATTCTCCCGGCGGAAGGATATGCCAAGGGAAGTGGGTCCTTTGAGATGATCCGTCAGCGTGAACGGGAAGATATCGCGAAGGACTCGCTCGGATCGGACTACCGGCAAATGCCGGTGTGGAGCCAGTTAGTGATCGCAGTCATGTCCCTGAATGGCACGTTTCTCCATCGGTCCGATGTCCTGTCGTCTCCACTCACAGAACCGTTCTTCCACAGAGTCATTCAACGCGTAGACTGCGCGTCTCCGCGCACGCAAGACATGGTCGGCACTGCGTACGGGGAACTCAAGAACAATTACGCCGATGCGCTTCGAAGCGTCGATTTGGCCGACATACCTCGCGCGACAGCACCTCCATTGACCGCGGCGGTGTTGAACCAACTTCCCGATGATTGCTGCGATCCAGGGGACCTACTGCGAATAGCCTGGGAACTCCGAAACCGATGCGAGGGGTATCGAGCCCGGTGGACGGAGCTGGAATCGGCATACTATGACGGCTCTCTGATGGGCCAGCGCCGGATCAAGAGAGCTCTCACCGTGGACGCAGAATCGATCGCGAGACACTGCAACACGGCGCCGGGAACAGCATCGGTCCGTTGGTACTTCGAACCCGTGTGCTTCCTAATCCGGGCTATCGCCGCGAAGGTCAGCCTCGACGACGTGCTTGACTTCGCCGGGAGGTATCTTCCACCGATAGGTGAGTGGATCAGCCTCAGAAGACCATCTGTTCTCTACCGCGTTGCTCGCGACACCACGTTCATTCGCGAACACGCCAGCCTTGTCAAGCGGAAACTCGGATTCGATCCCGTGGCGCCTGCCGAGTGACCTTGTGGTTCGAGAACTGGCCCATACATCCGGACCTGGGCGAGTGACCGGACCTGCCTTCGCTTGAGCGACATGTACACAGCACAGCACAGAACACAGTGATCAGGGACGCACCTCTGGTACGCTCGCTCAGCTCTCCCAGGGTTTCCGGTCTGAGCCTCATGGGTCCACATGCTTGAATCCCGCCTCCTCGAACTCTTCATGGCTCGGTTCTTTGGGTACGGCGACCTCAGCGCCAGGCACTGGTTTGTTGGGATGGAAGAAGGAGGGGGAAACAGCGAGGCAGAGGTGGCCTCACGCCTTCAAAGGTGGCGTGACCTGGGGGGCGAAACTACCCTGGACATGCCGACGTTCCATGAGGCAGTGTCCGACGAACGTGGATCTCTCGGTCGGTTCTTTGACGATCGCCCTCCGCTCCAGAGGACCTGGAACGGACTAATCCGCATTCTTCTCGCGGCAGAGACGGCCGAAGCGCCCTCAAGCGAAGATGTACGCGAGGTGCAGGCCCAACGATGGGGCAGGCGACGTTCGGACACCTGCCTTCTGGAACTCCTGCCGCTTCCCTCGCCAGGGCTCGACACCTGGAACTACCACCACTGGTCTTGCCTGCCATACCTCAAGACCCGAGCGAGCTACTCGGCGCACCTGCGCCCTCTTCGAACGGCGAGTCTTCGACACCTCGTACAGACTCATGCGCCGAGCTCGATCGTATTCTACGGAACGTCACCAGACTACTCTGCCGCATGGTCTGAGGTGACCGGTGTGCAGTGGAGCGCCGTCAGCCCCGAGACAATTACGATGCGAGGTCGTCAGCCTCTTCAGGCACGGTTCGCCCATCTGGAAGACACATTCCTCGCTGTTATTCGCCACCCAATAGCACGAGGAAACACGTCGAACTACTTCTATCAGGTGGGACTCAGGCTGCACAAGAACGGTGTAAATTAATTGGTCTCGACGGCCGGTCTATGTGCGGTTAGTCTCAGCGGGGCAATCGCCAGTGGTCGGCAGGAACGGTGGCCCACTCGCCGCCGACCCCCGTCGGCCGGTGTGCACCAGTTCGGCGTCCGTCTGCTCCAGTGGCAGACCAGGAAGGCAAGGAACTGACGACTCGTATTGGGGCCCTTCGAGCGGGAGGCGGCACTTACTCCACGATTCTCTCACCGTTGCTTGATATCATCGTCGCCATGATTTCTCACCTGAAGACCCGCACACCGGATGGACGCTCGTTGCACGCGGCGTTCCGCGCTGTTCCTGACGCGGCAACCGGGCGCACCGTGCTTCGCGCACGGCTTTTCGACCAATCCCCGGAGTCGGTCGAGGTCTCATGCCCTCTCGACCCCGATTCTCTCGGGCCCATCTGGGCTCAGGACGGACACGCAATGTCACGAAGCGACGTAACCGTCACACCCGCGCCGCGGACACTGCACGAAGCGGCCGTTGCTCTCATCGCACTCGCCTCGGCTGACCTGGCCGACGCCAAGCGCTACTACCACCGACATGGGCGCGCCCGGCCTCAGCATCTACCGGGGCTTTGGGCTCGGCGCCTTTCTATTCATCCCTGGTACGTTCATCCACTCTCAGGTTACGCCGTGTCTCGTAGTCACCGTCGACCATGATGGCGCGCTCAGCGGCGCGCCAATCGAAACCTGCCGCTCGTCCTCCACCTGTCTCCACTGTTTTCTCCAGTCGCCAACCATCGAAACGCTCCGGTTGTGGCGGATCTCCGTGGGCGACAAGTACCCACGAATGCGGATCGCTGGGATTCGCATACACGTCAACCTTCATTCCGTTGCCTCCACTGTCCACCGCCAGCCCTTTCGCCTCCGCAACTCCAAGCCCGCACCCCTGGGGGGTTGCGGGCACATGCGGCGAGGGTTCCGCTATCCGCGGCCCGCTGCGATCTCCGCCCGCGGGCCCGTGCAAAGTCGCACAGGCTCTCCGCGAGCTCCACGCCACGACGCTCCTCGCCGCAACATCTGTGCGGAGCATCGCTTACCTGCCCGGGCACCCACGCGCCTCTACCTGGTACGATCCCCTCGAAAGGAGCATCCGTTTTTGCATTACTCGTCAGAAGAAGACGTCGCTATAGATGCCGCCGTTGGCCCCGCCATTATAGACACCCTATTCGAAGATCACCCAGCCGCGGAGGGAATCGCTCGCCAAGCCTTCCACCGCGGTGCTGAGTCCCTATCTCCTCGGCAGCGCGAAACTCTCGTTCGCGCATTCGAGCGCTTTGGCTTCCCTTGCGCCCGATGCGGGAATCACGTGAGCGGCTTTGAGTACGCCCAGCTCGAATCCCGCACGTTATGCGGTTATTGCGATCATCAAGTCAGCAATGATATGCCTTAGCTCCATCGCCCAGCTGCGCCCTCAACGCTGAGTTAACCGCGCGTCAAAGCAACTCCCGGGCTGATCCTCCTGTCTCGTGACAGAACAACGGTTCGTTTCGATCGTATGATGAACACGTAAGACACAGGCGACGTTGCGCTTCGAGGTCCTTTCCGTGCCCCCCCGAGGGCCCTCGATTCGGGCCTGCCCGCATCGAACACCACTTGCGGATTTGAGAGAGGGGGAGTCAAAACGGTGCGTGACCGAGGGAATCCAGCGGTTTCTCTTCGTCCTCATCTACCTCAGCACCGAGTAATTCAACGAGGCGCTCTCCCTGGGCCAGCAGCTGGTCGTACGTCATGACCACCACTCCGGCGAGCCGACTATTCAGCCCATGCAGCCCTTTGAACCACTCACTGCTCCAGTCTGCGGAGCGTCCGATGACAACGATCGCTCTTGGATGGTACGCCACGATCTCCGGATGGTCTCTCAACCCGTTCGCAGCAACTTCGTGCAGAACGTCGAGGTAACGATGGCATTGCCCCAGAGCTTTTGACACCTCGGATGAGAAGTAGAAGCTGCGATGGGCCTCATCATAGAGCAGAACAGATTTGTCGGGGCGCTTGAGCTCAACGACGTCGCGATACCCAGAAATGACGACTGGTAGCAGCAAATCCACGTGGTCTCCTGTTGAGATTGCTCGCACTTCATCCCGCATAACGTAGGCACTCCCAAAATGCCCACGTATGTTCTTCACACCACTTCTGGTAAGCGCTCTCGTCCGCCGTACCAGAGTCCAGTAATGCGCGGAGTTTCGCTACCGCTGAGCGCATCTCCTTAAGACGAATAGCGCCACGCAGAGCTTGCACCAGTTCATCCCCCAGCTCTGCGTCTACCAAGTGCTTACTGATCTCTTTCCGATTCAGAACCTTGGCGACCGCTCCCGCAACCTTCGCCGGGTCCTGATCGCTCAGCTCCGCTGATCCATCTCCAATCCGAATGACAACGTACTCGCCTTCTTCATCCTCCTGAGCAACGGCGAACACATTCTTCAATCCCTTCAGCAGCTGTCGACCGGCCGGTTCGTTGAGAGTCATCGACTTCTCCTCAACGACGGCCCAGTCGTGCGGCCACTTGATCTTCCTCTCGGTGATGACCTTGACGGACGTACTCGTGCCTTCCGTTCTCTTGATGAAGAACGGCACCAGCTTTACGCGCGTTCGGCTCGTTTCGTGTAGTACAATCGGGTCGCCGTAATCGACCTTCTCGGAGCGCGACTTCTTACGCTCGATGCTCGCAAAGTCATCCTCTTTGTCCTCTCGTTCGCTCACTTCCGCCTATCTACTTTCCCTGACATCACGTGTATTGATGACCTCTCCGTGAAAGAAGGTCTCGTCTTCATCGCCGTCTACTCTCCGTCGCGCCTCTTGCACGCCGTGAGCCTGCTACTGTTCGTTCAAGAGTGGGACTCCGGCCTCCTTCGCCGCCCGCTGAAGCCCGTTGTCCATCGTCGCAACCGGAAGCCCTTCATCCATTGCCAGCGCAAGATACGCACCGTCATAGCTTGACAGTTGATGTTCGCGCGCGAGCGCTCTGGCCATCGGTATCGGGGGCCTGATGGTCTTTATCGGTAGGGCGTCAAAGAACCCAAGCTGCTCGTCGAGCTCGCCCTCGTCGAAGCGACCACGCCGCACCGCGACCAACAACGCGTTCCAAACCTCAAGCTCCCACAGCACATCTGGCACAACGGCGACGCGCTCTTGCAGGCTCTCAAGCACATGATCTGAGAAATCCGTGCCTTCGTCCTCGAAGCACCAGGCCATCGTGACAGAGCAATCAAGGACAAAACTCACCGTCTACCTTCATCAATAAGATCACGAATTGTCAGATCGGGCCCGAGCTTTCGGCCCTGCCTGGAGCGCTTGAGATCCTCGATTGCCTTCTCGACGCTCCCGCGGTCAAACGGGTACAGACCGCTCCCGTCGGCAGTCGCTTCCGCTCGTACCAAGAGGCGCAACGCTTCGCGCACAACCTCGCTTGCAGATGTGTAGAACCCACTTTTCACTCGGCTGCGGACGAACCGCACAAGCTCAGGGGCCAGCGACACGTTCAGGGTCGAGGGTTTGTCCTCGGTCTTTTCCATGACTACTAAACTACAACACTCAGCAAAAACTGTCAATCTTTGGCGGTTCTTGGCGAACACAAGATCCCTCCCAAGTCTGGCACGCCGTCGTTTCAAGAGCTTTGGAATCAGCAAGTTAGGGCTTTCCCTATCTCTCATTTTATATTATGAGAAGATACATTTTCGAAACTAAAATGGAGCCAGGCAAGGGGCCCTCAGAATGTCCCTCCCGGATGAGATCATCACCACAGACGACGAGGACAAGCCGAGCTCAGACCTGGTCCCCACGGTGGTCACCCGTGCGGGTCTGCCGGCCGGCTCAGAGCGTGAGCTCGTCGTTCAAGGCGCGTTCCCCACGGGAGCTCATCCAGTCGGTGTCTACCTCCTCGGCCTCTCCAGTGGCTCCAGACGAACGATGAAACAAAGCCTCGATCGCATCGCAGGTCTGGTCATGGGAAGGCCCGCCTTCGATGCGCTTCACTTCAACTGGCCAGCGCTTCGCTACCAGCACACGACCTGGATCCGAGCGGCCCTCGAGGATGAGTTCGCGCCGTCGACGGCCAACAAGATGATCGCCGCACTCAGGGGGGTGATGAAGGAGTCCTGGCGGCTTGGCTACATCACAGCCGAGGACTTTCATCGAGCCATTGATCTCAAGACCGTATCCGGCTTCCGCCTCCCACCAGGTCGACGTCTGACAACCGGAGAGATGGAAGCGTTCTTTAAGAGCTGTGCGAAAGACCGCACCAAAGGAGCTGTCCTTGATGCGGCCCTGTTCGCCGCTCTTGTCGCTGGAGGCCTTCGGCGCGGAGAAGCCGCCGCGCTTCACCTCGACTCATTCGACGCCGACGGCAAAGTGCTCCGCGTTCTCGGCAAGGGCAACAAGCAACGCGAAGTGCCCCTCCAGCGAAACGCCGTCTTAGCTCTCAACCTCTGGGTGAATGTGGTTCGCGGTTTCGAGCCAGGCCCTCTCTTCTGCCCCGTTCGTAAGAACGGCCGCCTCGAAGTTCGCCCCATGAGCGAGCAAGCGATCTACATGCGGCTGCAGCGACGCGGCAACAAGGCAAGCGTCAACGCCTTCACACCGCACGATCTTCGAAGGACCTACGCGTCCGGAATGCTCGACAAAGGAGCCGACGTGTTCGCCGTACAGAAGCTCCTTGGACACGCGGACGTGAAGACAACCGGGCGTTATGACGTGAGAGACGAGACGGCGAAGCGCAAAGCTGCTGACCTGTTTCACCTTCCGTTCGTTGAGTTCAAGCCCGACCCCAGGGGGACCAAATGACGGACCCAAAGCTCGGGACGATTGGGCACGGATAACTCCCAATCGGCCGTGCGACGCCTTCACGAATTGCGTCGCTATTAGCCTGCGACGCGGGTCGCCCGCGACATAAGATTGTCCGCCCAAGCGCTTGTGACCTGCCCCCAGTAGCGGTGCCAGTTTCTATCTTAGTCCTTGGTCGATCTTGGACACAGGCATCGTCTGTCGGAGCGAAGCGTAGACAGACGATGCGTGCGCCTCAGGTGCTG
>JANQEO010000330.1 GCA_028278325.1 Candidatus Binatia bacterium
GGTGACCGCCTCGTCATGGAGGGTCGTCACTGGCTCCATTCGCGCCTACGGCCGCGAGCGGGTGATCTCCTGCCGGGGGGTAAACGAGAGACGTCGCTCGCGGCCGCTTCTTTGTGCCGTGTCGATGGCTGACCAGGCGCAACGCCTGAACCCTCGACCCTGTTCGATCTGATGGTCTCTTTCCGTTTGTTCGTCTTCGTCTTGTTCCCAGGGGTACGCTTGACTACTTACTCCAAAGTGTCGGTAGCGGCCCCCCGGTTCTTCTGAGATGAGTTGTGCCGGGTGGGTTGCTCCTTCTTGTTCGCTGGCCCAGGGCGCGCTCGGTGTGTGCGTGACCTCTCATACGCGCCTCTGGTTTGTTGGCTCGGCGGTGTCACTTCGCCGATGTGCCCGACGCGACCGTCCGGCATCCATAAGCGTCGTCAGAACGCCCAACCGTTGTTCGTTCCGCGGTTGTTCGGATATCCAGTTTCCGGGGCGGCGGTGGCCGGGACGTTTCCGGCTCTCTGTGGAGACAAAGGCAAGCGCCGCCGCCCCGCCCTATATCTCGGCGACGCCTGTCTGTGAGGGTGTCGCCCACCGGGGTCGCAGCTCGCGCCAAGAGCGGCCCGCGGGAGCCCACAAGGACCCGCGGACCGCGACAGAGACCGCTTGCGTGACGGAAGCGAGCGACCTCCCCAAGGTTGAACGATCACGCCGCCCAACTCCGTTGCGAAATGAAGGAAGTGTGGCCCGCAGCGCCATTACCCCAGGAGCTGCGGACCACAGGGAAGAGACGTCCGCCAGTGCGGAGTCCTTCCCCCGGGAATGAACGCGCGGGCGGACGTTCGCAGTCACAAAAAGAAGCGGCCCGCTGGTCCAGGCTGGACGCGGGCCGCCAGGAGTAGGGTTGGCCGCGACGTGGCGCGAAGCGGTTGTGCCTACAGTCCTCCCCCGATTGGGGGCGTCAGGGTAGCGGGATTCGCGGGGGTTTTCAGGGAGTAGGCAAGTGCGTCACGTACCCGTGGTCACCGGCCCTGCCGTCGCGGCAGCAGGTCAGCGATGATCCACGGGCGTACGGTCTGCCATTTGTCCTGGCCGTGACCGACGCGGAAGTCCAGCAAGGCCGGCTGATTCGTCTCGAGCCAGAGGAAGAACTCGTACTGGACGGTGTAGTAGCTGCGGTCCTTCCCCTTGGACCCGGTTCGCCACTCATCGGTGACGCGCCGCTCGGCGTCTGTTCGCTTCATTCCACTCCTGAGGGCGGGGGTGCGCTCGGATCGTTCCGCCCTCATCCAGACAAACCGTCAAGCCGTAAGACCCCGTCACAGAATTTCGCGACGGCGATTCGTGATCCCTACGGTTCTCTCTCTTGCGGGGGAGTGGCCCGTGGAGAGACACGTTGGCCCTGGCCGCCGGCCAGAGCGGGACGCTCAACACCCGCTCTCCCCACCGGCGTGCTGGGGCTGCGCATGCCGTGACAAGACATCGCGAGCCCGGTCGTGCACAACCTGGTCCGTGGTTGTGCTCCCCCCAGCGACCGGGCCTCGCACTTCTTTTGGATTTTGTGACGGCGTGGACGGCGAGGCGCAGTTTGGGGATATGTGGGGGTCCACCTGCGGCAAGAGTTCAGGGAACCGGGCCTCTGCGGATTGCCTCGTGCGCTCGAACCGTCACCGTTCACGCGCCCTCAGCGCTGGCAATCAATCGGCCGGCGCCGCCTCGTAATGGAGGGCGCCGGCCTTTCTTGTGCCTCTACGGGCAGTCGATGTCTACTGAGCAGTTCTCGCTGTTCCCGCCCTGGGTGACCTTGAACCGGATCACGTTCATTCCTGTTTCGCTGCACGCAGGCGCGGTGCAAGTGATGGTGAAGTCGCCGTTTGTGCACGACCACGAATGCGCCAGGTCCTGACCATCGACCGTGACCTCGCGCGAAGTTGTGTCGCAATCAGGTGTCGACCCGGTGACGACCACCTGTGACTGCGGTTGGACAGGCCCGGACGGGCAGTTGATGCTCAACATTGATGCTCTCCCCAAAGAAGCGAAGGCACTTCGCAAGGGCGAGCACCTTCGCGGTTACTGGTCCGGGCGCTCCTGGGCCGGGGTCGGCCTCATGGCGGCCTGCCGCGCGGCCGCTACGAGCGACTTGAGCTCCGGGCTCGTGTCCCACGCTCGATCCACTTTCGGATACCAGATGGCTGCTTCGCGACGCACAAGCGGATCAGGATGAAGGAGTGCGCTTCTGATCCACTCCTTGGTGCCCGGTGCGCCAGCTCCGGTGCCTGCAGCTCGTCCCAGCACTGCCAGGCATGTCTTCAGATCCGCTCTGGCCTGCCGGTGAAGGTCATTCCGTAGGAACGTGCCAACTGGTACGCGCTGTGTGATCAGAACGGCAGCAGTGGCCAGCTGCCGCCGATTCGTAACCCTCATGTCGGCGTCGCCAAACTCAATCCGCTCAGCGTCCGAGAACACCGCGTTCCGCCCTGTGAGCGGGTCTTCCTGTACACCCACTGTCGGGACCGGTCGCGCAACCCATCCACCTACACCACCCAGCGCAACGAGCAGCACGGCAACCGCCACAGCTCGCACGAGCTTCGTCTTCTCACTCGGTGCGGGCCGTTTCTGCAACTCCGCGAGACGCCCGTGGCAGTCGTGGCAGCGCTCGAGGTGCTCGTCGAGATCGCGACGCTGCGGACGCGACAACGTCTTGTCGAGGTAGCGCGGAAGTTGGGCTGTGAACGCCTCGCAGAGCTCGGGGTCGGCCACGTCGTCAGGGTCGTCATCTCGCGCTCGCGCAACCGCTGCGAGCGTTAGGGCATGGACTACTGCGTCGTACTTGTCCTCGTCGCCGGCCTCGAGGGCATCGCGGTACGCAGCGTCGTCCTCCGGGCTCATCTTGCCCTCCATGAAGCGGAGCGCTTCCGCAGCGCGTTGCAGCGCGCGATCACGGGGTTTCTCTTCGCTCATTCCTCAAGCCTACGGGTGGTTCCGTCTTGCAGCAGCACCTCCCGGTCACTTAGATGAACCGTCAGTTGGCGCCTGCCCCGTCACAAAATCCGCCACGAATGCCGACCGACCCCACCGAAGACGACGAACCAAGCGACGCCGAATCCGAGGTCGCGAAACTCCGCATCTACGAAGTACTTAGGGAGATGGCCGAGCGTCTGCCGAAGGCCATTCGGGAGGATGCTATCCAGGAAGCGGCTCTGAGATTGTTCAGTGGCTCGCGAGATTCGTCGGAGATGAAGGAGGGATACCTCTGGTCGTCGTTGAGATCAGCCCGCCTCGGCTCGGTTGAGGCACTTGAGGTGCTTTCACTGGACCCAGACGACGCCCCAGTCTCGGCCAAGAACCAGGACGACGACCTGGACGTTCGGGCGATGCTGCGCTTTCTGCATCCCAAAGACGCAGAGGTGATTGTGCTGTTTCACTTCGAAGGACTTGGCGCGCGGGAGATCGCGGAGAGGCTTGGGCAAAGTGGACGTCCCGTTTCGCCCGCCGCGGTTGATTCCAGGCTCCGACGAGCACGCGAGCGCTTTGCGAAGTTGCTGATCTCGTTCGGCTTTGGCGTTGCCCTGATCGCTGCGCTCCTTCCGTTCGTTCGCGCGTAGGTACGCGCGCAACGCTTCGGGGCGGTGAACGCGCACGGAAATGCGACGTCGAGCAAACGACGACGGCTTGACACGGTCGGGTCCCTTTTTTTGCGCTCGGTCCGGATTATGTGACAGAGTTCTCTCAATCTCACGGTTTTGCCATGGGGACTGCAAACCTCGCAAGCCTGCGTTCGTGAGAGCGAATCGTGCGCAACTTTTTTCGTCTGCGCAAGTCGCTGCGTTGCAACTGCGAGCGATCTGTTCGTGCGAATTGCGCAGCACGAGTTTCTGAGGATTTCCGCCGGAGTTCGTCAACGCTCGTGTCTATAGAGACAAGAGCAGCGGGAAGGGAGAGCCTGAACGAAGGAGCAGGACCGTGTTCCAAGGCCAATACCTGTGGACGGACGATACGAACGGAGAGTCAGTCTTCAGTCCCTGGATGCCTCGCCAAGCCGACAACGTCACCATGACGCTGGACTTAATGCAAGCCATGGGCGCCAAGCTCAAGGTGGAGCTCATCCACAAGAATCTCGAAACCTCGGGAGACGGGACCCTGGTCGCTGCGACGATCTCTCTCCAAGGGACTCCGAACGAGTACACCGCTACCGCCAGCGGTGTACTCGAACTGGTCCGCTACAAGTTCACCGTTGACGCGAATGTCACTGAAACCATCGGTGGGGTCCTCTTCCGCATGCTCGATCTGCTGTGGTACGACACGGTCAAGGCGTAGCACCATGTTCGATGTTCCCGGATACCCTCCTTGGGGTCCGTCGTGCTCGTGCGGCGGGAGCTGTGCAACGTGCGGGGAACAGCATCACCAAGGGACCGCCGCGGACAGTGAGACTGGGGCGACAGGCAGCGGCATCCCCGCCTATACGCCTGTGGGTACTGCTGCAGTTGCAGGCACGGAACACTTCCCGTTCGGTGGTGGTGTACACGCCGCCACGAGTCATGTCCAAAGTCCGTGCTTTCCGGGATACTTTCCCAGCGGCGGCGGGGCCGTCGTCTGCGGCGACTCGAAGGCGTTCCCCGTGATCCCAGAGCGCATCAACGCTCTTGTCTACTCACATTGGTTGAGATTCCAGCAGTTGTACGGCATGGGCTTTGGCGAGTCTCGGGGCGGCGGCGGGGGCTCGACCGGACACCTGAATGACATGCCGGAGGAACCGTCAGCTCCCGCTTACCCGCCGCTGGAAGTGCTGCCAGACCCTTCGGCGCCCAACGACCCGTGCAAGAAGCTGGGCAAGTTGCACGTGTGGGTACAACCTCCGATGCCGATGGATGAGTCGATCCTGCAAAAGGGGAAGTGGAAGAAAGAACAGGAGAAGGCCGCGAAGCTTCTAAAGCGCGCGTTTGACAAGTACTGGTCCAAGCCGTTGAAGTGCCCGTGCCCGCCTGGCACCAACACGGACAAGAGCTGCTACCTGAAGCTCGAGCTGGTCATTCACTTCGATCCATTGAAGATTCCACGCCACGTCGCGTTCTTTTCTTTCATTCCATACACGGACTACGACCAGTTCGCATTCGCGCAGCCTTCCGTCGTCGGTAACTTTGGGACCGCGCACACACGGCTGCCTACGGGTCCGGGAATGGGGAATGGGGGGAGGGTATACACCCCGATGCCCGGCACTTCGATCCCAGTTCCACTCCACTATCATGGCGATATGACGAGCGCGACTGGAAGGGGCCTCTTGGCAACGATGCCTGGTAATGTCAGCACGGGTCAAAGGGAACCCATATCACAGCAATGGGCTGACGCGACCGCAGCCCACGAGATCGCCCGGATGTTAGGGCTCTTGGGCAACGTTGGTCCCATGTCTTCGAATGACCGGAGGACGGGCGGGCGGGCTCGACAGATACTCGCGGGTGGTCCCGACGAGAAAGAACAATGCGAGGTGATGAACCGTAGCGCCGCATGTGACATCGCGAAGTGTTGCGAGATGTCTCCTCCGCCCAAGGACAAAGACAAGGACAAAAACGAAGACAAGGACAAGGAAGTAGATGGCGGACCTTTCAGCATCATCAACATGTCCATCCCAGGCATCTCCCCGTTTGTCGGAGCGGCGCCGGTCGACTCTCACGGATGGAATGGCCAAGTGGTCAGTCAACCTGATACTGCTCGCCCTGGTGTCATGTGGATCGACAACTCAGAGCAACCACCCCCCGGGGGACGCTTCGCATGGCGCGACGGGCCCGAGGGCAGTTCCTGAACGGCTACGTCCGCTCGTTGATGCCGTCGCCAAGGACATACGAGCTGGAATCGAGCTTGAAGCGAAAGGCGAGTACGGCCGCGCCGAAGGGCTTCTGACGAGGGCTCTCCGGACCATCGAGGGCAAGAAGGAGTTGTGGGAGTGGTTTGACCGAGAAGAGATAGCCCGGATCATTGCGCGCACTCGGAGGGATGCTCCGGCACAAGAGGCGTCGGCCGGTTCGGTCGGACCACCGAACGCTACGGTGGTTCCAGGCGGCGAGCCCACTGCGATTCCGTCAAGCCGTGCCTCACGGCCATCGCGACCTGGTTCGCCTTGAGGACCGGCAGGGCCGCGCGGCGGGTCAAGCAACCAGTTCGTGCCGTCGACCAACACGAGCACGCCGAGGAGGGCCCAGACCCACTTGGCGCGCTTGGCGAGGTAGGCGTCGACGAACTCCAGTGTCGCGAGTTTGTCCTCCGGTTGTCATGGAAAGGCCCCGTTCTCGATCGGGAGCCGTCACCCGGACCATGAAGCCTAAGACCGCTGGTGGGGCAACGCAAAACAAAGTGACTCACCGCGGTGGTCCCACGCACGAGTCCGCGTCGCAGCTTGCTTAGGTCTGTGGTTCTTTATGACCCACTTCGTCATTCGCACCGCCTATGAATGGGGTGCTGCATGCCTTGTTTGGCAACGGGAGGTCGTCAAGCACCCGCGCAACTTTCTTCGTCAACGCAACTCGCTGCGTTGCAGCCGCGAGCGATCTGTTCGTGCGAATTGCGCAGCACGAGTTTCTGAGAATTACCGCCGGAGTTCGTCAACGCTCGTGTCTATAGAGGCAGAGAGCACGCGGGACGGGAGAGCCTGAACGAAGGAGCAGGACCGTGTTCCAAGGCCAATACCTGTGGACGAACGAAGCCAACGGGGAGTCGTTCTACAGCCCCTGGATGCCCCGGCAGGCCGACAACGTCACCATGACGTTGGACTTAATGCAAGCCATGGGCGCCAAGCTCAAAGTGGAACTCATCACCAAGAGTCTCGAAACCGCAGGGGACGGCACCACAGTCGGTGCCACGATCTCCCTCCAAGGCACTCCAAACGAGTACACGGCGACCGCGAGCGGCGTGAACGAGCTGGTCCGCTACAAGTTCACCGTTGATGCGGATGTCGATGAGACCATCGGCGGGGTCCTCTTCCGCATGCTCGATCTGCTGTGGTACGACACGGTCAAGGCGTAGACCATGTTCGATGTTCCCGGATACCCTCCTTGGGGTCCGTCGTGCTCATGCGGTGGGAGCTGCGCGAATTGCGGCGGCGGTGATCCCAGCCAGACACATACAATCCCTGGCTACACGCCTACCGGTGCCGGCGGGAGCGCCCCCCGGTGTGAATCAGGACGGACGTACACACCCGCAGGAGGCGGTGTCGTGCCCGGAATGTCTGACGGTGCGTGTAATGACTACGTACCGGCAGGAGGGGGGCGGCCTCGGTTTGCGACGCGAGAGGAAGTGTTCCTCGGTTTTGCCCTGCACCATCTGGCGTTCCCGCCGAAGCTGCCAGGGGAGCCCCCTACGCCACCGCCAGATGATTGGATTCCAGCCGGCGTGATTCCGGATCAACCTTGGCCTCCTATCGGTCCGTCACCGAGCGGTCCGTTCGGACCGCCTCCACCTGGAGGACCGCTTGGAATCCCAGGCGGTGGGACCACTCCCTCGATCGCACCGAACGCTCCGACGCTGTACCTCGGCGGTGAACCGGGCGGTACCACCGGAGGAGGGGGACGTGGTGGTCCGGGCGGCCCAGCAGACGCGGGGCTCGCAGCCCTGTTCTTTACCACTGTCGACATCGGGAATGTCGGTGGAGGCGGAGGCACTGGTGGTGGGGCGTTGCCTTGGTTCTTCGCCGGATTGGGTGGAGGCTACGCAGGCGGCCCAATGGGAACAGGGCCGTACGGCTCTTCGCACGGCATCGGATCGGCCATACCTGGATTCGTAAACAACAATGCGTCGATCGATGGCTACCCGTGGCCAGGGCCATTCTTGACCCAAGAGGAGCCTTGGGTACATGTTCCTTGGTGGGTGTACCTTGGTGCTTTCGCTGGATCCCAAACCCAGTGCCTGGCCGATGCAAAACTGGCCGCGATGCTCGCTGCGTACGGCTGGCCGCCACTCGTTCAGCGTTGGGTGAAACAACCGGGCGTCCCATTCAGTCTGTTCAATCCTCTGACTTGGGCCGCGTGGCTTCCGACGATTCTCGTCTACAAGAGAGCCGTCGAAGAGCTGCGCAAGAACTGTGATGCGTCACGAGGTGACTCGTGGGAAAACCTCGTGAAGTGGCAGAAGGAGTGGTACGACATCGACGCAAAGGCGTTCGAGACGGGTCTTGCGAGTCTGCGCGAACTCAAGAAGATCGGCAACTCAAACAATCCCATAGACGCTTGTTGTGCTCTGGAGGAGAAGATCAAGCAAGGCGGAGTCATGATCTGGGACATCAAGTGGGGAGGGCCGAACCGAGACTACGCCGACGTAGGTCATGCAAACATTGTTACCGGCGTTCTCTGTGAGAGAGACGCCACCGGGAAACCGAAGTCGTGCGAGTTGGCT
Organism: Candidatus Binatia bacterium; assembly: GCA_028278325.1. GTDB lineage: Bacteria > Desulfobacterota > Binatia > UBA1149 > JAJCZL01 > JANQEO01. The sequence continues at coordinate 8,365 of JANQEO010000330.1, forward strand.
CTGTTCGACGCATCCCAAGCGAAAGGGCACTCCAGTACTGAGTTTCCGCGGCGACTGTATCAACCGATCCGTGTCCAGCTTGTCTACAACCAGCTTCTTGGCGTCGCCGAGGTAGTGTTCACTGACCCAGAGACCGGCGAGCAAAACGTAGGTGCTGTGGGTGGTAGCATCTGGGACTGAACCAGTCGGCTGAGATCAAGGACTCGAAGTATGAACAACCTGGTGCATGGGTTCGTCTGTTTCGTTGTAGGTGGCTGCGCGTGTCTCGGGGTTGTCATCGGGGCGCAACAGGAAGACCCGACCGTGGTGGAGTGCAATCGCCTCATCGTCCGAAACGACAAGGGCGATGTGGTGATCGAAGCCGGATCAAACACGATGGGCGGTGTGATCAGGCTCTTCGATCGCCGCGCTCGGAAGTTCGTGGAGCTGGATTGCTTCCCCGAAGGACCTCGCCTCCGGGTCTTCAACAACGCTGGAGATCAGGTCCTTCAGTTGCGGAACATGATCACTGGCAACCCTCAACTCCGAATGAAGCGTGGCGAGATCGTCGTCACTGATTTCAACAACTACCCTGCCGTAGGAATCGGCGCGGGATGGAAGGCGGGGGAGGGCGGAGAGATCCACGTCTTTGACGGACGGCCGAAGTGGAAGCCCGGAGACGACATTCAGCACAGATTTTGTATCCGCGGGGGGGCGCCTTCAACCTCGGCAAGCGTGGAGTTTGTAGATCGCGAGGGCAAGGAGCTCCGTAGAATCACGCAAGAGACGCCGAAGAAGTAGACGCTCGCTCTTCCGCGTGCTGGTTACGATGCCCGGCTATGCGTATGCCCACAGATGGCGCGTCAGAGAGGGGCGCCCTGCAGGCGGTGCTCGTGCTGGGCTGCGCAGCGATCCTTCTCGCTGACTCGTGCGCACCCCGCACCGCGCCTGGCAGGAGTGAAGTCCTGGACCGTCCTGACTTCGCCAGGCCCGGTGACATCGCCCGCATCACCCTCCGTGCGCCACGCGCGCGGCCTCACAAACGAAACCCGCTCAGCAGAAACCCGAGATGCACTCTAAGCAGTGGATCGTTTCTTGACGTCGGGTCACCCGCAATCCGCCATCAGTCGGAATCTGGGCCTCTGTATACGTCGCGTCCCGGACACATCGTCCGAAACGTCCAGGGCCCCTCGTCGCCAGCGCGAGACCGTGACGCTTGTACCGTCCGCGCGTGTGGTGCGATCGTCCATCGTCCTGCAATTGCTTCAGAAACCTATCGAGGGCATGTCGGGCCTGCATGTTGGAGATCTTCCGTCCTGAGAGTTCGAGCTCGTTCGGCGTGGATGAGATGGCCGTCACAAGCGACACCGACGGTGACCACCTTCCCGGCCACGCAGGCGGGGTGGTCACCGGGGGAACCGGCGTTCACATCCCTGTGCGCCCCGGAGGAGTAGCATGGGCCCCGAGATCCTCGATGCGCTGGCCCTCTGTCGAGTCAAGAGCCTGAACTGGCACCTGATCGCGCGCGAGGCGAGCCGACCTGACGGCGTCGCGCGTATGCTCCGCGGCGAGATCGCGGAGTCGTCCAAGGTCGCTGACGAAGCCCGTGAGCTCCTTCCCGTTGCCCCCACGGACCTGGACCGCAACCGCGGCGATGTGCGTGCGCTCGGCGAGCCGATCCTCGAACGCCGCGGAGAACGTGGCCAGCGTTGAGTCTCTCTCCGAGGGACTCGTGCTGCCGGTTACCCCGGCGGGGGTCAGTTCTCACGGCTTCGCGTGCGCGAACTCGTCGGGAAGCCTGTAGCCGACCGCGTCGGGAATGTTGGACTCTCTCCGATAACAGATCGCAACCGGTTTCCGCAACCAGTTGCCACGCATTGGTTTCTGTCCGGCCTCCACGACGTGCTACCTGGGACTCGAAGAGCCAGCCGTCGCCGTCGCGCGCCCTCAACCTTTGGGGCGCCGATTCTCCTGTCAGATGTCATCTACTATGATTGGATCCGCAGTCCCACTGCGACCGGGCCATCACGGTTGGCCGCAGCCAAACCGTTTCAAGAGAGGGGTCACATGAACCTCCGGATCTCCAGTCTTCTGATCGTCTTGGTAGTCGCCGGCAGCGCGGCAACCCAGCAGCCGAATTCGTTCAACGCCTCGATGCAAGTCAATGGCGTTGCGGGGCCTCCCTACCCGATCACGGGCGTTGCGCTGCCACGTGGCCTTCCACAAAGCGTTGTGATTAGCGGCTGGGCTCCGAACGCACCCTTCGTGCTCTTTGGCGCACCCACTCTGTTCCCCGCCGGTGTCCCGGTCCTGGGTGGGCAGCTACTCGATGTGAACATCAACGTCGGCGCTTTCATCCTGCTTGACGGGTCTGTGAATCCCACTGCATTCAACACGGGCCCGACAGGTAGCTTCGCTGCCGCTATCGTTTTGCCACCGACAGCTACTATCGGCAGCTCAGCAGCATTCCAGAGCTTGGTAGCCGATCCGACCGTGCCCGTCTACCAAGCGACACTCACCGCGGCCTCGCAGGTCGCCGTGTCCCAAGGACTGACGATCGTCCCCGTCGTGACCCCGAACAACGGCGGCGTTCCTTTCGACTTCCTGCCGTACGGAATGACATTTCCCTACTACTCGAACGTTTGGACACGGATGTTTGTCAATACTGACGGCAACATCACGTTTGGCAGTGCCAGTGCGGACTTCACTCCGACGCCAACTGACTTCCGGACTCAGCAGCCTCGCATCGCGCCGTTCTGGACCGATCTCGATCAGTCGTATCCTGGCGCTGCTATCACCGTCACGATCAATCAGAGTGTTCTTGCGCCATTCCCGACGGTTACGGTCGACTGGATACAGATGGCAGAGTGGAACAATATCGGCGCTCGCCACACGTTCCAGCTTGTCCTCAACATGACCACAGGCGACATCCAGGTGAACCACCCTCCGTTCAACGTCGCCATGGTCTACGACCAGTTCATGGGCATTTCACCCGGCGGCAGCATCGTTCCAGCCAACGGCTGGCCCGCGCAATACAATCTCTCG
>JANQEO010000406.1 GCA_028278325.1 Candidatus Binatia bacterium
GCATCTCCTATCTGCCCCAGGAGAGATCGGTGTTCAGAGGCCTGACCGTCGAGGAAAACATCATGGCCATCCTCGAAAGCCTGGACCTTTCCGATGACGAGCGCCGCAAACGCCTGGAGAGCCTCATGGAGGACCTGGGCATCTCTCATCTGTCGCGGACCTACGGGGCGGCCCTTTCCGGCGGTGAGGCCCGCCGCGTCGAGATCGCCCGCGCGCTCGTCATGTCGCCCAAATTCATGCTTCTCGACGAGCCTTTCGCGGGAATCGACCCCATCGCGGTGATAGATATCCAGGCCATTATTTCTCAACTGAAAAGCCGGGGAATTGGTATCCTGATTACGGACCACAACGTCCGGGAAACGCTGGGAATATGCGACCGAGCGTACATTCTCAACGCCGGACAGGTCCTGGAAGAAGGGCCCCCCGAGTACATAGCGTCGAGCAAGAAAGCTCGCGAAATCTACCTGGGCGAGCGTTTTAGCCTGTAGCAGCAACCAGCATGGCACTCGAGCAGCGACTCAACCTCAACCTCAAGCAGACCCTGACGCTGCGCATGACGCCGCAACTGCGTCAGGCCATCAAGATCCTGCAAGTCTCACGCCCGGAGCTCGAGCAGATGATAGCCGACGAGCTCTGCCAGAATCCCACGCTGGAGGAGACCGAGGGGCCGGTCGACGAACAGGAGTTCGAGTCGCGCACCGGCGACGTGGAAAAAGCCGAGAGCGAGCCGACGCCGGAGGTCAAAGAGACCAGCGAGGAAGGCGAGCTTCAGGCCAACGAGCAGCAGAAGGTCGACTGGGAGGAATACCTCGAGCGCCACTCCGGAGACTTTCACGGCTCGGTCGGAACCGGCTCCGATCGTGACGACAACCGCTCAAACTTCTTCGAAAACGCCGCCGACTCCACCGACAGCCTCACCGACACCCTCCTCGATCAACTCAACCTCGTCATGATGAGCGACGAAGAACGTCGCATCGGGACCTTCATCATCCACAACCTGAACGAGGACGGTTATCTCTCTTGTTCGCGTGAGGAGTTGGTGTTCATGGCCGAGTGTCCCATCGAGACGCTCGACGAGGTGCGCGAGATCATCCAGGAGTTCGAGCCACCGGGATCCGCGTCGGTAGACCTCCGCGAATGCCTGTTAACCCAGTTGAAGCTGATCGGCTACGAGGCCGACGACTACGTCGTCCTGATCGTCGACGGCTACCTCAAGGATCTTGAATCGCGCCGCTACGACAAGATCGCGAAGGCCCTCAACGTCGATGTTGCCGAGGTTATCGAAGCGCACTCGATCATCCGCGGCCTGGAACCCAAGCCGGGACGCAATTACGGTGACAGGCAAGCCGCCTACATAACACCCGACGTCTACATTCATCGCGTCGGCGACGAGTTCGTAGTCACGCTGAACGACGAGGGACTTCCGCATCTCCAAGTTAATCCCTACTACAAGACCATGATGAAGGACTCCCAGAGTCCCGGAGAAACCAAGGGCTATCTCCAGGACAAAGTCCGTTCGGCTTCATGGCTCATCAAATCGATCGAACAAAGACAGCGAACTCTTCGCAAGGTTACGGAGAGCATCGTGCGCTTCCAGCGCGAGTTTCTGCTCCACGGAATCGAGCACCTCAAGCCGATGGTCCTCAAAGACGTCGCCAACGACATTTCGATGCACGAGTCGACGGTGAGCAGAGCCACGGCCAACAAGTACGTTCACACATCGCGCGGCCTTTTCGAGCTGAAGTACTTCTTCACCAGCAGCCTCAAAGGAACCGACGGCACCGACATCTCCTCGGAGAGCGTCAAGAGCAAGATCCAGGAGATCATCAGCGCGGAGGATCCGGGAAAGCCCCTGAGCGACCAGATCATCGTCAAAGAACTCGCCAAGGATCACATTGACATCGCACGACGAACGGTGGCGAAATACCGGGAAATGCTCGGCATACTCCCCTCGTCGAAGAGGAAGCGCTACGTCGTAGGGGGCTGAGCCGACACGCCGGGAGCCGGCCGCACCTTGAAAGTAAAAGACATCCTGGACCCGCGCTGTGTGGTGCTCGACGTCACCGGCGCAAACAAGAAAGAAATCCTCGAGTGCCTGTCCGGCGCCGTCGCCAAGGCCCATCCAGAGATACCTCAGGAAGATCTCGTCGACACGCTGGTTAGCCGCGAAGAAGCCGGATCTACGGCCATCGCCGACGGCATCGCGATTCCCCACGGCAAGGTACGGCTCAGCGAACGCGTCATCGCCGGCTTCGGCCGCAGCCAAGGCGGACTCGACTTCGATTCGGTCGACGGAAAGCCCACTCAGATCTTTTTCGTCCTGGTCTCACCCGAGAACCATCCGTCGCTACATCTGCGTTGGCTCGCCCACCTGGCCGTTCTTCTCAAGAGCCCGGAACTCAGGCGCAACCTGATCGAGGCCGAAACGGCAGAAGAAATCCTCGAGCACATCAGGGAGCAGGAGCAGAGCCTGAGCGAAAGGCAGTGAGCATAGCCCCGGGGCCCGAGCACAGCATAGAGATAGTGGTGGTGACGGGCATGTCCGGCTCGGGCAAGTCTACGGCCATCAACGCCCTGGAGGACCAGGGCTATTACTGCATCGACAACCTCCCCGCCACACTCATCCCCCGTTTCATAGGAGTGTGCATCGAGTCCGGCGAAGGCATGTCGCGCGTAGGGTTGGGAGTCGATCTGCGCGACGTTTCCTACGTCGCCACCTGGCCCGAGATCAAGGAACAGCTCGTCGCCGCCGGGCACCGCGTGAACGTAGTCTTCCTCGATGCCTCCGACGACGTCTTGCTGCGCCGCTTCTCGGAGACGCGCCGCTCGCACCCGTTAGGACAGGACCGGGATCTGACCGAAGCGATCCGGGACGAGCGAGAGGCTCTCAACGTGCTGCGTGAGAGCGCCGACGTGCTCGTCGACACGAGCGGCTACAGCGTCCACCAGCTAAAGGCCCGCATCAACGACACCATCGCCCGCCGCGACGAGGGTTCGGGGCCGGCGCTGACGATTCGCAGCTTCGGTTACAAGTACGGTGCAGCCTCCGACGCAGATCTCGTCTTCGACGTACGCTTCATCCCCAATCCTTACTTCATCGAGGAGATGCGCCGTCTTACCGGCCTCGACAAGAAGGTGACCGACTTCGTGCTCGGCCACGAAGAAACGACAGGCTTCTTGAAGCACACGATGGAGCTTCTCGAATTTCTGCTTCCCAAGTACGCAGCCGAAGGAAAATCCTATCTGACCATCGCGATGGGCTGCACCGGAGGTCAGCACCGGTCGGTGGCGATCGCCGAACAGCTCGGCCGTGAACTGGGGCAGGCCGGTTTCTCCGTGAAAGTTCGGCATCGCGACCTAGAGAACGCCGATCAATGAGCAAGATCGCGAAGGCGCACGGTACGTTCACGATCTCGAACGAACTCGGCCTGCACTTCCGGGCGGCCGCAATGGTCGTTAGGACGGTGGGCGGCTTCAAGAGCGATGTGACGATCGCTGCGCGCGGCACCGTGGCTGACGCATCCAGCGTTCTCGATATCCTGACTCTGAACGCACCCAAGGGGACCCGGGTGACCGTCGAAGCCAACGGCCCCGACGCCGAAAAGGCCGTCACGGCTCTCGGCAAGCTCATCGACCGCCATTTCGCCGAATAGCCCCTCCATTTGACCCCCCTGTGCACCCCTTGTAGGTCAGGTGATCCGCCTCGTGCCGGAGCATCCAAGAAGAGTAATGAGTATCAAGAATTTCGCCTTCACTTCGGAATCAGTTTCGGGAGGACATCCCGACAAAGTCTGCGACCAGCTCTCCGACACCGTCCTCGATGCCTATCTCGCTCAGGACCCCGCAAGCAGGGTGGCCTGCGAAGCCATGGTCGCCACCAACCTGGTCGTCCTGGCCGGCGAGATCACGAGTACCGGCCACGTTCATCATGAAGACGTCGTCAGAGACGTGGTCAGGGACATCGGCTACGTCGGCACCGACGGCTTCGATGCCGACAGCCTCAGCGTACTGGTCCGCATAGGCACTCAGTCTCCCGATATATCCCAGGGCGTCACGGTGGGCAGCGGACGCCACGAGGAACAGGGTGCCGGCGACCAGGGACTGATGTTCGGATACGCGTGCAACCAGACCCCCGAGCTGATGCCGCTGCCTATTGCTTTGTCTCACCACCTGATCCGGCGCGTGACCGAGGCTCGCACCAGCGGCGAGATTCCATATTTGAGGCCGGACGCGAAATCCCAGGTCACCGTGGAGTATGTGGACGGCGAAGCCACACGCATCTCCACAGTCGTGATTTCTTCACAGCACAGCGACGACGCGCTCGACGAACAGATCCGCAACGACCTCATCGACAAAGTCATCAAGCCCGAAATGCCCAGCGAACTGCTCGACGACGAGACGATTTACCACATCAACCCCACGGGACGCTTCGTGGTAGGCGGGCCGGTGGGAGACTGCGGCTTGACCGGCCGCAAGATCATCGTCGACACCTATGGAGGATGGAGCCGTCACGGAGGTGGTGCGTTCTCGGGCAAGGACCCTTCGAAGGTAGATCGCTCGGCGGCCTACATGGCCAGATACCTGGCAAAGAACATCGTCAAAGGCGGCCTTGCCGACCAGTGCGAGGTGCAGCTAGCCTATGCCATCGGCGTGGCACAACCGGTTTCGGTGCTGGTCGATACGTTCCGTACCGGCAAAGTCGACGAGATCGACCTCGGTGAAAGGCTGCGCGGCCTCGTGGACCTGAGGCCCGCCGCAATCATCGAACGGCTCGATCTCAAACGACCCATCTACCGTCCTACCGCTACGCTCGGCCACTTCGGTCGAGATGCCTCGGGCGGCCTGTTCCCGTGGGAAGCGACCGACCTGGCTAATCAACTCGGCTGATACCGCCGTCAACCAACATCAAGCATCCGAGGTAAGAAGTACGCACATGGCCAAGATCAAACACGACATCAAAGACGCCAAGCTCGCCACCGAAGGCAAGAAGAGGGTGGACTGGGCCGCCAAAGACATGCCGGTGCTCGGCCTCATCGCTGAACGGATGCGCAAAGAAAAGCCGCTCAAGGGAATCACCATGTCGGCTTGCCTGCATGTGACAGCGGAGACAGCCAACCTGATGCGCACGCTCAAGGCCGGCGGGGCCGATGTAGCGCTTTGCGCTTCCAACCCCTTGTCGACGCAGGATGATGTCGCCGCGACCCTCGTGGTTCACGACAAGATTCCCACCTTCGCCATCCGCGGAGAAGACAACAACACCTACTACCAGCACCTGCACGAGGTCATCGAGCGTGGGCCTGAACTCACGATGGACGACGGCGCGGACCTGGTAACCCTTCTGCACACCGAACTGTCGCGCTACGCTCCGCAGGTCAGGGCTTCCATGGAAGAGACCACTACCGGCGTGATCAGGCTCAAGGCGCTGGAAGCCGACGGAACCCTGGCCATCCCGGTGATCGCGGTCAACGACGCCGACACCAAGCATCTGTTCGACAATCGCTACGGCACCGGGCAATCGACCATCGACGGCATCATCAGAGCCACCGACATGCTGTTCGCCGGCAAGACCGTAGTAGTGATCGGCTACGGCTGGTGCGGCCGCGGAGTGGCGAGCCGAGCCGCAGGCTTGGGCGCCCACGTCGTCGTCACCGAAGTCGACCCTCTCAGGGCGCTCGAAGCGACGATGGACGGGTTCCGCGTCATGCCGATCGCTGCGGCTGCCAAGGAAGGCGACGTGTTCATCACGTTGACCGGCAACAAGCACTGCATCGCAGCCAAGCACTTCGGGCTGATGAAAGACGGCGCGGTGGTGTGCAACTCAGGACACTTCGATCTCGAGATCGACCTGGTCGGCCTCAAGAAGATGGCCAAGAAGGTCAACCGCAACGTGCGTCACTGCGTCGACGAGTACGTATTGCCCAACGGGCACTCGATCAACGTGCTGGCCGAAGGGCGCCTGGTCAACTTGTCGGCCGCAGAGGGTCATCCGGCTTCGGTCATGGACATGAGCTTTGCGACTCAGGCTCTGGCCTCGGAGTGGGCAATGAAGATGTCGAACAACGGCGGCCTCGAAGTGAGAGTGCATCCGGTGTCTCCGGCCATCGAAGCACAGGTTGCAGCTCTGAAGCTGGCCGGCATGGGCATCAAGATCGATCGCCTCACCAAGGACCAAAAGACCTACCTGTCGAGCTGGACCGAGGGCACGACCTAGGGCTTTCAGCCGCCGGGGTTCTTGGCGAACTTCGGGTTGGTCACGGCTAGCTTGTCGCTGACCTGCGACTTCAAGTGCTCGAGCAAGAGAGCGCGCCAGGGCCCGTCGTCGGCATCGCCGGCCGATATCTTCTCACAAAGCTCACGGTTCAATTCGAGCAGAAGAGCGCGCTCGGGCTGACCCTCCGGCGGGCTGCCTGGTTTTTCGAGCAAGCGCCATAGATCGGCGAGTTCGCCGCGCATCTGCTCCGGCGACAGCTCCAACTCCCTTGCAACGATGCGTGCCACGTTGGCGGCCACCAATGCCATGAAACGCTTTCGTCCTTTGAGCTCTTCGACCACATCCTCCGAGATGAAAGCGGCCAGGGCCTCGAGCAGTTCGGCTGCACTGGGTGAATCCTGCATTCAGGCCTCCTCGAGCAGGGACAAGATCTCCCACTCCACTTCCGCCACGCGCCGGCCGAGGCTGGCCAACTCGACGTCGGGATGCGCCCCGGCCTTGTGACTCGCCTGCTGACCGACGCAGATGATGGCCCAGCGCCAGTTGCCGAAGAGTTCCCAGTAACGGACATGCTCGGGGGAAACGTCCCGGCCCGTCTCGGCTTCGTATTCCTCCAGGAACTGCTCTCGCGAGCACAACCCGCCTATGGCCTTGTCATCCGCACCGTAGCGCCATGATCGGACCGCCAGCCAGCCCACGTCTTCCAAAGGATCCCCGATGTGGCTCAACTCCCAGTCCAGCACGGCCGTCAAACCCCGTTCGTCGAACATCACGTTGCCGATGCGGAAGTCTCCATGAACCAATGCAGCCTTGGCTGACTGCGGTGCGTTCAGTTCGAGCCATCGACCGGCGAGTTCGAGAACCGGCCAGGGCTGTTCGGCGCCGACCATCTCGAGTATCTGCCTCCACTTGGCGACCTCACTTATGGCGAACCCCTTTCCCGTATCGTCTCCGTTCTTCGAGCGAAGACCCGCCAGAGCTTCGTCATCGGGATCGATCGAATGGATGCGCGCAAGCTCGCGGGCGAGCTGTGCAGGCAGGGCGGCCCGGGCTTTCTGGTAGCGGTCGTCGCGGAGCAGGCGGCGGGCGAGAGCCTCACCCTCGATGCGCTCCATGATGAAAAAGCGCCCGCCGAGGCCCTCCTCGACGTCGCCGTACCAAAACACCGACGGAACCGTCACCCCTGCGCGCTTGGCGGCCCCGAGCAACTCGAACTCCGAGGCAAGGTTGGAGCCGATCTCTTTACCCGGGGCTTCCACCCTCAACACCAATCGCCGCGGCTCACCGCCATCCCAGCCGGCGACGAATCCGTAGATACTGCAAGATGCACCGCCGGCGAGCCTTTCCACATTGCTGACTGCGGCAGCGCCCCCGCTACGCCGGGAAATGAAGGCTTCGAGAGCTTCTGTTAGTTCGGCCTCGTTCATCGGTAACCCGTGTCATGTTGGCAAAGTGACGCGGATGATTAAACTGTCGCCCCATGACTGATGGAGCCTCTTCGCCCCAAGGAAGCAGCGGCGAGCGTATCGTCAACCGGCTCGGGCGGGTGGTGCTGGCGTCGACGCATCCGCGCGAGCTGGCGGGACGCTGGGCTTCTCTCGGCTTTTCCACCGGCGAGCCCTACGCAATGGGAGAGACCGAGGCTGTCGACATACCCCTGGCCGGAACGGGGCTTTGTATCGTATCGGGGGTTACGGGCCGCGAAGGAAAATTGGTGGGCTGGACCTGGGCCTGCAGCGACCCGGCCGCGAGCGCGGCAGCTGTCTCTGCTCGCTCCGGAACGGAGATTTCCGAGTCGACTGCCGTACTCACCCCCTTGCCATCCTCTCTTAGCCCGGGCGTAACGACCTGGCTCGAGGCCGACACCCAAGCGCAGGGGGCAGCCCATCCCAACGGCATCGACTCGGTCGATCATGTCGTGCTCTTCTGCGCTGACGCCGACGCCGCGTGTTCGACCTACGAGCAGAACTTCGGACTCAAGGGCAAGCGCGTCGACCTCGGCGAGCGCCGCCACGTCTTTCTGATGGTCGGTAAGTCGATGATCGAGATCGTCGCACCGCAAGAGCAGGCTGAAGACGGCCACGACCGGCCATGGGGACTGGCCTTCAGATCAAAGGATCTCGACGCTACCGTGGCCTATCTGAGGTCGGCGGGCATCGAGGTTCCCGAGCCGCGCACCGCAATCCAAGGCGGGCGCATCACCACACCCAAGGTCGAGCCCTGCGGGCTCGCGATCGCCGTGCTCGGGGAATGAAAGGGATGGTGGTCGCACCTGGATTCGAACCAGGGACCTCCTGCATGTGAGGCAGGCGCTCTAACCAACTGAGCTATGCGACCAGCTTGGGCTTCCTACGCAAAACCGCGCGCCGTGTCCAAGGTGAGCTTCTAGTTCACGCTGCGGCTGCGGACGTAGCCACCTTCACCGAAACCGTCGAACAGATTCTCGACAGCCGGATGGTCTATGGGCTTGCCGGTGTCGTCGCTGGATAGGTTGCGCTCGGCTACGTAGGTGGTGTGCGTCGCTCCGTCTACGAGCACGTGGTACCAGGGCCGGTCCTTGGGCGGACGGCTGCGCGCGACCTGCTCGTACCACTCCTCGCTACCTTGAAACTCGGGGTCAGCGTCGAAGACGACGCCGCGATACCCGAACAGCTTGTGGTTGACGAGCTGGCCGACGGAGAACTTGGCTTGGTCTTGTTTCACTACGGCCTCAACAAGGATCCGAGCTGATCGGGACTCTTGCGTATCCCGATGTAGAAAGGCCCGAACTCGGCGAACAGGGCGCTGGCCGGATCGAAGCGCATTTCATAGATGAGCTTCTTGAATACCAGCGGATCGTCGGCGTGCAGGCTCACACCCCACTCCCAGTCGTCCAACCCTACCGACCCGCCGATGATCTGAGTGACCTCTTTGTGGTACTTGTGGCCGATCGATCCATGACGACGCATGTACATGCGGCGCTCGTCCTGACTGATCGCGTACCAGTTGACGGTCTCACCGCGGCGCTTGCTCATGGGATAGAAGCAGATGTATCCGTGAGGCGGGACGTCCCGGAAGAGGCGCTCGTTCATCCTTTCCTTCTGCTTCTCCAGTTCCTTTGCGAACGCATCGGCGTAATCAGGCGAGCCCTGCTCGATGCCGGCGTCGGCGATGCGCTTGGCGGCAATGGCCTGGGCCTCATGCAAGGACACTTCGATGACCGACAAGTAAGAGTACGCCGGGCGCAGGTAATCGTGGAGACCGATGTGCTTCTGGGCCAGCTCCACGGTGTTGAGGTCTTCGGGTGACTGGCGGTAGTGGACGAACATCAAGTCGCCCTTCTGAGTGACCACGCTGTAGGCGGCGCTGTCACCTTTCTCGCAAGCCGCCTGTGCCGACAACCAAGACTCGGCTTCGGCGCCTATGTCGTGCCTGTCCGACTCCTCCAGAGCCTTCCAGGCCGGCCAGTCGATGCTGTAGACGTCGTGCAGGACGTACCAGCCCTCGAGGGTCTGGGGGACTTCTTCTGCGCTCGGCTTGCTCATATCCGTGCCGGACTCGGCCTCCTCCCGAACAGCGGTTGGCGCTTTGGCCAGCATGATTCTATACAGCAAGCGTACGGTAAACGCCCCTTCTCACCGGCCGGGACCTTACAGGCCCGTCGGGGGCGCTCGAAACGGGAATGACCAAGAGACAACTCATCTGGGCGGCCTTGGCCGCGCTGCTGGCGTCGATCGCAGTGGGCGTGGTGATGTTCCGAGCCGAGCTCTCCAGAATAGAGGCGCGCAAGCAGCGTCAGCTAGAGATAATCGCTTCTCGCTGCAGCGAGGCCGTCAAGAAGACCGACACGCTGATAGAGCTTGCCGACTCGGCCGCCGCCACCGGAGAGCACTGCAAAGCCGAAGAGCTTCTGACCGCCGCCCTCGCGCATATCGAAAGCGCCGGCGAGCTATGCACCAATGTCGCGGATCAGTTTTCGGGGGAGAGATCGGCCGACAGCGTCCGCACAGCTAGAGACGAGATGCGGCGGCTTTGCGGCGGCGCCGATTAGGCGGTCGCAGCCGATTCCGAAGAAGTCACCAGGCTGCCCTGGCCGAAGGTGAAGAAGAAGGTCGTGCCCACGCCTTCTTCCGATTCGCACCACACACGCCCACCATGACGCTCGATTATCTTTCGCACGTGGGCCATGCCGATGCCCTCACCCGGAGCCGAACCCTGCTTGAAGCGCATGAAAGGCAGGAAAACTTTGGCGACCTCGTCCTTGCTCATACCGATGCCGGTGTCCTTGACGAAGTAGACCGTGCTCTCTCCGGGCAGGCTGCCCAGGACGATACGCCGCTCGCCGTTGTCACCCATGTACTTGATGGCGTTGTCGACGAGGTTTCCGTAGACGGCCTCGACCTGGAATTCGTCGGCATATACCGGCGGTAGCTCTTCGCGTTCGACCGTGATGCCGCGGCGCCCGAGCTCGTAGTTGAGCGATCGGACTACGCCGTCGGCGAGCTTGTCCATGTCGACGACCTCGTGCTTGTAGGAGATCCGCGCCGACCTGGAGAAGTCCAGCAGCCTCTGGATCATCTTGTTGAGCTTCTCGACGCTGCGGATCCCGTCGTTGATGGGTTCGGCTATCGCCTCGGCGTTCTCGGCAGCGGCTTCCTGGTGCTCTTCTACCAGGCGCTGTTTGAGATCGTTCACCTCGTCGATGGCGACGTGCATGAAGCCGTACATCGATGTCATGGGGGAGCGCAGGTCGTGAGCGACCACATGAATCATCTCCTCCATCTCTCGCGCCTGAGTCTCGAGCAGCTCGTTCTCGACCTTGAGACGCGTCGACTCTCGCTCTTTGCTGAGCGTATAGCCGTTCTCGATGGCCACCCCCAGGATCTTGGAAGCAGCCGACAACATCTTGAAGTCTTCCGAGGTCACCGCGTCGGGATCCTGAACGGGGGCGAGCAGGAAACCGAAGGAGCCGTTCTCGGTGGCCAGCCGTCCGTATGCAGCCGGCAGAGTCACGCCCCGAATCCGCGAGCAGGCGCTGCGAAACTTCTTGTCGTCCTCGGAGTCCGTGATCAGCCGCACCTCGTCGACAATGTCCTCGAGGGGCTTGAGGGCCATCGGGTCGAGTACCTGCTCGTGGCCTCTAGCGTTGAAGGCCGTGTAAACGGATTCGCCGGGTAAGCGCACCACGCCGATGCCCGACCCGAGGCAGGTCGAGCGCGAGAGTATGCTCAATACCTTCTCGACGGCGAGGCCCGGCCTCAGCGCCAGTTCCATGTTCTCGGCCATTCGCAACAGCGCGTTGGTATGCCGCCACTGCCTTGCGGTGGCGTCGGCCATGTCACGCACCGTTTCCTGGGTAGCGATCTCGCGCTCACAGGTCTTGAGAAGGAAGTCGAGCCAACGTTGAGAGTCGTCCCCGGCCACGTTGACGCGACCGATCGGGCCGAAGCGCGCCGTGATCGGAGAAGATACGGCGGCCGCGACGTCCTCCGGACGCTGTCCGGCAACGACTTGTCCGGACTCGTCGTCGATCCAAAACGCCGTCGCATCGCCCGCTACAGAGACTAGCTCCTTGCAGATGGCGTCGATTGGGCTCCAGCGAATCTTCATCACGGCCTGCCGGTCATTATAGCAAAGCCCGTTCAGGGCCGCTCCCAGAGTCCGTCGCGCAGCACCAGCCGGTTCAGGAGCATGCCCGAGGACGCACGCCTGGCCACTCCGCTCTGATAGTCGTCGTCACCCGAATACAAGATGGTGACGTCGCCGTCATTGATGGAGATCTTGGGTAGCACTTCGACTACGTCCAACTCGCGCGCGGCCTGCAGCGCCTCCTCGACACTCGAGTCGACCGCAAGCCTGTCGAGAGAACATATCGTCGGCGGCACCAATTCGATATCGCGGGCCGCATAGCGCTTGAGCGCAGCGGCCGGAGTCAGCCATTCCCCTTCCGTCGTCTCGTGACGGTCGTGGTCTGCCGACTGGCAGTGCGGTATCTCTGCGAGAAAGAAGCGGGTGTCGAAACGCTTGCTCTCTCGCTCGGGCGTTATCCAGTGCGCAAAGTAGTGAAGTGCGCCCGTGTTGAGCCTCAAGCTCTCCTGCTCGGCAAGATCGGCCAGACTAAGTTCTCCCTTTGCCAACGGAGCACGCAGGCCGAGCAGACGATGGGAATCTTCGGTGTCCTCGTCGAGGTCCACCCACTCCCCCGAGGTGCCGCGAGCCAGCAAGATTCCCGCCTCTTCGAAGAGCTCGCGAATGGCGGCGAAGGTGTAGCCGCGCGCCCGGTCGACGTCCTTTATTGCCAAGGCCTCGGCCGCTTGCTCCGCCGTCATACCCTCACAGAGCCCATCGAGGCGCGGATCACTGTCGGCATCGTCGACGGCTCCACCGGGAAAAACGTGCGCGCCTCCGAGAAAACCCAGGCGCGAGTCGCGCTTTACCATGAAGACTTCGAGACCGTCGGAACCGTTGCGAAGAGGTAGAACCGTGGAGGCGTCGCGAACGGGAACTTGCATGCGTATGTGGACGCGGCCGCCGAAACCGGAAGTCCGCGTCCTGAACGGTGATTAAACGCGAGCGCCCCCCATGTTTCAAGCGGCCTGACCTGCCTGGGTCTAGACTGGTCTATGGTTACACGGCCGGCCCGATGGTATGGGATCGGGACCACCGCGTGAGATTCTACTTCGACTACATCTCTTCGAACGCCTACATGGCCTGGCAGGTGATTCCTGGCCTCGCCGAACGCTACGGCGTTGCCTTGGAACCCATCCCCGTGCTGTTCGCCGGGCTTCTCAAGGCCTATGGGGGACTGGGGCCGGCCGAGGTCCCCGCCAAGGCCTTATGGATGTGGAAGAACAACATGCGCAAAGCGGCGATTCTCGACGTGCCGCTCAACCCTCCCGCCTTCCATCCTTTTAATCCGCTCCTCTCGCTGCGCGTATCCGGCACCGATGTCAGTGACGACGAGCGCAACAGGATGATCGAAGCGTTGTTTCGCGCCGTGTGGGTCGACGGTCGGCACGTAAGCGAAACGGAGGTCGTAAAGGAAATCCTCGATGATACGGGGCTGGACGGAAGCCGCCTGGTCGAGGAGGCCCAATCCCAGGAAGCAAAGGACCGCCTCAAGGAACAAACCGACCGCGCCATCGCAGACGGAGTCTTCGGAGTTCCGTCGATGGTCGTCGGGGACGAACTATTCTGGGGTTACGACGACATCCCCTACCTGGAACGTTGCCTGGCCGGCAAAGATCCCCTCGATCCCGCAGCCGTGCCGAGCGCCGAGACTGCGCCGCGTCCGTCTGCCGTGCGCAAGGAATCCCGGCGTGACAACTCTTAGTAGCGATCCCAGGAGATGAGGGTTTCCGGGTCAGGCCGGCTGACCGGCCCGAATCTGCCCTTCGGGTATCCCACCGGAATCACTGCCGTGAGCGTCACGTCGGAAGGCACTCCGAGGATCTCTTCGTAAGCGCCCGGCGAGAACAACTGCGGTGTCGTCAACACGGCGCCCAGACCCAAGCCGCGCGCCGCCAGCAGCAGATTCTGAACGGCAGGATAAGCGGTGGCATCGATGCCGGTTATGCCCGCGCGCCCTGATCCGCGCAGCAGCCTGGCCGTGCCACCCACGCCGAGATGCTTGACCGCGGCAGTGACCGTCGTCGGTGAAGCTATGGCACGCGCGACGACTTCGTCCTTCTTCACTGCGACGAAGATGATCGCCGGCGTCTTGGCCATGTGCTCGACCATGTATTCGCCGGCTTTCTGGTTGCGCTTTCGTGCCTCGCTATCCTCGCCCGGGCGCAACCCGGCGGAACCGATGGTCTCCTTGTACCAGGACCATCCTTTGCGCCAGGTGTCGGCAATCTTCTTCTTGGTGGCAGCGTCCTGAACGATGATGAAGTGCCAGTTCTGACCGTTGCTGCTGCTCGGCGCATGTATCGCGGCATCTACCAGTTGCACGAGCACTTCACGGGGTACCGGATCCGGCTTGAGGCGCCGCATGGAGCGGCAGGTGTACATTACGTCGAACAGTGAGGCGTCGTTGTCAGGCTTGGCCATGAATCAGGTTCCTTTGTCGAGATGAATCTCGATCAGTACCACCGGGAGAGGCTTGTCCTCCATGGTCTGGGTACCGTCGATGTCGCCGTCGGCGCCATAGTTGAAGTAGACACGGTCGCGCGGGACGCGCTCGAGAAAATCTCGTATTGCCTGCTTGACCCGCTCAGTGTCATCTCGCGTCGTCTGGGCCCGGCCCGTCCGGGTCTCACCAGCCAGCCGTAGGGTAACCTGCGGGTTGGCTTGCAGGTTCCTCCACCAAGGCGCCGTCGTAAAGACCCTCACGACGTCATCGTCGCGGCTGTAACTGACGGGAGTCGTATAGGTCTTGCCGCTCTTGCGGCCGGTGAAACTGATGAGCATGGTATCGCTGCTCATCAATCCGTGAAGGGGAGAGCGCAGCATCGCCGACACGACCGGGTTGAGTATCCGTATTGCGAACATTGGAAGCTTCATCGTGCCTGCGTACAGCCGCTGCGGGGCTCTGGCAAACTGCGCCGCAACAGCTTGCTACTCGTCGCCATCGGGATAGTTAAGGGACCGCAGTTATGGAGAACCATCATTCCTGACCCTCCTACCGCCGCCGCGATTCTCGGAACCGTTTTCCTCGCGACAGGCATTCACGCCAGTGTAGGGTTCGGCACCGCGCTGGTTGCCATGCCGCTGCTGGCCATGCTGTTAGGCATCCAAACGGCTACGCCTCTAGTCGCGTTGGTGATGCTGACGACAGTCGCCGCGATTCTGTGGGGCACTCGAGAGCACATAGACCTCAGTGCTGCGTGGCAGCTGGTCGGCGCTTCGATACTCGGACTGCCGGTCGGCCTCATGCTCGTACGCTTCGCCCCGGAGGACGCCGTAACGGCAGTACTCGGCGCAATTCTCGTTCTCTACGGCTTGTACAATCTCGCCCGGCCCACGCTACCAAAGATCGAGCATCCGGCCTGGGTACTACCCTTCGGTTTCGCAGCCGGGGTGATCGGCGGAGCATACAACGCCAACGGTCCGCCGGTAGTCATCTACGGAGCGCTGCGGCGCTGGGAGCCGGATCGATTCAGGGCCACTCTCCAAGGATTCTTCCTACCCGCTGACATCCTTATATGCGCGAGCCACGGCGTCGGCGGACTCTGGTCCTTACACGTATTCGAGTTGTTCGCGCTCACGCTACCGGCGATCGCCCTGGGCCTTGTCGTCGGTGGCCGCCTGGGCAAGCGAATACCTCCCGAACAGTTCGGCAGGGTCTTGTACGTGAGTGTGGTCGTGCTGGGCGCCCTACTTTTCTTCTAGACACCAGCGCAAAGGCAGGGACACTGAAATGAGAATCGAAGGGTTATTGATCGTTGTCGTCGCGTTGTTCTGGGGCTCATGGCCTTTGGTTTCAAGGGCGAGTGGCCAAGGCGGACCGACGGGATCACTGATTCTGTCGCTCGCGAGCCTCATCCCGATCGGAGCAGCCGCAATCTTTCAAGGCAACGGCGTCGTGCTGCCGGCATCGGGCCCCCTCATCCGCCTGCTGATCGCCGGCATGATGATGGGCGTTGGTCTGGTCGCCTTCAACATGGTCGCCAACAGCGAGATAGACGCGTCTATCTCCATTCCGGTCATCGATTCGGCAATGCTCATAGTGTCAGCGGCAGGGGCGATATACTTCTTCAGTGAACCGGTGACCACGCAGAAAATCATCGGGATAACGTTACTACTGGCCGGCATCATCACCCTCAGACCGTCTTGACGGCTGACCGCGAGCGGCCGCCGGCCAATCGGAGTCGACCATGAGCGTAGTTACAGTCGATCGAGACGGCCACCTGCTGCTGATCGGGGTAAACCGACCGGAAGCCTACAACATGTGGAATCTCGAGGTCATCGAGACGGTTTCACGTGCCTACAGAGAGCTAGGCGACGACCAGGACCTTCGCGTGGGTGTCGTGTATGGCCACGGGGAGCGGTTCACGGCGGGTCTGGACCTTCCTTCAGTCGCGCCCGCAGTGGCAGCCGGCGACGTTGCGGCTATCATTCCCGGCGATGGCTACGATCCCTGGAACTTCGTCGGCGAGCCTTGTCCGAAGCCGGTCGTGATTGCCGCGCACGGAACCTGCAACACACTCGGGATAGAATTGATGCTGGCCTCCGAGGTCGCTGTAGCAGCGGAGGGAACGAAGTTCGCGCAACTCGAGGTTGCGCGCGGCATCTTTCCTTTGGGCGGAGCCAGCTTCCGCTTGCCCATGCGGCTGGGTCCGGCGGGAACGCGCTTGTTGCTGACCGCTGAAAAATTCGAGGCTGATACTGCGTTTCGTCTCGGACTGATCAGCGAGATCACACCCACCGGTAAGCATCTCGATCGCGCCGTAGAGATTGCCGCGACAATCGCGGCCAATGCCCCGCTGGGCGTACAAGCCGCTCTAGCATCCGCACGCGCGGCAGAGCGGGCTGCGCGTGATGCCGCGGCCACCGTCCTCTTCGAGCGCAACGCGCAGATTGCCGCCAGCGCCGACGCCGCAGAAGGAATTGCTGCGATGGTCGAGAGACGCCAGCCCGTGTATCAGGGCAAGTAGCGGCCGCGCACGACCGTGGTCAAACCCGACGCGATGATGTAGATTCGCCCAGCGCTGCTTCAACGATGCCCAGAGCATTGAAAATCGTATACGGGGTGCTCGCCACCGTCTTCGCCCTTATGGCCCTCGTCGGGGTCGTAGTTGCCCAGTACTCGGTCGTACTGGCGGCGGTCGCTGTTGCTGCAACTGCCGTTGCTGCCGTACGTTATCTTCACCGCCCCAGAGGCTACAAGGTTACAGTCCGCGAAAAGGACGACGCAATGATGTTCAAGTTTTGCCAGTCGGGCGCGTTGAAGCCTTTTCGAAGCACGTACAGGCTGTTGCCGTCCGACCCACGGTGCCGGATTTGCCTGATTCCGTTCAAGGGCGTCGGCAAAGTCCTCGGCGTGAAGCCGTCACGCAAGAACTCCAACTTCTGCCCCAGTTGAATAGAATCAGCGCCGGTCGGCGTTCATGACAGACAGGTAGGCGTGCTCTTCGCCGACATAAGAGGATTCACGAGCTTCGCCGAGCAGAGCTCGTCGGCCGAGGCTTCCGAAGGATTGTCCCGATTCTATGCGCTCGCCAATCAAGTACTTACGCACGATGATGCCTTGGTGGAGTTCGTCGGCGACCAGGTTATGGCGCTCTATCTTTCCGACTTCCCATCCCTGGGCGAGCGCACGGCCGAAGTCATGATGACGGCTGCCGAAAGGCTGCAGGCTGCAACCACCGCGGCAGGTTCGGAGCAGTCGTTGCCCGTCGGCATCGGTATTCACATGGGAACGGCCTCGGTCGGCAACATGTCCAAGGGCGACACCAAAGACTTCACTGCCGTCGGTGACGTGGTCAATACTGCGGCACGTCTACAGACCTGTGCCCTTGCCGGGCAGATCGTGGTATCGGATGAGGTCTACGCCAAGCGAGAGGCCGACCGCGCGTGTGCAGAGCCGGTATCGTTTACTCTCAAAGGGAAGACCGAACCGGTAGCAGCCGTCATCATCGACCAATAGCTCTCAGCAGGAGCTTCATACATGAGCGCGATCGACACCTGCCTAGACAACAACGCAAAGTACGCCTCCACGTTCGGCGGGGCGAAGCTGGACGCAGCTCCGTCCATGCAACTGACGATAGTCACCTGCATGGACGCTCGTATCGATCCGACTCTCATGCTCGGCCTCGCACCCGGTGAGGCCCATGTCATACGCAACGGCGGCGGCATCGTCACCGAAGATGTGATTCGCTCCATCGCCGTTTCACAGAACGTGCTCGGAACACGCGAGGTAATGCTCATCCAGCACACAGAGTGCGGGTTCTTGCGTTTGTCGGAAGAAGAACTGAAGGACCGGATCGAGGGCGAGGCCGGTGCACGGCCCGACTTCACGATGGGTGCCTTCGAAGATCTCGAAAACAACCTGCGCCGCTCCATCGAGATCGTACGCACTAGCCCCTACCTGTCATCCAAGGATGTGGTCAGGGGATTCATCTACGACGTTCGCACGGGACTACTAAGCGAGACTTCCTGACCACCCCCTCTGGCCGGTATTTAGCCTTGGCGGCTCGCAGTGGCGGGCGGATACATGACGCCGGCCTTGCACGAACTCCAATCCGCGCGCAGGATGCCTGTCGTGCCGCGCCTCCAAAGAAAGGGTTTCGATTCTCCGGATGAGACCCGCCGGTTTCCGAACGGAGTCGTACAGGTCGTGATGCTCGACGAGACCGGTGTGGCGTACTTCGCCTTCGAGCCGGGTTGGCATTGGTCAAAGCACGTCGCACCTACGACCGGTACCAAGTCGTGCCAGCACAGACATGTCGGCTATGTGATCTCCGGCACTCTAGGAGTACGCATGGACGACGGCACCGAGATGACGATAGGGCCCGGACAAGTCTACGAGATTCCTCCCGGCCACGACGGCTGGGTGGTAGGAGATGAACCTTGGCGGGCCGTCGAGTGGACCAGTGCGCACGACTTCGCGAAGTCGGCGGAAGCTCTCGGCGAGCGCGTACTCTCGACCATCCTCTTCTCCGACATCGTCGGGTCGACAGCGACGCTGGAGCGTGTCGGCGACAAGGCCTGGGTGAAGTTGCTGCGGCAGCACAATGAGAGAATACGTCAGGTAATCGACCGGCATCGCGGACGCGAAGTGGCGACTCTCGGCGACGGTTTCGTCGCGTTGTTCGACAGCGCTACACGAGCAGCGCTCGCGGCTGCGCAGATGGATCGTGCCGTCGAAGACCTTGACCTGCATCTACGCGTTGGACTCCACACCGGCGAGGTCGAGATCACCGGCGGTCAGGCCCGCGGCGTTGCGGTGCACGCGGCTGCGCGAGTCGCGGCCTTGGCCGGCGAGGGCGAAGTACTGGTTTCGGGAACGACCCGCGATCTTCTCGACGGCTCGGGACTGGACTTCGAGGATCGTGGAAGCCACGAGCTCAAGGGCTTGAGCGGGGCACGCCCTATCTTTGCATTGAGGAGGTAATACCTGCCGCCATGCACAAGAACTTCACAGCACTGGCCTTCACGGACACCGTCAAGAAGGTGCAGGAAGAACAAGGTTCGCGCGCGTCCTACGCCAAAATGGAGGAGTCCGGCGACAAGTTCGTGCTAACGGAGCGCGAGAAGTCCTTCATCGCCGAGCGAGACAGCTTCTACATGGCCACGGTCGGTGCCAACGGCTGGCCTTACGTGCAGTACCGCGGCGGCCCGGCGGGTTTTCTGCATGTCATCAACGACACCACGCTCGGATTCGCCGACTTCCGCGGTAACAGGCAATACATCAGCACGGGCAACATCATCGATACCAAACGTGCGTCCTTGATCCTGCTCGACTACCCGACACAAAAGCGCTTGAAGATCTGGGCCGAAGCCGACGTGCAAAGTGTGCGCGACAACCCGCCTTTGGCCAACAAGCTGACCCACGAAGAATACGATGCTCAAGTAGAACGGGCCGTGTTGTTGAAGATCCATGCATACGACTGGAATTGCCCTCAACACATCGTCCCTCGCTACACCCTCGAGCAGATCGCGACGGAGATTACCCAGCTCAACCCGGCCGTGATCAAGTCTTGTTGTCCCGACGAGGAATCCGATTGATCGCAACCAAGGCTGCGGCACCGTTAGCGACCTGCTCTCTCGGGGCTATTGCTCTGGTCTTGGCGCTCGCGTCACCGGCGGCCGCCGACTGCGCGAAGGACATTACAGGCGAGGTCTATTGCGGCGGGGGGCGCTGCATCGCCGATCGTGAGGGAACGATCTGGTGCGCTAGTTCCCACGGCGGTGATGTCGAGCGGCTTCAAGACGGAACCATTGTTTGCGGCAAAGGCGAATGCGCCAAGGACTCGCGAGGCCGTGTCTTTTGTTCCTCCGAGAAGGACGGTGCCGTGCTCATCGACAGCAGCGGAAGTGTGCGTTGTTATGGGCGTTGCGAACCGGCCAGCAGTGCACTGTGTGAGCGCACCAAGGCCGACAGCTCCGGAAGGTAAAGGCTTACGAACCTAGAACGTCCACGGCGTACAACTGCCACTCGTCCGGTACGCCTTTGAGTTCGTGACTTCCCCGGTCTTGGAGATCGATGCCGGAGCCGGCGACCAGATCCTTCACCGTCCGTGACACAACTATCTCACCCGGCTCTGCGATCCCTGCGATGCGCGAGGCAATGTGCACTGCTATGCCGCCTACGTCCTTGCCACGCAGTTCGCACTCACCCGTGTGAAGTCCGGCACGGATCTTCAGGTCGAGCGCTTCGGTTGCGCGGGCGATCTCTCGCGCGGCCCCTATGGCCCGGGTAGGCCCGTCGAACGTAGCTAGTGCACCGTCGCCGGTGGTCTTGATCAACTTCCCGTTCCGTTGGTCCACCGCCTTGCGTATCGCCGCGTCGTGCCGGTCCAAGAGCTTGCGCCAGCTTTGGTCTCCCATCTTGACGGCCAAGTCCGTGGATCCCACGATGTCGGTGAACAGAATCGTCGCCAATACCCGATCGGTGACGGGTGCTTCGCGGACTCCAGTTACAAACTCCCGGATTTCCTCCAGCAGTGTTTCTCCATCACTGCCGTAGAGCACGTGCTCGTCTCCAGGAAGTTCAACGTACTTCGCACCGGGTATGTGCTCTGCCAGATACCGGCCCCACTCTACCGACACGGACTGAGAGTTCGTTCGATGGACGACCAGCGTCGGTGCCTGGATCAGGGGCAACGCGTCACGCACATCGGTCGCGGCTATGCGACTGATGTGCGCCCGCACGGCACCCGGGCTTGCAGTCTGACGCTCCAGCCAAGCATGGCGCTCGATCTCTTCGTCGGACAGATCGGCACTGGGCATGTAGCGACGCAACAGACTGCCCGTGCCCCACTGCGAGACGTAGTCATCGACGAACGGCTCTACGATCTCTTCGGCAACGCCAGCCGGATAATCCTCGGCCCACAGTGCGCGAGCGAAAGTGTTGATGAGAATGAGGGACGACACCCGCTCGGGATAAGTCGCAGCGAAAAGCATCGCGCTCGCGCCGGCCGAGTCATACCCGTGAATCGTGGCACGCGAGATCCCGACGGCGTCCATGACCGCGTGAACGTCGTTGGTCCACGAATCCAGAGTCGGCTTGAGACCGGGCAGCGGATCCGAAAGCCCGCTGCCGAGCGCGTCAAAGAGAACCAGACGGCCGATCTGCGCCAAACCACGCAGGTAAGGCTCCATATGCGAGACTTCCCAGATAGCTTCGACGTGCGTGATGTAGGGAGCCACCAAGACGATATCGGGCGGACCCTGGCCAAGAACCTGGTAAGCGACGTGCAGATCTCCGCACTTGGCGTATTGGGTCTTAGGCTTGTCCACCGGGCGGCCTCAGCTGGAACGGCTACGCCACCGGGTGTTCTATGTCCAAATCTGTGTCCGCTCCGGGAACGAAGTCCGTCAACGAAAGGTGCCTTACGAATGGCCTAAGTGCCCGAGCAGTGGGGCATTCCTTGCACCGGGCCGGGTCTTCGAGGCGGCATCGTAAATATGGGCGTATATCCCTTGACTCAATACATACATACGCGTATGTATGTATTGTGCTGGATGGCCCTTTAGGCTTTCCCGGCCGAACCGTGAGACGAACGAAGGAAGAAGCCGAAGAGACCCGAACCGCGATCATTGGAGCGTCGCTGAGGGTCTTCTCTACGAGGGGCTACTCTCGCACTCGCCTCGAAGACGTCGCCAAGGAGGCCGGGGTTACCCGTGGCGCCATCTACTGGCACTTCGACAGCAAGCCGAGCCTGTACTGCGCGTCGGTCCTCGAGGCCACCAGCGCTTACCGCCAGCGGCTGACCGACATCCTCGACTCCGAGCTAACGCCACTGCCGAAGATCCGCTCGTTGATGCTCGCGTGGCTTACCGCCCTCGAGGACGACGAGGCCTACCGGGCGGTGATCGAGATGGCGATCACACGCACGGAGTTCGACGAAGAACTACAAGCAGGCATCGGCGAATGGCTCGCGTTCGTCGAGGGTCTCGAAAAAGCGATCGGGGACCTGGTACGCGAGGCAATCCAGCGCGGAGAGGTCCGCGCGGATACCGACCCCGACCTTACCGGGCTCGCGCTCATCTCTTACCTAAACGGAATCGAGGAAACCTGGTTTCTCCAACAGTGCCGGTTTCCCGTAAAAGACATGGCCAAGCCGTTCGTGGATTTCATTGTTGCCGGAATCGTAAGGACCTAACGTCCGGGGAGAACACATCATGTCTGTACAACCAATCGCCCAAACACCGAGAGACATAGAACAGCTCAACGTCGACCGGTTGCCCAAATCGGTGCAAATCCTTGATCGGGCCAAGAAGGTACTGCTTTCACCGACGGTAACGGGCCCGTTTCGGGCTCCGAAAGCCGTGGCATTCGTCGAGGAAGCTCGCGGCTCCAGGGTCGTGGATGTCGACGGCAACGAGTACGTCGATATCACCATGGCATATGGGCCTCTTATCCTCGGCCACAGTCATCCGATCGTGGTCGACGCTATACAGAAGTCCTGCACGAACGGGCTCGTTTACTGCATAGCCCATGAGCCCGAGGTGCGGATGGCCGAGCTGATGGTTGATGCCGTCGCCTGCGCCGAGCGCGTGATGTTCTGCAACTCGGGAACTGAGGCGACGTTACACGCCATGCGTATCGCCCGAGCTTGCACGGGGAAGGACAAGATCGCCAAGTTCGAAGGCGGCTACCACGGTGTCCACGACTACGCCTTGGTCAGCAGCGTGCTCGCCATTCCTGCCGGCCCGGCCGACGATCCGAGTAGCGTTGCCGACAACCCCGGTATACCGCAGGGCACCGTCGATCAGGTTCTCACGCTCACCTACGACAACCCCGCAAGCTTGGACAAGATCCGCGAGCACAAGGACGAGTTGGCGGCGGTCATCATCGAACCGGTACCGAGCAGCTATCTGATCGAAATGCGCGGGTTCCTCGAAAGGCTGCGCGAGGTGACTACCGAGTGCGGCATCTTGTTGATCTTCGACGAGGTGATCAGCGGCTTCCGGCTCGGCTACGGCGGCGGGCAAGACTACTTCGGCGTCACACCTGACATGGCGACCTATGGCAAGGTCATCGGCGGGGGCCTCCCGGTCGGTGCCGTAGCCGGCACGGTCGATGCGATGCAGCCCTTGATCACAACCGGCGATCCCCTGGTCGACCTGCAGGAGAAGCTCTTGACCGTCGGGACCTTCAGCGGAAACCCGCTGACGATGACAGTCGGCTACAAGGTGCTCGAGTATCTACGAGACAACCCTCGGATCTACGATCACATGAGCACTCTGATGGACCGCATAAAGCACGAGGTCCACGAGTTCTGCGAGACCAATGGCTTCGCCCTGCAACTGATCGGACTTGGGTCTTGGGCAATCCCGCACTTCATCTCAGAGCCCGTTACCAGCCCTCGTGACCTGCGCAACCTGGAAGGTCTCATGAAGCAGGAAGTGCTCTGCCAGTACATGCGCTACCATGGCGTGTACATGCCCGACCTCCACACGGTTTTCGTGTCGGCGGTGCACACCGATGAAGATGCAGACCTGATCATCGAAGGATTCAAGCAGTCGCTGATCGAGATGAGGGAGGACGGCTATCTGTAGGCTGCCGCAGCCTCTCCAGGCGGCGTGCGCGGTCTAGTCAGGTTACGTACGCGCCCATGGATCCTCCTCGCCCCGGCCCCCTTCCGTAGGCCGGGGCGTCGCGCTATAGCCTGCCTTAGGTGGGCGTTGGCAAATGACCGTCCGTATCCTCTCGTTCGTCGCGCTGCTGGTGGCGGTCATCGCGTTGCACTCTCCGCCGCATGCGCTAGCCGACGTCGGCGACTGCGGGTAGCCTCAATCTCCGGGCGCTACGCCCGTGGCAAGTGATGATCGAGGCCAAGCTCGTCGGCCTGCACCTGGATAGTTTCGACGAGTTGGGCGTAGACGCGTTCAGGAACTTGATGTCTCCGATCACAACGACGGCCGACGTTCCCGGCGGCGGCATTAACGGGGAAGGGCAAATCCTGGCCGTGAACTCAGACGCGACCGGCGGACCTGCCGATGTGAACTATTTTCTTTACGACACGCACAAAGAAGACGGGGCACTGCCGATACTAAACGAAAACTTCATCTCTCCCTTCGGTGCCGTAAAGCCGTTCTTCCTGCTGCCGACGATCAGATGCCTTCTGTTTGCGGCGGCAGCAGCAGCCGAAGTGCAAGGCTTCCCCGGCAGAGATCCGGCAATGAACGTTGCTGATACTCATCTCGGCAACTCTCGTCGAACAAAGCTGATGCGGACCCTGTTCGTCATTCCTCGGGACGGCTCTACAGTGCTCGCGCTACCCGGCACATAGACCGTGAGGAGGAGAATGATGTCCTACTCGCTGACACTCGAGAGAAAAGACAACGTGTTATGGGCCGCGGCCACCGGCACTCGCTCCCTCGAAACAGTACTAGCGATCTCGAGTGAAATCCTCGCGGCCTGCGTCGAGAAAAAGGTCAAGCGGGTGCTGATTGACGTTCGCGGACTGGAAGGGCGCCTAGCCAAAAAAGACGCCTACGACATTCCGGACAAACACTTTCCCGAGATACGAGACCGCAGCGTGATCACCCACGCTGCGATCATCGATCTTAAGGAGTTCGAAGACAGCTATGTGTTCTTCGAGAACGTCGCCGTGAGCCGAGGCTTCAGGCTCCGGATATTTCCAGAACCGGAAGAGGCCATCGAGTGGCTCGAGAAATGACCGCTCTCCATCGACGCAGCGGCCTCGAGTCGGACCCCTAGCGAACCCTTCTATTCGAGCTGACCCTTGACCCCAGCACGTGCGTGAAGGCCAGGCGCGAGCTATAGAGACATCCATGAAAGTAGAGAACGCGGTCACTCCGCTACCCGAGCAGATTCAGGAATTCCTCTCGACGCCGGGCCCGGTGATGATGGTCAACCTGTTGAAGTTCAAAGAGACGGCTGACTATGCGGACGGACGCGAGCCGGAGCTCTCCGGGCGCGAGGCCTACCTTCGCTACGCTGCCGAAATGAAAAAGCTCGTCGAGGCTTCAGGCGGCCGCGTTGTCTTCGCCGCCGCCGTCAGGGGTTTGTTATTGGGGCGCGTAGAGGAGCTTTGGGACGAGGTAGCGATCGTCGAATACCCGTCAACGAGCGCGTTGATCGAGATCGCATCTTCACCCCGCTATCGAGAGATCGAGGAGCATCGCATGGCCGGGCTGGAAGGCCAGCTCAACCTGACGGCGAGCCAGGATGACTTCGCCTGAACGGGCCGCCTTAGCGTAGGACTTCGGTTAAAATGCCGCGCGTGACCGATGTGAGCACCCAAAGCCCGGAACCTCTACGCATCGTCGGAGCGGAGGGCTCTCCCTACAGCTGCAAGCTCCGTGCTGTAATGCGCTTCCGGCGCATACCGTACCAGTGGATCCATCAAGGCTCGCCCGATACTCGCGACCTGCCGCAACCACGCGTTTCGCTGCTGCCGCAGCTCATCATGCGAGATGCCGACGGCGACTGGGTCGCGCGCACCGACACTTCCCCGCTCATTCGGGAGTTGGAAACCTCTCACGCCGGCCGCTCCGTAATTCCCGACGACCCCGCCTTGGCCTTCATCGACATGCTAATCGAGGACTACGCGGACGAGTGGCTTACAAAGGCGATGTTTCATTATCGCTGGGCGTTTCCGGCTGACATCACCAATGCGAGCAAGCTCCTTCCGTCCTGGTTTCGACCCGACCAGAGCGACGAGGCGATCGAGGCGGCCGGTACCGCGTTTGCGGAACGCCAAACCGGACGGCTCTGGGTCGTCGGCTCAAACGAGACGACTGCGCCAGTGATCGAGGGTAGCTACCAACGTCTGCTCGCGCTTCTCGACAGGCTTTTTGCCGAGCACCGCTTCCTACTCGGCGCGCGGCCAGGGGCGGGTGACTTCGGCGTGTATGGTCAGCTCACACAGCTCGTTCGTGTCGATCCCACACCGGCAGCCCTCGCCGGCCGCATCGCCCCGCGCGTCGTTGCGTGGACCGACCTGTGCGGGGATCTCTCGGGCCGTGAAGTCACCAACACCGACTGGCATCGCGTCGAGGAACTGCCGGACTCACTGCGCGCCATCCTTGCGGAGGCTGCGCGAACCTATGTGCCCGTGATGCTCGCCAACCTCGAGGCTTTAGAGCGCTCAGCCGAGCGCGTGGAGTGTGAGGTGGACGGACGCGCGTGGGTGCAGCAACCGTTCCCGTATCAGGGCAAGTGTGTGCGCTGGATCCGCGAAGCGTATGCGGCGCTTTCGGCCACCGACGCAGCACGCGTCGATGCCGTGCTCGATCCCGCCAGCTACCAACCGCTGCTTCGCGGATAGAACGAAGCGGACAGGGGAAGGCCGGAAACCCTTCTGCCCGCTAGGTGAACCCGTCTTGTAACCAGAGCGACTCGCCGAGAACGCTTACCGTGCCGACCGCCGTCTGCGCTGATAGAAGACACCGCCGAGCATCAACGCGGACATCCCGATCACACCCCACTCGGAAAGCGTGGGAACCACGGTAAAGTCGGCGCAACCGCAAAGCGTCGAGTCGGAGTTGTTCTGGCACGTACCGGCTGCGGCGGCGCAGGATGCATGATTGACGTTGACAAAGACCGCACCCGCGGACCCCGAGCCGGCGTTGGCACAATGGACATCACATGTGTCAAATTGGTTGGGGCTAGTAAACTGACTCGCATCATAACACCCGGCAACGATGACTTGAGGATTGGGGACACCGCAACTGCACACCAGCTGGTCCGGCGCTTGCCCGGAGGCACATGCGGTCGTACACGCGGGTGCTGGATCCGAAATGCATTGCGCAAGCGCATAACCCGGTAGCGTAACAAGCGCGGCAGCAAAGCAAGCGCTAGCCAGTGTTGTTTTTCTCATCGGATATCCCCTCATCCGTTCAGGCGCGATCGCAGTTGAGTCGATCAGAAGTCCCATATCGCAGAAGCTGCTGCGCTGTCTAGGCAAATCATGCCCCTCGACCGGGTAGAAATGCGCGCGACTTCTCAGTCTATGGTGCGCTCGGCTTAGCGGTCTTGGGCGGAAGCCCGATCTAGTCGGCGTTATTCAGCGCCGCTACGCATCCAGCCTAGGGAATGTCCTTACCCCGTCCGAGTTCTTTAGACCTGCCGGCCTCAGCGCGTCAATGTACCCTCGGACGCACCAATTCTCTTCCGTTCCCACAATCCAATGCGAACTCCCCACGCCGTACGCACTGCGAGCGATTAGGTTTGGGGTGCCCGGTGAACTCGGCGTGCCGCGCAAGAGCGCCTAAAGCCCTGCGCCAAGCGCGGTTTGGCCAGAATGGTTGACAAGCGCACCTCCAATGGGTGATGGTTGGGTTCGATTCCACCGGCACGGCCAAGGAGGACCGTCTCATGATGAGAGCCTGGTCCGGTTTCTGTCTGGCTTGCGCAGTCGTTCTTTTCCCCGCCTCGTTGCTGGCCGGGCCGCCGGTCGAACTGACCGAGTGCGGTCTGCGCGACCTGAAGGGCAAGTTCTTCCTGTCTGGCGATTTAGACTGCTCTGATTTTGGACACCACATTGGCGTCAACTTCGTTGGCCGAGCCAGGTTGGAACTCAGGGGCTTCAACATTATCGGTAGCCGCGTGCAATGCATGACCGGCTGTAAGATCGAAGGTCCCGGGAGCCTGATAGGCGGAGGTGTCCGTGTAGCGCGCCAAGCAAAAATTATCGGCATAGACATAGTCGATTGCGTCGGTCCCGGCGTGCGCGCAGCCAATAACGTAAATAGGGGACGAGCTGCGATCAGAGATTCGGTTATCACCGGCTGCACTGGCGACGGTGTCGACGTGGATACCAAGGCCGTCATCTCGGGATCTGTCATAAGCAACAACGGCCGACACGGGGTGACCGCCGGCCACAAGGTAGTCGTGTCTCAGTCGACTATCAGCGGCAATCACGAAGATGGAGTCTCAGCAGGCCAAGTACTCTGCGATGAGAGTCGCCGTGGCCGAATCCTATTGAAGGACAGCGCCGTAACCGGCAATGCTCAGGCCAACAGCGAGGTGCCGGGCGGCCTGGGCTGTGAGGGCGCTAATGTCGACCGTGCTTGTGCTGACCTGGCTTCGTGCGTGGAGCCTAGCCTGCGCCGGGAATCCTCGTGCCACCTCAGCACGAACCTATCTACTGGCCATTCCTGGAACGTCTGTTCGCTCGACTAGCCGCCAGCCGAACGGCGTAGCTGTGTTCGGTCACTCGAGTAGGCCAGTTCGACTTTCCCCGCGCCATACGCTTTGCGAACCATAGTGCTCAAGACACCGGGGAATACACTGTAACCGTTGGCTGAGCCCCTCTTGACCCCACCAGGGCAGTCAGTGAAAGTCGGGCTCCAATGACCCGTGCATTCGAAAGCGTCAAGACCGCCTCGATTGACGGCACGACGCTCGCCTACGAAGAGAACGGCAACGGGGCGCCTGTGGTCTTCGTTCACGGCACGGCAAGTGATCTTCGAACCTGGAAATACCAGATACCATCGATTGGCGGCTCATACCGCGCCATCGCGTATAGCCGCCGTTACGCAAGGCCCAACGACGACATCAAGCCGGGAGTAGACGACCAGATGCACCCGCACGTCGACGATCTGGTCGCATTTCTCAAGACGATCGACGCGACACCCGCCCATCTCGTGGGTAGCTCGTGGGGCGCATTCATTTGCCTGCTGACCGCGATCCGCTATCCCGAGGCGGTGCGCAGCCTGGTGCTCGAAGAGCCGCCGGCGCCGACGCTCTTCGTCTCGCGCACGCCTCCGCCCCCTTTCGAACTACTGAGGCTGCTTGTCCGCCGTCCGAGGAGCGCGCTCGCGCTCGTAAAGTTCGGAGCGCAAACCGTCGGTCCCGCCGAGAAGGCATTCCGGCGGGGCGATGACGAAACTGCGGTAAGCACGTTCGGCCGCGGGGTGCTCGGCGAGAAATCGTTCCGGCGGCTGCCCGACGATCGCAAGCAGCAGATGCGAGAGAACGTGGCTACGGCGCGTGCTCAGTTGCTCGGCGCCGGCTTCCCGCCACTCGAAGACAACGATGTGCGCGGCGTGAGGGTCCCTACGCTGCTAGCCACTGGCGAGCGAAGCCCGAGCATCTTCCTTCGCATAACCGACCGCCTCCAAGAGCTTCTACCCAACGTCGAGCGGGTAACCATCCCGGGCGCGTCACACCTAATGCACGAGGAAAACGCCGACGAAACCAACAGAGCGATCCTGCGTTTCCTGGCACAAATGGAAACTCGGCATTAGCGGCCTGGCGGACTACCCGCGCCGCACGGTTGCGTTACTGAGATCCGGTCATGTACTTAGACGCAACCCACGGATGTGGATTGAACGGGAGGACTGTCTGATCACCAATCGCCATCGCATCTTCGAGCGCTTCCTCAAAGCGGCCCGTTCAATACTCGCTCGCGAAAATGACCAGGCCTTCGCGGATGAGGTGTTGGTCGAGGCGCGCAAGCAGTATGAGCGTGTTCGGGTAGAAGTGCCGGACATCGGCGGGGTGCGTAACGTCTTTCAGCCCGTGATGACGGTCAATGCGTGGATCGTGGCGATTCACCGTGCGATGAGGGCCCGCGGTAGAGCGGCAGAGGACACGATCCGGGTGTGTCAGGAGGTCTTCGATGGATGGTTCCGCAAGGTGCCGGGCTTCGCTCTTCGGGCAATCGGCCGACTGCTTCTCTCCGCACCTGTGCGCTGGTACTTCGAGCGGCAGGCGCGACGCTCGCAAGAGCGGCGCTACGCCGAGGACTTCGTATGGCGGGTGGAGCGCGGCACGGACGGTGAGATGTCGCTCGTCTTCGATGAGTGCGCTGTTAACAAGTGGTACGACGTCCAGCACGTAGGCGAACTGAAACCTTACTGCAACTTCTTCGACGTAACCTATAGCCGTCTCATGGGGATGGGCGTAGACGCGACCGAGACGATCGGGCTGGGCTGTGATCAGTGCGCACTGCGCTATAAGCGTGGCCGAGAAACTGTCATCCCACAGACTCTAGAGGGGATCGTATCGAAGAGGCAGCAATGACGTGACGACCGAGCCGAGGGCCCGCCGCCTAGCAGATCGTCGCTAGAGTTGGATATCGTATTGGGCCGACATTGTCCCTAAACTGCCAGCATGCCGGGTTCGCTGTGGTCGAGCGCCGTGGAGAAGGCGGCGCGCACCCCCTCTACTCGCAACCGCGCGGTCGACCTGCTGCGTGCGCTCTCCATCCTGGTGGTCGTCTTCGGGCACTGGCTGCTTGCCGCGCCGTGGGTCGACGCCGACGGCGCCCATATCGACCACCTCCTCGCCCGCGCTGAATGGACGCAATGGCTCACCTGGCTGCTTCAGGTCATGCCGGTTTTCTTCTTCGTGGGCGGTTACTCGAACGGCGCCTCATGGGACGCCGCTCAGCGCGATAGCCAGCCCTACAGCGCGTGGCTCGCCGACCGTATGCGACGGCTTCTGCGCCCGGTCCTCGTGCTGATCCTCTTTTGGGCCGTCGCCGCCGTCATCGCCACGGCCGCCGGCATCGAGCCCCCGATGATCCGCGTCGGCTCACAGGTCGCGTTCATCCCAACCTGGTTCCTGGCCGTCTACAGTGCAGTCGTCCTTCTCGCGCCCGCCGCGCGCAACGCCTGGAAGCGATGGGGGATGATCTCCGTGTGGTCGCTGGCGCTGCTCGCGATGCTGGGCGACCTCGTCTACTTCGGCCTTGGCCTACACGGCCCCGGGTGGGTCAACTACCTATTCGTGTGGCTGGCCGTCCACCAGCTTGGCTTTGCCTGGCTCGACGGTGTTTTCCGCTCGCGTGTTCGCGCAGCGACCTGGTGTTGCACCGGCCTGGCGCTGCTCGTGGTGATGACTGAACTCGGTCCATGGCCGCGAAGCCTGGTAGGCGTGCCGGGAGAAAGCGTGAGCAACACGACGCCACCTCACCTGCCGATTCTGGCGCTCACCGCCTTCCAGTTCGGCGCGGTTATGCTGGCCGAAGCTCGACTGCGGCGTATGCTCGATAAGGCGGGGGTGTGGACCGCGACCGTTCTGATCAACGGGATGATCATGACCATCTTTCTCTGGCACAACACGGCCATGGTGCTTCTGTTCGGTGCAGCCATCCTCCTGGGCGGGGTCGGCCTACACGCCGACCCCGCCTCGGGTGTGTGGTGGCTGGCCCGGCTGCCGTGGTTGGCGGTCTTCCTCGTCGGCATGCTCCCGCTCCTAGGCCTGTTCTCCCGCTTCGAGCGCCCATCCGCACGTTCCGGCCCACCTCCCGCAGCGTGGCGCCAAGTGATGGGCACGCTCCTTGCGTGCCTCGGGCTTGCGCTTCTCGCCTATCATGGCGTCAGCGATGATGGCCCGCTCGGCCTGCGAGTCGAACCGCTTCTTTTGACTTTCGGCGGCTTCGCATTGTTGCGCATACGTACGACCAGCCTACGCGGTAGCTAGGCACGTGAGACAAGCCCAAAACCGAAAACGGAAACGTGATATTGCGAGAAACGGTGTGGGGGCTCGGTTACAACTGACGAGCCTCTGGGTCGGTGGAACAGTCGATGACTCCGGCTCCCCGGGCCGTACGCTTTGCGAACCATTCGGTTCGAGGTGCCCATTCCCTAGGCAGGATGCCTCGGCTCGCGGAAGTTGCGTTATCCTGACTCGGCGGTGAAGTTAGCCAATCCACCGTGACCTGAGATGCCGACATCGCCTGAGACAAGATACGCTGACACCCCTGACGGGAGTGTCGCTTACCAGCAGTTCGGCGACGGCCCGCGTGACCTCGTGCTTGTTACCGACTGGTACACTCCCATTGAGACAGTGTGGGAAGATCCGCGCGCCGAGAGATTCTTCGCGGACCTGGCGACGTTCAGCAGAGTTGTCCTCTTCGACAACCGGGGCAAGGGCGTCTCTGACCCCATCCCGGCGGGGGTCACGTCCGTAGGGCCGAGCATGGAGATGGCGGCAGAGGATATAGGCGCTGTCATGGACGCGGTGGGTTCGAAACAAGCCGCGATTTTCGGCATTGGGTTTGGGTGTTGCTATGCAGCCTTTTTCGCTGCGACGGCTCCCACACGGGTTGATCGACTAGTGCTGGTCGATGGTGTGCCTCGCATACATGCCACCGACGACTATCCGACTGGTCTTTCCCAGGAGTCCGTTGCGCACCTCTTGGATCAGATCATTACGGAGCACGGGACGGGCAACTTGCTGAAACTCGTTGATCCTGCCGCCTACGAAGACCCCCAGCTTCGTCGATGGTATGCCCGCAACGAGCGGATTGGTCTTCCTCGAAAGGTGGTGAAACTGTTCTGGTCGTCCTTTACAGAGACCGAGGTCGGCCCCGCGCTCCCAGCAATCACAGCTCCAACACTCGTGATGAACAGAGCAAAAAGCCGTTCCTACCCGGTAGAGGGTGGCCGGTATCTGGCCGAACACATACCCCATGCAGAGTTTCGTGAGCTGCCGGGTGGAGACCAGCTGTTCTTCATGGCAAATCCGAACCCTATCATCGAGGAGGCCAGAGAGTTCTTGACCGGAGTGAGGGAAGCGCCTGCGATAGACCGGATACTAGCTACTATCCTGTTCACGGACATTGTGGGATCGACCGAGCAGCTTGCGCGCTTGGGTGACAGAGATTGGCGTGACCGGCTTCTACGCCACCACGACCTCGTTCGACGTGAACTCTCGCGGTTTCGCGGTAGAGAGATAGACACGGCCGGCGACGGCTTCCTTGCCACCTTCGACGGACCCGCGCGCGCGATTCAATGCGCAGTTGCCATCCGAGAGGGCGTGAAACTTCTCGACCTTCAGATCCGTGCGGGGATCCATGCTGGTGAGTGCGAACTCATGGGCGACAAGATCGGAGGGATTGCCGTTCACACTGCCTCGCGGGTGATGAGTACCGCGAAGCCGGAAGAGATTCTAGTATCGAGAACCGTGAAGGATTTGGTTGCGGGGTCAGGTCTGATGTTCGAGGACTGCGGATCTCACACGCTCAAGGGCGTTCCCGAGCCCTGGCAGCTCTTCGCTTTGCGAGAGCCGTAGCGCAAGCAAGGAGAGCCGGGCTAACAAGCTGAAACACCGATGCAGGGCGAACTCGCCGGGCCGTACGCTTTGCTAACAAGCGGGCCGCACCACACAGATTTGTCTGATTCAGGGTTGGCCAGCATTGGCATTGTGGTGCTGGATGAGACTCGATAGTCTCGTTGACCTCGGAGATCGACGAAGCACATCGGAGGTATTGCTCATGTCAGCCTACTTGGTCGCGAACTACAAACTCACCAATCCGGCGGCGTATCGGGACTACGTTCCCGCCGTGCTTCCAACATTAGAACCGCATGGCGCAGAAGTACTGGTTGCAGACTACGATAGTGAAACCGTCGAGGGGACACCTCGCGATGTAACTATCGTCGTGCGGTTTCCATCCAAAGAAGCGGCCCGAGCTTGGTATCAGTCACCGGAGTACCAGGCCATCATTCACCTGCGGACCGAGAATACCGACGGCTTTGTCGTGTTCGTAGATCACTTCACGACGCCGTATGCCGGGTAATCATCCGCGGGCCGAGCAACAAAGCGCCACAGCTGTTCGCCCGCCCGGGTTCGAAGGCTTGGCCCATGTCCCCGGGGCGTACGCTTTGCGAACCATTCGGTTCGAGGTGCAGGTAGCCCGGGTTCGTCCATAAGGGATATGCCTTAAGAAGCCACCGCGCCGGTGCTCTCCTGTGAGACCAGCACGTAGCCGCCTTCTCATCGCAGCTTCGTGAGCTTAGCCAATCCTGGGCTCACCGTTGCCGGCCCGCTATCGTTTCCCGCGTGGGAGTGCTCGACGAGCCCGTCCGCGGGATGGAGTGGCCGCCGTGGTTCAACTCACTTAGTGGGTTAGAGCGTGCGCGGGCGATGGCCACCACGCTCGTGCCGCCGATTCCCATCTCACGTCTGCTTGGGGTGAAGACAGCCCATGTAAGCCCCGGTCTCGTGGTCCATTCGATGCCGGCGGCGGAGTCACTAGTTGGGGCCAATGGGCAGGTCGTGTTCGGGCCGCTGATGGTCGGCGCGCTGCAGGGCGCTCTGATGACTGCAGCGGGGCCTGGACAAGACGTGCAGCTTCTGACGTCGTTCAGCAACAACTTTCGACCGGCACGCCCCAGCCCGGGTCACCTCTTGGCGCGCGCACATGTCGTAAACGCGAGCAGCCTATTCGCTTATGCCGAAGTCCTTGTCGAGGATAGCGAGGGACGCCAGCTAGCCAATGGCGGTGGGCAAGGGGCGATGGTCACCCTCGATCCGCCGCCGCCCCCGCCACCGTCTCCATTGGAGCCGATAGAGGAGCCCACATGGGCCACGCCCGATCCCTGGCAGCGCCCCGCGGCTGCCAGTATATCACCCTCACTTTGGGACACGACAGACGGTGTAGACATATTCCGGGCCATATCCAGCGGTAAACTGAGAACAAATCTGAACGGCCTCCTCGGTCTTCGCATTTTCGATGTCGAACGGGGCAAGCTCGGGCTCGAGATGCCGGCGAGCAAATGGTTCTGTGCCAAGCCGGGCATCATCACGCCTTCAATCCTCACCGTCTTGATCGACTTCGCCACGTGGGGTTGTGGCCTGACCATGCTCAAGGCGGGCGAGACCTTCGTTGGGCTTGACGGCCACATGCGCTTCTATCGTGAGGTCGTGCCCGATGGCCGGCCAATTCGTGCGGAGGCTTGCCACGAGTTCGACAGTGGGAGCGGAGTGTTCGTAATTTCGACGGTTGTCTATGATGCCGACGGAGGGAGAGTAGCCACGGTCGCCGCGTCGGGAGCCCGTGTCGACAACGCTCTGCGCAGACGGCCGCGGCGTCGGGCCTCCGAGAGAATGCTATGCACCATCCTTTTCACTGATATCGTTGATTCCACCGCGCGCGCCGAATCTATGGGTGATGCCGCTTGGCACGAACTGCTCCAGCGCCATCACGAAGCGGCGCGCCGCGAAATCGCTGTGTGCGACGGCCACGAGGTTAAGACTACGGGCGATGGCTTGCTGGTACGCTTCGCTTCGCCCGCTCGTGCGTTGGACTGCGCTGTGCGCATCCGTCAGTCGATGGATGCTCTTGGTGTTAAGATCCGCGCCGGCATGCATACCGGTGAGTGTGAAGTAACCGAAGAAGATGTCGTCGGCCTCGCTGTGCACCTGGCGTCGCGCATTCAGGCCCAGGCAGCCCCCGGCGAGGTACTGGCATCATCGACCGTGAAGGATCTAGCCGTGGGCGGTGGCAATCGATTCGAGGATCGCGGTGACCATCGACTCAAAGGGATCGAGGAACCCTGGCGGCTTTGGTCCGTATGCTAGCGCGGGGATGAGTCGCGATCCGTTGTGCTACCCCCGGGGCGAACTCCCCGCGCCGCACGCTTTGCGAACCATTCGGTTCGAGGTGCCGAAGCTTTCGAACCTATGACAAGGCCACTATGCGACAAAGCCCTTGAAATTCTCCACAGCGAAAGTCCCGACTGGCTCGTCGATACCACGGACCTCGGCCGGCGGAAGCTCGCGCAGGATGAACCGCGGGTCGAGCGTCTCCCGGAGCTCTCGGGTCACGAGGATGTCCACACCGTGAAGACGTGTGAGATCTTGAACACGCGCGGCGATGTTGATGGTTCTTCCCACGAAGGTGTACTGAATCAGGTCCCTGCTGCCCACAAGGCCCGCCACCCCGA
Organism: Candidatus Binatia bacterium; assembly: GCA_028278325.1. Lineage (GTDB taxonomy): Bacteria > Desulfobacterota > Binatia > UBA1149 > JAJCZL01 > JANQEO01. The sequence goes on from JANQEO010000406.1 coordinate 35,951, forward strand.
CACCACGGTGTAGACCGATCCCGATCCCGAGGGGCGGAAGTCCCTCCTTCTCAAGCTCCTGGTTATACCTCTCGAGTTCCGCTCGCATCGCCAGCGCCGCATGAACCGCGCCATCGCCCTGCCACGGATCTGGCTCGAGAGCGCCGAACAGTGCCAGTATGCCATCGCCAATCAATGCGGACACGTGGCCACGGTGCTCCGTTATGGCACGACTCATCCGCTCGAAGTAGCGGTTGAGGATGCGCATCAGAACACCGGGGTCCAAGCGCTCGCTGAGCGCGGTGTAGCCAACCAGGTCGGCGAACAACACCGTGACCTCCTTCCGCTCCCCTCCCGTCGCAACGCCCGTCGCGATAACCCGCTCAACGATCTCCTCCGGTGCGAAGCGGCCGAAGGATTTCTGCAGCCGCTCCAGGTCCCCGGAGGCGCTTTCGAGGCGTGCCTGGATGGCCAGAATCTGGGTGTTCTTGCGACGGAGCAGGTAGAGGGGCCCGCCGATGAGAATCACCGCGCCGGCGTACAGGAACCAGGGGGATAGCATCAGAGCTCGCAGAGCACGAGCGATAGCCGACAGATCGCGTTCGCGAGGCCAACCACGCCCACCAGTTCCAGAAACTGCTCGACACTGAGCTGTTCGCGTAGCTTCCGGGCGCGACGCTGAACGTCGGCGGGGCGATATCGGATGGTTTCGCGCGCGAAGGGAACGATCGCCGCCTCGATCGGGTCCAGCTCGGGAGAGGCAAGATGAGCAAGAATCTCGTCCACCTTACCTTCGTCGAGGCCTAGTGGGGCGAGCAGGCGCTTGGCCTCTTCCTCGAATCGCTTGCTGCCCAGCCCGCGGCCCACGACGGCGAAAACGAGGGCTTTCGCTCGCTGCGTGAGTATCGGAGAGCGCCAGGCCGACTCCAAGAGCTCGCGCGAGGTCCGCGCGATCGGCAGGCCGTCGAGAGCCAGGCCTACGTATGCGAAGGGGCCCGTCTTGAGTTCTGATGGCAGAAACTCGGGCCGCCCGCGCTTTTGTCTGGATCGGAGGAGTCTCGCAAGGACTGGCCGCAGTAGCTTGAACAGCCAACGGGTATCCATTCCTTCAATTCGCTCGAGCGGGACTGCGGGCAGCGTCGAGTACCGGTTTCCTGCTACCGTGTACGATGCCATGTAGACGATCTCCTTGATCGCTTCATCGCTGTATCCGGCTTCGCGGAGCGCGGCTTTGTCGGCAGCGGATGGCGGCGGATTCGAGCGAGAGAAACGCCTGGCAAAATCGAGCGCTAATTGCTCGCCTCGGTCGGCCTCGGCAATGAAAGAGGCCTCTTCGATGCGACGGATTCGTTCGTCGTCAAAGCCTAATACTCGGAACGCCGTGCGCTGTGCAGCGTAGCAGTACCGGCAGGAGTTATCCCGGCTAACGGCCAGAAAGATGAGATCCGCAAGGCCCAAGTCTATGTGCACTAGCTGGCCGTGGTGATAGTTGTCATCGATGATCGCGCGCGCAAGCCAGGGGCAAGGGGAGTAGTAGCGTATCAGCGGAAAGGGGACACCGAACGCCTTTCGGGCATCGCGCTCGAGTTCGGCATCTCGCCGGGGCTCTAGAAGGCACCCTTCCCACTCAACGTTTTGCAGCGTGGCCATTGTTCGCTCTCCCAGCGGATAGGTAGTCCTAACAGCATTCTCGGGTCTATGCCCACCGTCCGATAACAGCCGTTATGAGCATTTTCAGGAGTTTGGAGGCTTCGGTGCCAGCTGAACTGCAAAGTCCTTGTCGGTCAATATCGCGTCTCTACGAACTCCCCGGGCCGTACGCTTTGCGAACCATTCGGTTCGAGGTGCCCGTTGACCGCGTCTAATCCAGCGCGCAGACTCCCCAGTTCGAACCGGGAAAGCCGGACTCGGTGTCGTAGCTGGTATCGCAAGTCGACTTGAGGTCCACGACCGGAGCGTCACAGCCGGCGACGTCAGCGCACGTAAAGGACACGCCGCAGGCTGCATCGACGCCGTTTCCGGTTACTACCGCCGATCGCGAAACCTCTGTCGGACAAGGAGCCGAGCCATTAGCAGGATCGGCGAGGTGTTCGATCCCGTGAATTCCGTTGTCGGTGACCTCGGATTGCACTACACGCAATCCCTTGTCGACGAAGCGACCCGACACCCCGTTCGCTCCGTTGTCACTCACCGTCGCCTTACGGAGGAGGAGTTGATAGAGAGGCCCGCTGTCTGGAGTCCTAACACCGTTGGCACCGTTCTCCGTAACCACAGTGCCGACAAGTTTCGCTCTAGAGCGAATGGAAGCGGCGGCACCACTCTGGAAGCCCAGACCATCTCGCCCATTGTTGCTCAGCGAGCCTCCCGAGATGGAAAGGCGTGCTTCGAAGGCTATCCCGATAGACAAGCCGTCGAGTTGATTCCCGTCCAGAGTGCAGTCTTTAGATCTCAGGTTGACCCCTGCTATATCGCCCTGAACGCTAACCTCCGCACCGTGTATCTGGTTACCGCTCAGGCTGCTCCGTCTACAGCGCAAGCCGAATGCGTCCGCGCCGCTCGCTTGGTTACCGTTGATCTCGCTGTCGACGATTGAGACACGGGAGCCGCGCACACCCTCGAAACCGTTGTTGCTGATAGTGCTTCGCTTGACCGAAAGCTTCTTGCCCCCAGTTGCGCCATCGAGGCCGTTGCTGGTTATCTCGCTATCCTTGATGACGACCTTTTGATCTCCTATCACCATCGTGCTCACGCCGCTGCCTCCGTTCCCCGTAATCCGTACATTGACAACTCGTTTCACTACGTTGTCGCAGCAGACGTTAGAGAAAGTGCCGATGCCCGACCCGGTTGCATTCTGGACGACCCCAGTCTGAGTCGATGACGACAGCACCGTGCAGGAGTGCTCGCAGAAGATCGCATCCGCATCGCCACCGGTGAGCGTGAATCCCGCAAGATCGAGCTTCGCGCCCTTCGTCAGCGTGACGGCCGCAGCGGGGAACCCAGTGCAATCCAGATCGGCAGACAGCACGCCCTTGCCTGAGACTACCTGCCCGCAAGTGTTGACGATCGTTTGTGCTTGCAGCGTCTGAGGCGCGAACCAGGTTAGCGCCGCGGCGGAGACCAACCGAATGATGCTCCCCTTGAGCCTATACTCAGACGCCTGCATGCTGGCACCCCCGGGGACGAATACGAAGAATAGGTGGCGCATGGCCACACGCTATCAGACTGCCCGTAGCGCACTGCGCAGGGCCCCGTCAAGCACTATACCGGCATCTGCGGGTTTCTCCTTTGCAAACCCCGACAGATAGACGCGATCTACCCCTCGGCTGAGGGACTCCCCGCGCCGTACGCTTTGCGAACCATTCGGTTCGAGGTGCCGATCGATCGGAAGATTCGGCCCACAGGGTCGAGTCAAGTTCGGGCCGGACAGCTACGCGAACGGTACGGCCGCCTCATGTCGTCTATGACCAACGTACCGCCAGCAGGTGACGTACCTGTGGCACACCGCGCAGGGGACGCAGACCGCGGTCCTCGAGCTGGATGCGATCAGCGAGCTCATCAGCAACTGGCTCAGTGACGAGAATCTCTCCCGGCGATGCCTCGGTGGTGACGCGCGCGGCGAGGTTGACGACCCGGCCGATGATGTCGCCCTCATCGTCACCGACGGCCTCCCCGGCATGGATGCCGATACGCACGAGCGGCGCGATACCGCCGGCCTCCTTAGTCTCCTCGATGCTGCGCTGGATGTCGATCGCGCACAGCACCGCATCGGCCGGGCTTGCGAAGCGTGCGAGCAAACCGTCACCTTGAGATCCAACCTCGGTACCGCCCCGGTGGCGGAACGCAGTGCGAAGCATTGCCCGATGCCCGGCGAGGAAACGGCTCCACTCGTCATCGCCGATCGCTGCGTTCAGAGAAGTGGAGCTGGCGATATCGGTGAACAGCACCGTGACCCACTGCCGGCGACCTCCGCTCGCCGAAGCGGGCCGGGGCGTCATTTCCTGGCGGGCTGGGCTGACGGGTCGGCTTGAAGGCGCTGGGGCCTGCACCTCGGTCTCGCGAGGACGACGCCGTCGCCTACCGGCTACGGCAGACCCGTGGATCGCTACGCCAAGCCCCCAACCCATAGCAGGCCAGATCGGCCAGAAGGGGCCGGCACCAGCGAATAGCCAGATCAGGCACAAGAACCCAATGACGATGAGGTAGATCCGCAGGTGACCACGGAAGGACGACGATGAGGGAAGCGCACGGTCGATGGCCGCAAGCGACGTCCGCACCGTCTCGCGGAGCTGATCGGCGCGTTGTGCCATGGGTCCGACTATTGCTCACCGCGCTAGCTGGAGCGAGCGTGGCGGCGATTGCGTCGCTTTGCGAACTGGTGGGCTGCCAGATTACCTGAGGATAGCGCCCAACAAGCCATAGTTACGTGGGTGGGGTCTCGAGTCCTTGGTATTCTGGTGCAGCTTCCCCGCGCCGTACGCTTTGCGAACCATTCGGTTAGAGGTGTCGGCTAGCGCGGTGACAACCTGAGGCCACCTGAACCCGGGGCGAAAACGTGAGAGTCCAGGAACGGGGGGCTAGGTGCACGGTTAGGATGCACCGTGTATCCTGAATCGCCTTCCGGACGAGGTTAGCCGACATATCGTGGCCACCCACCAGGACTATCCAGCATCAACGCAGCCTACATGGCGACTCGTCGCACAGGAGGCGCTCGGAATCACTGCGTCGGCTGTGCTCTTCCCGTTCGGTATCAGCCAAGCCAGGGGCCGCACTCCCCGCAAGCGCGATCAGCGGACAACCGTCCTAGTACACGGCTATCTGTCCAACCGATCAGCTCTGTTTCCGTTGGCGGCATATCTTCGGCTCCAGGGCATAGACCAGGTGCTCTCGTTCAACTACGACTCAGCGGCGGGCGTCGATCAAGGCGCTTTGGCCTTACGCGAGTTCCTGCGGCGACACGTTCGAGGTGGGCGCATTGATCTCGTCTGCCACAGCCTCGGTGGACTGGTCGCTCGAGTTTACATCCAAGATCTCGGCGGTTCCCGACGGGTCGACAGGTGTATCACCCTTGGTACACCTCACCGTGGTACTTACGGGTCGTATTGGGTCTGGTCACGCGTAGGTCACGAACTTCGACCGGACTCCTCGCTGCTGTCACGATTGCAGGCCTCTCGCCCTAACGCCGCGCGTGTGCATTTCACATCGTTGATCGCCGGATCCGACAACCTCGTTGTGCCGCGCGTATTTGCAGCTCATGAAGACGAGGTCCATCTTGCCGATCTCGGCCATGTCTCGATGCTTTTCTCTCCGCGGACGCTTCAGGCCGTCGCGGACCGGCTCTTAATGCCTCGTTAGTCAAGACGAGCAACAGCCCGTTGCTCGCTTGGCTAGATTCGCAGGCCTGACCCATTTCCCCGCGCCGTACGCTTTGCGAACCATTCGGTTCGAGGTGCCAACGAACGCCCCTAGTCTGCAGGCACTGCTCTCGGCCCCCCCTTGTGCGGCACCTACCCATTCCTTGTCGCAACACGTAACTTGTTGTACCCAAGCCGTCGGACCAGGAGCAAGGCGGACGACGCCCCGACGACGGTTCACAGAAGCCACGATCGTAAACCGTACGCTGGTTCTCTCGCCACTGTGCGCGGGTAGACAGTGGACTAGCCAGGAGGACCGGAGATCAAATGTTTTCACGCTTCGTTTATCTGACAGTACGGCTGTGTGCGCTTACCATCGCTGCAGTCAGCACTTTCTTCGCTCTAGCGGGTGCCGGTCACGCAGGCGATCTCAAGCTCGGACAGTTGCTCGTAGGCGATCAGGAACTCGGCCTGTCCGGGACCTGCGGGCGTGGGTTGACCCATTTGGATCTCGATACGGGCGAGCAGTACCCGCTGACGATTAGATTACTTACGAGCGGCGCGACCGCCCTCGCCAACAATGACGTGCTTTCATGGGCTCGCAGCGGTACGCAACTGGAACTAGTCCGCATAACACCCGCCTCAGGCGCCCATCGACTAACGTTTCTCGACGATAATGATTTTGCCAATCCCAAAGACATGGCAGAAGACCAAAATGGCGACTACGTCATATCCAACGACAGCGCCGTCGGTCGGCTGGAGCTGCAGACGGGCATCTTCGAGATCCTCGCTTCTGGCGGTGACCTCGTGGACCCGGCCGGACTAGCCATTGCTGCCAACGGCGACATCTTCATCGCAGACCCTACGGCGGCGACGATCTTTCGCTTTCAGTCCTCGACCGGCACGGCACCCTTTGCCCAGGGCGGAATGCTATCGGCGCCCGTCGCGCTCGACTTCGCCCCAAACGGCGACCTGCTGGTAGGCGACAGCCAGCAAATAATCCGAATCGATGCGGTAACCGCAGCGCAGTCGGTCTTCGGCACACCGTTCATCGCAGGAGTAATCGAAGACTTGACGGTCAATGAGTCCGGTGAGGTTTTCGTCCTGCAAGGCAATCCGAAGTGCAGCGGGACGAGTTTTACCTCGGGGATCCATCGAGTTCCCGAGATGGGCGATCCGGTACCGGTGCTATGCGTGCACACCACTCTGACTGCACCGATCAAGGACCTTGGCTCGATTTCAGCCAAGCCTGGGGGCGACAATCTGATCGTCTACGGCAAACACACCAACGATGGCGCGGGCAACGCGGATGCTGTTTTCGAGCTGAACCCCGACGATGCTTCCTTCGAGCTGATCAGTATCCGGCCGCCGAGCGGAGCCTTCGCTTTCGCTCCGGATGGTTCACTCTTCCTTGCCGTCCACGAGCTGGACTCGATCTTCGAGATCGATCCGCGTACCGGCGTGTCGACCAACATCGCGGCAGGCGGCCTTCTGAGCGATCCTCGCGACTTGATTGTTGCCGACGACGGCTCGTTCCTTTATGTGCTAGACAACGACTCCGTCGTACGCGTGAACCCCGTCACGGGTTCGCAAGCTGCAGTTTACGACGGCTCGGCCTTTAACGATCCCGTGCATATCCGCAGGGACCGAAACGGCGACTACATTGTCGCCGACCTGTTCGCGGCCGAACTCATCTTTCTGGACTCGACGACGTTTTCAGAATCGACTATCTCGGGCGGCGACATCTTTCGGGTGGTCGACGTAGCCGACACGGGCAGCGGAGATCTCCTGGTGGCCGACGTAGGTCCAAACTCGCTCATCCGCGTCGACCCATCGAGTGGCGTCCAGAGCCTTGTGGGAGGCGCCGGTTACTTCTCACCGGCAAGCCCGGCATCGATGCTTCCGGAAGACAACGGCAATGTCCTGGTGGCGGTCGGCGGCGCCGGTGCCCTCGGCCTGGTCCGCATTGACCCTAGCGACGCGTCGCAGTCGATAGTCTCTGGCATGCCGATCTGCATCGGAGCCGACATGGAACACGTCGTGCTCGCACCGGAGCCGGTTGTGTGTGGTGACCCTGTCGACTCCGGCGGCGCCCTAGTGGCACGAGTGTCGCTTGCAAACATCAACGCCACCGACGCGCTGTTCACTCTCAGGGCCGGCGTGGGCTCGGAGACTTGTGAGTTGTGCGTCTGTGATGTTGACGACTCAGGCGATCTGAACGCCAGTGATGCTTTGTTAGTCCTGCAGGTCGGCGTTGGCCAACCGGTCGATCTAAACTGCCCGGATTGCTAGGGCTTCGGAGAGGCCGGCCGGGCGCACGTGAACCTCGTTGACGACACTGGCTCCCCGGGCCGTACGCTTTGCGAACCATTAGGTTCGAGGTGCCTCTGGAACCTACCAGGGCGGCGAGCGCCGAGTTGACACCTAGTCGCTAGAGCAAATGCCCCAGTTCATCCCGGGGAAGCCGGAGTTCAGGTCGTAACTGGTTTCACACGTCGAAGTCCCCCGCACCTTGGGCGCTTCGAGTGAAGCCAGATCGGCGCACGTGATCGAGACACCGCAGGCGGTGTCACTACCGCTACTCGTCACCTCAGAGTGGCGCAGCTTCAGCCTCGTTCGCGGACACTCGTCGTCACCAATGACTTGAACCCCGTTCGTACCACTGCCGATAACTGTTGACCGGGTTAGTTTCACCGAGCGATCGGCGCGTATGCCAACGACTGAGCTGTTGGTGATGATCGAATCCTTGAGCTTGACCCTTCCGCAACTCTCCGCCTCTATACCCCGCCCGTTGTTGACGATATCAACGTCGATGAGAATCGCGTTCGTGCTGTGAACCCCAATACCGCTATCCGCGATAGTGCCGGGCCCGATGATCTTGCACCGCTTGTTACCAAGACATAGGACCCCTTCACCCACGCCAGACCTGACAGTGAAGCCGTTCAACTCAAGCTTCGTACGGCCATCTAGAACGATCGCACTCGCAGCCCCAAGGCCAACGCACTCCAGGTCAGACGACAAGAAGGCTCTGCCCGACACACCTGGCTGAGCACAGCTTGTGATCTCTATGGGTGGGGCTGCTAGAGCATCAGCGACCGGAAGGCCGCCCGCAAGAAACACCAGGGCTACGATAGAGGTTCGGAACAACATGGTGACCTCCTCGGCAACGCCGCACGTCGCTGCCTTTAATGACCACGGGCGTAGGCTACCACACTCGCGTTCGCCTTGACCGGGAATCTGTTCGGCGCTCCCGGTACGGTCTGAGAACCCCGGTTTTCGAGGGTTCGAACACCCGCCACATTTCCCCGGGCCATACGCTTTGCGAACCATTCGGTTCGAGGTGGCCCCCCTTCAGCCTCGCCTAGCGGGTTCCCCTTGAAATGACCGAGCCGTTTCGACCCACAGCTAGAGCCAGTTGCAGAGAGGTTGCGTGATCGAGTTTCGCTGCTGTAGTCTCCCCCGCGGGTCGGTCTCACAGATGCTTGCGGCTAGATGCCTGTCCACAAGGGACACGACCTGATGATGCCGAGATGACAGCGAGGAGACTACTCACGGCATTGGCAGCCGTGTCTTGTACGACACTATCGTGCGTGAACGTACCCGGCGAAGGCGTGCGCAGCACTGAGCATGCACCCGCGGCCAGCGAACAGCTCGCCTACTACCTGGCCGCTAACCGTGCGAACGCTTTCGGAAAGCCGCTACCGCGGGAAGAGTTGCCGTCCGGTCCAGACTGGATCATGGACGAGTACGTCACGCCGAAAGGAACCCGTGTACCCATCCTGCGGCGGTCTGAACCAGAGTTCAGGGTAGGCCCAGCTGACATCGTTCGCGCCATTATCTATGAACCCGTCCCGGATCCCTTCCTGCCAGCCAACACTCCGAGTCAGACGGGAGCGATGGTCGAGCTGAAGCCCTCAGATACCTACAGGGCTCAGTTGGCGACTCTTGTCCTGGAAGGCCAGAGTACGAATCAGCAATTGAACCTGTTGGTGGTCGCAAACGGGCAGGTCATTGGCGTTGAGACCATGCACATCGAGTTGACGGAGCGCCTGCATGGCGGCGGGTTTGCCTCGATCACACAGGCGCGAGAGTTCTATGCGGGGCTTGGCGATCGAGTCGAGTACACCAAGCGTTCAGAGGCCGAGAATGAAGCATGGGAGCTATGGGCCGCGGAAGTTAAGGAATTCAATTTATGGCACTCGGTCTGCGACACCGAGGCCCATCAGTTACTGGAGGAGGCTGGGGCCGACGTAGATGCGTTTCTTCAGGTCTACGAAGAGCATACCGAGCTATTCCCGCGGGTGGACTGCACAGCAACCCCGCCTGAACTTCCCGAAGGCCCAGTACTGCCTGAGTCGGCAATGCGTACGATAGAATCGGAGGCTACCTCCAGCGGTCGTGCCACAGCTGCTAACAACCTCCGAGAGGTCACCTTAAGTGACGGGGTTCTGAGATGGGAGGCCAGGGCCATCGCGGAGTACTTCTTCCACTACCATGCGAACGTCGGTTGCGGCGCGCCCGGTTTCGTCTCCGACGCCGGGGATAACTGGAGCGTGGCGACGCGGCGGTGGTACACGGGAGAAGCCGGTAAACCCGTTTCGATCAACACTGAACCGATCATCGTGAACCAGGCCACAGGCACCGTGAGGTGGGGCGGTCGCCTCTGCGTCTCCGATCCGCTGGCAATGCTAAGCGATACGCCTGGCGCATCCCGCTGTGGCCTAACCTCAGAGTAGCCACCGCTCAATGAAGGTTACGGCGGCGCATCCGCTCAAGTTCGCGGGCCTTCACAATTTCCCCGAGCCGGACTCGAACCATCGAGCAATTCGGTTCTCAATACCCGCACGCTGCCCAACCCAACGCGGGACGAGATAGCAGCGACCGGAGAACTAGAGAAGACTTAGAAACGGACTACGGACTAAGAAGATTGGCTGGGGAGGAAGGATTCGAACCTTCAATCCCCTGATCCAGAGTCAGGTGCCTTACCAGTTTGGCCACTCCCCAGCGCTGCGCAGAATCTTTCCAGGAGCGGGCGCGTGAGTCCACCGGGCGCTGTAAAGGACGACTGACGGTTAGCGGCGGCGGCGCCTGTGGCCGCCCGGGCCCGGCGCGTTCTTCTCGCGCCAGGTGATGCGGCCGCGGGTGAGGTCGTAAGGTGACAGCTCCACCTTGACGGTGTCGCCCGGCAGGATGCGGATGTAGTACTTGCGCATCTTGCCCGAGATGTGAGCCAGAACGGTGTGGCCGTTGACGAGCTTCACCCGAAAGAACGCGTTGGGAAGGTTCTCGAGAACCTGGCCTTCTACTTCTATGCCTTCTTTGGCCATCTACTAGTGGCGGCGGCTTGCGCCCCCGCATCAAGGAAGGCTATCAGCCACCTGGAATTTCCACAAGGAACGGCAGGCTCCTTGCATATGAGACTACGTGCGCAAGCGAGCCCAGGAGCCTTTGCATCTGACGATGCTCGAACTGATCATGCTGCTTCAGACCCAGCACCGCCTGAGTCAAAACGAAGAAGCCTTGGCAAGTCGAGCGCTTGCGCTGATCAACTCCGGGCGCGTGGTGCTGACCGGCAACTTCGCCGACGCCCCGACTCCTCTCAAATAAACCCCTCTCGCCGCTTCAAGCGGCACTTCGAACAGCAAGGCCGCTGTCATAGAGTCGTGCGTTCTCGCACGGTGACGTCCATGACTGGCGATACGGCACTCAGGACCGAGGTCTCCCGACCCATCGGCTGGCTCAGGATAGACAGGCCGGAGACCCGCGGCGCCATGACAAAGAGCATGTGGGAGGAGTTGCCCACCAAGCTCGAGTGGCTCGCGGACCAGGACGGAGTCCGGGTGGTGGTCATCCGCGGTACAGGCGGTCACTTCATCGCGGGGGCCGACATCTCGGAGTTCGAGCGGCTGCGCTCGGATCCCGAGCTAGCCCGCCAATATGACGAAGGCAGCACCGCGACTCTCGAAGCCTTGGAGCGTCTCAGCGTACCGTCGGTCGCCATGATAACCGGTCCTTGTATAGGAGGCGGCTGCCTGGTCGCTTTCGGATGCGATCTGCGCCTGACCTCGGAAGATGCCTACCTCGGAATCCCTGCCGGCAAGCTCGGCTTGGCCTACCCGCCTCGGGGCTTGGAGCGCCTGGTCGCCGTCCTGGGTGAGCCGACGGCACTAGACCTGCTATTGACCGGCCGCTTCGTGAAAGGACCCGAGGCAGCCGAACTCGGCCTCGTCCACCGATCCCTGCCCGGCGACAAGCTCGAGCCCGAAACCCGCAACCTGTGCGAGCAGATCGCGGAGAATGCCCCGCTGGCCCTGCGATATGCACGCATAGCCGCACGCCGCCGACCCCCGGGGGTTCTCACACCGGAAGAGCAGCGAGAGTTCGTGGCGGCCTGCTTCGCCAGCGAAGACTACAAGGAAGGTCTGGCGGCCTTCGCCGAGAAGCGCCGGCCCAGATTTCGCGGCAAGTAGCGGACAATCCTGTCCACGGGCGTACTCCAATGTCCGTCTGGAGCGCCTCATCCAAATCGATACTTCTGTTATTTCAATAGGTTGGCGCGCTACGGCACGTGGCATAGCGGCTGCTTTGTTCCCAGCAAAACCGCTTGGGAGGAGCAAGGCGATGTCACTTCGATCAAAGAACTTTTCACGTAAGGGCAGCACGAAAGTCGTGGTTACAGGCAAGAGGGTAAAGGGAGGCTGGACCATGGAGTCGAGGCTGCCGCTGCGTAGCTCTGCGTCCAAGAGCCCGGAAGGGCTCACGCCCCTGGAGAACAGGCGCGTACGTACCCTTCACTAGTTACACTAACCCCACTAACCACACCGGGTGAACTAGGCGGGCCGGCCCAGCAGAGCCGCCCGCCGTACGCTCGCTGTCGGAACGCGAGCTACGCGATCGAATGAACGGCTCGTCTGCCTCAGACGGGCCGTTCGTCGTTCCAGAGATAGTCTGTATTGACCGCGATGGATGCAGCGATGAAGCCCGCCCCCATCGCTATGTTCCAGAGGTGGATGCTGGCCAGGGCGTTCGGGGCCTCCACTCCGCTTTGCCACGCCAGTACCAACGAGCCGCTCAGCATGATGCACGCGCCCATCCACGCATAGACGTGCACAGTCATCAGCCCCCACATCAGAAAACCGATGCCGGTCACGATCATCCACAGCGGCATGACGAACTGGCCTAGTCCGATCAGTTGCAAGGCGAACGCTAAGGCAAAAGTCGCCACCAGCACGGGCGACCACAGGCGTGCCGCGTTGAACGGCGTGTCGGAACTGGGCTCACCTAGAACACGCTCGGCGCGGCGTTCGTTGACCAGCATCAGTGCGATGGCGGCGAGTACCAACACCGCGCCGTAACAAAACAAGGCCTGAGGATTCCAAGCTGCACCGACGGCGCCGGCGTAGGCCGGCAGAGACAGGAAAAGGTTGACGGGTCCCCAGACGGCGAGATTGTAGCCGCTGGTTCTCAGAAAACGGTCTTGGCGAAAGGCCTCTGGGGTCACTCAGGGAGCCGACACGCTCGCGAAGAATTCCATGTAGCCGAGAACGCGGCTGATCAAGTTACGTGTCTCGGTGTAGGGAGGCGGCTGATTGTCGGCGACGGAGCCGGGCCCGGCGTTCCAGGCTGCCGCGACCAGGTCAGTGCGCCCGTCGAAGCGTTCCTGATAGGTCGCACTCAGGTGGCAGGCGATGAGAAGATTCACGGCCGGCTCGTAAAGATAGTCGGGATTGAAATCCTCGAAGATGCGCTCGTCTATATAAAGGTAGTCCTCACCCTTAGCCGCGAGTTCGGCTACGGCACGGCGGGCGGTGGCAGGGATGATCTGGGTAAGGCCCCGAGCGCCACGGCGGGAGTGAGCCCAGTGGTCGCCGCCGGATTCGGTCAGGATCAGCGCCTTAAGGTAGTCCGGAGAGACGCGGGATTCGTTGGGTCCGTAGCTCAGCGAGGTGAAGTACTCGATGTAGGGCTGCAGCATGCGAAGCCGCAACAGCTGAACCTGTGAGGGCTGGCGGGGATCGATACGTGCATCCATGCTCGCATCGGCGCGGGATGCCGCGAACAGGGCGCCGAGGAAGATTACCGCCAGCAGTGCCAGTGCGACCAGGCGATCGTAGGCATCATCCCTGTAGGCGGCGGGCGTGAGGATACCGTCGTCGGTAGCCTTGGGCGTTAACCGCCTCAAGACGCGGCTCAGCAAATTTCGTGAGCGAGTAACTAACTGCATTTGACCCTTAGAATGGCCGGCTTGATCTATCAGGCGGCTTCGAATCCGTTTACGAAGACTCTCAACTTGCCGGCGTGCTCCCTTTCTTCAACGAGATTTCGGCCGCCGCACTTGGGACACGGAAAGAACTTCTTGCCGTCAGCCTCATCCGCCAAGTCCATCATTCGTCCAAGCAAGTAGCCTTCGTTCGTTTCCTCGAAAGCGAGCAGGCCGTCGCAAGCGTCTGAACGACACTTGAGCACGTGGACCTTGAGCGGCTTTTTTGCATCGCCCACGGTGCGTCCTCTTACAACGGGCAAATGCCCTAAACAAACGCCCGCAATCGAGCCCCTTACGGTTTGGACGCCGCCCCCTGCGCGGTTACAATTCGCTGCATGAGCGAAGCGTCCGAGATCCTCAAAGAGGCCCTCCGGGGCACCGACGGGTTCGTCGAGCTCCGATACCACTCGAAGCTGACACGTAACATTACGGTTGAGAAGGGGAAGGTCGAAAAATCGCAACTGCGCAGCCGCACAGGCGTAGGTGTTAGAGTTCTGCAAGGCGGAGCCTGGGGATTCGCATCGACAGGGACCCTCGAACTCGGCGCCATCAGGAAGGCCCTGGAGATTTCCCGGCGGGCGGCTGAAGCAGGTTCGCGCATGCGTAAATCGCGGGTCAGCGACTTGGGTGAGGCGCCCCTGGCCAAAGGAAACTTCTCCACAGCGGGCGTGGAAGAAGTGCGCCAGCGCACTTTCGAAGAAAAGCTCGGCATGACGAGCGAGTTGGAGGAACGCATACGGCGTGCGGCTTCGAACGTGACCTCTTCTACATGCTCCTACAACGAAATCTTCGAAGACAAGGCCATCGTGACCAGCGACGGCGCCGACGCGAGCTTCCAGATCGTAAGGCCCGAGCTGCGCCTGCAGGCCGTCGCGGAGAAATCCGGTGAACTCTCGACGGGATTCGAGTCGGTCGGCGTCACCGGCGGCTGGGACTGTCTGTTCCGCGACCACACGGGAGAGTATTTCGCAGAACGCGCCGCCAAGACGGCCAACGATCTCCTGGGCGCCTCACGCCCGGAAGGCGGACGCTCCACGGTGATACTAGCTCCGTCGATCGTCGGCCTGCTCGTCCACGAAGCTATCGGCCACACCGTCGAGGCCGACTTCGTCTTGGCCGGCTCAGTGGCGGCCGGCAAGCTCGGCCAGCGAGTAGCCAGTAACCTGGTCACCTTGTGCGACAGCGGCGCCTCGGAGTTCGTCGACGGTGCCGGCGGGTCGATTCCGGTAGACGACGAAGGCGTGATCACCGGGCGCACGGTGATCATCGAGAACGGGATTCTCAAGTCCTATCTCCACAACCGCGAGAGTGCCGCGACTTTCGGGGTGAGCCCCACCGGCAACGCGAGGGCTTGGGAGTACAGCGATCAGCCCCTGATCAGAATGCGAAACACCTACATGGAGCCGGGCACGTCTACCTTGGAAGACATGATCGCGTCTACGGCCGACGGCTATCTCCTCGACGGTCCGCGCAACGGGCAAGCCGACGCCACCGGCGAGTTCATGTTCGGCGTGCAGGAGGCCTGGCGCATCCGCGACGGCAAGCTCGGCGAGTTGGTAAAGGGAGTGACCATCAGCGGCATCGCGTTCGACGTACTTTCGACAGTCGATGCCGTGTCCGACACCTTCAACTGGGACCTGGGCTCGGGATACTGCGGCAAGGGTCAACCGGCCAAGGTCGATGCCGGCGGCCCCTACGTGCGCTGCAGGGCGATTCTGGGCGGCCAACAGTAATGGACGAGGCGCGACTGCTCGAACTCGGCCGCGAACTGGTTTCGGCGGCCCGGCGTGCCGGTGCAGACGAAGCGGAAGTGGCCACCGCCTGGACCAGCGCCGTCGAAACACGCCTCGAGGCCAACGACATCCACACCGTCGAAAGCCAAGAAGAAGCCAGCTTCGGTCTCAGGGTCCTGACAGGAGGCTCGTTGGGGTTCGTGACCGGCAACGATCTCGATCCGGCCTACTTGCAGGAAGCCGCCGCGGAAGCAGTGGCCCAGGCCAAGGCCAAACCCGCCGACGATAACAACGGCTTCCCCGAACCACGACCTCTGGAACCGGTCGACGGTCTGTTCGACGACAGCATCGCCGGCATTACCGTTACCGATACGACGGAGTTGGCTTCGCAACTCGCCGAGCGGATCCGCTCTAGCGACGAACGTGTACAGATCGACTCAGGCGCAGTGTCCGCGTCGATCACCACCAGTGCCATCGTAACGTCCACCGGCATCGAGGCGTCCGAGAAGGACGGATCGGCACAAGTCTACGTGTTCGGCATGGCGGTCGACGGAGAGGAAGTCGCCAGCTTCGACTATGACAGCGATACCAAGCGTAACCGTGATGACCTGACGGCGGCATGCACTGAAATCGCCGACCGCTTTACTCAAAAGTGTCTCGCCGGCCTCGGCGCCGGTGCCGGCGAGAGCTTCAAAGGCACGGTGATCCTGTCACCGGAAGCCGTCGCCGAATTTCTTCTGCCTAACCTGGTCTCCAGGTTGTGTGCCGACACGGTACGCAAGGGGCAAAGCCCGCTGGCATCAAAGCTCGGCACTTGTATCGCGACCGACAGCTTCACCCTCGTAGACGACGGGAGGATTCCCGGCGGCATCGCATCGAGCGCCTTCGACCGTGAAGGCCTGCCGACCCTGCGACGAGTTCTCGTCAACTCGGGAGTGCTCGAGTCTTTCCTTTGGAACTACTACGAGGCCCGGGC
Organism: Candidatus Binatia bacterium; assembly: GCA_028278325.1. GTDB lineage: Bacteria > Desulfobacterota > Binatia > UBA1149 > JAJCZL01 > JANQEO01. Next base: position 52,253 of record JANQEO010000406.1, read on the forward strand.
TGCCGGCGGCTCCTTGACCGGCAACGCTTCGGGGGGCGTGGGAACACTGCCCGGCGTGGGGCCGAGCCGGCTGGAGATGTCGGCCGGTGACACTCCCGAAGCCGAGCTCGCCGCCGGCGCAGCCCAGGCGGTGATCGTCAATCGCTTCTCGGGTAGTACCAATCCGGTGACGGGAGATTTTTCCGGCGTCGTGAAGAACGGCCATCTGGTAGCCAACGGCTCTTCACGTCCGATCAAGGAAACGATGATCGCCGGCAATCTCTACGAGCTGCTCGGCAACATCAGCGCCATGTCACATGAGCGTCGCGAACTGAACGGAAGCGTGTTGGTGCCCGCCGTGCGGGCCGAAGGCATCTCGGTTACGGCCGGCTAGCCGCTTCCAAGGCCTGCAACTTCACGCGCGTATCGTAGAAGACGAAGGGCGCGTCGAGTGTGGGCTTGGCGATTCGAGCGCAGGCGGTGGGATAGTCGACTACCAGATCCTTGAGGCGTGCGTACCATGACGGCAAGGACTCGGCGTTGTCGAGAAGGTTCTGCTGCTCTCCGGGATCCGCCGTCAGGTCATAAGCCTCGAAGCGCGGTGTCGCTCCCCTGGGCTCGTACATGATGACCTTGTGGCCGGATTCTTCGACGGCATAGGCGCGCGGGGTCCACGCTTTCTTCTTGCCGTCGGCGGTAACGAAGGGCTGAGGATAAGCCTCGCTAAAGCGCGGAGGCACATCATAAGGCAGGCCGGCTCTCAAGCTGTCGGCGATGGACTTGCCCTGGGCGGCGGCGGGCACCGGCTGGCCGAGCAGCTCCAAGACCGTCGGCACGACGTCGATCAGCCCTATCAACTCACTGTGTCGCTCGGGGGCGCGCAGCGCGGCGCCACGCATCATCAGCGGCACACGTACCGACTCTTGGTAGAGTTGGGTGCCCGGGCCGGCCGCGCCGTGCTCGCCGAAGCTCTGTCCGTGTCCCGAGGTCAGGGCGAGCAGAGTCTCACGAGGATCGTTGACGCTGTCGAGGCTTGCCACGAAGCGGCCGAGCAGGTCGTCGACGTAACGAATCTCACGCTCGTAGCGAACCAGCTCTCCTTCGTCGAGCTTGCTGTCGGCCTCCAACCTCGAGTCCACGAACATCTCTAGGTAAGGCGCAGGAGGAACGTGAGGCTTTCTGACCTGGTGAGTGTGAACGAAGACGAAGACCGGCTCGCCGGCGTGGGCCTCGAGCCAGGATGCAGCACGTTCGAAAGTACCGGCGGCGGTACCCTCGGGATTCCCGATGTAGCCGCTGCTGTCTGCGAAGTAGGCGTCGAAACCGCGTGCGAACCCGAAGTCCGAAGAAACAGGTCCTCCCTCCGTGAAGGCCGCGGTAGCATACCCCGTCCGAGACAGGACCGACGCCAGTGTCTCTACGCCCTCACCCAGGGAGTTCTTCCCCGACTTCACACCGTGCACCGACGGATAGAGGCCGGTCATCAAGCTCATGTGCGAAGCGGTGGAATCAACGGCCTGAGCGAGCACATTGTCGAGCACCACGCCCGCATCGCCGAAGATGCGGTCCATCGACGGAGAGGTCGCGCGCTCGTTGCCGCAACAGCTCAAGCTCGACACTCTCAACCCATCGATGGAGACGAGGACGAACGAAGGTTTGTCGGCGCCTCGTTGAGGGAACACTATGCGCGGCACCGACCACGCGATCAGCGGAGGAACACTACCACGGTCGTCCTTGACGGTGCTGCGAAACTCGAAACGCACCTCGCGGCCGGAGAGCCTCGCCAAATCGACGTCTGCTTCCACCCAGCCGGGCTCGGCGTCTCGTGGGTCGAGAGTGGCGCTGAGGACCTCGATGCGGCGCCCGGTGGGCTGCCCGTTCTCCATGACCGCAGCTACGATCGAGACGTCTGCGCCATGCAGGTCGTCCCACACGACCTGATCGAAGGCGTATGCGACCCTCAAGCGGGCGCGCGAGGGCACCTTTACCGTCGCCGCGTAATCAACGGTCGTGTTGACCCGCCTCCTCGGCTGCACCCATATGGCTGCTACCGACGTATCGGCCTCCATCTCGGGCGCGACCACGGTCGTCGCTATGCGTCCGACTCGTGTGCCGTCGCGGACGAAACTGCGAAAGCGTTTCCACTCGGACGCCTGTCTCAGCAAAATCTCGACCTGCAAATCGACGCCTTTCAACTCGGTGGGAATGTCGCTGAAGACGAAAGCGCGCCCGCCGGTGGCCACCTGCACGGGACGCATGTCGAGAAGAATGCGGCCGGTGGCGCGAAACAACGTACGCCTCTCACCGCCCACGATCGTATTCGAGTGCGGAACCTTGGCGCCCGTCTCTTCGTCCAGGGCCTCGAGGTCGATGTGACCGCCATAGGTAGCAGCCATTGCCGGCGCAACGCTCGAGCACAGCAATCCCACAGCGGCCAGCACGCCAAAGACGGCGGCAAGGCGAAAGGGGGTCGGCAGGCGGGACAACATCTCGCAGCATTCTGTCTAGACCACCCTCGGCCCGCAAGACACGGCCCGGCACCGTGCGTGTTGACTCCAGCACCGCGGAATGATTGTCGGTGGACGAATGGACCTCTTCATCGGCGTCGACACCGGAGGTACCTTCACCGACATCGTCTTCCGCTATGGAAAGCGTTCGGGGACCTACAAGCTGCTGAGCACGCCGGATGACCCGGCCCGCGCAGTCATAACGGGGGTCCGGCACCTTTTCGGCACCCAGCGTCCGGACCTGATTACCTACGGGACCACGGTCGCCACCAACGCCATGCTCGAGCGCCGCGGAGCACGAACGGCCCTCGTGACCACCAGCGGCTTCGAGGACGTGCTCGAGATCGGCCGCCAAGCCCGCCCCCGCCTCTACGACCTGGAGCCGGTCAAACCGGAACCGTTGGTACCTTCCCGGCTCAGGCTCGGGCTGCACGAGCGCGTGCTCCACGACGGCTCCGTCGAGACTACCCCGGGAGAGACGGAGCTGGGTCAGCTCGCCGAACGGATAGAGCGAGCCGGCGTCGAGTCCGTGGCAGTCTGCCTCTTGCACTCCCACGTCAACGGTAGGCATGAACGGCTCGTCGAAAGCGCACTCCGGCCGCTGGGAATACCGGTAACCGTATCCCACCGGCTTTCACCGGCCGCCGGCGAGTTTGAGAGAAGCTCCACGGCTTGCGTCAACGCCTATGTGGCGCCGGTCATGGAGAGGCACCTTGAAAGACTGGCCTCCAAGACCAGAGCCGGGCGCTTGCGGGTCATGCAATCTAACGGAGGCGCCATCGGCCTCCGTACCGCCGTTCGCGAGCCCGTGCGCACGGTTCTGTCGGGACCGGCGGGCGGTGTAAGCGCGGCCGCCGAATGCGCGCGTGAACTCGGACTCGATCGCATCGTCACCCTCGATATGGGCGGCACCTCGACCGATGTAGCCCTGGTCGACGGCGGCCTCGTGCGCAGAGCGATCAGTGAGATAGGCGGCATCCCGGTCAGAAGTCCCTGCGTCGACATTCACACGGTGGGAGCCGGCGGTGGTTCGATCGCCCATGTCGATGCCGGCGGATCCCTCAAGGTCGGCCCGCGCAGCGCGGGCGCCGATCCGGGGCCGGCCTGTTACGGCAAGGGCGACCAGCCCACGGTAACCGACGCCAACCTGGTGCTCGGCCGGCTGATCCCGGAGAACTTCCTCGGCGGCGCCATGAACCTCGACACCGCACGCGCCGAGCGAGTAATGACGAAGCTGGCCCGGCAGATGAAAACGCGGGGTCCTCTGGCGGCGGCCGAAGGCGTGGTGCAGGTGATCGAGAGCAACATGGAAAGGGCCATCCGGGTGATCACCGTTGAGCGCGGGCAGGATCCGCGAACCTGCACTCTGGTGTCTTTCGGCGGGGCGGCCGGACTGCATGCCTGCGGCCTGGCGGAAAAGCTCGACATGAAGTCGGTGTTGATCCCCAAAGATCCCGGACTGCTGTCGGCCAGGGGAGTCCTCACCGGACCGGTGTTGAGGGACGTGGCCGAGAGCCTGCGCCTGACGGATCCCGGACTCAGACAACTCGAGCGCCTGGCCGAGCCGCTGGCTCGCCGCGCACGCCGCCAAGTCGAGGCCGAAGGCATAGCCGCCACCAGCATCACCACTCAGGCTTTCGTTCAGTTGCGCTACCTCGGCCAGTCCATGGCCCTGGAAGTTCCGCTCGACGGCGGATTCCGCAGCGCATTCGATACCGATCACCAACGGCTGTTTCACTACTGCAACGAGGACAGGGCGGTCGAGGCGGTGGGACTGCGCGTTACGGCAACCGGATACCACTCCGGCGTCTCACGCCTGCGCATGTCACGGCCACCGCGCAAGCCGCCGGCGAAGCGGGCCCGCCGCGACCATTCGGCCGGAGTCTTCACCGCCCAACGCCTGGCGGAGTGCCCGGTATACCTGAGAGCCGATCTCGAACCGGGCTCGGTGTTGAGGGGGCCGGCCATAGTGGCCGAGTACAGCTCCACCGCCTACCTGCCTCCGGGTTGGCGCCTGTGGGTCGACGCTCTCGATAACCTCAGACTGGAGCGGGGACGTGGCTAGACGATTCAGTCCCGTAGAACTCGAGCTGTTCAGCAATCGTCTCATAGCGGTGGCCGAGGAAATGGGTGTGGTCCTCCAGCAGTCGGGGTTCTCGCCGAATATAAAGGAGAGGCGTGACTTCTCCTGCGCCGTGTTCGACGGACGCGGCAACATGGTCTCGCATGCGGCCCACATTCCCGTACATCTGGGCTCCACACCGCTGTCGGTAAAGGCAGCCCTCGAAGCCGTCGACATGCGTGAGGGAGACGTGGTCATCCTCAACGATCCCTACGCCGGCGGCACCCATCTTCCCGACGTCACGCTGGTAGCACCCGTCTATCTACGTGGGCAGAAGCGTCCCTTCGCATATGTCGCCGACCGTGCGCATCACGCCGATATCGGCGGGGCCACACCGGGCTCCATGCCCCTGTCCACCGACATCCACCAGGAAGGGCTGCGCCTGCCTCCGGTTCTGCTGTGCCGTGAATCGGGGTACGTACGCGAAACCCTCCAACTCTTCCTGGCCAACACTCGCGTTGCCGATGAGCGTCTTGGTGATCTCGATGCCCAGGTCGGCGCATTGAGGGCGGGTGCCGCGCGTATCTCGGACTTGGTGGAGCGTCACGGCCGCGGGCGACTACACCAGGCCATGGGCGAGTTGCAAAGCTACTCGGCGCGTCTCGTAAGAGCGGCCATCGTCGACATACCGTCGGGCTCCTGGTCAGCGACCGACCACCTCGATGACGACGGCCTGGGGAGCGAGGCAGTGGAAATCACCGTCACGATCAAACGCAGCCGCGCCAGGCTGGTCGTGGACTTCACCGGATCTTCGGCCCAGGTTCGCGGCCCCGTCAACGCCAACCTGGCCGTGACGACATCGGCCGTATTCTACGTGGTCGCGATGCTGGCCGGAGCCGAGGTCCCTGCCAACCAGGGCATGATGGAACCGGTCGAGATCATCGCACCCGAAGGCTCGATCGTGAACTGCACCTTCCCGGCAGCGGTGGCAGGCGGAAACGTCGAGACGTCTCAACGTATCGTCGATGTCATCTTGAAGGCCCTTGCCAAGGCCCTACCCGCAACCATCCCGGCTGCCAGTTGCGGCACCATGACCAACGTCGCCCTTGGCGGTTACGACCCGCACAGAGCACGCTTCTTCTCCTACTACGAGACCGTCGCAGGCGGAGCCGGTGCAGGGCCGGCGGGCAACGGTGCCTCGGCGGTACAGACCCACATGACCAATACCCTCAATACCCCGGTGGAGGTGCTCGAGTCCTACTATCCTTTCAAGGTGCTGCACTATGGGTTGCGGCGCCGGTCGGGAGGACGCGGCGGCCACATTGGAGGGGACGGCGTAGACAGGGCCCTTCAGGTGTTGAGCCCGGCGACGCTCACCTTGCTGGCGGACCGCCGTCACACGGGTCCATTCGGGCTGCGTGGCGGGCAACCCGGCAAGCCGGGCAGTGACTCGGTGATCGTATCCGGCAAGTCGGCCCGCCTACTTTCCAAGACGACGATGGCACTGTCGGCCGGCGACGTTGTCAGAGTTCAGACCCCCGGTGGCGGAGGTTGGGGCGGCAAGGCTAGGGGCAAATCAAAAAAAGGCACGCGGGCCTGAGGCCCGGTGCCTTTCTAACCTGGCGGCTGTTTAGAGAGCGGGTCGAGCCTAGGCTGCGACCTGCTCGCGCTTCTCGGCGATCGCGTCGACGCGGCGCTCGAGGTTCGTAACCCGACGCTTGATGGCTTCGATGTCGTTACGCGTCGGCAGGTTCAACCACTTCAACACGGCGGTGGCGCGCTTGCGGGCTTCCTTCTCGAAGGTAGATACCGCTTTCTTGCGACGAGCCTCGGTATCCTTCGTCACGCTCTTGACGCGCTTGTCGATGGTGCCGCTCACGACCTTGTACCGCTTCTGAAGATCCTTCCTGACCGACTTGACCGTCTTGTTCACGGTCTTGTTGACGTCGCCCCTGACCTCGTCGATGCGATCGATGACGCTGTCGACCTGCTTGCGGCTGCTCTTGGGCAGAAGCTCGACTGCAGCCTTCCTTACTGACTTGACGGTCGACTCGACATCCTTCCTGACTCTCTCAACCGTATCGCCCAACACTTCGTCGAACGTCGGTTGGCTCTTTCGCTTTGCCATTGATCCGGCCTCCCTTGAATTGCGCTTCGGTGTCCGCTGGCTACCTCTCGGCGATTTCGAGCTTCGGATACCCCCGAAAGGGGATGCCTTCGAATTGATAGGCCGTACCTTGTTCGTGCTCTTCTCGCCCATGGTCAACGACTCAACCGTTAACCTGTACTTAACACGGCGCGTCACGATGTCAAGGTGACTCTGAGGCTGCCCTGACCGCCCGGCCCACGGGCCCTGCCGGCTACTTGTCGGACGAGGAGGACGACGATTTCGAGCCGCCTTTGGAGGCGGTAGAGCTGCCCTTGCCGTCGGACTTCGACGAGGAGGACGAGGAGGAACTCGACGGCTTCGATTCCCCTTTGGCGCCGGTGCCGCCGGGCTTTTGGTAGCCGTCGGCATACCAGCCCCCTCCCTTGAGGTGGAAGCTGCTGGCCGAGACCAGCTTGGTCACCTTGGACCGGCAGGTAGGGCAACGAGCCAGGTTCTTCGAGGCAGACGACTGCAAGTGCTCGAAGTGCCCACATTCGGGGCAGTCGTACTCATAGATCGGCACAACTCCACGAAGCTAAGTAGCCGCCGGAAGCTTGTCAACGTGAGCCCGCCGCGGGCCGGATGACCGGCGCGGTCGTCGCCGGGCTTGGCCACCTGGGCGAGCACGCATACACTGTGACCCTATGGGGGAAAGCACAGCCGGGGGGAATCGCGCCGCGTGGCGCGAAAAGCTGCGGGTCATCATCTTCGAGGCCGACACGGACGCAGGCAAGGCGTTCGACGTCGCCCTGCTAATCGCAATCGTGCTCAGCATCACGGCCGTGATGGCCGAGAGCGTGGCATGGTACCGTGTCCGCTACAGGCCCGCGCTGGACGTCATCGAGTGGGGCTTCACCATAATCTTCACGATCGAGTACATCCTGCGCCTGGTCAGCGTCCCCCGCGCCACTACCTACGCCCGCAGCTTCTTCGGGATCGTCGATTTGCTGGCCATACTGCCAACCTACCTGAGCGTACTATTCCCGGGGAGCGAATCCCTCCTCGTCATCCGCGCGCTGAGGCTGCTGCGAATCTTCCGTGTCTTCAAGCTCGGACGCTTCCTCGGCGAGGCCGACATCCTTACCTCGGCGCTGCGCCGCAGCAGGCAGAGGATTACCGTCTTCCTCGGCACGGTGCTCATCCTGGTAACCATCCTGGGAGCGGTCATGTATCTGATCGAGGGCGAGGAAAACGGATTCACGAGCATCCCACGCGCGGTGTACTGGGCGGTCATCACCATGACCACGGTGGGCTATGGCGATATCGTCCCGCGCACCATGATGGGACAGACCTTGGCTGCGTTCGTCATGGTGATCGGCTACAGCATCCTGGCCGTCCCGACCGGAATCGTCACAGCCGAGATAGTCGAAGCCGCCACCTCCAAGGCCTCGGCCATCACCACCCGCGCCTGTCCCCACTGCCTGACCGAGGGACACCTTCCCCAGGCACGCTTTTGCAAAGACTGCGGATCCGAGCTGGAGCATTACGAAAGCGAGGAGATGTGACCGGCCGGGGAGTTCGTCAGCCGCGGAGTAGTGCTGCGGTGAGACGGGCTGCGATTCCCTCGGGCTCCTCCGTCTTGACCAGGACGGTCTTGGATCGCGAGCGGGCCCCCACCACCACCTCCACATTCGAGGGCGCGATGCGCGCCGCTTTGGCGATGAAGCGCTCGAGGGCGCGATTGGCCTCTCCTCCAACGGGTGGTGAGGTCAGTTCGATCTTGAGCCTGTCTCCGTAGAAGCCACGGACCCGAGACGATGACGCCCTCGGCGTAAGGCGCACGCGCACTTCGACGCCGCCTTCACGAAGCCTCAGCCACTCGCCGCTCAACTCGCTCAGCGGGCAGACTTGCCGAGTTCGCGCGACCGCTTGGTCGCCGCACGCACGCCGGCCGTCACGGTCTTGGTGAAGCCGGAGTCCTCGAGGGCGGCGAGCCCGGCCAGCGTCGTTCCGCCCGGCGATGACACGGCCTTTCGAAGATCGGCGGGGGATTGCTTGGACTCGATCATCATTTGGGCCGCTCCCGCGATGGTCTGGAAGGTAAGCGCTTCCGCGAGATCGGGATCGAGCCCCACTGCACGGCCGGCTTTGATCAAGGCTTCGGCGAACAGATACACATAGGCTGGTCCGCTGCCGCTCAGCCCGGTCACGGCGTCGAGCAGTTTCTCGTCATCGACGACGGTCGCGAAGCCCACCGTTTCGAAGAGGGATTTCGCCCGCTTGATGTCGCCCCTCTTGGCGTTGGTTCCTGCGCACAAAACCGAAGCGCCCTTGCCGACCAGGCAGGGGGTGTTGGGCATGACACGCACGACCCGGCGGGCCGACCCCAAACCGGCCTCGAGCGCAGACAGCCGGATACCGGCAGCGATCGAGACGAACAGTTGCCTGGAGTTGGCCGATCCGCGCAGACCTTCGAGCACCTCCGGCATCACCTGGGGTTTGACTGCGAGCACGACGGTGTCGCTTCCGCTGATCACCTCGTCGTTAGTGGCGCTCGCGCTCACACCGAAGCGGCGTGTGAGCTTCGCGCGCGTGGCCGAAGACGGCTCCCCCACTACTAAATTACGGGGGGCGTGGCCCGCCTCGATGAGGCCCTTGATCAAGGCCTGAGCCATGTTACCGCCGCCTATGAAGCCAATTGTTGTTGCCATCAGCACAAACCCTTTTTTCCGTATCGACCGCGCGTATCGACCGCGAATGGAACTCGCCGATTCTAGCGCGCACCCTGATCGGCGCGCGGGCCGAAGATCGCCGTACCTATCCTTACCATCGTTGCTCCCTCGAGGATGGCCTCGCGAAAGTCACCCGACATACCCATCGATAGCTCGGTGAGAGGCGCATTGTCCAAGCCACGGCCACGCAAAGATTCGAGCATGCCGGCAAGCCGGGCAAAGTGGGGCCGGGCGGCCTCGCCCAGGGGCGCAACGCCCATGAGACCCTCGAGGCTCAAGCCCGGTAATGAACAGACTTCATCGGCAAACGCCTGGAGTTCGGCGGGCTCGATACCGCCCCTCTGGTCTCCACCACCGAGCCTTACCTGGATGAGTACGCGTGCCGTCTTGCCATCATCGTGCATGGCCCTTGAGATTGCGGCGGATGCCGACGCCGAGTCGAGGCAGTGGATGTAGTCGAAACGCCTCGCGGCCTTGGCGGCCTTGTTGGACTGCAGCCGGCCGATCATGTGCCAGCGGGCGGGCCGGCCCGAGAGTCCGTCCACCTCTTCCATCTTGGGCAACGCGTGCTGAAGGTAGTTCTCACCGAAGTCGACCTGGCCGGCCTCGATCGCCTGGGAGATCCTCGCGCTCTCCACGCCCTTGGACACGGCAATGAGCAAAACTCCGGCGGGATCACGGCCGCAAGCAGCGCAGGCCTCTTCGATGGCCTCGCGAACCTGGTCCAGCCGCTGCGCGACGCTCGAACCGCCGGTCATTGAGGCTCAACTCCGAGGGCTTCCAAATGGGTGACCACCTGTGCGACCGGAAGACCGATGACGTTGTCCAGGGAGCCCTGGACCGCGCCCACGAGTGTGCGGCCCAGCCCCTGCACGGCGTAAGAGCCAGCCTTGTCCAACGGCTCACCGGAATCAACGTATTCCATGATCTCTGCGCGGCCGAGTTCCCGCATCCGCACGACCGATCTCGTGTAGCCGCTGATCCATTTTTCCGAGACTCCGTCGCTCGGTGCAGCGATGGTCCAAGCGGTCACGACATGATGATTGCGGCCGGCTAGATTCGCGAGCTGTCGACAGGCATCCTTAGAGTCAACGGGTTTGCCGTAGAGTCTCCCGTCGCAGATCACCGAGGTGTCGGCGGCCAGGACCACATCACCCGGGCCGCACCTGCCAGTCACGGTCACGGCTTTCTCGGCCGCCAGGCGGCAGGTTGCCAACAGCGGGGCCTCGTCGGCACCTACCGATTCATCGATGTCTGCAGCGTCCACGGTGAACGTGAAACCCTCGCGCGAGAGCAACTCGCGTCTACGAGGGGAGGCGGAGGCCAGAACCAGACGCGTCGTCGCCATGCCGGCGCATTGTCGAAGCGAGATGGGCAAAGTCAATGTCGGTCGATCGCGCTAGCACCCTCGTCCTGGCCGTGTCTCTGGCCGCCGGTTGCTTCTCGGCTTCGGCAGCCAATACCGAGCCGGCGGCCCACGTTGATCGCCACGCCCTGCGTCTCGGTGAGGCGGCGCGGGTGGTGGACGGCGACCCGGGCGAGGCCCGGCGCATTCTCAACCCCTTGTTGGGCGAGTACCGCCTTCTCGACGATTTCGTCCTGTACTTCAGCGCCCTGGCATCCATGGCCGACGATCCGACAAGAGCCCAAGCCCACCTGCGGACACTGCTGGCCGAGCATCCGGAGTCGGTGCTGGCCACTACGGCCGCAGCCAAACTCGTCGAATCTCTGGAGGGCAGCTTCGAGCCGGGCGAGGTCGTAGAGCTCGCCAAGAAGTACGAAGACGGCGAGCCGGCCACCGACGCGGCGCGCCTCCTGCTGGCCGCGGGCACGCGCATCGCCAAACGGGACGCACGCCAGGGACTGACCTTTCTCGACGGAGCCCGTAGGCGGGCCGAAAGCACGGAACTAGCGCGTGAAGCCGGAGACCTGGCCCGTCGCATAAGGATCCAACAGCCCGAGCTGCAACCGTCGAACCCGGATGAGCTCTACGAAGAGGCGAGCCTGTTGGGCCGCGAGGGAAAGCCCGAAGAGCAGGCCGAGATCCTCGCACGTTTGATCGAGGAACACCCCGGTCACTCCAAGTACCTACGGGCCGTCCTAGCGCGCGGCCGAGCGATATCGCGCACGGAAGGCAAGGGTGAGGCTGCAGCCTGGACGGCCAAGCAAGCCGAAAAGACCAAAGCCTCACGCATCAAGGCCAGGCTGTTGTACGAGTCGGCCAACTACGATTGGAACCGTCACTACAACACCCAGGCGCTGGCAAAGTTCGAGCGGGTGCTCGCCATGGCCACGGGGATCAGCGAGGAACAGCGCGCCCGCTACGCGGTGGGCAGGATTCACGAATCGGCGCGCCGCTACACTGCCGCGGCGAGCGCGTATCGTCGCGCTGCGCGGGGCAGCGACCACAAGCTGGCCAAGGAAAGCAAGTGGCGCGCGGGGTGGGCCTCCTATCTGGCCGGGAACTACTCGGGTGCGGCTCACGTATTCGGGCGCATGGCCAAGGAAGCGGGGCCGCCCGTCAAACCCGCTGGCAAGCCCAAGTCGACCACTCCGACCGGGCGGGAAGAGGCTTTGTACTGGCAAGCACGCTCGCTGGACCGGGCGGGTGAAGCCGGCAAGGCGAGCGAAGTCTACAAGCTTTTGCTGTCGGAGTTCCCCGACGGGTTCTACGCCCTCTTGGTCGAGTCACGTAAGGGGATCGACGCAGCACGGCCGACCGTCAAGCTGATCGACGGCGAACCGTCGAGGCTCAGCGACGGCCTACGCCTTGCGCTGGCCAGAGCTGACGCCCTCGACACGGCCGGTCTCGACGAATACGCCTTCACCGAGCTCGGACGCGGCCTGAAAGAGGCGGACTCCGGGGCGCTCCGCAGCGTGCTGCCGGAGTTGGAACGGCTGGGGGCCTACACCCATGCTCTCAGAGTCGCTCTGCAACTGTACCGTGGCGGCAAGCTCGAGGAGGACGAGCTATACCCGTTCCTCTACCCGCATGCCTATGCCGACGTCGTCAAGCGCGAGGCCGCCAAACACTCTCTCGACCCCATGATGGTCTACGCACTCATGCGCCAAGAGTCGGTCTTCTACAGCCACGCCGTGTCTCCGGCCTCGGCCTGCGGGCTCATGCAATTGTTGCCGAGCACCGCCAAGAGGATGAACGTGAGCAACACCGAGCGGGTAGAGAACTGCGAGGATCTCTTCAATCCCGAAACCAACATCCGCCTGGGCGTCGCCTATCTGGCGCTGCTGGCCAAGCTTTTCGAGGACGACCCGGTGCTCATGCTGGCAGGCTACAACGCCGGCGAGAAAGCGGCCGGCCGCTGGCGCGAACGCAACGGCAAGCTCGACCAGGACGAGTTCATAGAGCAGATCTCCTACCGGGAGACCCGCAACTACGTGAAGAAAGTCATGCGCAACATGCGCAACTACCGCAGGCTTTCCGAAGCCGCGCGGGGCGGCCTATCCGCGGAGCGCGGCGACAAGACGGCGCGGTAGATCTCCGAACGCCCCGTTCGACATACAAACGACCACGTCGCCGGACACGACCTCTCCGGTCAGCCTCTCGAGAATCGCGTCGGGCCCGTCGGCGCTCCAACAGCTGACACCGAGTGCGGAAAGATCCTCGAGCACTCTGTCGGTGGAGAGGAGCTCGTCGGCCGACAGCGGGTCGTTTTCCTTCTGATAGACCGCGCTGATGACCACGGCATCAGCCGACGCCAAAGCCTCGGGAAACCGTTTCTGGAAAACGTTGCGCCGGCTGGTGTTGGAGCGGGGTTCGAAGACCGCCTTCAAGGCACGGCCCGGAAAGCGCGCCCTCAGCGCGTCGAGGGTCGCGGCAATCGCCGTGGGATGGTGAGCGAAGTCGTCGATGACCGTGACGCCGGCGACCTCTGCCACGATCTCCTGACGTCGCGCAACACCCTCGAACGACGCGAGAGCCTCCCTGACGGCTGCCGTGTCGATGCCGAGTTCACGACAGAGCCCGTAAACGGCAAGGGCGTTGGCGAGGTTCATCTCTCCGCTCAGAGCCAGAGACAAACTGTCCTCACGCCGGCCCTTGAATACGATGTCGGCCGCGATGCCCTGTTCACTCGGAGAGACAGCCGTGGCTGTCCAATCGCAGTCGGCGCCGGACCCGTATGTGATCACTTTACCGTCGCCGGCACCCGATACGGCCGCCATGAGATCCGGGTAGTCGCCGCAGCACAGGAAAGGGGAACCGGCGGGAAGCAAGGCGGCGAAGTCGCGGAACGCGGACTTCACGTGATCGAGATCGCGATAGATGTCGGCGTGGTCGAACTCCAGGCTCGTCGCTATGGCGGCGGACGGCTGGTAGTGAAGAAATTTGGGACGCTTGTCGAAGTAGGCAGAGTCGTACTCGTCTCCTTCGATGACGAAGAACTCCCCGCTTCCCGAGTCGGCCAGGCGGCCGAGGTCCTTGACCAGCCCTCCGACCAGGTAGCCGGGATCGAGGCCTGCAAGCTGAAGACAGCGCGCCAGCATTCCGGTGGTCGTCGTCTTGCCGTGCGTTCCGGTGACGACCAGAGAACGGTGACCGTCCAGGAAGAAGCGGGCGACAGTAGACGGAAACGAGGCCGTTTCCAGACCCCTCTGCGTTGCCGCGACCGCCTCCGGGTTGTCCTTCACCACCGAGTTCCCGATGACCACGAGATCGGGAGGCGGATCGAGGTTCGCGGCGTCGAACCCCTCGATGACCTCGATGCCGGCATCGGCCAGGGCCAAGCTCATCGGGGGCAGGGCGGCCTTGTCGGAACCGGTCACTTCGTGGCCGGCATGCTCGAGCAGTACCGCAAGCGGGGCCATCCCCACTCCGCAGATGGCGGTGAAGTGGATCTTCATCGCGAGACTCCGTCGACGGTGGAAAACACCGCATCGTGAACCAGTGGCCGCAGCCGCCGTATCCCCTCCATGTCTTCACCGGCCTC
>JANQEO010000380.1 GCA_028278325.1 Candidatus Binatia bacterium
AGCTCCGGCCCTTTCACCGTCAGAGCCGGCGGTCCATGATCCTGCGACTCGGAGGGTGTTCCTTCCGCAGTGCGACTGGAGCTGCCCCGCTTCGGTGGACAGCTGAGCGCTTGGGATGGACTTCCCCCGGAACCGTGGACACCTCGGAGGCTAGGATTGAGGCGGCCAGAGGAGTCCCATGAGCCAGCAACGATACACGCCCGAATTCAAGGACGAAGCCGTCCGCCAGGTGACCGAGCGCGGCCATTCGGTGCAAGAAGTCGCGGCACGCCTCGGCGTGTCGAGCCACAGCCTGTACAAGTGGGTGAAGGCCGTCCGGCCGAGCAAGGAAGAGAAGCGCGCCGATGAACTGCTCGAGGCGAAGAAGGAGATCTTGAAGCTCCGGGCCGAGCTCCGCCGCGTGGAAGAAGAACGAGACATCTTGAAAAAAGCCGCGGCGTACTTTGCAAGGGATCCCGAGTGAAGTACGCCTTCATCCACGCGAACCGGGATCGGTATGCTGTCCGGAAGCTCTGTCGGATGCTCGAGGTGGCCGCCAGCGGCTTCTACGCATGGATCCACAAGCCGCTATCCGACCGCGCGATCGAAGATGAACGGCTCCTCGTGCTAATCCGCGAGTCGTACCAAGCCAGCGGCGGGATCTACGGAAGCCCGAGGGTCTTCCTCGACCTTCGCGAGGCAGGGGAGCGAATCAGCCGCAAGCGAGTCGCCCGAATCATGAAGCAGCATCGAATCTGGGCGATCCGAGGCTATCGGAAGCCGAGGAACCTCTTGGCGGTGCCTTCGATCATTGCGCCGAACCGCCTGCAACGTCAGTTCACGGTGGATCAGCCAGACTATGCCTGGGTCACCGACATCACCTACATCCGAACTTGGGAAGGATGGCTCTACCTGGCCGCCGTGATGGACCTTCACAGCCGGAAGATCATTGGCTGGTCGATGCAAGCCACGCTCGCTCGGGATCTCGTTCTGGATGCGCTCTTGATGGCTGTGTGGCGGCGCAAGCCGAAGCAGGCCGTCATCGTGCACTCGGATCAAGGATCTCAGTACGGAAGCGACGACTGGATCCGCTTCTGCAGGTCGCACAGGCTCGACCCGAGCATGAGTCGTCGAGGAAACTGCTGGGACAACGCCGTTGCGGAGTCGTTCTTCAGCAGCTTGAAGAAGGAGCGAATCCGGAAGAAGGTCTATCGAACACGCCGACTCGCCAGGGCAGATGTCTTCGAGTACATCGAGATGTTCTACAATCCGACACGACGCCATAGCCATCTCGGCGGCGTCAGTCCCGACGCATTCGAAGCCGCCTCAAACCGACGCCTCCAAGTGTCCAGGGGAACGGGGTAGGTCCATCCCCAGCGCTCAGCTGTCCACGAAAGCGGGGCAACTCCAGACCTGTCGGTGGGCCCAGGGTTGGCCGACCCGCCAAGAGGGCCGACCACAAGCGTGAAGGCGGGACCAAAGCTGCTGCTTGTACCAAGCGGGTCGATTCTCGACGTCGGCTGATTCCGCACGTACGCATACGGATTCAGCCCCTGCGAATCGAGCCCCTCCACCGCC
>JANQEO010000440.1 GCA_028278325.1 Candidatus Binatia bacterium
ACCTGGGAGCTCAGTTCACGTCCAAAGAGGGGGCGAGTATCGCGGGCGGCGGCTAGCCCTTTCGTTGTAGGTCTCGGCGGGCGGGGGTTGACCTCGCCCGCCTTCTCCTATACGCTCAAGTCAGCAATTCGCCGACAGTATGGCTGTATGGAAGTCTGCATAGCGGAGGTCTCATGAGAGATTCGGTCTTCTTCCGCCTGCTCAAGCGCCACCTCTCCGAGCAAGACCTGGACGCCCTCTGTAGCGCTCTGGAATTAGGGGCGCCTGAGGACTACGACTCCGCCATCGACGCCGCAGTCAGGGTCGTCCTGGGATTGAGCCCTGTTGTAATGCGGAACCAAGAGAGAGCCGAGACGCATTGCCAGCCAGAGACTCCGATCCGACGCCTCCAGATGCTCGCCGACAACAGCCCGCCGCCGATGCTGATGGCCATCACACGCGCGGCATTTCGAGAGAGCTACGCCGAGCGTTTCGACAATCGACCGCGGTCGCTCGAGTTGGCCAAGGTCGGCCTCCAGGCTGCGCGGCTGCTTCGAGAGAGTGGCTATCTTGGCACCGAGTCACAGACTGACTTGGAGGGCGAGGCGTGGACATATCTCGCCAACGCCGAGCGCATCAATTCGAACATTCGTGGCGCCGAGGCAGCCTTCGGGAAGGCCGAGAGCCTCCTGAGTTCAGGAACTGGGGACCGGGAGCTGAAGGCTAAGCTGCTGTCACTGAGGGCCAACCTCCGTTTCAGTCAGGCTCGGAGCGATGAAGCTGCCGAACTGTACGACCAAGAGATCAAGCTGCGGAGGCTGCTGGGTGACCCGGAAGCGCTTGGGCAGGCCCTTATTAACCGCGGCATCGTAGCTTCATGGACGGAAACGGCTACTACGGCCTGCGAGCTACTGTCGGAGGGCGCAGAGCTGGTGAGCGACGAGGACTACCTATTGCTGGCGTTGAATCCGATCGCCGAGCGCCTCGCCCGAGACGGCGAGGGATTGCTCGCCTTGAAGGCCATCCACCGCGCAGAGACGCTAGGCATGATGGCGGGATCGGGGAGCCATCGGCTCCGACTGCGCTGGATCACCGGAATTGCCTACCGGGCCCTGGGCCACCCGCGAGAGGCCGAGCAGGAGCTTCGAGCCGTCCGCGAGCAGTTGGCCGACGAGGCGCCCGGGTTCAGAACCGGCATCCTCTCCCTCGACCTCGCCGCTGTCTGCGCGGCGCAAGGCAAGACGGCGGAGGTTAGAGAGCTTGCCGAAGAGGCGTATGCGATCTTCCGCTCCGAGGGCCTCGGCCAGCGAGCGCTCGCCGCCCTGATCGTCTTCCAGAAGGCTGCGCTTGCCGAAGAGCTGACCGAGGCCCTGGCAGTCCGGGTCGCCAATTTCATCGCCGCCTATCAGTACAATCGGAGTCTACTCTTCGAACCTGAGAGCGAGGAATGACGCCGAAAGAGAAATCCGGAGGGTCGGACTCCCCGGATGCGGAGAACACCAAGCGGCTGACGCTCGAGGAGATCAAGACGCTTGCCGAGGAGGCCCAGGGCGATCCGGTGAGGACCCAGGCCCTGATGAAGACCGTCGTGAACCAGACGCTCGACGAGTTCCAGGAGGAGCTAGCGAAGAAGAGTCCGACGCCGGAGGAGTGATCCCATCTCGGCCTTCGCAGGGCCCTTGTCGGCAGCCTAGAGTAATAATCGCCGCCGAGAGGGCACGGGCTGTTGGCAGCGGGCGAAGACAGGGAGCGGGACCGAGTTACGGAGTTGCTCCACGACTGGCGCCTCGGAGACCCGGACGCCGCCAACCGCCTCT
>JANQEO010000002.1 GCA_028278325.1 Candidatus Binatia bacterium
TCGCAGGCTGCGAACCTCCGTAAGTCTTTGATGCGACTCAGTACGGTACCAACCGAACTAAATTCAGGCAGTTCGCAGGTATCGGAGAAAAGGCGCGAACCCGATGACCGACCTTGACGCCCTCACCGCCATCCACCGCGCGCAGGAGGCGCTGGTTCCGCTACAGCGAACAGTGAAGGTTTTCGGACCGATAGAGCCCAAAGCGGGCGATTGGGGCCACAGCCTGCGTCGATGCAGGCTGACGGCGCTTGCAGCGACAGTCGGTGCGACTCGAGATACACGGGAACCGTTGACTACGAAGGTGTTCCGCGCCGAGTGTGCAGCTCAGTATGCCTACGTTGCTAACCTCTCCAGCGGCCGCCCGCTGCTTCGAGTGATCGAGTATCTCAGGGCGGCTCGCCGGGTGTATTCGCTCGACACCCTTGAGGCTGTCGCGACCCTCCTCGACACCGCCGAGCGTCTGCTGCGAGAGCACCTGGAGGGGGAGGGGTGAGATTTTCGCGAAGCTCTGTAGTTCCTTTGTGTAAGTGTGGAGAGCTCGCCTCATTGGACGCACTTGTAGATGCTTTCGCCGAGGAGATGAAGGCAAAGTTACGCGAGAAGGCGCAAGGCGGATACACGGGCTGGGATGATCCGGACTGGGCGGTTTCAGAAAGGCCGCTAGATCCGGAGGACGAGACCGTATGGCAAGCTCTTCATGAACACGTAGGGAAAGGTGACCCGGTAGACATCGCAAACTTCGCAGCGTTTATCTGGAACGCTCAAGGATCCGGCTCATGACCCTCCCCTGCCCGAACTGCGGCGCGCGGCTGCGGGTAATCGTGGATGATCCGGAGTTGCAGGAGTGGTACGAATCCTGTGCTGCCAAGAAGAGCTTTCTTCGCAGCCTTGAGGATGCCTTGGAGATGTACCGAGCCCCGAAAGAGGAGTACCCGCGCATCATCCAGCTATCACCAGAGTGTCCGTGCTGTCATGGGCTTTTGCATCTCTGTACCACGTCTTCCGCTGCGAGCCTGGCTCACAAAGCCAATCGAGACGTACAGACGGCCCTCGTCCTCGCCCCGGACGCGCAGCCCGAGCGGGAGGGGGTGGCGTGAGCGGCGCCCTTCTCATCCAATGCGCCTGGTGCCTCCGCCTCCTCGGCACGCGGCCCGACTGCCTGAGCGAGAAGGGGACGCACGTCTCGCACACTATCTGCCAGGAGTGTCTCGAGCGGATCGAGGGGAAGAGCAACCAACAGGAGAGCGATCGATGAAGGAATTCAAGCAAGGTGCCGCGGCTCCCGAGGGCGGAGCGCTGTATCAGAAGAAGACCCAGGTTCGGATGTGGCGGCAGGACGATGAGTTTCGCTGCGAGAGTCGAGAGGGGACGCTCGTCGGGCAGCCCGGCGACTATCTGGTCGAAGACGGTCACGGAGGATTCTACCCCGTGAGCGCCGAGTTCCACGAAGAGAACTACGAGGAAGTCCCCGATGCCCCGCCCGCCTAGCCCGATCCCCATCCGCCGCCGCGTCGTGAACGGATGCTACCGCCGGCGCGACGAACTCGGCCCGTTCCGCGGCATGCTCTTCGTGGTGGCCGCCTACGTCGCTGCGGGACTTCTGGCCCGGGCGTTCTTCGTGTGGTGGCCGTGAGCGAGTACGACGCCCTCAAGCAGAAGCTCGTCGAGAGAGCTAACAGGGGAGCTGACCTCTCTCCGGGCGATCCGATATACGCGGCGGCGCTTTCCGCCATCCGCACCCTGGAGGAGCGCGTCGGGGAGCTGGAAAGGGGCTTCGAGATAGACTGTCTCGCCGGCAAGCTCACGACACTCGATGCGGTCTGTGGCTACATGAGCCAGCTGGAGCGGGATCTGGCCGAGGCGCGGAAGGATGGGGAGCGGTTGGAACACCTGGAGTCCATCATGGACGAGGACCTGGAGCACATGCACCGCGGCGTCGTCTACTTCCGGATCCTCGTCGGGCCCATCGACTACGGGAGCGAGATCCACCGACTGAGCGACCTGAGCGGCGCCATCGACGCCACCCGCGAGCCCGAAGGCGACGGCCCCGAGGAACTCGACTACCCGCCGACTCCGGCGGAGCGCCTGGAGATGGCGGACCGGGCGCGGAGGGTGAAGTGACATGGATCTGTGGATAGTCGCAATCGTAGCCCTTGGGACAGGGCTTTACATTGGGTATCGGACCGGGTCTTCGGAGGAGCAGGCCTTGCCTGGTGATTCGGCATGGGACGCGATCGACGCGCGTGACCGCCGAGACGGCTTCGCTAAAGCAGCGTTGACCGGCCTAATCCAGCGCGGGCATAGCCATCGCCCCTCGACGGCAATAGAGGCGTGGGCTCTCGCCGACGCCATGATCGAAGAGAGCGATTGGA
>JANQEO010000003.1 GCA_028278325.1 Candidatus Binatia bacterium
CGCTTTACGCCCAATAATTCCGAACAACGCTTGCACCCTCCGTATTACCGCGGCTGCTGGCACGGAGTTAGCCGGTGCTTCCTTTGGAGGTACCGTCAAACTTCGAAGATATTCACGACGAAGCTTTCTTCCCTCCCGACAGAGGTTTACGACCCGAGGGCCTTCATCCCTCACGCGGAGTTGCTGGATCAGGGTTTCCCCCATTGTCCAATATTCCCGACTGCTGCCTCCCGTAGGAGTCTGGACCGTGTCTCAGTTCCAGTGTGGCTGATCATCCTCTCAGACCAGCTAACCATCGAAGCCTTGGTGAGCCGTTACCTCACCAACAAGCTAATGGTACGCGGGCTCATCCATAGGCGACAGCTTCCAAGGAGAGGCCACCTTTTCCCACATCGTCCGAAGACATCGTGGTCTTATCCGGTATTAGCTCCAGTTTCCCGGGGTTATCCCAGACCTAAGGGCAGATTACCCACGCGTTACTCACCCGTGCGCCACTGTACTCGCCACCCGAAGGTGACTTTCTCGTTCGACTTGCATGTCTTAAGCACTCCGCCAGCGTTCGTTCTGAGCCAGGATCAAACTCTCCAGTTTAAACCTAGCGAGGTGATGAGGATCGCTAAGAGTCCTCACACCCCTTGTTCGTAATCAACACACTCTCGACCTTGACTCACTCCGCAAATCAGAGCCTGAAACTTCAAAGCGGTTAGAAGAAGAAACAAAACTCCGAACCCGAACCATCGTGAGTGATCCGGTCGGCATCGATCGTGTGTTGGGTATTTCAAGGAATTGTATTTGTAAGCCCAAATACTTTCCGCCAAGCCGAGTGTCCTTGTGAACGACGGACTCGACAGCCCGAAGTTCGTTTCACTCGACTCGACCACACACTATTCAGTTTTCAAAGATCGGACGAAATCTGCCGGAGTCTGTCTGGAACTCGTGAGATGTGATCCGCGTCTTTATTGACTTGCGTGACTTGCGTTTCGGCCGAAGTCTGTGGCCGTATTTTTCACCCACGCGCGACCAACCACGGAGGTTGGGGGGCGAGGGAGAGCTGCTTGGAACAGGAACGATCTGGGTAGGAACTACTGCTTGCAACGATCGAACTGAACAACGAGCAGCCACCGCCGATGACAAAGCCGCGGCACGGCCCTGCCTGGCGGGCGCCGTAAATTACGAGACCCCCCTCAGTGGGTCAAGAGCTATTTCGCTGCGAAATCGCAATATTTCGGTCGATTCGTACGCATCGAATCGCGCCCGAAGACCGGGGATGCGGCATCCCGTCAACCCGCCGATCGGCCGAACCCCGAGGCTACCCCGACCTCGCTGATCACCACATCGAGGGTGCGATCGTGGGGTTCCGTGGGGACCCGCTCGATCACCCGAACCGAATACGTAAATCCAGCGAGGAAGGGGTCGCGATCCGGCTGCCGAAAGGCTCGATCGTAGTAGCCCGCCCCAC
This sequence comes from Candidatus Binatia bacterium, assembly GCA_028278325.1. GTDB lineage: Bacteria > Desulfobacterota > Binatia > UBA1149 > JAJCZL01 > JANQEO01. The sequence goes on from JANQEO010000003.1 coordinate 1,460, forward strand.
GCCCGAGCCGTCTCCCCGCTCGGTCGAAGGCCAGGCCGGGAACCAGCACCAGGTCGTCTCGGCCGAGGGCGACTCGCGGAAGTGCCGGCGCCGGCTCGCGAATTCCGTGGCGACCCACCACCAGGGCCTCCAGGGCCTCGACCTCGGCGAACTCGAGCCCCCGGTCGTCGGTACAGCGCGGGTATACGCAGCGTTTGCCCGCTGCCAGGGCCAACTCGAACACCGCTTCGGTGTCCAGTTCGTCGGCTGTCGCCGCATAGAGCGCGAGAACGGGGGCCGCCTCGAACGCAGGCAGGCTCGCCAGGTTGGCCGCGGCGCGCCGGGCCGCCTCACGGCGAGCCTCCGGCGATAGGGAGAGCTCGAGCATCCGGCTACGCAGTTCGCGCTTCGCTTCGGTGCTCACGCGGGAGGCCCGGTCAGCGAGCGGCGCAGCTCAGGCGCCCGACGCGGGGAGTTCGGCCTCGATCTGCTCGATCAACGAGCGAAGGCGCGCTCCCGAACCACCGCCGCCGGCTTCCACCTGTTCGCGCAGCTGCAGCACCTCGCGGGCGAGATTGAGCGAGGTCAGCAGGGCGATGTCCTGGGAATCGACGGTATCGGTGCGTTCGCGGATCTTCTGCATCTGGTGGTCGACGTAGCTTGCGACCCGCTGCAGGGACTCCTCGCTGGCGTCGCTGCGGAGCTTGTACTCCTTGCCGCCGAGGCGGATCTTCACCGAGTGCCGGCGATCCGCCGGGGGCCCTTCGGAGATCACTTCCGACGAGGCCTCTGCGCCTTCTGCGCCTTCGGGCGTCTCGACGTTCTTCGCGGCCGCTCGCTTGGCCATCAGCCCTCCGCGGCCTGGGTCGCGAGGGCGGTGAAGCCCTCGACCTGGGCGAGCAGATCGTCGATGCGCTTCAGCGCATCGTGG
>JANQEO010000035.1 GCA_028278325.1 Candidatus Binatia bacterium
CGCGGTGAGCGCCGGCGTGGTCCTGGTCCTCGAGCGGCGCGAGTTCCGCTCGCGCCTGCTCGCCACCCTCGGCGATCCGACCCAGGTCCCAGGCGGCCCTGCCCCAGGCTGAAGGTCGGCAACCGCGGCCGGCCGCGAACCGCCCTGCCTGAATCTCGTGGCGCACCCCCGTTGCTCCCGCACAAAGAAAACGTGGCTGCGCTCAGCGCGCTCGGGCGCTCCACTGCGGTCGGATCTTGAGCAGCGAGTTTTTGGTCGACGAGATGGGGTGCGAGATCTTCGACCTCGGATCGGCGCCGGGATGTGAGCGGTGGTGAGCCAGAGTTTGGACCTCTGACCTGCCACTTGCCCGTGGCCAAGCACCATTGGCGGGGATGGAAGCCGCTGCTCGGCCAAGGAATTCAAAGGTTGGCCCGCGTAGCTGCCGCGGCAGGTTCGGAACTTGACCATTGACGCTAAGGGAGCTTCCGCCATGCAGTAGCTATGTCCACGCGAGCAGGAGCAAGCAACGCTTTGCGCTTGACTGCTCCAGGGTCTGTCCTCTTTGGAAAGAACGTTACGAGTCCCACCTCCACAGACGGAAAGATCTTCACTTCCGTCTGCGCTTGATAGGTGCCCGCAAGAGCCACAGCGGTGGCGTCGTGTTCAAGTCGGCGTACGAGGTCGAGCACGATCGTGTAGAGCTCTCGACGCTTCACCGGTTCTTGTCGGGGGACGTGAAAGATCGACCCTTTTTCCTCTGACATCAAAAAGAAGGAGACAGACTCCAAGGTCTCGCCTAGGACCGCCCGCTCACAGTCGAAGGCACTACCGAGCCGGGATGTATCCACGAAGAAGCAATGGGCTTTCGCTATATCCGCAATCTGAGGTTGTGTTTTTAGTCGGCGTACGGGAACTATCACAGTATGTTGAAGTCGCTCGGCTTCCTGCTCGAGCTTTCGTGTGGCCTCCTCTGAAGTGAGTGGTACTCGCGGCTCTGTGAACGCACCAGCCGGCTGCATCAACGCTGAAGCAACCTTGTTGAGGCTTGCCGCACTCACAGCTTCGCCTCGCTCGATTCGCTGGATCGACGACAGCGATACCCCTGCGAACGACGCCAGGGCATCCTGCTTCCAGCCAAGCATCGAGCGCAGAAAGGGGACGTAGGTTGCGATGAGTTTTCCCGACGGGGTCCCCGCAATCCCATTGCGGGCCATGTCGTCGAGTTCGGCGAACTCCTGTGCAACGTCGTCGAAGGCGTCCATCGGCCTTTCCTAGTCAGTGCCTTGGCTGCGCTACAAAATGGGCTGCGGGCCTTCTGGAAAGAACCCCGAAAAGCCCTTCAGCACACCGAGCAGGCGATGATGACGGGAAAGAAGCCGCTCTCTCAGAACAAGCCTTCCACCAACCCCTCGGCGTTGATGCGGATGGTGTTGGCGGCGGGGGTGCGGGGCGGGCCCGGCGTCGTCATGAAGTCGCCGCAGGTGACCACCACGAACTCGGCGG
>JANQEO010000046.1 GCA_028278325.1 Candidatus Binatia bacterium
TGATGAGCAACGAGGCGCTCGGGCTGTTCGGTTGCTGGGCGTAGCATGCCGGCGACACCAGCCCGGCGACGCAAACGACAAGAACACAAGTTAGCCTCCTCATCGCTCTTCAGTCTACTTGCCGCGCTGTGCGGCTTGGAGACTGAGGAGCCCGGCCCCCTTGACTTGGGTCCACGGTCCTTTGCCGATGTACGATGTTGATCGACACTTGCCGTCGGTGTGCCCAATCCGAGATGGAGGCTTCGATGCGGACTCTCTGGGCAATCGTGATGGTTGTGGTCGGCAGTCTGTCCGCACTGGGACAGGACAAGAAGGGTGTCGACCAGAAGCTCTTGAAGACGATCCTCGCCCATTGCAAGGCGCGAGAGAAGTTCATGAACCAGTGCGAGGGCTTGCTCGAGTTCACTGAGCAAGTCAACAGCACGAACGTAGATCAGCCTCGCTCGGGGACCCAGAAGGGCCTTGTCCGTTTCGTCTATCGACACCCTGACATGTTGGTGGAGACGGATGCCGAAGTGACCACGGGGATGATCCGGGCGCCGTGGTCACATACGCTCGCGATGGCGGTTCGTTCACCTTTCGATACTGGCGATCGGAAGACGCGCGAGGTCTGGATTGGCGGCGATCACTACTACTTCGACCTCATGCGGAGGGCAAAGCACGTAAGGCACGCCGCCGCCGGATCACCGCTGGGGTTTCAGAACTACACATACCCGTTCGAGCATGTCGTCTGGCATGTGGGATTCCCGATCAGTCGCAACCTCACCCGTGATGTCGTGAAGGTCGTGAAGTGCAAGCGACTACCCAACGGCGACGCCGAAGTGGAGACTAAGAGCGCCGCGGTCGGGGAAGACATGCGATTCGTGTACGTGTTTCGACCCTCGGAGCAGTTCTTTCCCATCGAGCATGAGAACCGCGGACGAAATGCTCAGACCAAGAAGTGGAACACGGCCTACAAGGTGAAGGTCACCAAGAGACACAAGATCGGAGGCCGCTGGCTTCCACTGAGATCGGTCATCCGGTCATTCGACTACGAGACGAACCAGCGGGGAGAGCTTGATCTCGCGAAGCATCTCCTTCGCAGACAGTGTGAAGTCACCTTCAAGGAGTTGAAGTCGGCGTCGAGGTCAGCCGCTTACGACGTTGCGAAGGGATATGAGCCGTTCAGCCTCAGGTAGGTGCGCCTCCGGCTTTTCCTCAGAAAGATTCAGGATGAGCGCGAGGAAACCTGATGAGACGCCGATATGGGTTGCCATAGTCTGGCTTGCATTGTTCTGGGGTGGCGTTTGCGTGGCGCTTTGGGGGTACGTCGGTTTCGCATTCGGGGATGACGAATCGGGGTTCGTCCTTGTTACTATCGGCGGTCTGTTTCTGCTTTGCGCTGCAGTTCTTGCCCATCGAGCACTCCGGCGGCGGCTGAGGAAGCCTGATGGAGTCAATTGAAACGCGTCGAAGATCGCGGAGCTCCTCTTGCGCACGGCCTCAATGACGTCGTCCTCGACCTCTGAGACGGCGCTACTCGGCCGGAGCCCCGCGACGCCCCGGGTAAGGGTGGCTACGGCGGCGAGACCGACCTGGCGGTGCAGTCGTCCTGCTACCCGGGGGTGACGGGGTCGGGACAGTGATGATCCCGGTCAGAACGGGCAGTTCCCGGCACAGTCCGAACTTGCGTTCGCGGCATGCCCGAGGCCCACTCTTTGCAGGCGATCGACGGACATGTCCGTCGATCGCCTGCCCGGACTCATCTATCTGGCTTGCTGCCTGATCTCCCTCATTTCGGCGTCGCTTTGTGGCCAGGGTGCATGCTCTTGGTCTGGAGTCGGCGGGGGGACCAACCAGCCGGCGTTGTCACTGCGGACGTGGACGGATGCGAGCGGAGCTACCGCGCTTTACGCGGGAGGGCAGTTCACCATAGCGGGCGGAGCGTTCGTGGCTCGGGTTGCTCGTTGGGATGGGACGGCCTGGTCGGCGGTCGGCGGCGGCCTGATGGGCGGCGTCGAGGACTTGGAAGGCTTCGACGATGGGACGGGACCAGCCTTGTATGCGGGTGGCTGGTTGGGCTCGCTCAGCCTGCCCGTCATGCGTTGGGACGGAAGTTCATGGAGTCCGGTTGGGGTCTCCTTGGGCGGGGGGTGGAATCCTGCAGTTCACGAGCTGTCGATCCTGGACATCGGTTTTGGTGAGGCTCTGTTCGCTGCTGGTCGCTTCACAGTTGCCGGTGGAGCCCCGGCTAGCGGCGTGGCCGTCTGGAGTGGAGCAGCATGGGTGCCTCTCGCTACCGGACTTCTGCCGGGGACTGAGGTTCATTCGTTGGCGATGTACGACGACGGATTGGGTTCTGCGCTCTACGCTGGAACTCAATCCAGCGGTGTTGTTCGGTGGGACGGTGCGACCTGGTCATCAGTCGGTAGCGGCCTCCTGGGGTTCGGAGCTGTGCGAGCCCTCCAGGTCTTCGATGATGGAGCTGGACCGAGGCTCTACGCCGCGCACGACTCTGGTCAGCCCGTATCCCGGTGGGACGGAACATCGTGGACGTCTGTTGGGACATGGACCGGGTGGGGAGGCGCTCGGTTCTCAGTCTTGGGGTCTTCGACGGCGAAACGGGACCGCTCCTTCTTGCAGGTCGGTTTCTTACCGGGCAACTTCCGCTTTCCTTGATGCGTTCCTGGAACGGAAGTATCTGGTCGGACATCGGGACGTTCGGTGGCACACAGGTGCATGCGATGGAGGTCTTCGACGACGGGACCGGCCCTTCCCTGTATGTCGGCGGTGGGTTTCTCGGCGTCTCGGGGGCACCTGGTTCGTACATCGCGAAGTGGTCTTGCGGCAGCACGATCTCACTCTCCGCGACGCAGCCGGGAGGGGCCGGCGCACCGGTGTTCGTGAACAACGCGAACCTCACTCCCGGCAACGAGTACTACAACCTCTTCGCCATCGCGTGCCCTACGGGGCCGGGGACGTGCGCAGGTCCCTTCGGTGCCAACTGGACGACCCTGAACGTCAACTTGGTGCTCTGGCAAATGACCAGGCCAGTAGGCACCGAGCCGTTCCACGTGATCGCGTCCTCGAGCTACGTGAACTGGGGGCCGTACAACCTGCCTCCACTCACGCTCGACGCGATCTGCATCGACTTCACGGGCGGCGTGACTGGCACCACGTCTCCAACGGTCAGGATCACGGTGCAATGATGATCTCAACGATGAAAGCGGTTCTAGCCACTGCTGCATTAGTCGGGGGGCTCGTTCACGGACAGAGCGTCTCCGGGCTCGATATCGGAGCCGGCACCTTCGGGCGCCTCGGGCACGACTGTACGTTCGTGGGCGACCTGAACGGCGACGGCGTGGCCGACTACGTTGCGAGCGCCCTCAACGAGGGGTTTGTGGTCGGGCAGACGTCGCCCGGCTACGGGCTTGTTCGCGTCTACTCAGGATCGAATCACTCGGTGCTGGGTTCCATCCCAGGGAACCGACCCGACCTGCAGCCCTTGCCGCTGAACGCTCGGCTCGGCGCCGCGCTAGCACCATTCCCCGACCTGGATGGAGACGGCACGGCCGATTTCGTGGCCAGCATCGCATCGTCGAGCGCTCCCGGACGTGTCGTTGTCTTCTCAGGGGCAACACT
>JANQEO010000110.1 GCA_028278325.1 Candidatus Binatia bacterium
GTCGCCATCGTTGTCGGCGCCGTCGTCGCAGGGAAGCGATGAGCTCGACTCCGACGTGTCGTTTGCGTCGTCGCAGCCCGGATCGGACGTCGTCGGATCCGCGTCGCAGTCGGTGAAGCCGTCCCCGTCGTTGTCGATCTGGTCGGAGCACTCCGGGGCTGCTGGCGGAACCTCAAGTCCGAGCAGTAGATCGACGAAGGCAATCACATCCGGATCCTTGGGCATGTTGTCGTGGTTCGTGGACCCGGTGAAGAGGTAGTTCCCCGGAGAGGTTTCGGTGAACGGCCAGCCTCCAGGTACCGCGACGGCGATACCACCGGCGCCATCGACCACGGCGCTGTCTGCGGGAGTGATCCAGCGGTCGGGATCGAGGCGAACCGTGAAGTAGCCTATCCGTCGGCCGGCATTGGGTGAGACGACCGCCACTCCCGCCGAGTCGACACCGATCCCGTAGGGCGTCTCGTCGACGTCCGCCACGAACGGCTGGCCGTTCAACGTCAGCTGAACGACGTCCTCCGCATCCGTGCTGTACGCCGGACACAGGTCCTGCGCGCCACCGTTGTCCGGGACGAACGGACAAAGATCGTTCGTGCCGTGGTTCGCTCCAGCGAGGGAGATCCACAGGTTCACTCGCTCCGGAGCGACTTGCGCGGCATACCAGCGGGTACTGAGGCCGCCCATGCTGTGCGAGACGAGGTCGACCTTTTCCTTCGGCGCTCCCCCATACCCTTGGGCCGTCAAGAACGCGTTCACGTCCGACAGGAAAGTCTCGATGGCCGGCGCGATCTGCTGCTCTGCTGCCGGTTGATTCGCGCCGTCACTCGGATCGAGATCGATGGCCTGCAGGAACTCCGGCGGGTAACCAGCGCCTTCCAAGGCGGCAATCAGATCCGTCCACGTCGACGAACTCAAGCTGTGCCCATGGACGAAGAAGATCGGGTGCCGCGAGTAGTCTTGCGCCCCTGCCACAGGAGACGCGAGAAAGAGCCCAACCCATGCCAGCACCACAAGAGCGCCGCGGCGGTGGCGCGCACGGTCGGACGCAGGTGCATCATGCAAAGGCGGGGATCTCATCTGCCTGTGACCCTTTGCGATCCCACACCCCGGACCGGCCGAAGGTAGCCGATCTACAAGGGAGATCCCGGCTCCGCGAGCGCCCCAGGCACCCTGTTGCCACAGAATACGTATATATAACCGCGGGTTAACGCAAGCGCTGCGTCTGGTTGGTGCCCCTTCTCAGCAGTTGCCGCTCGCGCTCGTGCGCCAGGACCTCGGGGCAGGAGCCCGGCGAGTGCTCCCCCCTGGGGCCGCCCTCGGAGTCTCGTTCCGTTCAGCTCCCGCCCCCGCGACGCCGCCGGTCTTGGAGGTCGATCCGCCGATCGCTGCAGGATCAGGCCCAAGAAGGCGGACCGTGAAGTAGCCTATCCGCCGGCTGGCATCGGGTGCGACGACCGCCACTCCCGCCGAGCCGCCACCGAGCCCGCAACGCGTCTCGTCGACGTCCAACACGCACGGCTGGCCGTTCAGTGTCAGCTGAACGACGCCTTCCGCATCCGTGCTGTACGCCGGACACGGGTCCTGCGCGCCACCGTTGTCCGGGACGAACGGACAATGGTCGTCCTTGCCGTGGTTCGCTCCAGCGAGCGACACCTTCGATGCCGCAACCAGGTCCTCCCGCTCGACGCACTCAGGCTGTGCCCGTGGACGAAGAAGACCGGGTCTCGCGAGTAGTCCTGTGCTCGCGCTGCAGGAGACGCGAGAATCGGCATGATCAGGATCAGCGCTAGAGGAAGCACGGGCCGCCGAGGAGGGACACGACCCCAGCGCGGCAAGGGACTTCCGGCCCGAAACCGCGTCGCGTAGAATTCACGGCCTTCGCATCGCCGGACGCGCTTGCACGGCACACTACGGGAGAGCAGATGACCGTCCGAACTCGCGCGCTGATCGAGGCGATGTTCAGTGGGATCCGGGATGGTTGGCTGATCATCGGAGCGGCGGTTCTTCTGCTCGTGGCCCTCGAGATCTCCACTCGCATCGTCCTATCGCTGCGAACGGCGGATGAGGGCGGCGACGCTACGTCGATAGAGCACCCCTACGCTGCAGCGGAGTGGTTCAGCGACTGGGAACGAAATCGTCGGAGGCATGCCTTCGGCTGGTACATCGACTACGCACCCTACCAGGGCTGGGAAGTCAGACCTGGCGAGTACGAAGGACTCCACATTCTGCCCTCCGGGTATCGCCGGACCATCCAGGCGGACACAAGCGAGGGGCCAGCAAAGCGGCCCGTCCTCCTCTTCGGTGGCTCCACGATGTGGGGCTACACTGCACGCGACCATGCCACCATCCCGTCCTGGGTGGCACGCCAGCTGGCTGAAGCGCAGATCGACGACGTCAGGGTCTACAGCCGGGCACAGGTTGCGTACAACGTCACTCAGGGTCTGGCAACGCTGCTTCTGGAACTGCGGAGCGGTTCACGTCCGGTCGCCGCCGTGTTTCTGGACGGAGTCAACGAGATCGGCCCCATAGTCGCCGGGGGCAGGCCCGGCGAGATCTACCTTGAAGCCGAGGCTCGACGTCGATTCGCGTCGGGCAAGGAGAGTACACTGGCCTTGGTCCTGCGTCTTGCGGGCCGCTCGAAGCTCGTAGCCGCAGTGAGTCCGAAGCGCGCTCCAGCGCTCCCCGAGATCGACGCCGAAACGGATTGCGACCTGCTAGTCGACCACTACGCGAACCTCGTGAGGGCTGGCGTAGCCCTTGGAAGCGAGTTCGACTTCGAGATCCTGTTCTTCTGGCAGCCCACTCTCGCGATGACCGGCAAGGATCTCGGACCGTGGGAGAAGATCGTCATGACGGATCCAGGTGTCTACGGCACGAGGATGTTGAAGATGCAGAGGGCCTGCGCTGCCAAGATCAACGAGCGCATGGAGCCGCTTCGTGGCAGCGCGTTCTTCTCCCTCGAAGACGTGTTCGACGGAGTCGAAGGGGATCAGTTTCTCGACCACTACGGGCATGTAACCGAAGCGGCGAACAGCAGGATTGCGGAGGCGATTACCGAGCAGTTGATACCAGTCTTGCGAGACATCCCTCCTTCTTCTCGGAGGGAATCCCGAGGCGGAAAGGGCATCCATTGACTCGCCGACCCACGGCTTCCGTTGGACGAGGAACCCGCGACATGTCTTGGACCTCCATTCGGATCGCTAGATCAACACACCTCAACGGACAGCGCCCGTGGACAACTGGCTGATTCGAGCCCTTGCATTCTGCCTACTCGCAATCCTGTTCGCACTGCCAGGCTGGCGTGCCGTGCAGTTCTGGGATCGGAGCGGACGCTTCTCCAGGGCGGAGCAGTTCGCCCTCGGATTCGTCTGCTGTTTCGGGGTCTTCTCGGGAACCACAGGACCGTTCCTCGTCCTGCACCTTTCCTTCTCAGCCGCGGTGTGGGCTGCAAGTGCGGTGTGGATTGCAGCGTTTGCTGCGATCGAGATCGCGAGACGTCGCCCCCTCGCGAACGAAGGCGAAGCTGCGCCTAGCACCGATGTACCGACACTGAACCTGCTCGCGGGCCGCTGGCCCGGGCTGTTCGCCGCGCTGCTACTGACGAGCCTCGCGGCAGCCTGGGCCTTCTCGGAGGGTATCCCCTCTCGACGGGGTTCGTCGCTTCTGGTGATGGCTCTCCTCGGCTGCAACGCGGGCGCAGTCTTGCTCGTGTTCCGAAGTGGCGCCCTGCGGACTGTCGAGACCGACCGCGCCGTCGACCCTGGACTTCAGCGTTGGGCGACGCTGGCGATGGCTGGGTTGGTGATCTTCCAGATGGCATCGTCAGCGGTGTATGTCCGGGAGGACATGGATGACACTCTTCATCTCTGGCAGATCTCGTCGCTACAGAACGCACCAGCCATGGCTACCGAAGCACCCAACCATCTCGGAGAGGGCCTTCCACCCAATCCGATCTACGCCTGGCAGGCATGGGAGCTCTGGGGGGCAGCGCTGACCGAGGCGAGCGGCCTTCATCCGATCATTGCCTTCCGCTCAGTGCTCGCTCCGGTACTCGTACTGCTGGCAGCAGTGCTGTACGCCGCGGTGCTTCGCCGCGTCCTGCCGTCCGCAGTCGTTCCGATCGCGATGGTCGTTCTGCTGGCGTACATGGTCTGGGGGATGAGCAGCCACCATACGGCGAACAACTTCCTCCTGACGCGAGCGGCTCAGGGAAAGACCTGGCAAATGCACATCGCCGTCCCCTCCCTCGTACTGCTGACCATCGAGTACATGCGCCACGCACGATTGAGTTCGTGGTGCTTCGTGATCCTGGCCTCGCTGGCGGCGCTGGGCTGGGGCCCGTCGTCGATACCCCTCGTTCCCATGCTGATGGGAACCCTGCTTGCGGCATGTTGGGTCGCCTACCCCCGCCGGGTCATCTTGCGGCGCGCGGTGGTCGCCGGAGTCGCCGTCTTGCCGCAACTCGCGCTCGGCGTGTACGCGGCGTCGGCCCTGCCCGAGAACCTTCTTCTAGATCCCGCGCGCGGAGAAGATGTCGGGGTAGTCCGAAATGTGCGGTGGCGAGACGCGTTCCTCTTCTCGCATCTCAACCTGAGCAACGACGGTGGGGCACTCGAGATCTTCGCGCTCGTGGCCACGCCACTCGCCTTCGTGTTCCTTGGCAGACGAAGCCAGCGGATCTATCCCATCGCGTTCTCCTACCTCTTCTTCCTTGGCGTTGCCAATCCGTTCCTTTTCCCTTTCGTCACCAGCCACCTGGTACCAGCCTCGGGATACGTCAGGTTCTTCCACCTCGTTCCGTTCGGGCTCCTGCTCGGATGCGTGGGAGTCGCGGTAGCGCTCGTTTCCGCAGGCTTCGGGAGCCGAAGATCACACCGGGCGCTCGCCCTGGTGGCCTTCGTTGCGGTCATGCCGCTCGTGGGGGCCAACTACGTCTGGAGCCCCGCGAACGTCTACTTCGGCTCGCACTCACCCCAGCCCTACATCGCCACGAATCCGTACAAGATGCCTGATGGCCTCCTACACGTCGCCAAGTCCCTCCGGGCGAAGCCACACGGGCCGGACCATCGGGTGTTGTGCTCCGAAAGGAGTGCCTCCCATCTGGCCGGCTTCGACGCGTCATTCGTGTTCGTGTTCACGCGCATCTACCAGACCAGGATCCCACTCCTGTACGCCGGACGCCGAGCCGAGGCGGATCGCCGCGAACTGCTCGCGCGCGGCTTTCTGAGTGGTACCGTCGATCCAGCGCGCGTGCAGGAGCTCCTCAACGAATCGCGGACCGCATACGTCGTGCTCGACCGAGAGGACGACTCCGTAGTACGTCCCCTCCGGGAGTTCGGATTTCAGAGGACAACACGGGTGCATCCGTACTCCTTGTGGGAGCGGCGAGGACACAGACCACGCGCTTCCGGAGATGTCCGTCTGGCAAGTTCGGAACGGCCACACTAGTGTCGGACCATGCCACACAGCGAATCGGTCGGGGTGCGCGTCGGGTCGCGCCTCGAAATCGGTGGGGTAACTGACAGCCGATGTTCTTGACCGGAGTTGGCGGCCCTGGGCTCGAACTGCTTCCGCGACACGCGCTCTTGAAGACGAGCGGCGTGGACGAAGCCGATTGGAACTACCGGCCGATTCTCGGCCAGATCCAACGCCTGCGATTCCGTCTAGTCATGCGCCTGCTAGAGGGACGGCACTTCCATCGACTCCTCGAGGTCGGGTACGGGAGTGGGATCTTCATGCCCACCCTGAACCGCTATACCGACGAACTTCACGGTGTAGACGTCCACGAGCATGCCAGCGAGGTTGCCAGGCGCCTGATGGACGTCGGAGTACGCGCGCGTCTCCAGACCGCGTGTGCACAACAGCTGCCCTTCGAGGCCGACTTCTTCGACGCAATCGCAATCGTGAGCGCCTTCGAGTTCATTCCCGAGCCGGAGGCGGCGTGCCAGGAACTCAAGCGCGTGTTGGTTCCAGGAGGCAGCCTCGTGGTGGTAACTCCCGGGCAGTCGCGGCTGCTCGACCTCGGGCTTCGACTACTCACCGGAAACAGAGCCGAAGACAGCTTCGCAGATCGAAGAACACAGGTCGTTCCCTTGCTCGAACGTCGCTTCCAGGTGCGGCGTCGCATCGTCAGTCCGCGCATACTCGGAACGTGGACCCGACTGTACACCGCGCTCGACCTCGAGGCGTTGTGAAGGCCCCCTATGCGGAGACACGAACGGATCGGCACTGACTACCAGGAGATCGAGTATCACCAGTTCACCATGTCTCGAGCGATGCGACTATCTGTCCGCGCACTCGGTATCCTGAGCTGGCTCATCGTCGGCCCAATGGCTTTGCTTGCGCGCACGTCCGATTTCGCCTTTCGAGCCCTATCGGAGCTGCTCGCCCTGGCTCCTTTCGGAGTTGGAACGATCCTGAGACAAGAGTTCTACAGGCTCACCCTCCGGAGCTGCGGCGACAACGTGAACATCGGCTTCGGGACGATCTTCGTGTACCGCGACGTCGAGATCGGACACGATGTCTTGATCGGCATGTACAACGTCGTACACCACTGCGATTTCGGGTCCCACGTTCTGACTGCCGACGGATGCCGTTTCCTGTCGGGTTCGCAGTATCACCACTTCGAGCGGACCGACGTTCCGATGGCACTCCAAGGTGGACGGGTTCGTCGAATCCGGATCGCCGACGACTGTTGGATCGGCGCCAACGCCGTCGTCATGGCGAGTGTGGAGTGCGGCTCGATCGTCGGTGCAGGTTCGGTCGTGAGCCAGGCAGTCGATCCGTGGTCGGTCGTCGCCGGGAGCCCCGCGCGTCTTCTCAGGAGCCGACAGACGTGAGTGCACGTATCGAGCCGTTCGGACCGAGGACGCCGCCCGACCCCGCTCTCGTCTCTCAGCTGCATGCGCAACTCCTTCCAGATAGCCCCGTGGCCCTGCTGGGGCGTCGCTTCATGGAAGAGGTCTATTACCTGCTGCTTCCCGCTGCCGGGCTGGTGACCGGGGCGGTTGCATTTCTCGGCGACGATCCGGCAGGATTCGTGGTCGAAACCGACGACGCGGACGGCTTCATGGACTCGGCCCTCAGGCGATGGCGTTGGCGCATCGCGCGCGTGGTCTGCCTCTCGATCGGGGCCAGTCCTGCACGTCTACGCGCGCTACTGGATGCTCGACGAATCATGTCGGGGCGCGAGAACCGCGGAGGAACTCCCGAGGGTGAGATCTTGAGCCTGGGTGTGCTTCCGCAGTTCAGGACCACTCGCCTCCCGGCGCCGGACGGCCCCCGCCTGTCAGAGGCGCTGGTGGCGGGGAGCATCGAGCGGCTGGCTCACCGCAAGGTGCCGCGGGTCCGGGCAGTCGTGGATGGAAGCAACCTCGCCACACAGCTCTTCTACCGCTCGCAAGGCTGGCAACTCGAGCCGACTACCAAGCCGGGATGGCGAGCACCAACCGTTGACTTCGTCCTTGAGCTTCAAGGATCGAGAGCACCACTCACGACTCCCGGCGCATCTTCTTGAATCGCCCCCCATGAAGCGGCTCTCGAACGAGTACTACCTTCTGAGGGATCTTGAAGCGTGCAAGCCTATCGCGGCACCACGCTCTCATTCGCCGACGGAACTCGGGGAGCGGCTCATCCCGGGCGAGCTTGACCCGTGCCTTCACGATCTGCCCGGTCAGCGGGTGGGACTCGGCCGAGACGGCCACATCCTCAACGCCCTCGAGCGTCTGCAGAACGCCTTCCACCTCGGCCGGGTGGACCTTCTCGCCACCGACGTTGATCGTCTCGGACTCCCGACCGAGGATGCGCAGGTACTCGCCGTCGACCTCGACGGCGTCGCCCGTGCGAAACCACCCATCGTCCGTGAAAGGGTCGGGAGCATTCAGGTACCCGAGCATCGCCGACTTGGCGTGAATCTCCAGGAGACCATCCACGACCCGCGTTTGAAATCCCTCCCCTCCCACTTTGACCCATAGTGAGTCGGATGATCGTGATTTCGACCGCATGATCCCGAGTTCCGACAGGCCATAGGTCTGCTGCAGTCGCACGGAGGGAAGGGCCTCGCGGAGGCGCAGTAGTGTCGTCTCCGCCATGGGCTCGGTGCCATACGTAATCAGCTCGAGACTCGAGAGGTCGTGGCGTCGGGGCGCACCGCTGAGCAACAGGAGATTCAGGAACGTCGGCGATGTCGGAAGCACCTGCACTCGATGTCGCTCGATCGCCGCACAGACGGCTTCTGGAGACCGCGACGCGACCGTCACGATGCAGCCCGAATTGGATAGGGTGTGTAGCATCGTGTTCACTCCGCCGATGTGATCGAACAACAGGAAGGTGATCGTTCGAAGAGAAGGCCTCCGAACGTGGAACTTCTCCAAGAGAGGGACGAAGTCGTGTACCGCGGCCTTGCTCTTGCCCGTGGAGCCAGATGAGAACAGCACGAGTCCGGGATGTCCCCGGTCCTTGAGACCCAGCAGGATCGGATGGGCTGGCTCGACACTCCGGGTTTCGAAATCGGTCGTATCCCCTTCGCTCAGCCGAACGCATACCTGTACCTCGGCGACTTCCCGGAACTCGGGCTTCTGCGCCTCAACCGAAGAGGTGAGAGGAACGATCGTGCACTTCTCCTCGATCAGAGCGAGCATCAGGGCGACCGCGTTGGGCGAGAAGTCGGCCTCGAGGCTCACCACTGAACCGGGGCGAACACCACGACTCCCCAATTCGCCGACCCAATAGTCGAGATGGCCCAGCAGCGCACCGTAGGTGAGCTCCTCATCTCGCCAGACGAGCGCTGGCTCACGTCGCGCTGTGAGAAAACGCTCACGCAGAAATCCGATCGCCACTACACGCCTCCTAGGTAGATGACCTGCCCGGTCACCATGGCGCTCTGGGGGCGCAGGAAGAACTCCACGACGTTCGCTACATCCTCGAAGCTACCGAGCTTTCCGATCGCCTGACGATCCACTAGCTGGTCGATCTTCTCCGACGGAACCCCGCGAATCAAATCGGTTTCGATCGGAACCGGGCCAACGCAGTTCACGGTAATGCCGAATCCAGAGAACTCGCGGGCCAGGACATGAGTCAACGCCTCGACCGCGGACTTGGAAGCGACATAGACCGCCTCTCCTTCCAGCTTCAACGGAACTGCCACCGTGGAGAGGTTCACGATCCTCCCGAACCGCCCGCGCTTCATCACCTTCGCCGCTTCGCGGCAGAACAAGAAGGTCCCGAGGACATTCGTCTCCAGAACACGACGCGCGGAGCCCAACGACGTGAGTAGCGCATGGTTCATCGACGCTATGCCTGCGTTGTTGATCAGATGGTCGAGCCGTCGATATCTCTTCCGGATATCTGAGAACATCGCGGCAACGGCCGGCTCGTCCACGACGCTCAGCTCGTAGTGCTGGTAGCCCGGGCTGTCCCAGTCGGGGCGCGAGCGGCTACATCCTACGACCCTGTGGCCATCGGCGAGCAGCCGTTCGGCGAGGTGACGTCCGATCCCCGTCCGCGTGCCGGTCACCAGCGTAACCGGGGAGTCCATCTCAGTTGGTACCTTCGATGACCTGAAGCGCATAGCTCGCGAGCGAGTCGACGTCCCGGAACGGGCTGGACTTGGCCGAGAGCGCCTTCTCATCGGCCAGGGACACGCTCTTGCCCAGCTCGTCCTGGATCTCCTGCTCCAGCCCCACCACCAGATTCACTAGACCCAGGGAATCGAGCAGGCCCTCGTCCCCGAAGAGCGGGGTGGATGGCCCCACGTCAGAGGGAAGCTCGATCTCCTGTTCATCCGCCACCTCCTCCAGCATGGCAACGACCATCTCGATCATGCGGTCCTTCATGTCTTTCCTTGGAGACCTCTCCGTGTCGCCAGGTTATCCGGCCTCAGCTTCGACGTTCCACGCCCTGCTCCCCGGCAGAAGCTACTTTCGGGTAGCTTTCGGCAGGCTGTCAAGCCATTGCGACCGACCCACGACGACTACCGGCGGCGCAGGTGCCGAACCAGGGGGCGTGAGAACAACTCGGCATCCAGGCCCGGTTCGGCCGCCACGCGTTCGAGTTCATGCATCGGTGTGCCACGTCGGGACAGGCCAGCGGTTCCCAGCATGCACGAGAACACGTCAGCCCCGAAGACCTGCCGCTCCAAGACGTTGGGCAGGCGATCGCCGAAGGGATAGGCAAACGGCACGCTTCGAATCCCGAGCCGCTCTCCGAGCCGCTGGCCGGGCATGAGCAGCTCGGGTCCTAGATCAGCATCGGTGAGGCCCGAACAGAAGGGATGTGAGTGAGTGTGGCAGCCGACCGCATGCCCAGCTTCCATCCATCGCGCCAGGCCCTCCCAGTCCATGTATGGCCGGCGCTCCTCCAGGAAGTCCTCGATGGGAGGCATGTCGCAGCGTCGCCAGAGCTCGTACGCCAGCTCGTCCTTGCGAGCATGCGGCCACCGTCGCGTGACTTCGATCTGCTCATCAAACGCCTGGATCCTACCTGGCGCTCCGATATCTTCCTGGAGCGCGTTGATTTCCTTGCAGAAGCGAGCCTCTCCGCGCTCGGCGTGGATTGCGGAGAGCTGGTGCTGCCACATCAGGCAGTCGTAGTCGACGGATCGAGTGTTGACAAACGCCGTAGCCGGCGCCTTTCGTCGCTCTAGGATCTCGAGAACCCGATCATCGGTCGAATCGAATCCATCGTCGAACGTCAGAACCAGAGCCTCGCCATCCAGGACGTCGCGCCCTTCTAGCGCGTCTTCGAGGCGTATGAATCGAAAGCGACGGCTGAGGTGCGCCAGATCCTCATCCAATCGGGAAACGGTGATACCGCCGAACAGAGACAGCCGCTCATCGTCCGCCGGCCAGACCCCGTGGTAGAAGATGATGACGATCCGCTGGGCGAAGAAGGACCGTGCGAACGACCATGCGGGGGCAGCACTAACAAGTCGTCCGGCAAACTGGTGAAGGCGGTCTCTAGCCATCCAAGATCAGCTCGAGGAGTGCCTGGCGGAAGGCCTCCTCGGCCGTCTCTCCCATTCGCCAGTACTCGTAGACACGTTCGGGCCGCGCCCACCTGGTACAAAGACCGCGGCGCAGGTTGCGTTCAATGGCCAGGGTCTGATATGCGGTCCATTCAGCTTCGTAGTAGAGATGGAACGGACGACCCTGCGGCAGACCGATGATATTCGCTCCGGTTGACACATCGTCGAGCACGCGATGATAGAGCATTGTCCCTCCGCGCATGCACTTCATGAAGAGGGAGCCGGGTGTGTCGTCTCGCTCGATCGCAGGCAGGTAGTGGGCGAGCACATCACCGCCATCCACGGCGGCGCTCATGCGCATGAGCGTCCCGCCGGTAAGCTGAGGTTGCCCGTTGGCCGTGGTCCAGAAGATCGACCGAGAGCCGTTGTACAAGGGTGAGATGCCGGTGTGGAAGTTCAACATCAGGGGAACAGACGCAATCAGTTCCTGGCCGTAGACTGGACCGCCCGAGCAGAGAGCGACATCCGCATCGAAACTCCGAACGAGATCCAGGCCTTGAGCCGAATTGATGTCAGGGACCGAGGTGGCGAGAGGCGCAACCAGCCGCTCGTACCCCGAATCCACATCGGGAAAGAAGCGACACTCGCAGTCCTGAACGTCCCTGGACTCGTCCCACCCCGGCGTCCATCCGAACCGGTTGCGCGCCAGCTTCATCATCAGGAAGTGCCAGAAGCCGTAGCGTTTCAGCTGCCTGCGCCGAAGCGCGCGCCGCTCCTGCAGCGTCCAACTGCGTGGCTGGGGATGGAGGACCGCGACGACATCACCTCGGTCGACCAGATCGGC
>JANQEO010000433.1 GCA_028278325.1 Candidatus Binatia bacterium
AGCGCGGATCGCTCAATGAGACTATCTGCCGAGGTCCCGGCGCACCGGTCGGCTGAGCACTGCCCCGGCGCGTCCCGACCTCCGGCGCGAAGGATGCTAGAGCACCGACCGGTTTGATTCCAGGGGCATTACGCCGTCCTCTGTAAAACCGCGGCATTTTCAAGGCGGCGCTGGATCGTTTCGAGGTTCTGCAGCGCAGCTGAGCGCCTGACATCGAAGAGGTTTTTGCGCGTACCGCGATATCGCGCTTGTGGTCCTTGTCGTCGACCGAGGTGCGCGAGGCTATGCTCGACGCCGACACGCTCACGCAACCGTTCGCGCCCTCGTCGAGTGGTCATCAACTTGCGCAGCCGCTGTTGGAGTCGCTCGTCATCCGCGATGGCGACCGTACGCCCATTCCCCGGTCTCGCGGAAGTGCACTGTCCACGGAGCGAGCAAGCAGCGCACGCCTCAGCGTCGAACTCGATGTTTGTCCCAAAGGAGATGCTCTCGACTTCGCCTGCGGGGCACATGATGGTCATCTCTCGCAGGTTGATTTTGAAATCACGCTTGCTGAACAACTTTCCGTTGCGCGGCACCCAGGGTTTGCAGACTACCTCGCCCTTCGCGGCGATCACTTCGGTGACGACAGCACTGGTGATGTAGCCGCGGTCGCACGACAGCTCACCGATACGGCGCCTGTGGTGCTCGATGTCGGCCTTGAGGGAAGGCGCAGCCTCCTCTTCCGGACGATTCGCCGGTGTGACCGCGCAGGCCACGATGAGATTGGTATCGAGGTCCGTTGCGACGTGGCGCTTGTAGCCGTTGAACAGCTTGGTCTTGCTCTTGCGGCCGTGACGCATGTCGGGGTCCTCGATGGAGACACGTCGGTCAGAGGCGACGCCCCGACGAATGCGAATGCACCCCCCGCCGCCCGAGGGGTCGGGCTCGAGATCCTGCGTGCGAATCTGCTCCAGCGTGTCGATGTGCTCCTTCAGTGGGGGCCGCGTGAGCTCTTGGGGAAGTACCTCCCGCAGCCACGCCTCCAGCGACTCGATTTGGCCCACCAAGGTGTCCACCGCGGTCGCTTTCGACTCGGGAGTGCCCCATTCGAGGTCGAGAGCCTTCTTCACGCTCGATTCCAGCAGAACCGGCATCCCCGCCGTCCGCGCCACTTCGTCCTCCGACCAGCCCAGCAAGTCCGCGGCGCACTGCACCACCTTGCGGGCCGCGTGCGCCAGCAGGTTGATCGTGTCCTCGACCCGACCAGCGCCTTCCAGTGGGCTCGAATCGAACGCAACGCGCAGCTCCTTGGGCAGCTTCTTCCAGTCGAACGCCCTTGTGCGCCGCGCAACATCGACCGTGCGCTCGAGCAGTCGGCGGTCCATCTCGGTGCGAATCAGACGCTCTCGAAAATCGAACAGTGCGCCCTGGGAAAACGCAGGTTCTTTGAACCCGAGTCGATCCAGCACCATCTGCCAGCGCAGGTCCACGACCGTCAGCTCCACCGCCTCCGCGTCGGACACGCCGAGATATCCCTGCAGGAGAATCCCCATCGCCAACAGAGCCGGAGGGAGCGGGCTCTTACCGGCTCCCGTGTCTCGATACATCGATTCCAGCTCTGCCTGGAACGTATCATCGAACAACTCGTCACGATGATCCCGCAGGAAAGCAAACAGCTTTCGCGTGCGGCGAAGCCGCTTCAACAGCATCTGCTCCTGCTTGGTGTAATCGCGCCGCGGTTTCCAACGCTTGATTGCCATGCTGCACCTCCCAGAGCGCGTTTCAGCTCGCCCTTGAGGTCAGCTGGCCATCAATGCCGGGGCTACCGCAAATTTCTGGCTAAAACCAACTGGGCCGCCGTCGGACTGAACCTGTCCGTCAAACCGGTCGGTGCTCTAG
>JANQEO010000203.1 GCA_028278325.1 Candidatus Binatia bacterium
CCTCCATCGCCGCACCCGGCGTGTCGCCGAACCCGGCGCAGCCGGCCATCAGGTCGTCGCCGTAGAGCGCGCAGAACTTGTTGCCGTCCAGGAACAGGCGCGGCCGGAACAGCACGCTGGGACGCATCCACTCGCCGGCAACTTCCCAGCCCGCAGCCTGCATCTGCGCTTCAAGGTGGCTGAAGTCGGTCATCATGAGCACCTCTCACACCCGACGCACAGCGGATCATGCGGCTCGCCGAAGTAGTCCTCACTTCGAGGCGGCAGATCCGGGTCGGCGCAGTAGCCGGTGCTCTGGTAGCGCTTGAAGTCGTGGCCGACGCTCGTGGCCAGCGCCATAGAGTCTCGCGCCGCGTCTTCGGTCTCGTACGGACCGTGCCAGTCCTGCAGGCCGTGGAAGTAGGTGCGCCAGTACCAGCCCGGGTTTTCTTCGCCGTACTCGTCTTCTTCGAAGAACTCGACGGCGTACGGGTTCTGAAGGGTCAAGAGGGACGGCACCATCAGGCCGCCTCCCCGATCCACCAACGGAACGATTCCAGCTCAACGCTGTGGAGGATCGGATACCCACGCGTGTCGAACTCGATCGCCTGATAGGCAACGGTCTCTTGAGCCACGCAGTCGAACTCGCCGCGCCGGAAGAACGCCACCTCGACGAAGTCGCCAACCGCCGGAAGCGTGCTGCCGAGATCCTGGCCGATGAAATCCGACGGCTCGCCCACAACGCTCACGTCCCAGACCTGCGGCCGGGCCGACGGCTCGAAGCGCGGCCTGGGGCGTGACAGAACCTCGACGGGCACCGGATTGTGCTGGGCATGCACCGCGTCCGGGCGCGGGCGGGAAACCGCGGTGGCGTGCATCACCGCACCCTCACGCCGTTGAGCTGCAGAAAGCCGGCGCGCCCTCGGTGAAACGCGATCCCGGTGAGGGAATTGTCGCTCACCGCAATATCGAGGCGGTTCACGAGGCCGACGCCATCGAGCCGGAGCCGTCCGTTCGTCAGGCCCCATTGGTTCACGCGGATCTTGCCCGTCAGCTTGGCGCCACCGGAACAGACACCGCGAACCCGCCCCCCGGCGTTGATGGTCGCCTGGCAGATGTACCCCCAGATCACCGGGGTGGTCAGATCGAGCACGGTCACGCGCCAGATGCCGACAGCTTCTGGGTTGATCGCATGAGCAGGCGCGGCCAACAGCCCAAGCCCCAGCGAGGCAGTAGCGAGCAGCTTCCGGGTGTTCATCGGCCGTCCCCCGCCGCGGCGTGCCGGGCGTCCGGGATGCGCCGGATCGTCACCTCGCCGACGTACTCGATGTCATCGGCCTCGCCGGTCTCGAACCGGATCACGTGCTGGCCGGTCTCGAGCCGCGTGAACACGTCGGCGACGTCCGCGTAGGTCTCGGTCGTGCCGTCGACCTTCGTGACGTGCGCCTGGTCGGCGCTGGCCGGCTGCGTCACCAGGGTGACCGCGGTGACCGCGATCAGTCCCACCGCCACGATGCCGCCGATCAGCAGTCGTTCGGCGTGTTTGCTGCGTTCCGCGCAATGCATGTTATGTCTCCGAGAAAATCTCGCTCACCTGATGACGAGCGGCTTGGTGGGGTCTTTGACGATCAGCGATGACAGCAGGTCACCAGCAACGCGCGCGTTCCAGGCGCGGACGATCAGATGAATCGTCTCCGCTGACGTAAGCTTCTGCCTATGGGCGCGCGCAAATCTGCGAGCCAGGAGAAACGCTGGTGATTTCTCGCTGTGTGCAATGCCCTTTATGGCGTCGACGACCTCCGAGAAGAAGATCTCGACCAGGACCGTGCTGCTCTTGGTTTCAAGCTCAACCAAGTAGCGACCGACCGCCTTGCCGGCGTGGGGCACGCCCGTCGTCTTTGGGGACGCCCCGAACTGCATACAGGTTGCCAGCCCAGGATGGCGTCGCTGAACATCATCGAGTTCCGACTTGGTCGGCTTGAGAACCGATCGAGAAGTGTTGAAGGGGACCCCGGCCTCGTGCAGCCAGACAAGGTGGAGCGCTCCATTGAATGCGTACGAGTTGTTCACTTGCGGGCACTCGATCCGCCGGATGAGGCCCGGGTTCCGGACCTCCATCACGTCGATGTGCCCCCATGCCTCGTCGGGCAGGCCCCGCACGATGATCAGCTCGAGCGGGATGCCCGTCTGCACGATCGCCCACAGCCGATGCTGACCGTCGACCAAGTGGCCGTGCACGTCGATCCCGATGGTCGCATTGGTGGCGACCCAGCGTTCTCCGTTCAGGTCGCGCGCGAATCCTTCGGCCTTTCTCCGCCTAAAGAGCTTCTTCTGATACGGCGTTCTCGTATCCAAGAGCGCCTGCGCCAGCTGCCGGTCGACCAAGACCGTCTCAGTCGTCCGTTGCTGGGGCTCAGTGGACAGCGCGTGCAACATGTTCTTCGTCCTCGGTGGCATCCATCGCTTCAGCAAACTCGTTGAGCTTGGAGAGCATGGGCTGAACTTCTCGGAAGTACTGCTCCAACGCCGTCCCATCTTGCTTGACCCACTCAGCCAAGTCCTTTGGGGGCTTTGGGCCGAACCCCATCTGGCAATGACTCATCGCCAAGGTGATTTGACCGAACGCCTGGCGGAAATGAAAATCCACCTTTTCCTTGTCGGTTTTCTTCGGCACCTTGGCGCTGGCCTCTGATGCTGTGAGTTTCGGTGTCGCTTTGGGCTTAGGCTTCGCCTTCGGCTTCTTCGCCTCGGCGAACGCGGCCTTCACCTGCTCAGGGTCGCCGGATTTGGCGGCGCGGTTAATCGCGTTTGCCTGAGCAACAGTCGGCTTGAAGCCCTCAGCGGCACCGGGCTCGACCTCCGAGACGGCTTTGACGGCAGCCGCCTTCGCGACCTCCGAGCGAACCTTGTCCTCGCCGACCCCGAAATCCGCGGCGACCTGGGCTCGGGCTGGGTTGGAGCGCTTGGGCTGAAACTCGAGGGGATTTTCCCCTGGATCAGACAACATACCAGGCTCGTTCTTTTCAGTCTGAATGGTCTGGTGACCCTTCCGGACGACCGCAGAGCGGTCGAACGCCTTCACCAGCTCGTAGGCCTGAACGATGAGCGCGTTGAACTGCTCCTCGGTCAGGTTCCGGCGGTTCGTCTGGTTCGTGATAATGAAGTAGCGCTTCGCCTCGCGGCTCTGCCGGACCCAGTCCGGGGCCTCGACGAAGTGTGGCTCGACACCGAGTTCGCCGCAGATCTTGAACCGGTTGTGCCCATCGAGGATGACGTCCTCGGACAGAACGATCGGCTGGTAGATGCGGCCCGCGTGCCGGATCTCTTCTTTCAGCGCCTCGTACTGCGGCGCTGTGAGCGCTGGCAGCAGGTCGCGGAACTCAGGATCGATGCGAACGTCGGACACGAAACCAACCACCCTCCCCGGGCTCGTCGCGCCTCCCTGAGAAAATCGCCCCCGACCGGGCCGAGACCCTGGCCGGGGGCTAGTGGGAGGGAGGCATCACGTCGGAGTGACGATCAGCGAGCCGCCGTCATGGCTCAGCTGATACCCGTAATGTCCCACATAAGAGCGAGCACTGTCAAGCGGGGATTTGGGACGTTTCGGACAAAAAAAAGAGGCCGGATGAATCCGACCCCGAGTTCCGAGTGTGCGGGTTATGTCACACGGCTAGGCCGCGTCCCGCTTGCGCATTTCCGTGGCGACTTCGTGGAATGCGAGGGCCATCCTCGTGACGGATGCGTCCAAACGCTCAAACGCCTGCAACGTGGCCCGTTGCAACTCCTCAAGGCGTCCGAGCCCATCGATCATACGTTCCTGGTTTGCGAGCATCTGCTGAACGAGCTCAGGGGGCTGGTGTGACCCCGAGGGGGTCTCGCTCCCCCCGACAACGCGGTAAGGCTGTTTGGCCATGCTATCGTCCACCACTTTTGTTGTTTTCGCGGAGCCTTCCGCTTCCGTTCCTTCCTTCCTCGTACTGGATGGACGATAGGGGGTCGCTTCGGTGGTGTCATCCTCCGATTTTTTCAACCCATCGGGATTCTGATTGAGGTCGGGTGTGGCCCGCGGGTCGACGTTGAACAGCTGATACTCGCTGACATCCAAGAACTCGAGGATCTTGGGCAGGTTCCAAGGCTCGAAGCCCCGATCGTCAGGGGTTCGCCATCTCGAGACGGTGTGGTTCGCGACGCCGAGGTGCTCCGCCAGCTGGCGGTTCCTTATACCCCGGTGCGCCATCCACGCCTTGAGGTGCGGTGGCTTGAGGCCCTTTTGCTTCGCCATACTGGGAGCAGGGCCTTTTCTGGCAATGATTTCAATACCCGAAACGGTTCGCGGGTCAAGTTCACCACCATACGAACTGGGACATTTCGGGGGCATTTCGGTTGCAATTCGGCGGACCGCACTCATCGGCATGGCTAAAACCTCTTGCCAAGGTTGAGAGCATATGGGACGTTGTGGGTATGGAAATACCGTCACCGTCCCGCCCTGGCAAGGGCTTCGATGCCGGCAGGTTCCTGGCGATGATGCGGGACCGCGGGCATTCAACGTATCGCCAGATGGCGGAAGCGCTGGGCACCAACCACCGGACGATCGGCCGATGGGCGCGGGGGGACCGTGATCCGATCGGGCGACACGTTAACCTGCTGTTCCAGTTCTTCGGCCCGCAGGCGCAGGAGCTTTGGCGTGTTGAGACGCCAGACCCGCCTCGAGATGAGGCCGCCTAATGCCCGTCTACTTCATCCAAGCCGGCGCCACCGGCCCCGTGAAGATCGGGTGGACGAAGGCCTCGCCCGAGGGGCGGGTGCGCGAGGGCGAGCTGCCGTTCCCGCCCAGCGAGGCCGCCTGATGCGCGAGCTCACCCAATTCACCGCATCGCCAGGAGCATCTGCAATGTTCGATGTCAGCGAGGCCGGAACGCCGGCGGTTATGAACCCGGTTTGGCTTTCCCTGCCAGAACATCTGCCGTGTGCTGAAAGCTATCAGCTAGTTTCTGGACATCGGTCGCAGGGATGTGAACCGAAATGGACAGTCCGGCTTGAGTTCGAAGGTCGAGACGACAGTGCGTCCTCGCATCGTCGACGAGAAGCCAATGCTCGCTGACCTTCAAATCGCCGAAGTTCTTCTGCACGATCTCGGCGAGAGTGGCCTCGCCGCTGGCGTGCTCGGCCGCGGCCTGTGCACTCTTGAGGAGGCCGGACGTGACGGCTCCGACAAGAGTGTGCGGGATGCGCAGCCAGACTTCTCGGCCGGCGGCATCAACAACCGACAAGAGGACCCCGTTGGTATCGGGATCAAGGCCGGCGTTCTGGAATTGGGCGATCGTGATCACGGGTGGTTGTGCCATCTCGAGTCTCCCCTGTTGAAACCGCGTCAGGGTACGCGGTCGCTAGGCCAATGGGCCACACGGAAGAACGCCGTCGCTCTTCCCGCCACGAGCGAGGCCGCCTGATGGCCGCGCCCTTCATCCAGGCCGGCGAGGCCCCCCTACGGCAGCGGCGTGTCCACCAGATCCCCGGCGATCAGCAGCATCCCGATGCAGATACTCGCCGCCACGATTGTGATCGACGCCGAGGCCTTCGCCACGAGGTTTGTATCCGTGCTCAGCAAATCGAGCATCCGGGTCAGGATGTACAGGGCGATCATCAACCCGATCACCTGCATGGCGGGTCCTCTTCGTCGAAGCCAATCCAACTGTTGAGCGTGCCGCGATCGGCGCACCACGCGCAACGCGACATGACGTCCAGCGATGGCGTTGTTCCCGCCCCGCGGGAGGCAGGGTGATGGGTGGGGGGAGAGGAGCGGCGGTGAACGCGGGCGCGCTCCGAAGCAGGAACATGCAGCCGACAGTAGGACTGGGCGGGCTTGCGGGGAAAACATTCCTGTTTTACTATTCACCCCAGGGCGTTCGCGGTCTGGCTGTCGGCAAGGCTCCGGCCCCTTTCAAGAGTACGACCCCACTGAGGGTTGACGTGGTCCAACCGAGGGCCAGCGGTGATGAAAGATCGACGTTTTGCCAGCCGCTTCCAGCGGAAGTTGCTCTTCCGCCTGCAGGACGGCAGATGTGCTATCTGCGGGGGGAATCTCCCCGAGCGGTTCCACGTCGATCACATCATTCCCTGGTCCGAGTCAAAGGAGACTCGGATATGTCGCATGCAAGCGCTCTGCGTGGAATGTCATCTCAGGAAGACGCGCGGAGATACATCGAGAAGAACCTCCCGCCAGTCCCAATCGAGCTTCCCCCGGATCTAAACCTCCGAGTTGGGCAAGAGGCGGTCCTGCGCTTGGCCGGCGAGGCAGGCGCACGTCGGGTAATAGCGAAGTTGGTGACGGGGTACGGCAAATCGCTCGCCATTGTTGCGGCGTTTGCCGCGCGCGAGCGCATCGACGACAGCCGCTTCCTTCTAATTGTCGTGCCAACAGACGAACAGAGAGGCGATTTCGTCCGGAAGGCCGGAGAGCTGTACAATCGGATTGCCAGGCGCCGAACCGATGTTTGGGACATATCTGGCGAGAACGAGCTCCGCGCGGAGCGTGCGGTCCGGTCCGGCGATTGCCGCATCGTCGTAACGACAATTCAGAAGTTGTCCCGAGATGCGAGCGGCGCACGAGCGCTACTGGAGATCTCGGACCAGTGGATGGTCGCCTTCGACGAGATCCAGTACTACGCGCGGCAGAAAAAGCCCGGCGCCCCGATCTCGCCATGGACCCAGCAGGCCGACTGGCTTTGCAACCATCCAAGCGTTCGTTTCGTTCTCGGCGTTAGCGCGACGCCGGTCCGGTCCGACGGTCGTCTGACCTACTTTGGAGAATGGGATTTAGAAATTCCGCCCAAAGTTGCGATCGATGAAAAAGCGATCAGGCGCGTGGTCGCCCACCTAGACACGTACACGCTCGACATCACGCTCCAAGGTGAGGATGCTCCACGACGTGTTAAAACCTCGGAGATCGACGGATGGGCAGCGCGAGAAGGGCTGGACATCAAGGATTGGGAAATCCGCCACGATGTCCGGTACCATACGAAGTACATTTCGCGCGTGTTTGGCTACGCCTACCAGCAACTTCTTGAAGCTCAGATCGACGATGATCGCGCGAGCATGATCGTCTTCGCGATGTCAGTAAAACATGCGGAGACGGTGGCAGCGAGCTTCAACAGCTTAGCTGGAGAGCGGGTCGCTGATTACATTGGCGTCCAAGCCGCAGGCTCGGCGGTTTCGACGGATCCCCAGGGTAAATCTGACCGAGACAACCGCGCTACCATCGAGCGATTCAAGGCAGGCCAACTGAGAGTTCTTGTCCAGGTAGCGATGGCGAGCGTCGGGTTTGACCATCAGCCAGCCTGCATCGGAGTGTTCCTCAACGCGATCGGCGAAACAGTGCTGCTTTCGCAAATGGTTGGTCGTGTCCTGCGATACACGGACAGGTTGCCCTTCGCGCACATCATCGCCAGCGACGACCATCCTGGCTCCGGCCTCTTTCGAACGATGCAAGATGACTACAGCATCGAAGAGCCAGATGAACCAGAGCCAGGCAACGGCGGCAATGGGGGCAGTGAGCCGTGGCCGCCGTTCCCGTCCTGGCGCCTGATCGACGTCAAGTACGATCGGACGAAGGTCTTCCGCCCGTGGGGGGGCAATGAAGGAGCGGCAGTTGCGGCCGCCGTGGAGAGCGCGCGTGTTCAGCGCCCGAGCGCGTCCCAGGACGACCTCGAGACTGTCGTTCGGAGGATCTTCGCGGAGAAGGAGCGCGAGCTAGAGATCGAGGCGGCCGCTGTCTCGGCCGTGGATCGGCTCAACGCAGCCAAGGCTCAAGTGCGTGCCGCCGAAGGCGCGGTAGCCAATGCGATGTTCAAGGCGCGCAGAATGCACAGCCCTCCGAGCGCGTACGCTGGTGACGTAAAGAAGACGCTATCGGGCCATTGGGTTCGCTCCTTTGGGCGCGGGCACAAGCAAATGGACGCCGCTGACTTCGAGAAGAAGCACGCGTGGCTGCGCGAGATTTTCGATCTGATCAAGGCCGGGGAAATACCGACATGGTTGCCATGACCCCGGAGTGGTTTGACCAGAGACTACAGACCGCGAATTGCTCCGAACTTCGCGAGGTCGTCGAGATGGCGCTCCCCGCGTGGTGCAAACACACGAAGCGCGGCGCTGCGAGCTCCCTGGTTCATGCGCTCGACCGGATGCGCGAGAAGGACTCCGCGGGTCGCGAGCGCTGGCAGCTCCTGTTCAACGATTGGCAGTCCATGCTCGACATGATCGGCTTCGACACGGGCATGGAAGCGATGCTCCGGAGGGCCGTTGCCCACGGGCGCGGTGATGAGGTTCTCATCGAACTGGCGGAGAAGGTCGCAGCGCTCGCTGAAGCGACCCGGGAAGCTGGCGACGCGAAGGGCGGAAGGCCGAAGAAAGAACTTGTACATGGTACAAGTTTAGGGACTGGCAACAGTTCCGGCCGTCTCACCGCCCGCATCAAGCGCGACCGCCCCGACATCGCAGATCGGATGATCGCTGGCGAGTTCCGGTCGGTCCGCGCCGCCGCGCTCGAGGCCGGCATCGTCAAACCGCCCAACGCCTACCGCGAACTCTGCAAGTGGTGGCGCAAGGCCGACGAAGAGCAGCGGGCCGAGTTCGAAGAGTACATCGCGCACTGGAGGCGAACCCAATGACGCCCCTTCGCGCGGCGTCCCGGAGCTGGCTGGGGGATGTTCCCGGCCGGAACCCGGGGCGCCCCGCGAGCGGGCCGGGCTTCGGAAACCCCGTCCCTGTGCCTGGGGGCGGCCCGCTCACCAACCGGCAAGGGTGAAGAACGATGACTGACGTTGGCGGAATCGGCGCGGCGCGCCTGAAGTCCTTCATCGAGCGGATCGAGCACCTGGAGGAAGACAAGGCCGGGATCGCGGCCGACATCAAGGACGTCTACGGCGAAGCCAAGGGCGAGGGCTTCGACACCAAGGTCCTGAGGAAGGTAGTGGCGCGACGCCGGAAGGACCCGCAATCGCTGCGTGAAGAAGAAGAGCTGCTGGACCTCTACGAGCACGCCCTACAGGGCGACCTGTTCGCCAGGGACGCTGCGGACAGGCTCGATGCCAAGGCGGCGGGCGAGAAGCTCGCCGCGATGGCCGAGGAAGATGGTGCACCCGGGACCGCGCGCGTCGAGACGCCGGAAGGCAGCGTGGTGAGCTTCGGCGGCGCCGCGTAGGGCGGCGGCGATGGCGGCGACCTCGACCATCGAGTGGTGCTCAGCCACCTGGAACATCGTCACCGGCTGCACCCTCGTGTCACCCGGTTGCGAGCATTGCTACGCGGCCGAGCTCGCGGCGGGCCGGCTGAAGAACCACCCGAGCCGCGCCGGGCTGGCGCGCCGCAACCGGGACGGCGTGGCGAAGTTCACCGGCGAGGTGCGGTTCAACGAACAGTGGCTCGACGACCCGCTCAGGTGGCGACGGCCGCGAATGATCTTCGTTTGCGCTCACGGCGACCTGTTCCACGAGGACGTGCCGGACGCCTGGCTCGACCGCGTCTTCGCCGTGATGGCGCTCTGCCCGCAGCACGTTTTCCAGGTACTCACGAAGCGACCCGAGCGGATGCGGGCGTATCTCCGGCGGTTCTATGGTGGTCCCGACGGACGCGTCGTGCAGCGTCTGGTGGCCGCGCATTCGGGCAACAAGGATTGCCCAACATGGATCGGCGACGCGTGCCAGTGGTCGACGCCAAGGCCGTTGTCGCCGTTACCGAATCTGTGGCTTGGCGTGTCCTGCGAGGACCAGGCCCGCGCCGACGAGCGGATCCCGGCGCTGCTGGAGACGCCGGCCGTGGTGAGGTTCCTCTCATGCGAACCACTGCTCGGGCCGGTGGATCTCACCAACATTGATCCAACCGGGATTCACCGCAGGTGTGGGTCCAGCGGTTGGAGCGCGTTGTGGGCGGGGAACGCGGTCGGCCGCCCTTGCCTCGATTGGGTGATCGTCGGCGGTGAGTCAGGCCGGCACGCCCGTCCGATGGACGTCCAATGGGCCGAGGCGATTGTCGCGCAGTGTCGGGAGGCGGGCACGAAGGTGTTCGTCAAACAACTCGGCGCGAGCCCATACCGGTCGCTCAACGGAGGAGCGGACTTCTCTTGGGTGCATCTCGACCACCCGAAGGGCGCTGACATGGCTGAGTGGCCCGTGGCGCTGCGCGTCCGCGAGATGCCCGCGGGAGCCGCCGCATGAACCAGCAGCCGCTGTTCGACATGGAACCCGCGGGTCGGGCCGCGGTGGAGCCGACTTCCTTGGCGGCACGTAAAGGCGCGGAACCGGGGGCAGCAGGGACCAACGGGCGCGTCCGCCCTGCTGAATCCGCGCCACCCGACACCCGGCTCGTGCTCGGTTGTGACCCTGGCTTGTCCGGCGCCTTCGCGCTGATCCACCCGAGTGGCACCGTGGAGGTGGCCGACATGCCCGTCAGGGCCGCGCGCGCGAAGGGCCAGGAGATCGATTGGCCGGGCGTCCGGGACGTGCTGCGCGGCTGGCACCCCGACCACGTCTACCTCGAGCACGTGCAGCCGGTCGGCGGCCAAGCGAAGGGCGCCCGGCAGGGCGTCACGAGCGTCTTCAAGTTCGGCGGCGCGTTCCACGGCATGCAGGCCATGCTGGCGGCGCTCGAGATCCCCTACACGCTCATCACGGCAGCGTCGTGGAAGCGCGCCATGGGGCTTCTGGGCGGCGAGAAGGACTACGCCCGCACGCGCGCCATGCATGCCTTCCCGGGCCAGGCAGCGCTGTTCAAGCGCAAGAAGGACATCGGGAGAGCCGAGGCTGCTTTGCTGGCACTCGCCGGCGAGCAGAAGGCGGGGCGGGGCGGATGACCGAGACCAGCACCCCCGCCCAGATTGCCCCTAGCCCCGGGCAGAGCGCTTGTTTGTACCCGACAGCCCAAGTTGATTGGCAGGTGCGGAGCAAGCACGGTGTCGTGCTTAGCTCAGAAAAGCTCCCCTGCCAGCCCGGCGATAGCCTCTGGGTCCGCGAGACGTGGGCATCCGTCAACGACCTGATGCACAATCTCGACGACATCATCTACCGCGCAGACGGCAACGCCGGTTGGAAACACGGCTGGCGACCATCCATCCACATGCCGCGGTGGGCTAGCCGAATCACGCTCGAAGTCACGGACGTGCGCGTCGAGCGCCTGCAGGACATCAGCAAGGCGGACGCGTTGGCCGAAGGAGCATTGGAGGCGGTTGAGGTTGGTTACATTGGCAGCATGACTTGCGACCAGGCCCGGCAGGCGTTCGCCGAGCTGTGGGACGATTTGCACAAGCACAGGCCCGGCTTGAGCTGGGACGACAACCCGTGGGTCGCCGCGATTCAGTCCCGGGTTGCTCAGCCATGAGCGCCGCGCCCCAGTACATGCGCAACCGCGACCTCGACCACATCGTCGTCGAGACGGTCTGGAACGGCCGGTACTTCCGGCTGCTCTGTGGCTCGATCCTTCCCGGCGAGCCCATCACGCCAGAGCAGCGGAAACGCGAGTGCCACTGGTGCCGGCGCGCAAATAACGCGGCCGCGCAGCACAAGCGGCAGGTGGAACCGTGATGGCCCGGGTAAAGCTCGCCCACTACCGCTGCTTGGCGTGCGGCTACGAGTGGCAGGGCCTGCCGGGCCCGTACCGCACCCTCACGGAACCCAAGCTGCCGACCGAGTGCCTGGCCTGCGGCCACCTCTACGTCGAGTGGCTCAACTTCAGCGAGTGGCAGCGATGAGCGTGCCCGT
Source organism: Candidatus Binatia bacterium (assembly GCA_028278325.1). Classification (GTDB taxonomy): domain Bacteria; phylum Desulfobacterota; class Binatia; order UBA1149; family JAJCZL01; genus JANQEO01. Next base: position 11,730 of record JANQEO010000203.1, read on the forward strand.
CACACATCGGCGCGCCGAAAAGGCGCTCTCGCTCCCGTCCACGGGTGGGAGGCGGGCTCACGGGAGCGAGAGACGCCCGGGGTGGAGAAGAGATCCCCTTCGTCTCGTAGCCCGCGCTCGGGCCGCGGCCAAGTACGCCTTTGTGGGTGCGGCCTGATGCACGCCATCCCCACCCTCTACGCCGGCACCCGGTTCCGCTCGAGACTTGAGGCCAAGTGGGCCGCGTCGTGATGGCTAAGGCGTGCAACCTCCCGGCCCTCGACCTCGTGGCATGCGCGCGAGGGGAGTGTCCTGAGCCCGAGCAACCGACAAGTCGCGAGACCTATCGGCAGATTTCGCTTCCCTATGGCGTTTACTTCGTCCGAGACGGATCTCTTGTGCTCTTCAATCGAAGCTATCAGCCGCTCGTGGTAAGAGCCCCTGATGGCGCGGTGCGCATCCCTGACCGCATGTCGTGGATCGATGATGTCGCCGAGGCGAGGAACTTCTACACCGATTGGTGTACGCGGGATGAGCCGCCGCAACTGCACGCCCGGCTCGAGCGGTACCTGGGGCTCTTCGTTGCTGGCGGCCCTGTCGTCAAGACGTGCTCTCGCTTCGCAGAGGTTCGCCGGCGGAACTGGGGCCTGGATGCCGAGCCGGTCGCGGAAGTTCGCTCACCAATACCGGCCGCGGTGCGCGAAGCCGTCCGGCAGCGTGATGGTGATCGGTGCGTCTACTGCGGCTCGACTGACGGGCCGTTCCACCTAGACCACGTTCTCGCCTACAGCCGCGGAGGAGAAAGCACCGAGGACAACCTCGTGGTGGCTTGTATCGCCTGCAATCGCGCCAAGGGCGCGAAGACGCTCGATGAGTGGAAGCCGTGCGGCTGATGGCCTCCAACGTCACGCCCATTCGGCCGACGAGTCCGCCCCACAACATCGAGGCAGAGCAAGCCCTGTTGGGTGCAATCCTGATCAACAACGAGGCCTATCACCGGGTCGCGGGCTTCCTGGCCGCCGAGCACTTCTTCGAGTCCGTCCATGCTCGCGTGTTCGCCGTGATGCGGCGCGCGATCGACGCCGGGCAACTCGCTGACCCGATCCTGCTGAAACTCGCGTTCGACGACGATCCGGACCTGCGGGACTTCAACGGGTCCGAATACCTGAGCCGGATGGCGCGCTCGGCCGAGACGATCCTGAACGCCGAGGACTACGGTCGCGAGATCTACTCGCTCTGGCGCAGACGCCAGGTCCTCGCCTATGTCGACGACCTCAAGTCCAAGGCCGCGGACCCGCTATCCGAGGGCTTCGAGGAGACGCTGCGCGGGTTTCAACAGCAGGTTCCCGTCGAGCTCGACAGAAAGATCGAGCCGCTCGTCTTCATCTCGCGCGAGCGTCTGCTCACGGAACCGCCGACACGCGAGTTCGTGCTGGAGGAGTTCATTCCGCGCCGCGCTGTCTCGAGCCTGTATGGCTCTGGCGGAACCGGAAAGTCGTTCATCGCCCAACTGCTAGCCACCTGCGTGGCCACCAGCAACAACTTCCTCGGGCTCAACGTTATGCAGGGCCCGGTGCTTGGACTGTTTGCCGAAGACGATGAGGACGAGCTGCACCGGCGCCAGACTGTCTTCGACCGGTACTTCGGCATCAAGACCCCGGCTGACTTCGGTGGCCTGCATCTGCTCTCGCTCGACCAAGTCAGCAACGCGCTCTTCGCCCACTGGGAAGCGGGCGAGCCGAAGTGGACCGAAGAGTTCGAGCGTCTCGAAGCCACGGTTGCGCTCCTAACGCCCATGCTCCTGATCCTCGACAACATCGCTCAGCTGTACGCGGCGAACGAAAACGATCGCCAGGCCGTCACGATGTTCCTCAATGGGCTACGTCGGCTGGCCCGCCAGTACAACATGGCGGTGCTACTGCTTGGCCATCCCAGCGCGTCGAAGGAATACAGCGGCAACACCGCGTGGGAAGCGGGCGTACGCTCGCGTCTCAGCTTCGTCCGGAAGGACAAAGACGACGCCGAAGACGACAACGAGCCCGATCGCTACACCCTGGCGCTGAAGAAGACGAACTACGCCAAGGTCCGCGAGATCCAACTCGTTGTTGATCGTGGTTCCGGAATCGTTCGCCCTGACACCCCTGAGGGCGAGTCACCGGTGGCTGCAATGGAGCGCCGGAACCGCGAGAACTCGGAAGTCGAAGCGATCTGCCGTGCTGTGGAAGAGCTTTGGGCGCGTGGATTTACCTGCAACGCAAACCGGCGCACGCCCGACAGCTATCTACCGAAACTCATGCAGCAGTACGGCATGCTGAATGGGATGTCCGTTCGGGCCGCGGAACTGGCAACGGACCGCGCGATCGCTCAGGGCACCCTTTCAATGCGAGAAGGCTTCGCCTGGTACGCCAACAGGAACCCGAAGAAGGTACTTGCCACTCATTCGATGCAGGCGAGGGCGGCAAAATGAGCCTCAACTGCACAAGGTTGCACAAGGTTGCACAAGGTAGATCGCCAACCCCCCGTCCCGTGTACGTTGTGCGCGCTGGAAGCGCACAAAGTACTAGGGGGGGTTATAGGGGGGGAACGTTGTGCAAGAGCCACAAGAGGCGGTGTACAATGCACAACGTCTCGAAGCTTGTGCGCGTGGCCACGTTGTGCGCGCCACCACCCCCACCGACGCCGACTCGGCACGGCTCGGCCGGGCGGCTCAGGCGAGTGGCTCGCGGATGAGCCAGGTGAGCCAACGGGCGCGTGAACTACATCAGCAACGCCCAGCGCAACGCTGTCATCATGGCGATGAAGGAAATCATCGCGCGGATGGAAGGGCGCGTTCAAGACACGGAGACAGTCCAATGACGACAGATGCGCCGCGCCACCCGGCTGTCGCCGGTGTGTTGAAGTTCTTTGCGTTCAGGCATCTGCCCGAGCACCTGCAGGCGGTGTCGCGCGACTTCCATGAACTGGCTGTCAAGACGGCGGATAGGGCGCCAGATAACGCCGAGACCACGGTCGCGCTCCGGAAGCTCCTGGAGGCCAAGGACGCGGCGGTACGGGCTGTGCTGCCATGAGCTACCGCACGCTGGTGGAGTTCAACCACGACTTCGCGGGATTCATTCGAGCCCATGAGCCCACGTTCGTCCGCTATCTCTACGACGCGTTGAGCTCTGGCGATGCCGAAGCGCACGACCAGCTTCGGCGACATTTCGGCGTCACGGTGTTCCGGACCCAGCACCACAGCGACACCTCGCGACTGACTTGGTCCGGCGGGACCGCGGACTTTGAGGAGTGCCCCCATGGCTAGCGCGATCAATCCCTTACTCCC
>JANQEO010000216.1 GCA_028278325.1 Candidatus Binatia bacterium
GTTCGGAAATTGGCCGAGCACTTTGGTCAATCCCCTGATCGACTGACCGAACAGCAACTCCGCGACTACTTCCTCTATCTCAGGAATGAGAAGAAGTTCAGTGCCGCCTCGCTGAAGATGGCTTACTACGGGATCCGCTACTTCTATACGCACACGATACCTCGCGAGTGGGGGTCGCTGGAATGGCTTCGCGTGCCAAGACAGAAGACCTTGCCGGACGTCCTCACCGTCGACGAGGTGCGCCGGCTGATCGGTGCGGTCCGCACACTTCATAACAGGACCTACCTCTGGACGGTCTATTCGCTCGGACTCCGGTTGCAGGAAGGCCTGCACCTGCAAGTGGGGGACATCGATGGGACTCGAAGGCTAGTCCATGTCCATCGAGGCAAAGGAGCCAAGGACCGGTACGTGCCTCTGCCGCCACGAACTCTGTCGATGCTGCGTAACTATTGGGCCACTCATCGCAATCCGGTTTGGATCTTCCCAGCAACCGGACGCAACCACAAGGAAGGACCCACGGCCACTCAGCCGATGGGCAAGGCAAGCGTGCAAGGGGCTCTCCGACGCGTCGTGGTTCAACTCGGGATGCGCAAGACCATCTCGGTACACACGTTGCGTCACAGCTACGCGACGCATCTTCTGGAAGCGGGCGTCAACTTGCGACTGATCCAGCAGTACCTAGGGCACAGTTCCTTGCAGACGACCACGGTCTACCTGCACCTGACCTCCGCCGGCCAAGAACGCGCCCAGGAAACGATCGACGCCTTGATGGCCTCGTAGCAACCATGCCGACCGTTGGCGAGGTGCTTCGACGTTATGGGCCGGAGTACCTCGAGCGGTTCGGCGGTTCGATGCCCGCCGAGCACCGCAAGGTGCTACGCACATTGATGGCCTGCCGGACCGGCGAGTTGGGGACCGTCTGCTACCAGTGCTCGTCGTGTGGCGCGTCGCACGTGATGGGCCGCTCATGTGGCAACCGGCACTGCCCAACTTGCCAACAAGACAAAACGAAGGCGTGGCTCGAAAACCAGATCTCGCGTCTGCTCCCATGTCCCTACTTTCTGTTGACTTTCACGCTTCCCGCGAAGTTGCGGCCCTTGGTGCGCGCCCACCAGCAGGCTTGCTACGCGGCATTGTTCGAGGCTTCCAGCGGCGCAATCAGGAAGTTGACAGCCGATCCCAAGTACGTCGGCACGAAGACGCCCGGCTTCGTTGGCGTACTCCACACTTGGGGGAGGATGCTTGACTACAACCCCCATGTCCACTACGTCGTACCGGGGGGTGGACTTTCCGAGGACGGTCAAGCCTGGCTCCCATCGCGCGCCGACTTCTTCGTCCCGGTGAAGGCCCTCTCGAAGATCTATCAGGCCAAGTTCCGCCATGCGCTGGATCGAGCGGGATTACTCGACCACGTCGACCCGGCCATCTGGAGCCAAGACTGGGTTGTCCACTCGCAGGCGGTCGGTGATGGTCGCGCGTCGCTCGAGTACCTCGCCCCCTACGTCTTCCGTGTCGCGATTAGCGACCGGCGGATCGTCTCATCGGACAATGACCATGTCACATTCTCGTACCGCAAGAGCGGCACACGGCATTGGCGAAAGACGACGCTCGACGCGATGGAGTTCATCCGTCGGTTTCTGCAGCATGTCTTGCCCACGCGCTTCATGAAGGTGCGGCACTACGGGTTCTTGAGTCCGAACGCGTGCCAGTCGATCGAAGCGGTGCGATGGCTGGTTTCCATCCACTACGACCTGGTCTTCCTGCTATTGGCAGTCAGTAAGGAAGCCCCAAGGCCGCCACGAGTCGAGTGTGCCAAGTGTGGTGGTACGATGCGCGTCGTCGCGTTCACGCCCCCCTGCCGAGGTCCGCCAGCATCAGTCGGATTCTAACCATGATCGAGCCAGTCCGCCAACGCGTCGTAGAAACCCCGAACCCCCGAGGCCCCTTGAGCCTGCGCGCCTCGCGAGCCACAACCCTCCAATCACGTTTCCTCAATCGTCGCCCCGCCCCAATACACCTCCGTGCCACGCTTGATTCCGACATGAACGCACAAACCATTGCCAACACGCGAGCCAGCACGCCGTCCTAATCGTCGCCAGCATTTCCCCGCAGGCAAGCATTCCCCTAACAAACAAGCCCGGCCAACTCCGCCGGGCTTCTTGAACAAAGGATTGAAGGTTCGGCTTCGCGTAACACGTTAGCCGTATGCAGTTGATCTTGCTGAAAAACTGTGATTGTTGTATGACGATGGCCCCTCACCGTGAGCAAGGAAGCCATCGTGATGACGACGCCGAACATTCCTCTCGGACCGGAGCTCACCGCGGAACAGGCGGAAGAGATCTTCGAGATGGGACGCGAGGCCGTCGTGTTTGCATTGTTGGAACAGGCCAAAATGCTGGCCGAACGGCAGCCGGGCGGTGCGTCGCCGTCGACGCCTTCCGGAATGAAGCCGCCTTACGAAAAGCCCGCGGCCAAAGGACGCCGCAAGCGTCCGGGACGCAAGAAAGGGCACCCAGGCAGCCGACGCCCACCGCCGGAACGTATCGACCAACGCAAAGAACATCGGCTTCTGCGCTGTCCCGACTGCGACGGCCGCGTGCGGCGCTGCCGCGACACACGCACGCGATATACCGAAGACATCCCCGCCGACGTCCGGCCGGTAGTGACCGAACATACGATTTACCGCGACTGGTGCCCGCAGTGCCGCAAACGGGTCGAGCCGACGGTCTCCGACGCCTTGCCGGGCTCCACGTTCGGTCTTCACGTGCTGGTCCTGTCGGCTTGGCTCCACTACGCCCTGGGCAATACGCTCTCGCAAATTGTGGAGGTTTTCAATCACCACTTGCATTTCCAGCTCAGCTCCGGCGGGCTGTCGCAGCAGTGGCATCGGCTCACCCGAATCCTTTACCCCTGGTACGAGCAGATTCAGGCCGCCGCTTTGCAGTCGGCCGTCTTGCACGCCGACGAGACCAGTTGGCGGGTGAACGGAAAATCGCACTGGTTGTGGTGTTTTGCCACCGACGGGCTTACCTATTTTATGATCGACCGGGTGCGAGGCAGTCCGGCTTTGTTGAAGTTTTTCACTCACGAATTCACCGGAACGTTGGTGACCGACTTTTGGGGTGCCTACAACAAGGTGGCGTGCGCGCGGCGGCAGATGTGTCTGGTTCATTTGCTGCGCGATTTTGTTACCGTGGAGAAGTACAAACGTCCCGGCGAGCACTGGCCGGCCTTTGCCAAGAAAACGCGGCGTTTGATTCGCGACGCGATTCGGCTGGGCAAACGCGGCGACCTTTTGCCGGAGGAGTTTGCCTCGCGTCGGGCTCGGCTGGATGCGCGTTTGCAGCAGTTGATCGATACTCCCTGGCAGGACTCGCAGGCCAAACGGCTGATCAAGCGATTTCGACGTCATCGACAGCATCTGTTCACGTTTCTGGACGAGCCGGATGTACCTTTCGACAACAACCACGGCGAGCGTTCCATTCGTCCGGCGGTGATCATTCGCAAGAACAGCTACTGCAACCGCAGCCAGCGAGGGGCCGACACGCAAGCCGTGCTGATGAGCGTCTATCGAACTCTGAAACAACGTGGTCATGATCCGATTCAAACCGTCGCCAACGCAGTCGCCACGTACCTAACAGCCGGAAAACTCCCGTCACTACCACCAAACACTACTGCAAATGGCTAACGTGTTACGGCTTCGCGAACTTCAATCCTCAGTAGGTTAGAAGACCGCCCCTTCAATACTGAATGATGTATTTGCTCCATGCGGGCCATCCCCTTCTCAAGCGCATTTCAGGGATTGTATCGAGAAGCGCCCCTAGGAACATGAGAACCTCTCCCCTATTTCCATCACCATTGGAGGTGTGCCACCTGTCGCTGGACTCGGAGTACTTGCCGAAGTAATGGTGTGCGCGACCCACAACGCACAGCGAGCTAATGTAAGGGATGCCTTCCCCATCTCTGTTATCATCGATCTCCTGGTAACGCTGGAGTTCCGTCTTACACTCGCCTTTCAAGTCAGTTTCAAACGCAAATAGGCAACGCACAGGTGCAGGTCGCAGGCAATCGTGATGGATCTTGAGAACTGTGTCGTAGCCTCGACCTTCGGGGTATCGCGGAGGGAGGTTCTTGAGTTCCTTGACCCGCTTAGCCTTGACTGTCGCGTCGCGTAGCTCGTTCACGTTCAGCGTCGTCTTCACTTCGATAGAGTAGAAGACGGACTCAACCGGAAAAAGCGCTTCCCGTTCTCCAAGCAACAGCGCAGGCATTACGTCACGATCATAGATCACCACATCGCACTCGGCGCTCTGGCCTTTCTCGGAGTCGATGATCTTGCCCGTGCCTGCGCCAACGAAGGAAGGCAGAAAAGGCATCAGGAGATCCTGAACGAAGATCTCTCTGATTCGTCCCTTGAGGCCTTTGTGATCAATCGAATCGATGGCACACGACGCAGCAACGAGGCTCTGGATTCGCACGCGTAACATATCAACCAGGAGTTGATTCACTTTCGCTCTCCACCATCAGCCCAAGGCACGCGGGATGCGGGTACGATGCCATCAGCCCAGCAACCGTACGTGCTCGCCCGGCACAGAGGCCGGGCGTCGATACTCGACATCCGATGGCCTGTCTTTTTGCCCGACGTCAACCACCACGTGAAGTCAGAACTCCTGGGTTTTCTGACTCGCTTAGGGAGAGTTTCCACCTATCACCTGCAAGCGGCGGATTTGCGGGCCAACGCGCAGGCAGCCAATTGTCGTAAGTCGCATTGTAGCCGTCGATTGCCCTCTTGTCACGTTTTCCACCGCGCGATAGGCCGTTTCTCCCTAGCGCTGTCGGGAAGGCCGGAGATTGGGCAGAGAATGCTGTCGAAGAAATCTCCCCGAGATGCAACTGGTCAGCCGAATGAGGTGACTGTCTGTGTAGTGAGGGAAAGGATGGACGTGATGTGCGTGTGGACTTGCTCAGCCCTGTGATTGCGCGTTTCCCTTTTCCCATTTCTCCTCTCCTTACACCTGCGCTCAGTCGGACGAGCTGTTGCCGCGAAGTCATTCTTGCGGGTCTGCCCAACGGGAAAAAAATCGCGGCCAGGTGGCTTGACAATGGGGGCCGGGAGCTTATTATCGCTCATTATCGATAACAAGCGATCAAGGGCCCACATGGTAACTCACCACCCAACGGGACTAGAGCCCGGCCCAGGCGTCACGCTGGCCCGGCACCGCGTCCGCGACGGAATCCAGCGGCTGATCCTCTCCGGCGAGTATCGCCCGGGGCAGCGGCTGGTGCAGCAGGAGCTGGCGGCCCGGTTTGGGGTGGCCCAGAGCGTGGTGCGGGAATCACTGCTCGAGCTTCAGTTCTGCGGGCTGGTGGAGGCGGTCGACAACCTGGGGATGTTCGTCAGCGGGCTGGACGCGTCGGCGCTGTTGGCGGCGTACGAAATCCGCGAGATGTTCGAGGGTTTGGGCGCCCGACTCTGCTGCGAGCGGATCGGCCGGGCGGACCTTCGCGAGCTGACCGAGCTGGCCGAGGGCAATTATCGGCTCGGGAGCGAGGGCGACCTGGAGGCGATGAGCGCCCTGGATCGTCAGTTCCACTATCGGATGATCGTGGCCTCGAGGAACGAGCTCTTGGCCCGGCTGACCGAGAGCTATCGTGTGTTGGGGATGTTCGTCCGCGCCAACCGGGCTATCGAGCAGGTTCGCGACGAGCATCTTCAAATCGTCGGCGCGATCGAAGCGAACCGGCCTGATGAGGCCGAACGGCTGGCCCGCCGGCACGTCCAGGCCGCCCGTGAGGCGATCGAACGGCAAGTGAGTCTCGACACGTTTGTTCCGCAGTGGGTGGGCGAGGCGAAAGAGGATCCCGTGGTTGGCGAAACCGCGGCCTCCCCGCAACTCAAGAAAGACAGAAACAAGAAGGACAGACCGTCATGAAACTCTTCATCGACACGGCGCTGATCGACCAGATCCGCGAGGCGAATAGCTGGGGGATCGTCGACGGCGTCACCACCAACCCGACGCACGTATCGACCACGGGCCGGCCTGCCCGGGAGGTGTACGAGGAAGTCTGCCGCACGGTCGACGGGCCGGTGAGCCTGGAGGCGGTGGGGCTGGAGACGGATCAGATCGTGGCCGAGGGCCGCGAGTTGGCCAAGATCGCCGACAACGTGGTGATCAAGGTGCCCATCACTTGCGACGGTCTCAAGGCCGTGAAGCAGTTTTCGGCCGAGGGGATCAAGACGAACGTGACCGTGATGTTCACGCCCCTTCAAGCGCTGTTGGCGGCCAAGTGTGGGGCCACGTACGTGAGCCCGTTCGTGGGCCGGCTGGACGCCGTGAGCCACGTGGGGATGGACGTGGTGCGCCAGACGAAGACGATCTTCCAGAACTACGGCTTCTCAACTGAGATCATCGTGGCGGCCGTGCGTCACCCGATCCACGCGCTGGAAGCTGCGCTGGCGGGGGCCGACGTCTGCACGATGTTCTTCGACATCATGAAGCAGCTCTACGACCACCCGCTCACCGACATCGCAATCGACATGTTCCTCAAAGACTGGGAAAAAGTGCCCAAGGACGGTTCTGCCGGCGCCGGAGGTTGAAAACCCCCGCTATTCAGCGCGAGAGAGCCATGCAAAGCGACTATCCACTCATGTCAAGCCCGGGCCAACCGTCCGAGCAAGGCGCCCGAGACGCCGACAAGCCGAGTACCCCCGCCAAGCCGGCCCGGTTGACGTCGCTGGACGCCTATCGCGGGTTCATCATGCTGGTGCTGGCCGGGGCCGGATTCGGGATCGCCAAGGTCGCCCGGCAGGCCATCCAGGAAGGCGACGGGAACCTAGACCTCTGGCGAAGTCTGGAGTACCACTTCAGTCATCCGGAGTGGATCAGCCAGGCGGCCGTCCCGCGATCGTTGGGCGAGGTCAGCCTGAGCACGTTTGGCTGCGCGGCGTGGGACCTGATCCAGCCTTCGTTCATGTTCATGGTGGGCGTGGCCATGGTCTACTCTTACGCGAAACGCACGCAGAGGGGCGATTCTCGTGCACAGACGGTGACCCACGTGGCCATCCGGTCGCTCGTGCTCGTCCTTTTGGGCGTCTTTCTGTCGTCGCAGTGGAGCAGCCAGACGAGCTGGGTCTTTTTCAACGTGCTCTGCCAGATCGGACTCGGCTACGGGTTCGTCTATCTCCTCTTGGGTAGAAGATTCCCGGTGCAGCTTGCCGCCGCCGTGGTGATCCTGGTGGGATGGTGGGCGGCGTTCTTCTTCTATCCGACGCCGGGCCCCGATTTCGACTATGCTTCCCGCGGAATCGGCGCTGACCCGGCGGCCGTTGGCGATCCGGCGCCGATCGCCGACGAGTGGGCGATGGCGGAGGGGTTCGCGCCGTGGACAAAAAACGTGAATCTCGCGGCCGACGTCGACCGCTGGCTTCTGAATCAGTTCCCAAGATCGGAGCCGTTCGAGTTCAACCGCGGCGGCTACACGACGCTGAATTTCGTCCCTTCGATATTCACGATGCTCTTGGGCGTGATGGCCGGGCAGTTGTTGCGCGGGGAGCGGCGGCCGATTTTCAAGTTTGCCCTCCTCGTGCTCGCCGGGCTCGTCTGTTTAGTCCTGGGGGCCGCCGCCGGAGCGACGGTGTGCCCGGTCGTCAAACGGATCTGGACCCCCTCGTGGGCCCTGTTGAGCGGCGCCTACGTCCTTTGGATGCTGGCCGCGTTCTACCTGGTGATCGACGTGATCGGCCTCAAACGCTGGTCGTTACCGCTGGTCGTCGTGGGCATGAACTCGATCGCCGTCTACGTGATGGCCCAATCGATGAAGGGCTGGGTCACCAAGATGCTCTCCATCCACTTCGGGCCGGACCTTATCACGACCCCATTGAAGGAGCTACTCCTCACGGTCACAGGAGCCAATCTGGGGCAGGACGGCCCCTACGCCCCGGTCGTTCAAGCGGTGATAGTGCTGTTGGTGTTCTGGTTGATTTGTGTTTGGTTGTATCGGCAGAAGGTCTTCGTTCGCGTATAGGAAGGGTTGTAAGCGTTCACGGGGTATTTCGGGGCATAGGCTGTTAGACTGTTAGGCTGTTAGGCCATTAGGGATGCAGGAAGGAGCGTTGCGTGTGTGTGAACATGAACCTTGCGAGTAACCGTTCCTTTGATTCCCTAACAGCCTAACAGCCTAACAGCCTAGTAGCCTAGACCCCCTATTCCCCAGCCATCGCCGCCCCAAAACACCCCGTGAATGGTTACAGACGGTTGCTCGCCTGGAAACGAAGCACATCCCCCGGGAGAAGAAAAGATGGACGTCGAGATTCCCGCGTATCTGAGCGTCGAGGCAGACGCGCTCGGCCAGGGCACCCCGGCCACGGTCCGCATCTCGGGCGATATGGATGACATTGCACGAGACATCGCCCGGGTGATGCTCGAAACGGTCGAACACGCCCGAGAGGAAGGCCGCAGCGCCACGATGATCGTGCCGGTCGGGCCCGTGGATCAGTTCCCCGTGCTGGCCGAGATGATCAACCAGCGCGGAAGCGATTGGCGCGACGTGGTGTTGATCAATATGGACGAGTATCTTACGGACGACGACCAGTGGGTCGACGTCGATCATCCCCTGGGTTTCCGCGGGTTCATGAATCGAAAGTTCTACGACCTGATCGATCCGGAGCTGGCCCCGCGCCCGGAGAATCGGGTGTTCCCGGACCCGGCAGCCCCCGAAGCGATCCAGGAGTTGATCGACCGGCGCGGCGGTGTGGACGTCTGTTTCGGCGGGATCGGGATCAACGGCCACATGGCCTTCAACGAGCCACCCGAGCCGGGCGAGTCGATGCCGGCCGAAGAGTTCGCCGCGCTTCCCACCCGGGTGTTGAGCCTCAGCCGGGAGACGCGAACGATCAACTCGGTCACCGTCGGGGGCGAGATATCGATCGTACCCCATCGGGCGATCACGGTGGGGATGAAGGAGATCCTCGAGTCGCGCAAGTGCCGGTTCTACTGCAACCGCCCCTGGCAGCGAGCGGTGGTGCGTCGCGTGCTGCACGGCCCGGTGACGTCGGCGTGTCCGGCGTCGCTGCTGCGGACGCACGCGGACGCGGAGATCACGATCGCGGATTACGTGGGGGAGCCGCCGGAGATCAAGTTGCGGTAGGGGACTCTTTTGAAAGATCATGTGTAATGAGGGAAAGTGGGAAAAGGGGAAAAAGGGGAAGGAGAAAGGGAGAGAAGGGCGGCGGAAGATCCAGTTGAGATTGGCGAGTTCATCAAAAAGGGGGCTGGGCTATGTGTGATGAGGGAAAGCGAGGTAGGGAAGAGGGGGGGCTGGATGGTTTGATCTATCGGGTGATTGGAGGCATGATCGAGGTTCATAAGAGGTTGGGGCCGGGGTTTCTGGAGAATGTGTATCGTCGCGCGATAGAGGTGGAGTTCAAACGCCGGGATATTGTGTTCGAGTCGGAGAAGGAGATTTCGCTCGAGTATCGAGGGGAGAAGATTGGGATTCACCGGCTGGATCTGTTCGTGGAAGACGAGCTGGTGGTGGAATTGAAAACTGTGGAGTCACTGGTTAAGAAACACTATGCACAGGTGCGCTCCTATCTGAAGGCCGTTGGCAAACCGGTCGGCCTTCTCATCAACTTCGCCGACTACCCGCTCGATACCCGAAGAGTCGAAGTCGCTGACTGATTTCCCCTTTTTCTTCCCTTTTTTCCCTTTTCCCACTTTCCCTCATTACACACCTGAAAAACCATGCGACTCACCTTCACCAACGAACGCCTGCTGGCCGTCGTCGCCCATCCGGACGACGCCGACTACCTTGCCGCCGGCACGCTGGCCCGGGCTAAGGCGGATGGGGCCGAGATCGGCATCTGTGTCCTCTGCAAAGGCGACAAGGGCCAGCCCGATCCGCCGATCGCGAATCTGGGCACGGTCCGCAAGCGGGAGATGGCCGCCGCGGCGAAGCTCTTGGGAGCCCGGCTGCTCTGGGCCGGGTGCGGCGACGGGGAACTGGTGGACGACCCCGACCACCGCAAGAAGCTGATCGAACTGTATCGCCGCTTCCGACCCACGCTCGTACTGGCCCACTCGCCGGAGGATTATCACGCCGACCATCGGGCGGCCTCTGCGCTGGCCGAGGCGGCTTCGTGGTTCTCAACGTCGGGCGGCCACAAGACGAAGACGGCGGCGATGGCTACCCAGCCGGCCGTTTGGTGGATGGACACGGTGAACATGTCCGGGTTTCGGCCCGAGTTTTACATCGACGTCAGCGATCACGTGGAAATCAAGCGTCGCATGCTGGCCTGTCACAAGAGCCAGCTCGAGCGAGGCACGGGCGGCGATTTCTCGCCGCTGGAAGAACAGATGATCCAACAGTTGAAAGCCCGCGGGGCCCAGGCCGAGGTGGCCGCCGCCGAGGCGTTTCGGGCGCATCATGCCTGGAAGCGCCTGCGGGCTTGGTAAGAAAGTCTCCCTTTGAAAGGAAGTTTGCATGAGTTTGCGAGCCTTAATCATCCATCCCGACGACAACGTCGCCAACCTCATCGGGCCCGGCAAGAAAGGGGAGACGGTGGAGTGCACCGTCGAGGGCCAGGCCGAGAAGAGCACGCTGACGCTCTTGGACGACATTCCGTCGAACCACAAGGTGGCCCCGGTCGACGTCGAATCGGGATCGCCCATCATGAAATACGGTCTGAACATCGGCCGGGCGTCTTGCGACATCAAGAAGGGCCAGCACGTCCACGTCCACAACATCGAGTCGAACCGCGGCCGCGGCGACCGCGACGCCTGAAGACGCCCAACGACACATTTACTCTACCAGGAGCCATAACGTGAGAGACTACTTCTTCGGTTATCCCCGCAGCGACGGCCAGGTGGGCATCCGCAACCACGTGCTGATGCTCAGCGGCACCCTCTACGCCAACCCGACCTGCGAGCGCGTCGCCCACATGGTCCAGAACACGATTCCCATCGTCCACCCGCTCGGTCGATGCCAGATCGCCCCCGACCTGGCCCAGACGTTCAAGACCCTGATCGGCCACGGCCTGAACCCCAACGCGGGCGCGGTGATCGTCGTCGACCATTTCAAAGAGCAAGGCTGCACGGCCGACGAGATCGCGCAAGAGGTCGCCAAGAGTGGCAAGCCGGTCGAGGTGGTGAACATCCGCCGCGAGGGCGGAGCGTTCAACGCGCTCGGTAAAGCGGTGGAGCTGGCGATCGATTTCAATCGCCGCATCAACACGCAACAGCGCGAGCGGACGCCGCTTTCGAAGCTCGTCTACGGATTCAACTGCGGCACCAGCGACGTCACCAGCGGGCTGGCCCAAAACCGGTGCGTCGGCTGGGTTTGCGACCGCGTGATCGAGGCCGGCGGCCGCGCCTTGGGGGCCGAGACCACGGAAATGATGGGCGGCGAAGGGTTGATCAAGGCCAGGGCCAAGACGCCCGAGATCGCCGAAAAGCTCCTCGGCTACATCGAGGCCATGGAGAAGCGAATCCTCGATTGCGGGGTCGACCTCCGCGGCAGCCAGCCGACGGGCGACAACATCGCCGGGGGGCTTTCCTCGATCGAGGAAAAATCGCTCGGCGCGATGCAGAAGTGGGGCACCAAGCCGATCGTGGGCGTCGTCGGCTTTGCCGATCCGATTGGCGAGGAGTCGGGACTCTGGCTGATGGACACGCCCGGCCACGGCGGCGAGAGCATTTCCAGCATCGCAGCGGCCGGCTCCCAGGTGATGAGCTTCGCCACCGGCGGCGGCCACACGATCAACCATCCGCTGATGATCACGATGCGGATCACCGGGAACCGCGAGTCGTGGGAGAAGATGAAGGACACGATGGAGGTCGACGTATCGGACATGTTCGAGGGCACTTCGCTGGACGAGGCCGGAGAACGTCTGTTCGACGAAGTCCTCGACATCTGCGACGGGAAGATGACCAAGGCCGAGGCGTTTCGGGAATGGAACGGGTTTGCGATCAACCGTTGCGGACCGAGTGTGTAACCACCTGTTGGAAGCGTAGGGTGAAAGTGTAGGGTGGGTCGAGCGCAGCGAGCCCCACCAGATGGACGAGAGACAATGGTGGGGCTCGCGGAGCTCGTCCCACCCTACGATCGGAAGAGAGATGTCCGTGGACGAGATGAATCCCTACACGTCGCCGAAAAGTCCGGTGGAGCCGGGGGCCCCGCGCCGGACGCAATGGCGCAGGCTACCCGCCGTGATCCTCATCATGGTTGGGGGCGTCTTGGCGTTCTGTTCGATTCCTTCGCTCGTCCCGATGCCGCTCGTCGGCGGGTCCGGCGTGGACGTTCCAAGTGTCACAAGACCCATTGGTGTCTTGCTCATGGTGCTTGCCGGGCTTATCTGGATCGCAAGCGGAGTCGCGGTCTGGAGGGGCAGGTGGTGGCTCGCAGCCCTGGGTATCGTCGTGGGTTACTCTCTTGGTCTCGTGGCTTCGAATCTCGCCTTTCCCGGCGAATGGTACTAGCGAGGTGTAATGGTCCCTCTCACCGATGCAATGCTGCCGACGTTCCGGTCGCAACTCGACCGGATCGCCGCCGCCGAGCGCGGCGACGGCTGGCTGAGCGTGTGCGAAGAGAGCGGGCGCTTCTGGGTTCCTACCCGGGAATTCGTCGCCGCGCTGGCCGAGCTCTTGCGATCGAGCGGCGAGGGGCCGATCGTGGAGGTCTGCGCCGGGAGCGGAGAATTGGCGATCGCGTTGGGTGCGGCCGGCGTGGAGGTCGTGCCGACCGACACCGATCCGCCCCAGGGTTCCGGGACGGTTCGGACATCGGCCGAAGAGGCACTTCGGCGGTATCGGCCGGCCGTCGTGTTGGGCTCGTTTATTCCTTTCGACGCCGGTGTCGACGAAGAGGTGATGCGCTTCCCCTCGGTCCGGCATTACGTCGTGCTCGGCGCCCGGATCGGTGGGCTGTTCGGCTCGAACGCCCTTTGGGACAACCCCCATTGGGCTGCCGAGCCGTTGGAGGAGATAGGCCGCTGGATGCTCACCCGGCACGACGTCTGGCTCGGTCTTCCCGACAAGCCGCTCTTGCAGCATGGGGAAGCGTGGCATCTGAAACGTATTGGCAAGGCAATCTAGATAGAGAAACACGACAATGAACCGATATGCTATCGACAAGGTCGAAGGGCTCGTCACCGATGTTGCCGTCGCCGCGGGCGTGCCGCGCGACGATGCCGCACTGTTGGCCGACTCGCTGGTGGACGCCGACCTGCACGGCACGTCCACGCACGGCGTTTCCAGGCTCAACATCTACGTCCGCCGCATTCAAGCGGGATTGATCGATCCGGCGGCCGAATTGCTCGTGGAGAAACGACGACCGGCCGTGCTGGTCGTCGACGCCAACCACGGGCTGGGCCAGGTGCAAGCCGCCAAGACGCTCGACCTGTTGACGTCGCTTGCCGGCGAGTATGGGATCGCTTCGGCGACGATCCGCAACTCGCAGCATTTCGGGGCGCTCTCGTACTACTGCAACCGGGCGGCGGAGCAGGACATGGTGCTTTTGGCCATGACGAACTGCGAGCCGGCCATGTCGCCCGCCGGAGGGTGCGAGGCGTTTTTTGGCACCAACCCGATCGCCTCGTCGTTTCCCACGGGAAAGGGCTTTCCGCTCAAGGTCGACCTGGCCACGTCGCTGGTTGCCCGGGGCAACGTGATCGCCGCCAACAAGGCGGGTAAGCCGATCCCGGAAGGATGGGCCCTGGACGTCGACGGCAACCCCACGACCGACGCCGCGGCCGCCTTGGAAGGCACGGTGCTGACGATGGCCGGTCACAAAGGGTCCGCCCTGGCAGCCATGGTGGAGCTTTTCTCCGGCGTGCTCTCCGGCGCGGCCGTGGCCAGTCAGGTGGGGTCGATGTACAAGCACATGGACCGGAAGCAGAACGTGGGACATTTCTTCTCGCTCGTCGACGTCGCCGCGTTTTTGGACCCGGCCGAACTGAGAGCGCGCGTCGACCGGATGATCGACGGGATGAAGGCGTGCCGCCGCCGGCCGGGCGTGGACGAGATCCTCGTCCCCGGCGAGCCGGAGAGCCGCAAGGCCGAAGACAACCGCCGGCACGGCATCCCCATCGGCGAAGCCACGCTTGAAGAGCTGAAGACGCTCTGCCAGGAATTCAACCTCGGGTTCACCCTAGTGCCTTGTTGCGATTGAGATTGCGTGTAGCGGAATTCGCAAGAATTCCGACTTCCGGTGGCCTGGTCTGAACTCTTGCGAGTTCAGCTACTGCCAAGAGAACCATACGAGATACTTGAACCAGGAAGCCAAGAACACACCATGCCAGACGTCGTCGTCACCGAGAACATCGTCGGATCTCCCATGGACTCACTCCGCGGGGATTTTGACGTGCTGTTCGATCCGGATCTCTGGAAGGATCCCCACAAACTCCTCTTGGCGGTCGCTTCCGCGAAGGCCCTCGTGGTCCGCAACCAGACGCGGGTTACGGCCGAGGCGATCCGCGCCGGGGAGGACCTGCGCGTCATCGCCCGGGCGGGGGCGGGACTGAACAACATCGACGTGGAGGCGGCGACCGGGGCGGGGGTCGTGGTGGCCTACACGCCCGACGAGAATTCCGTCTCCGTGGCCGAGTTGGCGCTGGGCCTGATGCTGGCGTTGGCCCGGAAGATTCCGGCCGCCGACCGCGACACGCGAAAGGGCGGCTGGGCTCGCCGGGAGTTCACGGGCGTGGAGTTGATGGGGAAGACGCTGGGGGTGGTCGGGCTGGGCCGCATCGGCGCACTGACCGCCGCCCGGGCCCGCGCGGTGGGGATGACGATCATCGCCCACGACGACTTCATTGACGCGGCCGCGCCTGCGGTCCTGGATCTCGACGCCCGGCTGATGCCGCTGGACGATCTGTTGGCCCAGGCCGACTTCGTCACCTGCCACGTTCCGCTTACGGATTCGACGCGAGAGATGTTCGACTACGACGGGTTCTCGAAGATGAAACCCGGCGCGATGTTCGTCAACACGTCTCGGGGCGAAGTGGTCGACGAAGAGGGGCTCCAGAGAGCGCTTGAAGAAGGGAAGCTGGGGGGCGCGGCGCTCGACGTCCGCCAGACCGAGCCGCCCGAGTTGGGGCCACTGGGGGAAATGGACAACGTGATCCTGATGCCGCACGTGGCGGCGTTCACCGAAGAGGCGCAGCACCGCGTGGTGGCCTCGGTCTGCCGCGACGTGAGGGCCGTGCTCGAAGGGGGCGAGGCCGCGGCCTACGCCAACTTCGCCTCGCCACGACGGCCCGACTCAGCTTCCGGATAACTCAGCATGCGCTACGCCTTTTACGCTTCGTTGGCCATCGTCCCGTGGGTTGCCTTCACGCTGTTGCTTCGCTTCCTGATGGGGGAGGAGGGGTGGCCGGTGGGATTGGTGGGCACGCTGTCTCGCGTGGTCTCGGTGCCGCTGTTGATTGCGTGGATTCTGGCCACGGGCGCGGGATGGCGCCGGCTGCGTCCCCGGGGCGTGTTGGGCTGGCTTCTGTTGATGGGGACGCTGTCGATCGCCATCAACCTGCTCTGGTTTGCCTCGGCGAAGTGGACCACGGCCACGAACGTGTCGATGCTGTTTCGGCTGGACCTGTTGTTCGTGGTGCTTATCGGCGCGGCGCTGGGTCTGGAACGGATCGGCGTTGCTCAGGTGGTGCTGGTGCCGCTGATGTTCGTTGGCCTGGCGCTGGTGGCGGAAGTGCACGAGTTCGACCTTGGCGGACACGTCGTCGGCGACCTGATGGTCGTCGTTGCCGCCCTGGGAATGGCCGCCAACGCCTTCGTGATCCGACACATCCTGCGGGCGATGGATGAAGAGGCCGTGGCCCTGTACAACCACTCGATCAGCATGTTAGGATTCCTCCTGCTCGCCCTGGTCAGCGGGGATTTCGCTCGCACGCCGGAGGTGTTGGCCTCGCGGTCGGCGTGGGTCGCCTTGCAGCCCATCGAACGATTTGACCTGGATGCGGCGATTCTCTTTTCGGATATCCTCATTCCAGCTGAAGCCATGGGGGCCGAGCTACGCTTCGATCCCGGGCCGATATTTGCGTCACCGGTTCGAACGGCCAAGGATGTCGATGCACTCGAAGTGGCGGATACCGCGGCGACCATGCCGTATGTCCTGGAGATGCTCGCAACCTTGCGGACCCAATTGCCCGCTGACAAGGCCGTCATCGGCTTTGCCGGCACGCCCTATACCATTGCAACCTACATGGTCGAGGGCAAGAGCTCGGCCCAATTCGAGGCGACCCGTCGCTTGCTGTACACGGCACCGGAGGTGTTTCACCGGCTGCTCGAAAAAGTGACTGCCACGACGTGTCAAAACTTAATGGCCCAAATCGAGGCCGGTGCCGAGCTCGCGATCTTGTTCGATTCGAGTGCCTATACCCTCGGTCCAGCCAACTATCGCGAATTTAGCCGGCGGTATGTCAGACGCATTATCGAAACGATAAAAGGACGATTTTCACAGACCCCGATCATCTACTTTGCACCGGGCTCGATGGCCCAGCTCAGTTTGATGGGCGACCTCGGCGCAGATACAATTGGTCTCGACTGGCGGGTGGACCTTTCGGCCGCCCGCGACGCGCTCGGCACCGATGTCGCAGTGCAGGGCAATCTCGATCC
>JANQEO010000383.1 GCA_028278325.1 Candidatus Binatia bacterium
GGGCCTCGCCGTCGTCGGTCCGACGGAGCTCGTGCTGTCGTCGCCGACGCGCGTTCTGCTGCTCGACGGCTCGTTCTGAGCCTCAGTCGGGCACGTCGCATCCGCGCGCGGCCCAGATCGCGGTCAACCCCGGCTCGGGCGCGCGCGTCGTCGCGCCGCGGCGATCGAAGCGACCGTCGGCGAAGACGAGGAAGGACAGGCACTCGTAGCAGATCACGAGCTCGACCGTTAGCTCGCCCCGCCGCGCGAGGATGCCGTGACGCGGGTTGAAGCAGTCGGGCGCGGCGACGTCGGCCACGAGCCCGCGCTCGAACAGGCGGAGGATCTCCGCTCGCACGCGCCCGCTCTCAACCTCGGCGCGGGACAGGATCTCGTAGCCGTGCAGGTCCTCGCCGCGGTGGGCGGACACCTGCTCGTAATCGATCCCGTACGGGTCGAGCGCGGCGATCTCGAAGCGATCCGCCTCGAGCAGCGTGCTCCGGATCGACTCCGGCAGGCGAGCCGCCGGAGCCGCGTCGCCGCAGCTTGCGGCCAGCCACGCGATCAGGAGAAGTCCGGTCGTCGTCTTCACGCGTTTCGAGGCACCTCGCAGAGCGGCGGCCGGGCGGCTCGTCGATTCCGCGGTTCGAGCTGGAAACCGGTCACAAGCGGACGCCTAGCAACCGTACCCGTGCCGCGACAGCGGTCCTCGTAGCACGCCACGCCATGCCCGACGGGTTAGACACCGCCCTGCAGAGCTCCTACTCCGAGCTGCAAGAGCTCGCTTCGCAGCTCCTGCGCCGCCACCGTTTCGGGCCGACGCCGCGACAAACGTCACTCGTGCACGAGGCATACCTCCGGCTTGCAAGCGGCGGGCAGCCGGGCTTCCGCGACCGCGGTCACTTCCTGGCGACGGCGGCGCGCGCGATGCGCTTCGTGCTCGTCGACCAGGCGCGGCGCCGGTCCGCGCTCAAACGCGGTCAGGGGCGGACCCCGTTGGCCATCGAGGAGACGTCGCCTTCGCAGCTTTCGGCGGACCTGGATCTCCTGGCGGTCGACGAAGCGCTGGACCGGCTTCACAAGGTCTTCCCGCGCAAGGCGGCCCTCGTCGAGCTGCGCTTCTTCGGCGGGCTCTCCAACGACGAGATCGC
The DNA here is from genome assembly GCA_028278325.1 of Candidatus Binatia bacterium. Lineage (GTDB taxonomy): Bacteria > Desulfobacterota > Binatia > UBA1149 > JAJCZL01 > JANQEO01. Next base: position 1,131 of record JANQEO010000383.1, read on the forward strand.
CGCGCGTCTCGGAATCTCGCGGGCCACCGTCAAGCGCGACTGGCAGCTCGCGCGAGCCTGGCTCCACCGCTCCATCCATGGCCGGGCGGGGTGAGGGGAGAGACGGCGCCGTCGAGCGCCTGTTCCACGAGCTGGTCGGCTTGAGGGTCGACGAGCGCCGCGTGCGGCTGGATACGGCCCGGCCGGAGGTCGCCGCGGAAGTCCGCGCGCTGCTGGCCTCGCACGACGCGGCGCCCGGCTTCCTGGCCGAGCCCGCCTTTGCGGCGCTCCTGCGCGACCCGCCCGCCAATCGCGCGCGCGGCCGGCGCATCGGACCCTACCGCATCCTCGGGACGCTGGGCAGGGGAGGCATGGCGACGGTGTTCGAAGCCGTACGCGAGCATCCGCGCCGGCGCGTCGCGTTGAAGCTCCTGAACCACTCGGACTTCGCCAGCTCCAAGCAGCTCGCGCGCTTCGAGCGCGAGGCGGACACGCTCGCGCGCCTACAGCACCCTGGCATCGCGACGCTCTACGAGATGGGCTGCTCGGACGAGGGCATTCCGTACATCGCGATGGAGCTCGTGCGCGGACCGACGCTGGACGTGTACCTGCGGAACGAGCGGACCTCGACGGACGAGTTCCTCGATCTCTTCGGCCAGGTGTGCGAAGCCGTCGGCTACGCCAACCGTTGCGGCATCATCCACCGCGACCTGAAGCCCGGCAACGTGGTCGTCGAGGAGCGCGAGGGCAGGCTTCACGCCAAGGTGCTCGACCTCGGGCTCGCCCGCATCGTGAAGGAAGCGGACGAACCCGGGTCCCTGACGGCGAGCGGAGCGGTCGTCGGCACGCTGTCCTACAGCGCTCCGGAGCAGGTGAGCGGCGACCTCGGCTCCGTCGACGCCAGGAGCGACGTCTACTCGCTCGGCGTCATCCTCTACGAGGGGCTCACCGGCGCGCTGCCCTACGACGCGAACGGGCAGTCGATCCTCCAGAACATCCACGTCGTGTGCGAAGTGGCGCCGCGTCGACCGTCCTCGATCGACCGCCGGCTCCGCGGCGATCTCGAGCTGGTCGTTCTCAAAGCCCTCGAGAAGGACCCGGCGCTCCGCTACGAGAGCGCGGAGGCGTTGTGGGAGGACGTGCGCCGCTTCCTCGACGGACGGCCCATCCTCGCGCGGCCGCCCAGCGCGGTCTACCAGCTCAAGCGGCTCGTCGGCCGGCACCGGCTCGCCTGCGCGATGACGTTCCTCCTGTTCTTCATCGTTACGTCGGCGGCGGTGACGTCCTGGCTGATGTACCTGGACGCGCGCCGCGCGGAGCGTCAGGCGGCGGACGAGGCCTGGGCGGCGAACGAGGTGAACGACTTTCTGCGCCGCACGCTGTCCCAGACCGACCCCACCGTCGTCGGCGTGGAGTCCTTGGGCGTGCGCGATCTCCTCGATCGCACGGCGGAGCGCATCGACCGCGAGCTGCGGCGCAACACGCGGGTCGCGGCCGAGCTGCGCGGCACGATCGGCGAGGCCTACGCGGGGCTGGGCGACTTCGCGCTCGCGGAGGTTCACCTGCGCCGGGCGCTGACGACGTTGCGCGCCGTGCTGTCGGCGGACGATCCCGAGCTGACCGACGCCCAGTTGCGGTTGGGGACGGTGCTCCTCCAGCGCGGCGACGCGCGCGGGGCGTGCCGACAGCTCGAGGAAGCGCGCCGGATCCTCGACGCGCTGCCGCCGTCCGAGCGGCAGGTCGTCGTCCTGGCGAACCTCGCCGCGGCGGTGCGCGTCGAGGGATCCTCGCCGCGACGCTTCGCGGACGGCGAGGCCGTGCTGCGGGAGGCGCTCGGCGTCCTGGATCGACTCGAGGCCGCGGCCGCTTCGCGACACCGCCCGCGGATCCTCTGCGATCTCGCGAACCTGTTCTCCGAGCAGGGACGCGCGCGGGAGGCGGAGGATCTGTTCCACGAGGCGTTGGAGCAGCATCCGCGGGGATCGGTCGAAGCCGAGCTCGCGTACGCGACGTGCCTCAACGACTTCGCGGTGTCCCTCGGCCGGCTGCGGCGAGGCGACGAGGCCGAAGCCCGTTACCGCGAGGCGCTCGGCGTGCTGGAGTCGCTCCTCGGCGAGCGCCACCCCCGCGTCGCCGCGGTCTGCGACAACCTCGGGGACCAGCTCGTGCGCAACGGCCAGGCGGAGGCGGGCGAGACCTACCTGCGGCGAGCCCTCGCCGTCCGCCGCGAGCTACTGCGCCCCGGCCACCCGGACGTGGCGGTGACCCTGAACCACCTCGGCCACGCGCTGAACGCGCTGGGACGGGTGCAGGATGCGCGGGACGCGTTCGAGGAAGCGCTGGCGCTGAACCGCGAACGCTTCGGCGAGGCGAGCACCGAGGTGGCGAACGGCGAGGCGAACCTTGCCACCCTGGCGCTCGCGACGGGGGACGGCCGCGGCGCCGAGAGCTACGCCAGCCTGGCGCTCGAGCACTACCGCAGCTCGCTGCCGCCCGGCCACTGGCGGATCGGAGCCTGCGGCGATCTGCTCGGCCGCGCGTTGCTCGCGCAGGGACGCGAGGTGGAGGCGGAACGGCGGTTCCGCGACGCTCTCGAGATCGTGCAGACGGCGCGTGGCGAGGACGATCCCATCTCGCTGCGAATCCAGAAGACGCTGGCGGGCCTGTCGGCGGATCGCTGAGTCGCCGAAGCCGAACGCCGGTCATCCGAGGGAGAAACGGACGAGGTTCGGTGAGCCCGTGCGCGCACCGCTTGCGAGAAGGCGAACGGAAGACGCGAGACCTCGTCGGCCCGCCGAACCGGCGGGCTTCCCTTCAACGACTGGCAGGAGTCCCAATGAACGCTACAACCACCCAACACGCGCGCTGGAACCGGCTCGTCCTTCCGTGGAGCGCGGTCGCCTTGTCGGCCCTCTGCGGATTCGGCTTCGCGCAGGCTCCGACGGGCGGCGGCATCGCCGTCCGGGGGCAGGCCGAAGCCGAGCACTTCCAGGGGCAGTCCCGAAACCCCGATCTGTTCGACTTCGTCACGCTCCCCGTCATCGGCGCGCAGTGGGCTTCCAGCGTCGACCTGCTCGACCGGCCGCAGGTGCAGTCGACGATCGTCGTGCTGTCGCTCGGACCGTTCGACGCGGCGACGCCGGCGGGAACGCTCCTGGTCGACCCGCGCGGGGTCGTGACGACGAACACCGCCCGGCGCGAGAACCGGACCCACATGACGACGCACAAGATCTCGATTCCCGCCGAGCCCGCGTTGATCGGCGTCGAGCTCGCCGCGCAGGCGATTCTCGACGACGACCCGCGAAGCGATCGGCTACGCCTGACCAACGGCATCAGCCTGCGGCTCGGCGTCGCCGCGAGGAGCTGAACTCCGCACCTGTTCCTCCCTCGCGCGCCCATCCGCCTTCACCGGCGGGTGGGCGCCTTCGCGTCTCGGGGTGGAAGTCGCCGGCGGAATCGCGCCGGGTTTCGTGAGCCCGGACGCGGGCCGGCGGCGAGAAACCGTGTGTCAAGCACGACCTCTCATCAGGCCCGTTCGACGGACGGGCTTCACCTCCTTCACAAGGCAGGCAGATTCGAACATGAAGAAACAAGGACTCTTGCTCGGCTCTCTCGCCGGGCTCGCGGTGGCAGCCGTGTGCGTCCTCACCGCGTCGGCGTCCGGTTCCACGCCGGCGGCGCGGGAAACCACGAGCGTCGTCCACGAGGCGGCGTTCACGTGCGGCGTCGATCCGCCCGGAGCGACGAGCCGCATCCTCCCCGGCCAGTACGCCACGTCGGTGGCCATCTGCAACCGGACCGACCGGCCGGTTCGCTTTCGGATTCGCGCGGCGCTGACGTTTCCCGACGCGCTGGGCGGCTCCGACATCGAGGGCGGTCTCGTGTCCGAGCCCATGGAAAGGACACTGCAGCCGCGCCAGGCGCTTCAGGTGGACTGCGGTGAGGTCCCCTCGGAGTTCTTCCCCGGCTTTCAAGGCCCGCCGTACGTCCAGGGCTTCCTTCTCATCGAGAGCCGCGGCGGTCTCGGCGTGTCCACGGTTCACACCGCCGGCCGCTTCGACGAGCTCGGCAACGCCGAGGTCGTGAGCATCGACGTGGAGCAGATCGAACCGCGGCGACGGTAGGACCGGCGCGCTCGCCGGAAGCCGCTGCGCTTGACCAGATAGCAGCGGCCGGCCCCTTCCGAGGCGAAGCTTCGGGAGGGGCCTTCCTTAATGGGAAGCGCGAGGTCCGCATCGGCGTTCTGGGCCGATCGAGGATTGCCCACCGCGACGGCCGACCTGACCGCGCGGGGTTCCTCCGAGAGGTGGGTTGGCCGAGCGGACCGACCTTGTCCGCGAAGGCCAGACGAGGGAGTCGTTACTTCCCGCGAACCTCGACGAACCTCCGGCTGATCAGGAAGTTCGCCGGGGCCGCTACCGCGGACGTGGCTCGCGATCGTCAGGACGTTGCGTCGGAAGAGGATCGCGTCACTGCAAGGAGGACGTCGGCCGCACGTGGCTGTTGGCGTGGTTGCCCGAGCCGGGGGGGGGTGAGTGCTGCCCCCGCAGGACGAGCATCAGCTCCTCCCAATTCTTCAGGACGGCGATGTCCCGAAGGTCCTTGAGAACGGCAGTCCTTCCCTCGGCGCGCTGCGCCCTTATCTCATCCTCACCAACTTCCCAGAGCTGGGCGAGGGCGGTCGTGTCGGCCAATCCACGCTCCCGCAAATCCGAGAACACGATGGACTGCTGGATGTCCGGGAGTCGTTCAATTGCATCCGCGACCGCGCGCTCGACCAGTTGAGTGAGAAATCGCTTCCGACGTTGCTCCTGTTCGACTGGTGTACTCATTCCCATCGACTCATCTTTCGTTTCACTTCGTGGAAGACGCGCGAGAGAAATGGAGCCATGCATCAATTGAAGTGCATTGACGCTCGGACCGTTGTTCTCATCTCGTGTCACTCCCCCGGTCTCGTTGCTGAATGTCTAGTCGGAGTTCCGAGAGTGAAGCTGATCCATGCCCTGCTGTGAGGGGAATCTATGGGCGGGTGGACCGCGCTTTCCGCCTCGATCTATTCCATGGTCATAGGTTGTCGTCTCATTTTGCGTTTCACTTCGTCCGAAACACGGGGGAGAAGCTGGTCCCGACACCAGCGGAGGAGGGGGGGCTCCGCGCCAGGACCGCGCCTTTCACCTCGTTCCACTCCGTTCACGTTCTTGCGATTGCGCTGCGTTGCGCCGGAGAACGTGTACACGAACCGCTCGAGCAGGACCAGATCCCGGTCCTGGAGCGCCCGAAGAATCATCTTCACGCCGCGCAGGGCGCGATCCCTGTCCGGCCGATCCAGATCGCGTGCGTGGCAGCCGCGTCGAATCCACTCGGTCAAGGCCGCACGAACCTCGGGATCGACGGACCGTAAGGCCTCGTCAACGGCGGCTGAGAAGTCCTCTTTGAGGCGTTTGCTCGCCGGACCCGCGATCAACTCCAGCAAGCGGAGGTCCGCCTGTTCGTTCTGTGTGCGATTGTCGAGCTGGGAGACCTGGAGTCGTCTCAGCGGAGCGAAGTCGCGAAGGCTCCACCGCGGCTCAAGCGCCTCGCAGATTTGATGAACGGCCCGGTTGATCTTCAGCGTGACCGCGTTCTCCGTGAGCCCGAGCCTCTCGGCGACCTCCCGGTACCTGTCACCGCTGTGCAAGTGGGCCTCGAGAGCGGCCCGTCGCGAGTCAGCCAGCCGTTTCTTGGCCCGCTCAAATGCGGCTCGCAACTCCTTCCAGCAAGCCTCCGCCGCCACCTGTGTGAGCAGTCGTTCCTCGGCGCGGGCAACCTCCCCAAGCACCGAGAAGCCGCTCCCATCCACGAGCTCCTGCCCGTCGAAGTGACCCGGCAGCCTTCGGGAGAGCTCCCTATCCCGATCGCGGAGCCTGTTCTTCAGACTCACCCGCAGGAGCCGTCTTGTCTCCCCATCCGGCTTCTGGGCGTATTCCGGTCGCAAGAAGTGGTCGATCAGAGTGTCATCGACAAACACCTCCGCTTCTTCCTCGGACAGCTTTGCGCACGCTACCTGCATGAGCTGGGGCTTGTGGCGCTCGTAAAGAACCCAATAAGCCTGATCCGACGGCAGGGCGGGCACGGACATGTGCTTGGGGCCTGGGTCGTGGGGACGGGGCCCGCGACTCCTCCAACGAGCTCCTTCTGGAATCCTGTCACCCATTCTTGTTTCCTCCTTGATGATCCTCGTGAGGCGAGCCGGGAGTCGGAGGTCCGGACACGGAGCTGGGCTTTCACACGCAAGGTAGATTGCGGAAAGACTTGTCCAGTTCGGAACGGGGTCTCTTGAGCAGCTAGACGTCACCTCCCGGGACTCGCCTCCTTCCACCCTTTGGACGGAAGGTGGTGTGACAAAGTTCCTGCACTCGACGTGTGTCTTGCCACCGAACACCGAGATGGTCGACGAGCGTCTCCGGCGCAAGCGCGCGATGACAGAACGAGACACCCGTTTCGTTCAAAAGGCTGGCGCAAGAACGATGCGATTGAGCGTGTCTTGAACGATTGCTCGACGTCTCTCCTTGTGCCAGTCGCGGCTGGAACGTCGATCGTGCTTCTCAACGTTCCGCGAGCCATCGCATGAGCGACGTTCCAGCCATCCGTCGGCCATTCAACGAGCTGACGGCGACGTCCGTTCCTCGCTGATCGGTACAAGCAAAGTCCGCTCGTATTGAGTTGGTGGGGAGTTCCACGTCCATTCCATACCTCGACACGGAGCTTCGCGAAATGAACCGCTCTAGAACCTTCGGAGTGCTCACTCTGATTCTGTCCCTTGTCCTCGGACCGATTTCTTTCGTCCAAGCGAACGACTCAACCATCGCCCGGGATGACCCGAGGATCGAAGGATGGATCGATCCGGACAGCGGGATCGTCCAGATCTTCCTCCGCGGTGAGCCCGGAAAGCCCTACGCGCTGTGGGTCGGGCCCGATCTCGATCGCCCGGCGGTCCTTCTGGCGGCGGGCTACTTCGGCGAAAGGGGGCGCGCTCTGACCCTTCACCTGCCGGCGCTTCGCAATGTGACCGGCCTGGGGCTCTTCCTGGCCCAACCCGACATTGGGGAGGTCGGCAGGCGCCTCATCCTGCCCATGGGTGCCGGGCAGCAAACCGGCCTTCCTCCCAGCCCTCTTTAGGAAGAAGGCTAAGGGCCTGCGTTTGACGGTCCAAGAGGGCCTCGGAAGGGGCCCTCTGCTTCGTGCCAAGGGAGTATGCCCACCCGGGGGCTTCCGGTCGCCATCGGACGCCGACACAAAGGGTGTGTGGAAAGTCCCTGATCTGAGAAGCGTGCTAACGTGGGGCGCGCAACCGATCGTCTTGATCATAACCCGCCCACCGCTTGGAACAGGATCATGTGCGGAAGTGAACGTCCCCATTGCGATCTGAGCGCCCGCTACGAGCGCATCCTAGAGCGAGCGCAAGCGTGGATGGAGCTCACCCAGTATAGCCAGAGCCAGCTTGCGGAGTTCCTGAGCTCAAAGGAGCACCGCGTGGAGCGAAGCCTCCTGAGCCGATTCCTGAGCGGCGCAACGGGATACAAGCCGACTCCCAGAGCCAAGAGGCTGGTGCTCATCCTCAAGAGTCTCGAGAATCTCCTCGACCGGGACGGATTCGCCGTCTCATTGCTGGACCCCAAACCGGACGAAGAACGCGGAGACTTCCAGTGGTTCTTTCGGCACGCCGGCGACTTGGCGAAGTTGCACCGCGTCGGGCCCGTTTACGCTCACAAGCAGCTTCCCTGCTACTTCAGCCAGGCCAAGCACGGACCCCGGGAAGTCCGCTACGCGATGTGCGCCAATCACATGCTCTGCTCGATGGTCATCGTCGAGAAGGTCGGCGACCGGGGGCTGGCCAGCATCCCTTCGGCGGCGCTGAGAACGATCCGGGACCACGTTCTCCAGTTGGAAGACGTCGCCCTCACGGTGGCCGAGGAGTCCGGCTATGAAGGAGTCGTCCATCGGGCGATCGGGTACGCGGCGGGCACTCTCGCGTGGACGGGCCTCTGTTTGGAGGACGATCACGCGGTGCGCAGGGGAGTGGAACGGCTTCTGGAAGCCGCTCGGCACAGCCACGAGGTGCAGGACGGTCATTGGGAGAACACTCTGCGTGTGCTGAGCAAGCTGTTGGGACTCCAGCATCCCGACGCGATCGACCTTTCCCTGCTCGCCGCAGAACAGGCGCTGTCCGACTCATCGAGGAGTCTCCAGTTCGCGCTGGGAAACGCGAATTTCGCCAAGGTGAAGGAGCTCTGGCAACGCTATGGGTTTCTGGACGCCGCCTGACCCTACCAATCGTTAGCCGCGTCAGGCGCTCGCACAGCAGACTTGCGGAATCGGTAGAAGGAGAGCGAGCTCTCCCGCACAACGGAAGTGCTTGAGGGGAACGCAACGGGGCGCCAAAGTTGGAACCAGCATGGTGACGGAACGGCTTATTGATCATCGCAGTTCTCTGCCGACCGACTTGTCGATGTGCAGCTTGTTGTTCGTCGCCTCTGAGAGTCGGGGTTGGGGAGCACGAGGGGACTTCCCACCCCGACTCTCATCTTCCCGTCGCTCCGCGCAGTACCTTTCCGTCGCGCAGCGGGAAGGTCCTACACACCATCGACTCAGGACACCCTTCTCCGCATCCCGGTGTCCCAAACGCTTCGCCCGGGGGAGGGGGGCAGGGGCGGCCTCTGTGTGGGGGCCGCCCCATCTTCTCCGTTCCTCAAGCAGCGTTCTGAGACCGGTGCTTGCTCGCGGGCAAAGAACTCGCTCGATCGTCGTCCCGAACGACTTCCGCGCTTCCCTTCCCAAGGAGGCTCGCCCATGCGCCACGGGTCGATGCTCGATCGAAGCGGGCGTCAGGGTCCGAGCACGATGAGCGTGCGCTGAACCTCCGGCTGGCCGCGTACCGCGCTCTTGACCGTAGCTCGGAGCGGAAGTCCTGCCCAAAGGCCGCGATTTGTCGGCCGGCCTGAGCACCGCGCTCGGCACGCGCGACCTCTCGCTCGGCGTGCATTTAGCGTTGCGAGCCAGCCTGCACGGGTCAGACTGAAGGCACTCGGCCAACACGACCAGGGAATCCGGCGCCTCTCCCAACCGACCGGCCGGAACGCGCCGCTTCCCGCGACGTCACGAAAGGTGCCTTGTCATGAAGCCCACCGTCTTCTCACTCCTCGCGGGTGTGCTGGCTCTCGCCTTCATCCTCTCCTCAGCCGCGCCGCGGAGTCAGGCTCCCACGCCCAGCGGAATGAGCCCCGGTTCCGCCATGCCCGCCTTGATCGGCGGGGGCACGCCCATCACGTCGCTCCCGTTTACGATCGACGAATGCGGTCGCTACTTCCTGACCCGCTGCCTCACGGGCGTCAGCGGCTCGAACGGCATCACGATCCAGAACGGCGTGGACGACGTCACGCTCGATCTCAACGGGTTCAGTCTCATCGGCGTTCCCGGATCGCTCACGGGCATCGCCCTGCCGGGCTCGAACCAGAGCGTCACGATCCACAACGGGTCGGTGCGCGGCTGGGACCAGGACGGGATTGGCATGAGCCAGACCGTGACCGGGTTGCTCCTCGACGGGCTCCACGTCACAGCGAGCGCTGACGACGGGATCCTGCTCGGTGGCGGCGTCCGCGTGCGCGACTGCACCGTCGAGTCCAACGGCGGTGACGGCATATTCGCCTTCGGTTGCGAGGCCGCCGTCATCAGCGGCTGCATCGTGCGCCTAAACGGCGACGTCGGCGTGCGGGTCGACGGCGGAGACGTCACGATCCGCTCATCCTCGCTCTCCGACAACACGACGAACGGCATCGAGCTGACGAAGGGCGGTATCGTTCTCGACTGTGCCGTCAACGACAACGGCCACAACGGCATCGAGGCGGGCAACGGCGACGGCGTGCTGATCCGGAGCTGTGGCGCCAACAACAACGGGAACAAGGGGATCGAAGTCGGGGACGACGCCCACATCGTCGACAACGTCGCGTCCAACAACCTCTCGCACGGGATCCAGGTCAACTCGCGCTGCACGGTGCGCGGGAACACCTGCAACGGGAACGCGGGCTCGGGCATCCGTTTGAAACTCAACGACAACCTGATCGCGGACAACACGCTCATCGACAACCAGAACGCGATCCACGTCGAGCTGACGGACAACTTGATCTTCGGCAACGCCGCGAGCGGATCCGGCTATGTGTTCCCCTCCGGCAACGCGTACGGTCCGATCGTCAACGTCGGCGGCGCCGGCGACTACTCAGGCGTCGCGAACGCCGATCATCCGGACGCCAACCTCTTCTACTGAGATCAGCGGGAAGAGGAGGGAGGGGTCAGCGGCACGGTTGATTCGGAGTGGCAATCACCGTATGAAGGGTGAGCCAGGACTTGCGGATCCCTGCACGCGAGAATGGTGACAAGGGCTTCCCTTAGCAGTGGTCTCTGTTGAAGGCCGCAACGCAAGCTGGACCAGCGGTTTGTCGAGAATGTTGCTCGCACGGAAAGAGCAGTGCCGCACGATACTTCGGAGGCTTTGCGACGATCTGCGCGAGGGCACAACGCACTCGCTGGACCGCAACTTCCGCTCGCGCGGGGCGGCGGGGTAGGGCAGCGAGCACGAAAGTTGGCAGCGGATCACCGTCTTTGCGCGCTCGGCATGCGTTATCGTGGTCTGGGAGGGAGGCATGGAACCATCGGAGCTGGACTTCCTTTCTGATCGAGCACTCCTTGGCCGTTATGGTGATGGAGAGATCTCGCTTGGCTCGTTCCTCGAGGAGCTGGCACGGAGGTACAGTGATGAGCTGCGCCGGGCGATCGCTCGTAGGTTCTCGCGGGATAGGGTTGACGCGCGGAACGTCGTCGATGAGCTCTGGAGCGACTTGTTTCTTCGCCCTCCGCCGGATCCGAAGAGTATCGAGAACCTGTACGGATACCTCCTGACATGCGCCCGGCGCATCGCTTTGAGGGAGCCGAAGAAGAGGTTCTATTCGGAGGGCCTTAAGCGGCTCGAAGGGCGGCTTGAACTAGCGCCTCCCACCGACGACGTTGTCGCAGACGTCGAACTCACGACGGTCTCCGCTTCACGCCTCTTCGCCAACATGCCACGTAAGCAGGCGATCGCGTTGTTTGACCTTCTCCGCGGAAAGCAGCCGGCCGAAACTGCCCTGCGACTGTCGACCGACCGACGCACGGTCTCCCGTTGGCTCTCGAGTGCGATCGCCTTGCTGCCGAGGTCGATTGAGCTCGAAGATCCGTCCAGCCTTGTCAACCTTCTTCGCTCGATCCAGGTTCAGTTCGATCTCAACGCGTTCCCGAGCCTGGGAGCACGCCGCCCTGACACCTATCGAGCCGTCCTAATGATCAAGGAAGTCTCCACGCGTACCTTCCCCCCTATTGCGCGTGTCTTTGTTCCCCAATGGAACACACAGGACGACTTCTTCGTCCCCCTGTTTTACTTTCCGGATGACTCCCACCCGGGCCAGCCCGGCGGACTCGCGTTCATCGCCCACGTCAACATCGACGAGCCGCGAGCCCGGAACCTCCTAGTAGGTGAGTTTGAGTCAGTTCCCGATGAATGGCTCGCGTCTGAGTAAGCCCTCTGTTGCGATCCTTGACGTTGGGCATGGAAACTCGGCCGTGCTCCTCGCGAAAAGGGGGACCGTGGTCGTCGACACGGGCCGTGGGTCCACGCTCGTCGAGTTCCTCGCGCAGCAGGGAGTGCGGCGGGTCGACCTACTACTCCTTTCCCACGCCGACTCGGACCACGTCGGTGGCGCCTTAACTCTCCTCCTCGACGAGCGCTTCAAGGTGGGCAAGCTCTATCACAACCCGGACGTGACCAAGCGGACCAAAGTCTGGAAGGAGCTCGCGATCGCCCTTAGAGACAGATTGGAGTGGGACAAGTCGTTCAAACCCTTCTCGACCCTCACATCGTCCTTGACCGGCGAGCTAAGGGTTGGGGGGTTCGATCTTGAAGTCCTCCATCCTCACCCGGAAGCGGCGTTCAGCGGCCCCGGTGGTGTGGACTACAAGGACACGCCCTTGACAAGCAACCTTATGAGCGGAGTCGTTCGGATCTTTCATGACGAACGCCCCGTCGCCGTGCTCGCGGGGGACGCCGACGACGAGTGTCTGGACCTCTGGGACGCCAAGTCCATCGACGCGCGGGCGCCGGTGCTGGTATTCCCTCACCACGGCGGTCGCCCGGCGGCATCCGAGCCCCGCGCGTTCACTCGTCGACTCTGTGAGCGAGTGAAGCCCGATCTCGTGGTCTTCTCGATTCATCACTCGATACATAAGCTTCCCCGCCCCGAGGTTGTCGACGAAGTCCGTCGAGCCATTCCGAACGTACGCGTCCTCTGCACCCAGCTCTCTGGGCACTGTCGGTCATATCCGGATGACCCCTCGACGAGTCACCTTGTGGACGTAGTCGCGGCGGGTCTCATGCGTGATTGTTGTGCCGGAACCGTGGTCGTCGGGCTCGACGGCGCCTCGGCGAGTGTCCGCCCGAAGCAAGCCTCTCACGCGCGCTTCCTTCGCGACCACGCTCCGACGGCGATGTGTCGCCGGGGCGTCAGCGATTAAGCCTAAAGCGATTAGCCTTGACCGGGGTCACGCTCGCACTGCGAAGTGCTTGGGCGGGTCCTAGTGAAGGCCGCGAGCGCGGCTCAGCGCGCGTAAGCCCTCCGCGCGAAGAGCAACGTCAAGAACGGAATCATGTTGCTCTTGTTCGGGATCGACTTGAAGAGCCGCCACATCCGCTTCGGGTTGAAGTAGAAGCGGCGGTACGCGCTCTTGCGCAGCGTGAAGATCTTGTCCTCCGGCACCGTCGAGAGGTTGATCTCCGATTGATACGGCTCGTACGCCGACCAATCGCTCGGCAGCTCGTAGCCGGCGTGCTCGACCTGCTGGAAGAGCTCGGTGCCCTTGAACGGGATCACCCGGAAGAACGCCGCCGTGTGGAACGAGCTCTTCGCCGCCCAGTCGATCGTCTGCTGCATCTCCTCCTCGGTCTCCGAGGGGAAGCCGAGCATGAAGGCGCCGTGGACCATCACGCCCTTCTTGGCGATGTAGTCGACGATGCGGCTGACCTTGTCGATCTTCAGGTTCTTCTTCATCACCTTCTGGATCCGCGGGACGGCGGACTCGACGGCGACCATGCAGCGGTACATGCCGGCCTGCTGGAGCAGGTCGACGAGCTCCTCGTCGAGGATGTCGCCGCGGAAGCCGTTGGGGAAGGTGAGCTTGACGTCCCAGCCGTTGTCGATGATGCCGCGGGCGACCTTCTTCGCGCGGTCGGGGCGGAAGTTGAAGATGTCGTCCATGAAGACGAACTCCTTCACGCCGTACTGCGTGACCAGGAGCTTCATTTCTTCGAGGACGTTCTCCGCCGAGCGCTCGCGGAAGGTCTTGCCGTAGGAGTTGTGGCAGTAGGTGCAGCGCCACGGGCAGGCGCGCGACGAGAACATCGTCGCGAACTCCTTGTGGGCGTAGATCACTCCGCCGCGCGGGACCGTGTGGTACTTCTCGTGGTGGACGAGGTCCCAGGCGGGGAAGGGCATCTCGTCGAGGTCCTTCGGCGGCGGGCGGTCGGGGTTGTGGACCACTTCTCCCGACTCGTCGCGCCAGGAGATGCCCTCGCAGTCCGCCCAGTCGGTGCGCCCGGCCGCCAGATGGTCGAGCACGTCGGCGAAGATGAACTCGCCCTCGCCGCGCACGACGAGGTCGACCGCGTCGTCCTTCATCACGTCGTCGGCCGCGACGCTCGGGTGCGGGCCGCCGCACACGACGGTGGTCTCCGGCAGGCTCGCTTTGACCTTCTTGGCGAGCTCGTGCATGCAGCCGGCCTCGTAGGTCATCGCCGACAGGCCGACCACGTCCGGGCGCAGGCCCTTCAGCTCCTCGAGGCAGCGCTCCGGCGTCCAGTCCTCGACCTTCATGTCGAGGATGTGCACGTCCTCGTGCCCCGCGCGCCGCGCCTGCGCGGCGATCATCATGATCCCGAGCGGGTGGACGTGCGTGAACTGGGTGTAGGGGTGGTAGGTCTGGACGAGGACGGTGCGCACGGTGAGGGGGCGACGATTCTACAGGATCGTGAGGCGCGACGGTGCGGCGAGGACGGCAGCGCCGGGCCGGGAGACGGCCGCCCCCTGTACGCGGACGGCAAAGACTCGGGCCGCGGGGGCCCGGCTGTGGGCCCAGGCTCAGATCCTCGATCACCCACGCGTGAACGACATGGCGAACTACGCACTCGAAGACGCGCAACCCATGGATTGGCAATGACTTCGGCGAGTCTAGCGCGCGGGGCGAGGAGATCAACCTGTCGTAGCCAGTCGCGTCTGGTCGCAAGCAGTCGGAGCCAGTCGCGCGATTCTGTGGAACTTCCACGGCCCGGGCAGCGCGACCCGATTGGTCTCCCAGGAGATTGGCTCACCGACCGAATCCCCGTGGTGGGCCGTAATTCAAGAGGGTGGAGGTGCCTTCGGCCGATCCGTGGGCGGAGGTGCCCGAGTGAAGGCGGAGGATGGATGCAAGCCACGGCCCAGTCCGCGGCGAGCCGGCCGGGCCAGCGGACACGCACTTATCCTCGGAGACTATCGAAGGCGGCTTGGGCCTGCCTGAGCATTTCATTGTCTTCGTTGTAACCATTCCGAGCCTTTGCCCAACCGACGCAGTTGTACTGCTCACACAGCTCCGGGAAGTCCTCAGTGCCGTGTATGCGACACTTATAGAACGGGTGACCTTCCTGATCGCTGATCTCCAGATGCAAGCAATTTCCAAGGTCGACGGACACGTCGTGTATCTTGTCGCAGCAGTCTCCTTCTTCCGTGGGAGGTGGGAGGATGGTGAGCCCCACTCCCCTCAGGAACTTCCGATATCGCGGATCGGTCTTGGGCAAGCTCAGCTTGATGCGACAGCAGGCAGCACATCGTTGGCAAACTTGTGATCCAATATCCTTCTCGTGGATAGACAGTTTCACCTTTCACCTCCCGACTCTGGGTGCGTTAGTCGCGGACATGTAGCACTCGACAAAGAAGGCGCTCCACCAGGCACACTAGGCGTACTAGTTGCTTGGTGTCAAGGCGACGGAGCGCAAATGCTGCGGGGCTCAACGAACTCATGCGGCAGGCTCCGTGCTAGCGGCCGCCCCTCCTAAGTGAAAGAAGACGAGCCTGAGCTGCTAACGCGCTTGCCGTGGCGGAAACGGCAGGCGGGAGCCCGTCGTCACTCGATAGTGGCGATCCGGCTTTCGCACGAGACGTGTCGCGGCTGGCGTTGGGACGTCTGCGGCGAGGACGTCGATCGAGCGGCGGACCATCTTGCCAGCCACAACCACCAGCGCAGACGTGAGCTGACAGCGGTGCTGGAAGTCGACTCGAAGCGTGCGGACTCCTACGCCCGCGTAGAGCCCGCTGGAAAGAGCCTTCATCGAAACAGCCGTACGACAGTGGGGGGCTCACCCACTACAGCAGGCAATTCGCAATCGTCCGGCTACGCACATGTGTGTATACCGGCGGGGCACCCTACGCAGCCAATCGTATGGCAGAGTTAGAAGCCGGATGTGGCTTTGGGAAGATGGTCTAGAGCAATGCAGTCGGTGGAAACCAATCACTTCCGGTTCATTCAATGGGATATCACCTCTCGCTGTAATCTCTCGTGCATTCACTGTCGATCCGAGTCGTTTTACGGCGATGCCAACCTTGACCGTGACATGACTCTCGACGAGATCAAGCAAAGGCTGGAGAAGCTCTGGGAACGCGGCATTAGACGCATTCACTTTCTTGGCGGCGAGCCGTTTATGCGTCGTGATCTGCCTGAAGTCGTGCGATACGCGACAGAACTTGGCATCATCTGCAGCATCAATACGAACGGGACCCTCATCACCGAGGATCGAGCCGCTGACATAGTGGATGCAGGGACATACTTACTAACTTTCAGTATTGATGGGCCAAGCGCCGAGATAAATGATCGCATTCGCGGGCGCGGAGTCTTTCGTCGGATTCTCAAGGGTATTGAGAATGTGCAAGCGATCAAACGTCGGCTTCGGGCACGCACGAGGCTCATCTGTTGCCACACGCTCATGCGGCCCAACTTCAAGACTGTCGACACGATGGTTGATCTCTGTACAGATCTTGGTCTTCAGAACCTCATCATCAGTGGTCTACGCCGGATGGGCGCTGCTCGCGAACGCTATGACGAGCTAGCGCTAAGTGAGGAAGAGAGACTCTGGAGCGGAGAGCTAGAGAAGATCGCGTAATTTAGTAACGCGAGGTACGGTTTCTTGTTGGACTACCGATGGAAAGGGTATGTCCTCCGCGAAACGAGACCGAAAGCTGATCGAGTCACGCCGCCGCCGTGCAGCCAGACTTTTCTCGAAGGGATTCTCCCAAGCCGAGATAGCGCGCCGCTGCGGCGTTTCGCGTCCCACGGCTCTGCGGTGGTATCGAGCGTGGGAGAAGAGTGGCAAGAAGGGCCTGGAACCTGGTTACGCCGGACGTCCGAAGCGGCTGAGCGACTCCGAGCTGAAGAAGGTGGAGAAGGGTTTGCTACGCGGTCCGCAGGCTCACGGTTGGTCGACCGAGCTTTGGACGTTGGAACGGGTAGCGGAGCTCATCAAGAGGATGACGGGAGTGCGCTACCACAAGGGACATGTTTGGCGCGTGCTTCGGAGCCTGGGCTGGTCTCTTCAGCGCCCGACCACGCGTGCCCGAGAGCGCGACGAGCAAGCGATCCTGGAGTGGAAGAAGCGGGACTGGCCCCGGCTAAAAAAAAGGCAGGGTCTCGGGGGACGATTGTCTTCATAGACGAGAGCGGCTTTTCGGAAGGTCCGGTCGTACGGCGTACCTGGGCACCTCGAGGCTGCACTCCCGTCCTTCGAAACAAAGGTCGCAGTTGGCGGCGCATGAGCGCGCTTGGTGCTCTGGCCTATCGAACGGACGGTTCGGATGCCCGGGTCTTCCTCCTGTTCCATCGAGGAGCGGTGCGCTCGCCCCAGGTGCTGAAGTTTCTCAAGCACCTGCGGCGTCACATTCGGGGCGAGATCGTCGTCGTGTGGGATCGACTCAACGCCCACCGCAGCGTCTTGGTCCGTGACTGGGTCGAAACCCAGCCACGGATCCAGATCGCTTTCTTGCCCGCCTATGCGCCCGAGCTCAACCCAGTCGAGGGGCTGTGGGCTTGGGGCAAGGGCAAGCTGCTAGCCAACGTTTGTGAGGACACGCTGGAGCCGATGGTGCGGCGAGTCCGTCAGGGCGTTGATGGGCTGAGAAGACGTGCAGGGGTCCTGCTCGGCTTTCTGGGCAAGGCCGGTCTCTCTTTTTGATCAGACGTTACTAGATTATGCGAAACTCTCTAGTCGCGCAACGGCTACAGCGGGGAGACCACTGCCATGTTCAGTTCGAGGCGACTTCGCTGCTCGGCAGAATCTACCTCAACGCAAAGTATGGACTTTCGCTGGCAGTCGGCCGAGGAGGCTGTGATGCCATTACGAGCAAGGCCTATGTGCAGCCGGACGGCACGCTCTTCCCCTGTCAGGATGTGGCCAAGGAGATTGGACGACATCGGGACCGGGAAGCGATTCACCAGGCGGGGGTCGCTAGTTGGGAGTCCGACCGGTTTGCGTCGATCGGCCAAAGCACCAGTGCCCCGTCAACATACGATGGGTACACCCCCTGCCGATCTTGTCCAGCGCTAGGATCGTTGTGTACGCCCTGCCCCCTTCCGGGGCTTCGCGGCAAGAAGGTCATCCAGGATGCTTGCGTTCGCGTCATGCAGCGCGCCAAGCACGAGGGGATCAGTCTAAACACCGGCATTCGCGCGGCCGTTGAATCCTCGGCCGTAGACCGCCTGATCCAATCGCCCGCCTTCCGGCGGAAGGTGTTCTCGTCCGATGATCCCGACACTCTGCTCCGAGAGTCCCTTGACGACGAGACGCAGCGCAACGAGCTCGTCAGTTTCCGCCAAGACACAGTGGACCAGCTACGGGCTCTGCTGTGCACCGCTATCAACCAGCTCCGCGACCACGACAATGCATACTCCGCGCAGAAGGACCTCGTACAATGAGCTGCCTCTCACACCTTCTTTCACAATTGGCTAACGACGACGCCGAGCTGCGGCGGTTCCTGGCCGACAGCGAGTCGTGGATTGCCACACACGGATCGAGCCTACCCGCGAGCGACCGCACTGAACTGCAGCTTGTCGCCAAGGATGCGGCGGCGTTTCTCGAGGCCCGGTGCCGGCAGCGCCTTGATCGCTCTCCGGAAACACGCTTTGTGCAGGGCAGTGATCTGGGTCGGCGGCATTTCATGGTGCGAGCCGTGTCGTCAGTTCTGGCAGCCCCAATCGCTGCTGCGTTTGCTCTTGCACCCGATACGCACTCGCGCAAGTCCGCCATGGGGACGGTAGTGGGAGGCACAGACTCGTGTAGTGACAGCGGGACAAGGTGCTTTGATGGCAGTTGTGAGAACGACACGTGTGGCGATACGGAAGGATGCCATGACAGTAACTGCACAAACACGGTAGCGTGTGCTGATACCGATGTCTGTGGGGATAATGGGTGCAGTAATACGAAGAACTGTTCGGATTCAACGTGCACTGACGCACCGAGCTGTGAGAACCAAACGAGCTGTGGCGACGTCAACTGCAGTGATGTCGGCTGTAACAACGACGGCGTATGCGCAAACAACGACTGCACGGACGATGGATGCCAAAACCAAACGTGTCTTGATAAGGGCAGTTGCACCGACAAGGGCAGTTGTAGCGACGTGGTACTCTGTTCCAAATAGGCCCTTGGTGGTCGCCCGGATGGTTTCGCAAGCTCGGGAGAAAGTGGCCTGACGTTTCACAGGCATGAGAGGAGGGCAGTCCCAGGATCTTCTTGCAAAACTGAGTGTGCCATCGCCCTTCACCTCGGTGGGCGGCACCGTCTTTCAGGCTGGAGGCTCACCAAAGACCTTGTTGCAGACTCAGCGCTCGTTGGACCGTTGCCGGGAATCCTGCCAGGCCTCATGCTTCGAGCGTGCCCCGCTGCTACTACGTTCGCGCCCCTGCAGAGCCGCATCAAGGTCGACTGAGTCATGTGCCGATACTGTAGGATCCGTTCCCTGACCAGCCGGCGAGGCCATGAACAAGAAGCGCTGGATCCCGCTGCTCGCTCTGCTCAGTTTCGCGCTGATCGGGACAGTTATAGGATTAGGTATCCCCCGAGGTGACGCGGTCAGCAGTCGCCGCACCCAGACGGATCAGTACGACCGGCTATCCGGTCTAGCGGTCAACGTCCAAGTCCTCGAAGGAGGCGAGGCTGCTCCTCTCTCTTCACGAGAGCTAGTTTCCCAGTCTCCTGCGTTGCCGCTTGATCAGCCGACACTCGCCGCTACCGTCCTTACTGAATCCGGAGCTCCCCTCGTCTCCGCCACTGTGATCGCGCGGCCAGTCAAGGCACGCGCCATGTCGGCGTGGCAAGTACCTCCACTATCGACAGTCACTGACGACAACGGCCGCGCTACGCTGGAACTGCCGTACTGGACACAGTACGCCGTGAGCGCATCGAAGGCCGGTTTTGCGCAGCAGAGACACCACGTAGTACCCGGTTCAGTCATCTTCGTACTAGAACCAGCAGGAAGCCTAGATGTGTTCACCTTTGACGCAGACACGAAGAAGCCCGTAGATGGGGTCTCTCTCGAACTTCGACGTGACCGCGATTCCTATCCGACGAAGTGCCGCACAGCCTCTGACGGTCGTGTGAGACTGGACACACTGAGACCGGGGACGTACTCAGTTGGAATTGCCAAAGACGGATACCTGGACTACGAGCTGTATGACGTCGCTGTCTCCTCGGAAGATGAAGCCACTTGCATCATCCCCCTTTTCCAAGCTCTGTCTGTCAATGGTGTTGTGGTTGATCAGACGACAAGGCTACCCATCGGTCCAGGAAGCATCGAGGCCTTTGCAGGCGTCAGCCCCGTCGGGCACGCGCCAATTGATGACAACGGTCACTTCAGCCTTCGTGGTCTTTCTACGACAAGTCGGCTCTCGTTACGAGTGCATGTGCCCGGCTACGACTTTGCCCGATGCGCTTTCGATCGTTCGCCTCGCTACGACAAACAGACGGGGAAGCAAATCGGGGATGCAGTCGTTTCTGTCCCACAATTGGCGAGTCTGGCGGGTACCGTACGAGCCGACGGGAAACCCGTGGCAGACGCTTTGGTGAAGCTGGGGCTGCACGGAATCCTCGAGTACATTGATAGAGATACCGGATCGGCGTTGGATAGAGTCTCAACGGCGCGGACAGCGGAGGATGGTTCCTTTTCTATCTCGATACCATGCGCGCCAAAGGGAGTCCCAAACGAAGGGACCTGGGAGCTTCTTGTCTTGGCCAGTGGTTATGCACCACATGTGACAGCGGTCGATTCCAGTTGGACTCCAGATCTTCTGATTGATCTGCAGAGAGGCCATCGCATAGTGCTGGCCACAAGGAGTGCAACGGGCGCTCCAGACCCGTTCGCCAGTATACGGACAGCTCTGCGCAACCCTGATCGCGAGGGAGACGTGGCGCACGTTCTTGACATTCTGCGTCCACCCGCTGTCACCGATACTCTTGGCTTCACCAGCATCGAAGACCTCTGCGCGGGAGTATGGGAGTTTCACGCCATCTCCGCCGACGGAAAAAGGTCCGCGTATCAGGAGATCCCGATTGCTGGACCTGGCTCGTCGCGACTAGATCTTACTCTTGACGACTCACTTGCTGCTTGGGGCAAAGTAGTTGATGGTGCGGGCGTTCCAATTGTTGGGGCTACGGTGGCGTGGATCGAAGCGCCTCGCCGCTACTACACTGCAAGCACCGCGGACGGAGAGTTCGCTCTGCATCTCCCAGTGACCGGCGCTGTTTCACTCCGCCTTACCGGAAACTTCCTGCCGCAAGTGAGCACCCACGACGTATTTACTGGCAGGCCAACAACACTGGAAGTCTCGAAACGACTACATGACGACGTAATCAAAGGGAGCGCCTACGACGCCGAGACAGGGCTCCCTCTCCCTTTGGTCTCCGTAAGAATCGAGATTGACCGCGGCGGTGGAAACCACAACTTGATCTCGCGCACAGTCCCAGGAATGTCGTTTCAGTTCAGCCGTGGGAGTGGCGATGGCACGGCCACCTTTGAAGCGCGCGGCTATGATCCGTGCGCCTTCGAGCTGTCGGAGCTCTCGCCTGTTCAACCTCTGCGCGTGCTACTTCAGCCCAAACGGCACCACGATCTACCTTCCATGCTCCGTGTTCATCTGCCAGATGGATTGGTGAAACCGGAGGTCATTGCGTTTGATCCTCGGACCGGCAGGGAGCGTGGGCGCGCCCGGTACATCACGCCAACGGAGTACGAACTGACCATTGATAGGGCCGGTGAAGTAGCGGTCATGGTGTATACGCTGAAGGGCTTCATGCAGGCTCCTTTGCGATGTTGGATCGGCTCTGACGAAGACGTAGACGTCAAGCTAAGTCCTGGCGGAGGGCGTATCCGGGGAACGACCGACCACAGGTCCGTGTCAATACTGGACCCCCATGGCCTTCGGACGAATCTCTACGTGAACGACGAAGGTCGGTTCGCAAGCTACTGTCTCGCACCCGGCACTTATACCCTTGAAGCTTCGGGGGGGCCGCGCCTGCCTGTCGTCGTTCGTAACGGCGAGAAGACCACCGTAAGGCTCTAGGAACGCTAAGACCGCAGGTGGCCTCCTCACAATCAGGGTCCACTCCGTGGTCGAGTCGACCGGGGGGAGCCCAGGCCGCTGGCGTGCCCCGCGGGAGGCCTAGCCCAACTTGAACGGCAGGAATCCTCGTTCAAGGACTTACGACGGTCGGTCTCAGGCTGATCGCGCGTGACGGCGCCGTGCACGCGGGTCGGGTC
>JANQEO010000463.1 GCA_028278325.1 Candidatus Binatia bacterium
CGACGCGCATCCTTGCTCAGGTCGTAGACGTCGGTAGTCCGCGGATCGCGGTGTCGAGCGAGCGCCTGGACGTCGTCTCGCGAGACTCCGGCTTCCCGGAGCGCGGTGAAGGTCGTGTGCTTCATCGCTCGGTAGAGCGGGACGTACTCGACCTCGGCTCGCTCACACGCTTCGACCCAGAGCTTGCGGTGCGCACCGGACGAGTAGGGGTTTCCGGTGCGTGGATGCGCGAACAGCGGGATCTCCGGCTGGAAGCGTGGCGCTTCGGGGATGTGCTCGGCGATCCACTCGCGCAGCTCGGTGCTGATCCGGTAGTTCCCAACCTCCCCGGTCTTGGTCTCCCCGCGCACGGCTCCCGAACCTTGACTCTTGAGGGCCGAGGAAATCGAGACGACCCCCGCAGCAACGTCGTAGTCCCCGATCCGGAGCGCACGGGCTTCTCCAGGACGAATCCCCATCTTGAGCGCGAGGAAGATCCCGCGGTCTTCAGCGGGTAGCGCGTCGAGAGCATCGGCACGCTCTTGGAGATCCATCACGGTGCGCTGCTGTCGCGAGCGCGTCTTGACCCGCGGAAACTCCAAGCGTGGAAAGTCCTGTTCGTGTCCCCTTCGCATCCAGGTGTAGAACGCTTGGAAGGCAGCGAGGATGTTCTTGACGGACTTGTCAGATTGTCCGCGCTCGCGCAGCCAGGTGATCCACTCCTCCAGCGCGTGGTACTGGATCTCATAGGCGCTGCGATCCTTCCACCAAGAGAAGTGTCCGTCTGTGTATCCGCGATAGCGCACGATGGTCGCGGGCTGGTAGTCCCCGCACGTCTCCACGTGCTGGATCCACTGCGCGACCTTCTCCGACACGAGGTTGGGACGCGCATTCGGTCGTCGATAGAGCCCGACCGCTTCCGAGAGGGGCATCCGCGCACAAAGACCCCGGATCTGATGGAGGATCGCTTCGGCGTGCTCCCGGGACTCGAATCGGTACCCGCGATCGGAGGTCAGACGTCGCTCACGATCTTGGAGGTAGGGAGAAAAGTCCAGGAACCACGAGGGCTTACCCTTCCTCTTGCGCTCGCGAATCCGTCCAATCTTGGACATGGCCCGCCACTCTAGGGCCGGCAGAGCACCCTTGGCGAGGCTTTTCTTGGGGTTCTTGGGGGACACCGGGACCGACCTCGACAGCAACCCGGACCCGAAGGGGAGCACCAGCGCTCCGTCTCTGCGGAACCAGGTGCCTGAGCGCCCCCTCGGTGTGTAGAGGTGAGGTCGCTGACCCGCAGCCGAAGCTGGGAGGGTCGTCAAAGTCGGTAGGAGCCCCGCGGTTTCCCGCGGAGCCCGAGCCTCAAGCTGATTGAGCGGAGGAGTCTACTCACCTCGGTGACTCCGTCAACCAACCCGATCCGATCCGAGAGTTGCGCACGAGTTGCCGCACGCTGACACGCATCAGGGTCTTGCGCGAGGTGGATTGGGTAGTAGCTTCTTGGCTAGCGAGGTTACCCGCCAAGTATAGGGCTCCCCGCCCTCGGGACAGCTTATAGTCTCCGGCCCGTCCCAGCCCCTCGCGCCCAACCACAACTCAATCACGAGCAACGCGACCCCGCCTGGGCGGGATGCTCGCGTCAGGGAGCCTTCGAAATGGCCGGAGACGAGACCGCACGGCGACCTCAGGTCGCCCCCCACCAAGCAACCCGGAGCCGCAGAGACCGGGCGCGTGACCGACCCGCACCCAAGATCTCTTCCTACCGAGAGTCCGAGACTCGCGAGCGGGTGCCGATCCTGACCCCCTACAGCGAGATCCGGGAGCGCGAGATGCGCTTCCTCTGGGAGCCCTACATCCCGGAAGGGAAGCTCTGCTTCTTGGATGGGAATCGGGATGGAGGGAAGACCTGGATCGCGCTGGCAATCGCCTCTGCGATCTCGAAGGGCGAACCGCTTCCGGGAGCCCAGACCAACCGCAAGCCGCGCAAGGTGATCTACATGAACCTCGAGAACAATCCCGAGGAGTCGGTCAAGAAGCGACTGCGCTGGCTGCAAGCCGACCCGGCTAACGTGATTGCCTTGGACGGGTTCCGCGAGGGCTCCGAATCGAAAATGCTCACCCTGGGCCACATCGACGTCCTCGACGATGCGATCGCTCGCACGCGCGCCGTGCTGCTGATTCTGGACCCGTTCCTCGCCTATCTCCCAAAGGGCCACCACCACGCGGAAGGAGCCCGCCGCGTCATGACCCAACTGATTTCCCTCGGTCGCCGCTACCGCTGCTCGATCCTGGGAATCCGTCACCCGACCAAGGACGGGAAGATCCGGGGGTCGAGCGAGATCGACAACGCGGCGCGCTCCATGATGCTGGTCGGATTCGACGGGCAGGGACGCAAGGTGCTGAGCCACTACAAGCACAACGATACCCCTGCCGGCGTCTCCCTTGTCTTCGACGTGGGGGAGGGCAAGTTCGACTGGCTCGGCGAGTCGACCCTGACCGCCGAAGACCTGCTGGCGAAGAAGAAGCCGTCTCCCAAGCAGCAAGCCGCCGGGGAATACCTGATGGCCCGCCTGCGGCAGGGGCCGGTGCCCGAGACGCAGCTGGTCTCCGAGGCCTGCGCGCTTGGGATCTCCCGGGCCACGCTGCGCCGGGCCAAGGAGGCCCTCGGGATCCTTTCCCGGCGGGTCGGAGGCCGCGACGGGTACTGGGCTTGGGAGCTACCGCGAGACGTCGAAGCGAGCGAACCGCGCCCTGCGCCGGATCGCGAGGACGAGGCCGATGCCGAACCTGCTTCGATGAAGCGGGTTTGGCCCGCCCGAGCTACTTCGACCGAGACCAAGGGGTGACTCCGCAAAGGTGCTCATCGCGATGGTGAGCACCTTCACCCGCCCCCAAAGAGGTTCAAGCAGCCCATGAGCATCTTTACGAGCACCTATCGATTACCGGCCAGTAGGTCGGAGACGGGGGCCCTCCGCGCGCAGATGAGGGTCCGACACGAGGCGTATCTCCACCCCTGCGCGTGCGAGATACGCCGTGATCGAATTCGAATGCGGGGATGCCCGCGAACTCATTCGAGAACAGGAAGACGGAAGCGTCGACCTCTTTCTCCTCGACCCCCCCTACGCCAAGCGGGACGCCTACCTCATCGATGAACTGGCTCCAGAGTTTCGCCGGGTGCTCAAGAACGACGGCCACCTGATCCTCTACGCCGGCAACTACTGCGTTCCCGACTGGACACGCGGGCTCGACGACGCCGGCCTGCGCTATCGGGCCCTGATGTGGCTGCAGCACACGGGGCGCTGCCAGGTGCGCCCGGAGCTGAAGATGCGGATGGACGGCAAGCCGATGCTCGTCTACTCCCGGATTTGGCGCACCTACCCGCAGAAGACGCTCTCCAACGTGATCGAAGGTGGCGGGCGGGACAAGCGCTACCACGAGTGGGGACAGGACGTCGAGTCGGCCATGCACGTGATCGAGCACTACACGAAGCCGGGAGATCTGGTGCTGGACACGTTTGCCGGGGCGGGGACCGTACTCCTGGCCGCCTGGCGACTGGGCCGCAGAGCCAAGGGGTTCGAGATCGATCCGCGACGCTATGAGACGGCCTGCGAGCGGATCGACAAGGAAGTCGAAACGGACGCAGCGTAAGTACCAACGGGGGAGGTCTCTTCTGCCCGGCGTACGAGGAAGAACCAGGCTGCTACGTCTCATCGTCCCCCATCCACACCTTTCTGCTCCTCATCGTCCCCTATACACAAGTATTGGTTGCCTTTTCGCGCTCCATGACGTATGATTCTCTGCGACGCGCGAAGATTCAGCGCTGATCCCAGTCAGCACCAGTGCTCAATACGCTCGCTGTATGAGCAGCGCAGGGAGGTAGCTCCTCCCGTTTGCGCCCAATCGTCTCCCAGGATTGGGGGACGCTAAACGGGAGCCCCCGGACGTCACTCCCCGGGTGGCTCCTCCAAGGAGT
>JANQEO010000464.1 GCA_028278325.1 Candidatus Binatia bacterium
CGTCACGGTCACCTTGTTCGGCGGCCGTGAGCGCTTGTTGCGGTCGCGGGCGACTGCTCTCCAAAGAGGGTGGAACTCGAAGGGAGCGGCTCGGCTCTCGGAAAAGGGTGGAACTCAAGGCGGAACTCAAGGCGGCGGGCCGATACTCTTCCGCGTTCACCTCTTCGCCTCTGGTCTTCCCCCCCCTGCTATTGGAGGCCCCTTGTCACTCGATCCCACCATCGGTCAGAAGACATCCGATGCCTTTCCAGCAGTCCTCGAAGCCGCTTTCCCGGCCTGGTATTTACGTACGATCCGCGCCGCCACGACCGAGTCGCCGTCCAACCCATCTCGTCCGCGATAGCCAGAGCCTCAGCGTACGTCATGGCGAAGGTGTCGACGTCGCGCTCCTCCGCCAAGTTCCACACGTAGGCGATGAGCAGATTGGGGAACTTCCGGTACTTCTTGTCGAGTCCGAAGATCCGCTTGGAGGCGGCCTTCATCTGTATGGGCCTGGCCACGAACGAATTCACTTTGGTCTCGAGATCGGCGTAGGCAATAAGGTCAATTCCGCGGTCGCGTACTGGGAGCGCCACCTCCAAGCCGGCTCGAAGAAGCTCACTTATCAGACGGTCTCGACCCAGGACCTCTACGACTTGGGATTCCATGGCTTCGTGAAAACTCAGAGTACACCAGGGGAGATTCCACCCCTTTCGTGCGCCGACCAGCCGGCAGGGCTGCGGCATGCGCACTTGGATCCGGCTTGGGGAAGATGCGGATGTGCTGACACGGCCGAACAAGACGATCGCTGGGCGGCATGACCTCATGGATTCGGCGAGGAGACGCCACTCGCCGTGGCGCCAGCCGAGCGTCTTGGGAGCGGGTCCTCGCGAGAACCCGTGTCCAGTCGCTCCTCGCAATCGCTCTGGGGAGCTGCTGTGCTCCTCCCTTCTCGCCTGAGGGCGGGCCTCGACCGGGTCCGACCTTCGGTCCGACGATTTGGACCTCCCCCGTTTTCGTAGACACCTGATCAAGCCCGATAATGGGCTAGGAGGTGTCGATGGGAGCGACGCGAAGGAGTTTTAGCCGAGAGTTCAAACTGGAAGCGGTGCGGATGGTCACCGAGGCCGGGCACAGCTT
>JANQEO010000028.1 GCA_028278325.1 Candidatus Binatia bacterium
CATTCGCAGCTAAGTCTATCTGACGTCGGCCAAGAGTGCAATTACGCGAGAAACGCGCCAGACTTCACCTTCTCGTCCCAGTCCCCCTATCCCTCCCTAATGCCCCGCAGTAACATGGGCGACACTCGGTCACTCTCGCCCAGTTCGAGCACGGTCCCGCCCCTCCCGTCACACACGACGCCACCACATCGCCTCGACCGCACCGCAAGGGGGGCTCGCAATCCGAATCCAAGACCTCCGCTAATTCTCGTCCAATGCGTGTCGCGGCATATAGACGCACGGACTCTTCCTTGGCATAATTGCAGCCTACGGGTCGTCTGACGCGGCTCCACAAGATCATGACACCAACGATCCTGAGGGCGTCATGCGGATAAGATCGCTTCTCTTCGTAGCGCACAGCCCTCCTTCTTTTACGAGCCCGTCCAACTGTCTTTCCGCAGCGCAGGCTCGCAAGTCCGGAGAGTCCACTTCGGCTGACGGCCATACGCCAGTGGCGTCACAAGACGTACCGAGAGAACGGTAATCATGAATGCCAGTACAAAACCTGTACTTGTCATCGGAGGAGGTATCGCGGGAATGACGGCGGCGGTGGAAGCCGCCGAAGTCGGCTATCCCGTCGTCCTGGTGGAGAGAGAAGCTTATCTCGGCGGGCGCATCGTCCGCATGCACCAATACTTCCCCAAGATGTGTCCACCGACCTGCGGGTTCGAGATCAACGTTCGCCGCATCAGGCAGAGTCCCAGGATCACGGTTCATACGCTGGCCACAGTTGAGGAAATCTCCGGCAAGGCGGGCAACTTCACCGCCAAGATCCGCGTCAAGCCGAGGTACGTCACCGGAAAGCACTCGCTCGACGATTCGGTGGCCAAATCGTTGACGTCCGACCGGCCCAACGACTTCAACTACGGGATGGACCGGACCAAAGCGCTCTATCTCCCGCACGACATGGCCTATCCCCATGTCCACGTCCTCGATCGAGACGTCCTCTCCGAGGCCGAAGTGCAGACCCTCGCAGCGGCCGTTCCCCAAGACGCCATCGATTTCGGCATGGCGGAGGAGGAGATCGAGATCGAGGTCGGGGCCGTCGTCGTGGCCACCGGCTGGCGGCCCTATGACGCCGCCAAGCTCGACAATCTCGGGGTCGCTTCGTGCGAGAACGTGATCACCAACGTCATGATGGAGCGATTGGCCGCCCGGGGAGGCCCGACTGGCGGCGAGATCCTCCGCCCTTCCGACGGCAAGAAGGCCGAGAACGTGGCGTTCGTCCAATGTGCCGGATCGAGGGACGAAAACCATCTCCCCTACTGCTCGGCGGTCTGCTGCATGGGCTCTCTGAAGCAGGTCCGCTACTTGAGGGAGAAGAACGAGGATTCCAAGGCCACGGTTTTCTACATCGACATTCGCACCATCGGCAGCCTGGAGAAGTTCTATTACGACATGCTGGATGACGCAAACGTGTCGTTCGTCAAAGGCAAGGCGGCCGCGATCAGCGAGGAGCCCGGGAGCAAAGACCTGCTCCTGGACGTGGAAGACACGCTTTCCGGCGAGAATCTCCACCAGAAGTTCGACATGGTCGTCCTGGCGACCGGCGTCGTGCCCAACACGGCCGACGTCAAGATCCCGTTCGACCTCGAGTACGACGAATACGGCTTCATCGACGGAACCACGGACATCGACGGCGTGTACGCGGCCGGTTGCGCCAAACGCCCGTGCGACGTCTCCCGCGCGACGAAAGAATCGACAGCCGCCGCACTGAAGGCGGTTCAGTGCCTGAACAGGGGGAAATGACCTGATGGAAGACAAGATCGGCGTCTTCATCTGCACGGGGTATGGAATCGCTGAGGCGCTGGACGTCGATGCGCTCTCGAAAGTGGCCACCGACGAATGCAGAGCGTCATTCTGCAAGACCGTCGACTCCTGCGAAGGCCCCGGCCTGGAATCGATCAACGACGACATCCGCGCCGAAGGCCTGACCAAGGTCGTGGTCGCCGGGATCTCCCCCCGCCGGTATGCCCAAGACGCATTCCCGGACGGCGTGATCGTAGAGAAGATCGCACTGGTGGAGCACGTCGTCTGGTGTCAGCCGGCAGGTGAGGAAGACACACAGATGCTCGCGGAGGACTATCTCCGCATGTACATCGCCAAGGTCGAGAAGATGGAGCCCCTCGAGCCCTTCCAGCCCGAGGAAACCATCGACAAGAGCATTCTCGTCGTCGGCGGCGGCGTCACCGGCCTGACCGCCGCCCTGGAAGCGGCCAACGCCGGGTACGAGGTCCGGCTCGTCGAAAAGTCCGATCGATTGGGCGGCTGGCTCGCCAAGCAGCACAAATCCGTCCCCATCAAGCCACCCTACCGTGATTTGGAGGATACCGGCGTTGAGGATCTCATCGCCGAGGTCCAGGAGAATTCCCGGATCAAGGTCCATACGTCGGCCGCCACGAGCGGCATCGTCGGCGCTCCCGGGCTGTTCGACGTCACGCTCCAATCGGCCGGCAACGGCAAGTCGGCCGGCGACCCCCTAGACACCTTTCGCGTGGGCGCCATCATCCAAGCAACCGGGTGGAAACCGACCGAACCGCGAGACTCTCTCCCCTTCGGCAAGCTCGACGACGTGATCCGAAACGTCGATCTCGAAGAGATGGTCAAGGAGCACGGGCGAATCACCCGTCCTTCCGACGGCAAAGAGGTCAAGAGCATCGCCTTCCTCCAGTGCGGCGGCTCCAGGGCGAAAGAGCACCATTCGTACTGCTCCTCGATCTGCTGCCTCACCTCGCTCAAACAGGCCCTCTATCTGCGCGAGAGCGACGACGACGCCAAGGCTTACATCTTCTACGAGTTCATCCGAACCCCGGGCCAGTACGAAGACTTCTATCGCCGAGTGCAGGACGACCCGGGCGTTTTCCTCACCAAGGGAGAGGTCGCTGGCGTCACCCGCAACGACGACGGCAAGCTCGTCGTCACCGCCCAAAACACGATGCCTGGCCAGGAGATCGAGGTGACGGTCGACCTGGTCGTCCTTGCCGCCGGAATGAAGCCCAATTCCGCCGACGGAGAAGCCATCCGCGCCTTGGAAGACGCCAAGGTCACGGCGGTCGAGGGAGACTCCGAGACCCAGAAGAAGCTGGCGGCCGAGAAGGTCGAAGAGCTCAAAGGGCACGAGGGAACGGAGATCCTCAACCTGGCGTATCGTCAGGGCCCCGATCTGCCCACCCTCCAATACGGTTTCCCCGATTCGCATTTCATTTGCTTCCCCTACGAAAGCCGGCGCACCGGAATCTACCCTGCCGGCTGCGTACGCCAGCCGCAGGACGGCCTCGGCAGCCGAGAGGATGCAACGGGCGCCGCGCTCAAGGCAATTCAATGCGTCGAGATGACTTCCCGGGGCGAGGCGGTTCATCCCCGCGCGGGCGACAAGTCCTATCCCGACTTCTTCATGCAGAAATGCACGCAGTGCAAACGTTGCACCGAAGAGTGTCCCTTCGGCGTGCTCAACGAAGACGAAAAGGGGACGCCGCTCCTGCAAGCAACCCGGTGTCGTCGTTGCGGCGTATGCCTCGGCGCCTGCCCCGAGCGAATCGTCTCCTTCAAGGATTACTCGGTCAGCGCCGTGGGGGCCATGATCAAAGCCGTGGAAGTGCCCGACGAGTACGACGAGAAGCCGAGGGTCTTGGCGCTTTTGTGCGAGAACGACGCCATGCCCGCCCTCGATCTGGTGGGCCAGCATCGCCTTCCCATCAACCCCTTCGTCCGAGTCATCCCCGTGCGATGCCTGGGGTCGGTCAACGTCGTCTGGATCAGCGAAGCCGTCTCGGCCGGTTTCGACGGGGTCATCCTCATCGGCTGCACCTACGGTGACGACTACCAATGCCACTTTGTCAAAGGCAGCGAGCTGGCGGTTGCCCGCGGCGATAATATCAAGGAAAAACTGGAGAAGATGGCCTTGGAGAACGAGCGAGTTGAGTTGCACCAGCTCCAAATCTCCGATTATGAGAAGCTACCCAAGATATTCGACGACTTCGCCGAAGTCATCGACGAATACGGCATGAACCCGTTCAAGGGAATGTGATACGCGCGTAGCGGTTTTTTTGCAGTTTGCTATTTGCGGCGGCTCGAGAGGGCGCCAAAGGAGACGCGACTGTGGAAGCTGCCGGAGAGACTTCCCGCGACGAGCCGGAAAGGGAAGAACAAGAGAACGCCGAGGCCGCCTCGGTTTCTTCCCAAGACGGCAAGCCGATTCCGATTGAGCCCGACCTGGATTTCATCCGAGCCCCCCGCCGCGAGGGGGGGGATTCGCTCAAGAAGTG
>JANQEO010000081.1 GCA_028278325.1 Candidatus Binatia bacterium
GCCGAGGCCAGCCAACGGGTTGCGCACGGCCGCGCCGGCAGGGCGTGGCCAGGAGATGCTGGAGCGCATGAATACCGCTTGGTGTCGCTCAGCTGCGCCGGGTAGGACGCAACCGCTCGGTTGGACGGCGTCTCGCAGGGCGCAATAGCGAGTAGATCGCGAGCCGTCCAGCGATCGTCACCCGCGAATTATAACAGTTCAAAACGATTGACATTGAGCCGAATGGCCGCTGCCGACAGCTTGCCCCTGCGTGTCAGGAACGGGCCGGTCTTTCGGCGAGTCGAGAGTCCGTGGCTCACCACTAGCCGGGAGTGGCGAGCTCACGCCCCCTCACTCCCGCCAGATGAGCAGCATCAAGACAAGCAAGCGCAGGTTAGGGATGCCTTGGGTGCGCCGTCAGGGAGTTGGCGTGCGCTGGCGCGTGCGACAACCAGCGCGCGTCGGCGCTCATCGAGTCACTTCTTGGCCCAGGTCCGCTTGAATACCAAGGTCACAAGCGCGGGGATCGGGGGTACTTCCTCCATATCGGTATCGACGCAACGAAGCTCTTGAAACTTGGAGCGGCGGGCAAGCATCCCAGTGCAGACGATTTCACCGACCGCAACCGGATCGCCCGGCTCCACATTGGGGAAGTTCTCGCCATCGAGGACGACCTTGACTACCTGGGCCACAGTCCCTCGAACCATGGCTCGAGGCAGGTCGGGGTCCGGCGCAATCCGACCATCGAACGAGGTGATCCACTCAAAATGCGGATCGCTACCAGCAGCATTCTGCGTTCCAGTCATCCAACCGCACTGGTTGATCTCTACAACGCCGACGCTGCTAGTCGGTGGGAGACCAACGACGCCTGAATGCTCGCCCTAAAAGGACCATTCCCCGACAAACGGCGCGAGCGCACTCTGAGTCTGCTCGCTGCAGGCCTCGGCCCCCGCACCCGGGCCAGCGCCCGCCAGTGTGGCAGCCACGACGCCCGTGGCCACTGCGATGTTCAGTCGAGCAAGATCCAAGCCAACCATTGGTGCCCTTCCCTTGGTCTGGGTCGTGGTCGGAGGTGCACGGAACCGGCATTCCTCCGTCAGCCACGTTCGAATACTGAGCATGCATCCGCTCGCCTTCTAAGACAAGATGCACATCCGACGCGGTAGGGCGGCTCGCTCGGTCTTCAGCGGTGCGCTAGCTGGAGGGTTCGAGGCTGACGTCCAAGCCCGCGGTCGTCGACTACCCGGCGATCCGAGGTGGTCGAGCACCTAGACTTGCGCTTCCGCGCTCAGGCGATGGGGGGGCCGGGATCGACCAGGGACTCGAGGCCGGTGTCGTGGAAGCTCGCGATCGTCGCCTGGGGCAGAACCTGGTCGAAGACCGCGACCTCGTCGATCTTGCCGCGGAAGAAGCTGTCGAGCGAGTCGGTCGCGCCCGCGCTGCTCCGCCAGTTCATGGCGCCGATCACCAGCGCGTTGGCGTTCCCTTCCAGGCCGCCCTCGAACCCGAAGCTCTCGCTGTCGACCAGCACGTCGTCCAGGTAGAGCCTGGCGCCTGCCTCGTCGAAGCTGAAGGCGACGTGGGTCGGATCGCCCGCTTCGACCGTGCCCGGCCCCGAGCGCAGGATGAACGACTCGCTGGTGGTC
>JANQEO010000120.1 GCA_028278325.1 Candidatus Binatia bacterium
GCCAGCGCTCAGGTAGTAGTGCTCGAGATCACGCCTGAGCTGTCTCGCCTCAAGGCGGACCACCGGGTCGGTCTGCGGATCGAACGTCTCGTCGCGGTCAAGGACGGAAAGCGCGATCGTGTAGCCCTTGAGGGTGGAGCCCCGTCCGGCCAGGGTCTCCTCGACAACGTAGCGGAGGAATCGCCTGCGCCGCTCGTTGGCCCTGAAGTCTGGGGAAGCAAGGACGCGCTGCAGCTCCTCCACGATGGCGGTCGCCGATGCATGCTTAAAGCCAGAGTCGGGGTCCGTACCAGAGCCGCTCATCGCTACGGAGGGGTGAATTCGGATGGCGCCCATGCTCTTGGTCCTCCTTGGTGCAACGGTTCGTGCCAACCGCGAATCCCCCCTCTCCATGGGGGGCACGTCGAGGCGCATTCGACGGTGGAAGGCGCGTTGACGCTCGACGTCGCGTCCCGTAGACTGCCCAAGGGTAGCCATAGAGAGGTCTATGTCAATGGCAAAAGCGAAGGTCGATCGACGACGACTGGCCACGCGGGAGGACTGGATCAGGATCGCGCTCGGGTTCGCGCGCGAGGGCGGCGTCGATGCCATCAAGGTCGTTCCCATGGCCAAGCGTCTCGGTCTCACGAGTGGCAGTTTCTATTGGCACTTCAAGAATATCCATGAATTGCAAGCCGAGGTTCTCGACTATTGGGAGAACGAACTTACCAATGAAATCTTGGAGGCGGCCCGAAACTTCGAAGGCCGCGCGACCGATCGTATTCTGAATCTGATGATGCATGTGATTCGCAAAGATGCCGCGACCTATGATCATGCGATCGCCGTCTGGGCGAACAACGACCCCTCCGTCCAGGAAATCTATCGGCGAACGGTCGCGACGCGATTCCAGTTCGCAGCGTGGATGTTCGAAGAGGCAGGATTCCCTGGAGATGACGCACGTACCCGCGGCCGGCTCATGGTCGCGTCGCTGATGGGCGAGGCCCTGATCAATCTGAGATCTGCCTCAGATTGGGAGAGCGTGATTCGAAGAGAGCACGCCTTGCTGGTCTCCCGGCCAACTTGACGCTGGGGCCTGGGCGGGGAGGGCCGGCTCGACCCGCTGAAGCGCCCTTGGTCGCCGACAACCCAGCCGGCCGCTTGCATCCGCGCCGTCGACCCGACTCGCGGAGATCCCGCCAACGGTAGGAACACGTAGCCTACTGTAGGCAACCTCCCCATCATCGTCGGCGCTCGGTCTGATCGTCCCAGTCCAATCGGTGGCGGAGATGGATCGGCATGACGCGATAGCTCGGCGGTTTCCTGAGCACGCCTTTACCCTCCGACAGCTCGATCGACGCGATCCGGAGTTTCGCGCTCTTTGCGAGGACTATGGGGAGGCGCAGCGCGCGCTCGAGCACTGGCAGCGGGTCGGTGGCTCGATGC
>JANQEO010000172.1 GCA_028278325.1 Candidatus Binatia bacterium
AAGCTGGTCCTTTTCATCCATGAGATGGGCCTGCGTTTACTGATTGATCTCCTGACGGGTTCGGTGCCAGGCTTGGTGCCGGACTCGGTCCTGGATTCGATGCGCACCGGCCTCGACGTCGCGGAGATGTTCGACAAGCCGCCGCTGGCCCGCTCGCCGCGGGACTTTTGGGGGCGGCGCTGGAACCTGTTCGTCAGCCGCTGGGCGTTCCGCAACGTGTTCGTGCCCGTGGGCGGGCGCCGCCATCCCCTGCTCGCCACCCTGGCCGTGTTCGCGGCCAGCGGTCTCATGCACGAGTACATCGTCTTCGGCGCCCTGGGCCGCCCCCCCGAGCACGTCGGCTGGATGACCGCGTTCTTCATACTCCACGGCCTGGCCACGGTGCTCGAGATCGTCGTCGCTCGCCGAGCCCGGCGCCGCACGCTGCTGCCACGCCCGGTGGCGATCGCGGCCCACGTCGTGTGGTTCACGGCCACCGCCCCCCTGTTCTTCGCGCCGTTCGACGAGGCGCTCCGGTTCACCCGGTGGCACCTGTGGTGAGCGGTGGTTGGGTAGAGAGGTTCACAGCACCAAGCTCTGACGGCGCTCACATCATTGCTGCACTGCATGTCGGTGTAGTCTAAAGTTCGGTCTTCTGGCGGATGGTCCTGTCTGCTGGAGCCGAGATGACGGACTCGACCGACAGCTACGACATCTTCCTTTCGCACGGTGCCCCTGACAAAGATTGGGTGCGCACGTTGGCCGACGCGCTAGCGGGCCTTGGGCTCCGCGTCTACCTGGACGAGCGGCAGCTCAAGCCGGGAGACAACTGGGTGATCGAGCTGAGCAAGGGCTTGGCGAGCAGTCGTTACATGGCCCTCGTGTTGTCCAACACCTCCGCGGACCGAAGCTGGGTATTGACCGAGTGGACGGCGTACGTCGCCGAACATGGGCCATTGGGAAGATTGGTTCCGGTTCTGATCGACCCGGTGAAGCTGCCGACGATCCTCGCGTCGACACAACGGCTTGATGCCACGGATCGCGATGCCTCGCGAGTGGCCGAGGAGTTGTTCAAAGTCGTTGGAGACCCCTCGACCCTGTCCGTGAACGACGCGCGAGGATTGTACCTCGGGAGAGACTGGGTGTTCACGCTGTCGCGGGTACACGGCGAGGAAGGTGATGGCGCGTACGAGCACAGCGACGATAGCCGAGATACGCAGGACCGCATGACAATGCTGCGGTGTGTCCGGCCCAACGGTACACAGCGGTACGTGCCGTTACCGTGGACCATCGATCGTCGCTTTGGCATCGCCTTGATGGGCTTCCAAAAGCTCACCCGGGAATCGATGACCGAGGGCTCACGGCGAACGGAGTTGCAGACATGCGCCAAGACCCTCGGAGAGTCGCTGCTCGGGATGCTGTTCGATGAGGACGGTGAGCAACGGCTCGCCAAAGCCCTCCGACCGCGTCAACCGCGACCTGTTGTGACCATTCGCAGTGACGACGACCTGTTGCTCTCGTTGCCCTGGGAGCTGCTGCATTGGAACGGGATGTTCTTGGTGAGGGACCAACGCGTGGACGTAGTCCGCACTACTCTGGGCACGGACCACAGTGGAAACCTTCTCGGGGCGCCTACCGATCCATTCCGGCTAGTGCTCAACGTTTCGGCACCCGAGGGGTCAGGCCTCCACTACGAGGCCGAGAGCTACCGCATCACGCTGGCGCTGGCGGGGCGCTGTGAGATGGCGCCGACAGAACTCGGCACGTTGGACGACTTTGTGGAGACCGTAAAGCGGGAGGGGCCACACGGTGTTCACTTCTCAGGTCACGGCTCTCCTGGAGCCCTACACTTCGAGGATCCCGAAGGCCGTGACGACAAGGTCCTCGTTGGAGAATTGGTCGACGAGTTCCGAAGGCGCCTGCCGGAGAAGCAGCGGCAACCGTCATTCTTCTACCTGGCGAGCTGTCACGGCGCGACACCGAGCGAGCCCGAAAAAGGAGAGTCAGGGTCCTCCAGCTCTGCGACGCTTCTCCACCGCGAGGGGTTTGCCGAGGTTGTGGGCTACTTCGGCCCGATCGTCGATGAGCTTTCCACCCGGGCAGAAGAAGCACTATACGACGCAATCGCAGAGGGACAGACGACTCGGTACGCCGTTCGTCAGGCGAGGGCCGCGCTGGCCGGAGCGTCCCTGGGAGTGAGAGCTGGGCACCGGCCAAGGAATCCGACAACGTCGGAGGCCGGCGTCAGGGCGATGACATCGGTAACTCACCCCTTCGCGTGGTCACAGCTCGTGCTCTACCGCCGGGGTCCAGAGCACCCGCTGTCCGTGGCCGCGCCAATTGGCGTTCGCGTCGCTTCCAGGAAGCTATGCCGGCGGTTCGATGGCGTGGGTCCCCGACGTACGCTGCGTACGGGGTTCATCGGTCGACGCGTAGAACTCCATAAGGTCCGTCGCAAGATCCGCGAGGGCGAGCGTGTGCTTGTGTTCCAAGGCCTCGGAGGACTGGGCAAGAGCACCCTGGCGGCGCGTGTACTCCCGATGCTGACCGAGCATAGCAGCCTGGTCTGCATTCTGTGGTGCGAGGAGGCCGAGGCAGAGGCCGACCGCGCCGAGGCACTCGTGAAGCAGTTGCTGGTCTTTTGCCGCGACCGTTTCGGCTCGGACTGGGAGGCCGTGGTCCAGCAGGTGGACCGCGGCGCGCAGAACTCGGTGCAGCGCTTCCTATACTTCCTCAGCGCGCTGATCCAGAAGGTGCCACAGCTCGTCCTCTATCTCGACAATCTGGAGTCGTTGCTCATCGGGCCCGGTGATGAGGACGACGGCGCGGCCTTTGGACAGTGGGCATCGCCGGATCTCGAGCGCCTCTGGGAGGCTACGGCACAGCTCGCGGAGGGCAGTGGCAAGCTCTACTTGGTGGCGAGCGTCCGCTATCGTAATGCGAGCTACGATGACGTATCGATACCTGTCTCTCCGCTACCGCGCGACGCCCTCTTTCGGCTGACGGAGTGGTTTCCGAGCCTGCGCAAGCTGACGGTCGTCGGCCGGGCGCGGCTGGCGGAGAAGCTCGAAGGGCACCCACGCGGCGTCGAATACGCGAACGACCTAGTGAAGCACACTCTTCGTCAGTGGAAGGACCGATATGGAGCGTGGGAGCCGGGCGATTGGCCCTCTCTGGAGGAATCGAGACGTGAGTGGGACGACCTGATCTCGCCAGCGCTTCCCAGGGTCGAGAAGAAGCTGCGTGACAACCTGCTACTGCGGCAGATCTGGGACAACGTACTGGACAACGCGGCGCGGCGGATGCTGTACCGCATGACAGTACTGCGAATGCCCGCGGAGTGGGAGCTACTGCTGTTGCTTGGGGAGGAGGGCGAGTCGGAGGCTGCCGCCGAAGTGACGGCCAAGCATCTGCGTGACACGTCGCTTCTCGAGCAGCTAGAGCTGCGTGTCACGGTCGGCAAGGACAAGGTCGGTCGTGTCACGGAGTATGTGCTTCATCCCACTACCAAACGGTTCATTGGTGAGGTTCATGGCAACGAGCCCGAGTTACTCAAAGCGGCACACCTGCGCCTCGGCACGTACCTTGAGGCGAGGGTCCCGGAGTCACCGTATGTCGAGACAAACATCGAGGCGGGAATCCACCTGTTCGAGGCCGACGAGCTGAACCGAGCCTCGGATCTCTTGGGAGCGGCGTCAGAGTGGCTCCAGAGCCATGGGAGAGTCCGAGAAGGACTGGACTTGCTCAAATCTTTCCTGCCGACAGAAGTCCTCAACCGGCTTGACAAGGCGCCAGCCGCGCGGCTACTTGGGACCGTCGGCCTCGCCCACTTGAGACTAGGTCAGGCGGAGAAGGCGATTGGGTACTACGAGCAGCGCATGATCATCGCGCGCATGATAGGCGACCGGCAAGGGGAAGCAAACGCGCTGGGCAACCTAGGCCTTGCCTACGCTAGGCTAGGTCAGGTCGAAAAGGCCATCGGTTACCACGAACGGGCGTTGGCCATCTCGCGCGAGATAGGTAACCGGAGCGGGGAAGGAGGCGATCTAGGCAACCTGGGCATCGCATATGCGAGCCTCGGACAGGTCGAGAAGGCGATCGGTTACCACGAACAAGCGTTGGCCATCTCACGCGAAATAGGTAACCGGCGCGGGGAAGGAAATTCGCTGGGCAACCTCGGCGTCGCATACGCGAGGCTGGGACAATTGGAAAAGGCGATTGAATATTACGAGCAGCAACTGATCGCAGTGCGCGAAACAGGAAACCGGCAAGGGGAGACAAACGCGCTAGGTAACCTCGGTCTCGCCTACATGGATCTTGGTCGGGTCGAGAAGGCGATTGAATACCACGAACAAGCGTTGATCATCTCACGCGAGATCGGAGATCAGCACGGGGAAGGAAGCGACCTGGGCAACCTCGGCCTCGCATACGCGAGGATAGGTCAGGTCGAGAAGGCGATTTGGTACCAAAAACAGACGTTGGTCATGGCGCGCGAGATAGGCGACCGGCAAGGAGAAGCAAGCGCGCTGGGCAACTTAGGCATCGCCTACGCGAAGCTGGGTAAGCTAAACAAGGCGGTTGGGCACTACGAGCAGCAGCTAACTATCGTGCGCGAGATAGGCGACAGGCAAGGGGAAGCGAACGCGCTGGGCGGTCTAGGCCTCGTCTACGTGGGGTTGGATCAAGTGGAGAAGGCGACTGAGCACCTCGAGCATGCCCTTAAAATCGGGACGGACATCAAGGATCCTCACATTGTGAGGGCAGCGACGACGGCGTTAGAACGCCTCCGAAGAAGCACGTAGCCGCCTATAAGCTGCGACCGCCGAAGAGCTCAAGGACGGTTTGTGGCGCCGTCGATGCCGCTTTGCGAGACTGCGGCATGCCGCGTCGCCGGTTCCCCGTCCTGGTCGCCTGCGCAGCCCTCGGCTGCGCCCCCACCCCCAGCGCCGTGACCGAGCCCGAGCCCGCGGCCGGGCCCGTGGTGGCGCCCGAGGCCGCCGAGGTCGAGGACCTGTGCGGCGAGGGGTCGCGGCGGACATGGGCGATCCTCGACGGAGACCAGCAGGTCGGCGTCACGCGTGGGCAGTGTCTCGGCAAGGAGGCGCGCGGCTGGCACTTCGTCTCGGCGCTCGAGCTCGACGCGACCGGCGGGCCGCAGTACGAGCTGCACACGTGGGTGTCCGGCTCGGGCAAGCCGCGCTCGGCCGAGCTGCGCACCGCCTTGGAGGTGACGCGCTACCGCTGGACCGGCGACGGCCTGCAGATCACCTTGTACGGCGACACCCGCACGTTGACGGCGTCCGACGGCGCCGGCGCCGAGGCGCTGTGGGTCGTCCCCGCCCACGCGCTGTACATGCGCGAGACCATGCTGCGTCTCGGGGTGGGTATCGACGGCGACGTGTCGGCAATCGACGCCTACGTCCCCTCGCGCGACGCCGTGATGCCGCTCCAGCTCCGCTTCGAGCGCACCGACGACGGGGCCGTGGTCGCGCACAGCGACTTCAGCGACTTCGTGCTGCGCTCGAGCGCGCCCGCGAAGCTCGCGGGCCTGCGCATCGCCGAGGTCACGACCGCGGAGCGCGGCGCCGTCTACCGCGAGCA
>JANQEO010000182.1 GCA_028278325.1 Candidatus Binatia bacterium
AACCCCGGCTGCCTCATCGTCCCGCTCCGCAGAATCACATCCTCACAAACGAGATTCGCATACCATCGTGCCGCAGCCAATTATTCGAGGTTCCCTTGAGGCGATCGATGAGTTCGAGAGTGTTTCCATCGTAGAACGTCAGCGTTTGGGCCTTCCGGTTGCCGACGACAATCACGCTGCCGTCGGGGCTGACGTCGATTGCCTCTGTGCCCGCATCCGACGGGACCGTCGCGATTTCGGTGAGGTTACCGGTGTCGAGCGCCGTGAAGCTATCTGAACCGCGGTTCGTGACGTAAGCGCGGCTCCCATCCCTGGTCTGCGCAATCAGGTGCGAATCCCGCTGGCCGGTTGATAGGCTCCCGGTGACTTCGCCAGTCGTTACATCAACCGCGACGACGTTGGCCGGTTGCTGTGTGGTGACCAGCAGTCGGTCAGAGCCTGGAAGCCAGACCATACCATGCGGCGCGGATTGATCGGCCAGCGTTATGGTCTTCGTCGGTGTCGCAGTCTCGACGTCATACGCTTCGAGGATATGACCAACATAGTCGCCATCGATGTAGGAGACGACGACGACCGTTCGCCCATCCGGTGAAAGCGCCAGCTCGTGTGGCGAGCGCACGGTCTGGCGGCGATGGATTTCCTTTCCGGTAGTGAGGTCGAAAAAGCTCAGCGTGTTGTTGACTTTGTTACCGACGACAAGGGTCTTGGCCTGTACCATCGTGGCGCTCACACCTACGCTGAGGACGAGGGCGAGCCACAACACTCGGAG
Source organism: Candidatus Binatia bacterium (assembly GCA_028278325.1). Classification (GTDB taxonomy): domain Bacteria; phylum Desulfobacterota; class Binatia; order UBA1149; family JAJCZL01; genus JANQEO01. Next base: position 770 of record JANQEO010000182.1, read on the forward strand.
CATGGTGGAGGTCCTCCCATAGACGGAAGAATAATCGAGTTCACAACCAGCGCGAGCCGACGGCTGCGCTGGTATCACCCGCCCCATAGTTGATGAAAGTGTTGCCAGCTGGCGACAGAATTGGCAACATTTCTACACCGAATTGAGACGTGCCGATACGCCGCGTGAGGTAACGACATGGGTAGCTTCAGGCGGGTTGTGGTTGCCGGGCAACTCGCCGTCGCCAGCGTTGTCTTGCTTGCCGCACTGCCGTCGTCGGATCTTGCCGCGGACACGGACGACCGTCACGCCGTTTTCGTCGAAACCGATGCCCACGAAGGGCCGGTTGCCGTCCCGGCCTCGAACCGGATCTACTTCACCACGAAGCCTGATTTCACGGCAAATGATACGCACATCGCCATTCGGTTCGTCGATGTATCGACCGGCGAGGTCGGAACGCTTACGCCCCGCAGCAACATGGCGAACAGCATGTGGCTTAGTAAGGACGGCCGATCGCTGCTCGTTGCCGAGCAGGGTAGCCTCGAAACCCCGGGCGCCATCAGCCGCATCGACCTCGCAGATGGCTCGCGAACGGTTGTCGTCGACGCTTTCGAAGGCAAGCCTTTCAACTCACCGAACAAAGTCATCGAGGCAGATTCGGGTTGGATCTACTTTTCCGACCCTGACTATGGACACAATCAGGGCTTTAAGCCGCCGCCAGAACTCCCGATGGCGATCTACGCACACGACCCGGCAACCGGCACGACGAAGGTGCTCACGGACGCTCTCGATCGGCCTCACGGGCTGGCATTGTCGCCCGACCAAGGCGTCCTCTACATGACGGACACCAACGCCATCGACGGCAAGCACGCCTACGACCCCAGCGCTACGCGTGCCGTCCTTGCGGCCCCACTTCTGGCGCCAGACCGTCTCGGGCCGATCGAAACAATCGCGACGGTACCAGTGGGCATTCCCGACGGCCTGACCACCACGGCCGAAGACGGGCATCTCTGGGTTGGAGCAGGCGATGGCCTCCGCCGCTACACGCCCGACGGCGATCTCGTAGAGCTCTTTCCCGTCGCAGGAGGCGTCTTCAACGTCACCCGCTATGGTGACGCGATGTATTCAACAGCCGACACAGCAATCTGGAGGACACGTATGACGCCTGAAAAATGATCGCTGATCATTTGCCGAGTTTCCCGAGATCAAAGCATAAACCGCCCCAAACAAGAAACCAGATACTGGAAGACAAGAAATCACTGAAAAGGGTCCATGAAAGCTACTCCATCCATCACTCAACCTACCCGTCACGTCCTTTCTCTCGTCGTGTTGCTAACGATTCTTGCCACACCGCAGGCCTTGGCGGACAAAGCTGGCAGAGTCCTGGCTGATCCGCCGAACGTCGGACGCGCGATGGATGGCAGCGGCGACCCGGACGCGGCAGCGCCAAGGGATCTGAGCGTCGCGCTCTCGATCCGCTATCGCGACGGTTCGCTGTGGAACCCGCTTACGCGGAAAAACGACCCGGTCCGTCTGCGGTCCTACATGTCTGGCAAAGCCACCGCGCCGACCCTGGTTGGGCCCACCATCGATGCGCGTCCGGGCGACACGCTACGGCTCCATCTCACCAACGATCTGCCGGACGACGATCCGAGCTGCGGCCAGCACCATGGCCATGCGCACGCAACAAATACACCGCACTGTTTCAACAGCACGAACATGCACCTTCATGGTCTATGGGTGAGCCCGGCCGGCAACAGCGACAACATCTTCCTGAAGTTCGATCCCGGCACGAGCTTCGAGCACGAGTACGCGATCCCATCCGACCATCCCGCCGGCACATTCTGGTATCACCCCCATCTGCACGGATCGACCGCACTGCAGGTCGCGAGCGGCATGGCGGGCGCGCTCATCGTTCGGGGGGACCGCGTTCCGAGCGAGGCGACACCCGGCGACCTCGACGTCCTCCTGCGCGCCACGGCAAGCCAACCATTCGCTGAGCGCATCATCTTGTTCCAACAATTCGCCTATGCGTGCGTCGACGGGAATGGCCGGATCAAGACCGATGCGGACGGCCAATGGATCTGCGATGACGGAGACGTTGGGGTGATCGAAAGCTATCTGAACTCGCCCGGCCCCAATACGTTCGGCGGCGGTGTCTGGAATGCATCCGGACGGCACACGGCGATCAATGGCCTGGTGCTTCCGGTCTTGAAAGGGGCCGTGCAGGGAGAGTTCGAGCGCTGGCGGTTGATCCATGCCGGGGTGCGCGACACGGTCAATCTCAAGGTGGTTGCGCTTGATGAGACCGCACTGCCGCAGACGGCCCCCAAGGGCGGCCTCGACGACATCGACGCGCTCACCGCCGCCTGCCGCGGCGAGGAGGTGCCGCTCCATCTTGTGGCGGCCGACGGGCTCACGATGGATCGGGTGCTTTCGCGCAGCAACGCGGTGATGCAGCCGGGATACCGGTGGGACGCGTTGATCGCTTTTCCCCGGCCCGGTCGCTACTGCCTGGTCGACGACCGCGACCCCATCGGGGGCGGGATGGACATTGACACACCCCATGACGAAGAACCAATCGCCATCGTCGAAGTGGAGGAAGGCGACGGCTTTGGTGGGCGAACCTCTGCCGAAGCGCTCCTCACCGCGCTTCGCGATGCGGCGCGGGCAAATCTCCCCGAGGCGGTCGCCGTGGACGTTGTGGCTGACCTTGAAGGCGGGCTCGGGCTGTCAGCATTTGCGCCGCACGGTTCGCTCCTCGACAAGAAACCAACGGACACACGCGAGGTTGTCTACAACATCGACATCACCACCAACCCGGTTCGCTACGAAATCAATGGCAAGCCGTTCGATCCCGACAATGTTTGGCTCTTGAAACTCGGTGCCGTCGAAGACTGGGTGCTCTCCTCCACCTGGGAAGGGCACCCGCACCACATCCACGTGAACCCTTTCCAGATTGTCGAGGTGCTTGACCCTAACGGGAGGGACGTCTCCGCCATTGGCAGCGTCGATGACGCGAGCGGGGAGGTCGACACGCAGTATACTGGATTGAAAGGCGTGTGGAAGGACACGCTCTGGGTCAAGAACCCAAACAAATCGCCAGAAGGGGCCTATACGCTTCGCGTGCGAATGAAGTATCGGCGCTACATCGGTCGTTTCGTCCTTCATTGCCACATCCTCGATCATGAAGATCAGGGAATGATGCAGGCTGTTGAG
>JANQEO010000229.1 GCA_028278325.1 Candidatus Binatia bacterium
TGGAGGCCGGACTGCCTGTGGCTGTCGGACGAAATGGAGAAACACAAGACGGTGACACGGAGGCAGCTTCTCGCGGTGCTGATGGCCTGGGAGGACGATTCGCTGGTCTGGCTGCCGTCGGCCGAGCTGAAAGCGCGGATCAGGTGGCTGCAGCGCAGCCGGAAATAGGCGGTTGCTGCCACTGGTTCAGGAGTCAACCCTGCATTGCAGCGTACCGGGCAGGCAGTTTAGTAAACGATGCTATGTGACGAGGTCGATGATGCAGAACAATCCGTTTCAAACCCGCGAGCCTTCGATAGCCGGGAATCTGCGGCTCCGAACGCCGCAGCGGGAAGCCTATATGGAACTGGCCGCGTTCGCCGATCATTCAAAAGGCATCGGGATGGCTGTCAGGGCTGAATGATAGACACGATCCGGACCTGTCGGAATAACTTACAATCGCCGGCCGCGGATCTGGTGCTCGGCAAGACCGAGAGCGAGCACGAGCAGCTCAATGGCGGCACCAAGACCTTCGACAACGTGCTCATCGGTCACCCGTTCTTCAGCAGCTACACGGTGACCGCGGGCACCTTCAGGACTCCTTTCACTAGCGCAAGAATCGAGCAGAGCTATCGCCGAGCCGGTGGGGAGGAGGTAAGCGCCCCGGCATCGGCGTATGCCGAGGCGTGAAGTGGACAGGTTACCAGAACGGGGTCAGCCGACGTCGATCGGCAGTAACGCGGGGTCGAGGTGAGTGGGCAGGAGGCGCTCGATGTCTTCGACCGAGGACGCTTTGGGGAGCTCGGTGAACACGTGGCGGAGGTACGCGTAGGGATCGAGGCCGTTCGCCTTGGCGGTCTCGACCAGGGAGTAGAGGTTAGCGCTGCTCTTGGCGCCGGCGACGGTGTCCGAGAACAGCCATCGACGGCGTCCCACACAGAAGGGACGGATGGCGTTCTCGACCGGGTTGGTGTCCATGCCGTAGCGACCGTCCTCGCAGTAACGCACGAGCCCCGCCCAGTGCGCGTCCAGGTACGCCAGTGCCTGGCCCAACTTGCCGCTGGGCAAGATCTTGGTGCGGGTCGCGTCGAGCCAGGCACGGAACTGCGCGAGCACGGGCAGGCTTTCTGCCTGGCGCACGCGCCGCCGCTCGTCGGGAGGTTTGTCCGCGATGCGCCCCTCGATGGCGTACAAGGTCTTGATGAAGCCGATGGCCCTCAACGCCCGGCGCGCCTTCGGCGGTGGTTTCGCGGGCAGCTTCTTGGGGTTGAGCTTGAGACTCTTGAGGACTTCGACGAAGCGTCTTCTGGCATGAGTCCAGCAGTAGAGGCGGGTGAGCCCCTGCGCGGCCACCACCGCGTCGTAGCCGGCGTAGCCGTCGGTGTGCAACGTTCCAACGAAGCCCTCGAGCAGACGCTTGGGCACCGCCGAGGAACGGGTCGGGTCGTACTCGAACAGCACGATGGGCGGGCCACCCTCGGCGTTCATCTGCGCCCACAGGTAGGATTTCGACTCGGCCGCCTTGCCCGCCTCCTTGAGCACCTGCACCGTGGTCTCGTCCATCAACACGTAGGCGCGGGCGAGCAACTCGTCGCGCAGCAGGTTGATGAGCGGTTGGACCAGTCGGCCGACGCGGATCATCCAGACCGCGAGCGTGGTACGCGAGAGCTCGAAGCCGATCCGCGCGAGCTGTAGCTCTTGGTGATACAACGGCAGCCCGTCGACGAACTTCGCCGTCGCGATGTAGGCGAGCAGACCGGGGCTCGCGTTGCTCTTCGGCACCGGCTGCGGCGGCAGCGGGGCCGTGCGCAGATGTCCACTGCAGCAGGGGCAGCGATACTTGCCACGAATGTGACGCAGCACGCGCACCTTCGCCGGCACGATGTCGAGTTGTTCGCTGGTGACCTCGCCGAAGCGCTCGAGCGCTACCCCGTGGCGCGGGCACAAGCGCTCGGACGCCGGCAGCGGATGTTCGATGTTGATGCGCGGCAGGTGGTCGGGCAACGGCGTGCGCCTGGGCTTGGCGCGCTGGTGCGGGGCAACCTCGGTCGTCTCCCCCTCGGCCTCGGGCTCGCCCTCTGCCGCGGCTTCGAGCTCCGCTTCGTTGAACAGGCCGAGCTGCGCGTCGGCGACCTTCTCCGAGGAGGCCCCGAATCGCCTGGCCAGCAGTACGTTGACCTGCTCGCGCAGCCGCTCGATGGTCTTGTCACGCTCGGCGAGCTGTGCCTCGTAATGCCGGGCCTGGTCCTGCAGCATCTCGCGCAGCTTTTCCTCATCGGCCGGCCACGTGTGCGCGAGCGCTTCCATACCCCGTATTGTATCGCGTCGCGCAGGCTTGCATGATCGATTTTCGCTATCGTCGAGCGCCGGTCGATCAACTCAGTACATCGACGCGTAGCGCAGCGTCTCGTGCGGCTGGAAGCGCCAGATGTCGTAGCCGTCGAGCAGCAGGTTGAGTTCGTGGACGCTGAGCGAGACCACCGTGTCGTCATGCTTCGGCCAGGCGAAGCGCGCCTTCTCGAGCCGTTTGCTCCACAGCACAAAACCGGTCCGCTCCCAGACCAGGATCCGACACTGAGAACGGCGGCGGTTGGTGAACACGAACAGGCGCGAGGAGAAGGGGTCAAAGTCCAGTGCGTCCTGCACCAGGGTGGCAAGGCCCGTCGCCTGCCGGCGGAAGTCGACCGGCTCGACGCATAGGTAGATCTCGAGTCCGTCGCCGGCCGGGCGGATCACCGCAACACCTCCGAAACACTGGCTAGTAGAACCCGACAGCGCGCCGGATCGGCGTGTTCGGGGATCTCGAGGATGACGCCGCTCGGCAACACCAAGCGGTACATCGCCGGCACCGGTAACACCGAGGTCAAGCGTACCGGCACCAGCTTCGGCGGGGTCACTTCCCGCGTCTCGTTGCGCGCCCGGGACGGCCAGACCCCGTGTTGCTCGAGAACCCGTCTGGCGGAATACAGCCCGCTCACCGACAGTTCGTTCGCCGACGCGTAGGCCTTGAGCGTCCCGCCTCGCTCGCGCCAGGCTTCGAGGTGAGACAGCCACTCGCGCTGGCGCGCGGTGAGCGACTTGATGGGAGATGCTTGTGTGTTGGACATCGACGATGTGCTCCAGATCTTCGGAGCTGACACCGTCTCACGTCGCGGCGCCGCGCGGAACTACGTCGATGCCGGGGCGCTTACATTGATCACGGCGGTAACGTTTTTATCGCGGACACATTCAACAGGAGAGTACAAGTATTCGATCAACAAGGTGGTCTTAAATTTCTTTGGGGGAGCGAATCCGTATTCACTGTCCCAAAGACGATTGCGATCGATAGTAAGGGGAGTGTTTACGTGGGTGACGCGGGACCGTCTCGCCTAATAACTCGCTGGGACCGCCGAATGTCTAGTAACGACTTA
>JANQEO010000240.1 GCA_028278325.1 Candidatus Binatia bacterium
AGGTAGCGAAGGGGCAACAGGACGAGCCACTCCGGAGGACCGGTCCACCCGCGCCGATCGGCCATCGCGGCCGCGAGGGCGAAGGCCGCCACCAACCAACAGAGGAACCACAGAAACCAGAGGTGATGGAAAACGGGAGCGTAACAGAGCAACATCACGACGCCTCGCAGCGCTTCGCCCAATCCACCTCCCTTCTCGCTCTCGGAATCCGCTTCCTGGCCGGCTCGCTCGAGCGTCCCTTTCACCGCGAGCGTGTTCTCGGCCGGCGCCTCTTCGACGACCGCCTCTGGAGCCGTGACGATTGCCACGAACGCAGTCAGGCTCACGGCGGGCACGATCGTGAACAGCCCCAACATACATGGCAGGAAGACGCGGTTGAACCGGTGCCATATCACTGCCAGCAGGCCGCGCTTGCGCCACAACATCGCCGTAAAAAAACCGCTCAGCAGGAAGAACAACGGCATGCGAAAACCGTGTACGGCCGCAAACAACAGACCAAACCACTCGTCTTGCCGGGTATCCTGAACCGGCCAGGGAAACGGCGTAAAGGAGAGCGCGCCGTGCAGCGCGATTCCCAGCAGCATGGCGAAAGCGCGCAACGCGTCCAGATCGTGCCGGCGAGGAATCGACACTCGGGTTGGCACGGGGTCGCCGATTCTCGACTCTGGTTTCGGCGCGTCCGGCGTCGGCGCGACGTCACCGGAGGCAACTTGTCTCTTGTACTCGCTGATCTTGACGAGATAGATGACCAACAGGGCCAAGCTGGCAATCCCGACAAGGCCATTGATGATAGAGCCCGCGGAACAGACGCAGTACCACAGTCCCATCTGGTAAGCGCCGTCGACGTCGGTGCGGCCCAGCGATCGAAAGTGACTCTGATACGATCGGGACATCCTCAGGAACACGACGAAATTCCACACCACGCTGAACAGTGGAATCGTCAACAGCCACACCTGCCACACCTTCAGCTTCCGATGCTCCTCCGGCAACGCCTTCAGCGCGGACGACAGGATAAGGCAACAGACGACGGCGATCGCCAACCCAATCGCAAACACGACCAGTACAACGACCAGGATGATCCCGATAACGACGGCGAGGCCGATTTCACCCTCTTCCGCGCCTTGCTCACGGAGAAGCTCCGCAGTCTCTCTTCGACCGGCTTCACCTGGCGACTCTTCAAGGCCCCGGCCGACGGACTGGCCGGCGGTGTTCGAGCCACCGACCTCTTGTCCTGCGACCCTTGACGCGCCGCATCCGATGCAGATGGACGCCACGGCAAAACAAACCAGCGACCTCAAGCCGTGCCGTCGCGCATCCCGCACGACTCGCGGGATGGTGATAGGTTCAGGTTTGGGCATAGAGAAGCGTCGTTTCCATCGGGGACGAATCAACTTCTGCCTACTCATTCGATGGAGAACACTCGATGTAGAGATGTTGTGTAATTGCCCTCAGCCATCATTGCCCATGATTGAGCTGTCGGCGGCATCAGTCAGCGTCCAGACACTCGAACCCGTTGACGAGTTTTTGCATGTCCTCCCTGTACTTGTCGTACACGGCCTCCACCGAGGAGAACTGGAAGAGATAACCATAGGAACCGTGTATCAAGACAACTCTGGAGATCACCATTGGGATCTTCCGACCATTCGCCGTGGCCGTGCCACGATAGCGCACGCGCAATCCCTTCGTTCCATTGACAGCGCACGCCTCCTCTTCAAGCACTTGAATCCCGGGAAAGCTGCCGCGCACCTCAGCGGCCCCCGCGGCGACGATTGCCTTCGGTTCCGTTCCTGCCGGTACCCGGAAGCCGACGAATATGGCGTCAAGCTCGCCGTTGTCCGGAGTCTTGAATCGGACCATGACGTTTCCTGGCTTGGACGCGTCCTCCAGCGACCAGTCCGCATCAGGGACCGTCACGCGGCAGGCGAGATCCACGTTCGTGTATGTTTTACCCTCAATTCCCGTCGTATACTTGTTTGCGAGAGATGAGGGTCGCACGTCAAAGTCCACAATGGAAATGTCCAGGCTGTCGCCAAGACTCCAGCGGATGGTCTGTGTTCCCATGATGGACCCGCTATGAACGAACTTGAGCAGGGCAAGGGACGTTCCTACTTCGTTGAAGTTTGCATCGACCGTGATCCAGCGACCGACAAACGCCTCGTTCCACCCGTGGCCCGCCCAGCCACCTCCAACCATACGCACGCCGAGGACGATACGCGTCGGGATGCCGACGGAGCGTGCTAGAGAAGCGAACAGTATCGAGTACTCGGCGCACTTTCCGGTTCTGGATTTGAGCACCTCGGGCCCGGACAGCGTTTCGAGTATCACGGCCGGCTCGATGTGCTCATAGACGAACTTGCTGAGCGCTTCCACAGCTTCCAGGGCGGTCTTCTTTCCTCGTACGATCCCGCGGGCGGTAGCGACGATCGTCTCGTCGTGGGGCTTGATGAACAGAGTCTCGGCGAGAGCAAGGTCGTGGTTTCCGCCGGTGACGGGAAACAGGGCGTCACATCCCGTCAGATCCGGCGCCTTGATCGTCACCAGGGCGTGGTGCTTTCCACCCTCGTCGCTCTTCTCCATAATGCTCTGGCGGCCATCTTCGAGATCGAACTCCTCGAAAGGGACGTCCTTCCAGCTCAACTTCACGCTCAGATGGGTCAGACGATCGGGAGCCGTGATGCTCTTGTCGGCGGGAAACATGAAGGCGTCGCTGCCGCCGAGCGCGAGATAATCGATGTCACGGGCCTGCTCGGCATCGCATCGCTGCATGTACGTCTTCGGTATGTCGCGAACGAACTCGCGCAGGTTGCCGTCTCCATCATAGGATCTCCGACCTTGAGCGCCCTGCGCTTTGAGACGGAAGCTCCATTCAGATCCGGACGCGTTCCTCTGATCGCAGGTCAACGTATTCCGTACAAGGCCAAAAGACTGTTCATCGATCATATGGACGCGGGCGGTCCGCGTGTCCTGAGGCAGATCGCGCATCCAGTCGTCAAGGCAGGGTCCGAAGATCGCGTCGTCAGGGAGGTCGACGGTCCTGTTCTTTTCGACGCCGGCCGTCTCCGCGGACAACGCCAGTTTCCCGTTCGTGACCTTGCCGTCCATCCGCACCGGACCGGCCGTGCGCATACCGGCCATTTTCGCGAGAACGAGTCGATACTCCCCGGTGACGACGTACTCGCCCCGGCTCGTGATCTCCTGCTTGGCCTCCAAGAAGTCGACTAGCACCCGGGTCTCGATATCGTAGAGGAAGTTCCCGTCGGGGAGCTTGGTCACGACCGTATGCACGTAGCCATAACGCTGACCTTTGTCGACTATCGAAAGCCATTCGTCCCGCTCGCGCGGCTGGGAACGGGCAGTACTACTGACGAACAGAGAGAGCAGGGCCGCCAGGCAGGGCAACAGGCACTGGTGTTTTGTTGCTTGAAGCATTTCTTGGCCTCTTTCGGGTTGGTTTCTTTCCAACGCGTGCTGCCCTCACCGTGGTCTACTCCCTGACCAAATCTCGGTGAAAACAGTAGGAGAAGAGGACACCGACGAGAAGCGCCCAACTGACCGACAGAAGGGCAGCGGCCGTGACAGGACTCACTTCTCTCACGGTGACGCCTCCTTCACGGAGGACGATTGCCGCGATGAGAGCCAGCAGGACCTGCGGTACGAGCAGCCACTTCTTGCAGACGATCCTCAGGATCATGTTCAGCGGCAGCAGAACGAGCGGCACGAGGGCCGGGCTCAGCTCCGCGGGCTGGAAGTCGTGGATCTGCCCGCGCCACAAGATTGGCGGGGCCAGGCTGCCCATGCCTTGATGGAGGATGAACAAGAGCAGCGAGGCGGCGAGCACGACAAGCCCGCCGCACACCGCCAACGCGAGAGCACTGAAGAACCTCTCCCGGCGGCCGGCCGGCAGGAGCATGGTGCCGGACATGGGAATCCCCAGGTGCATGGCGAAGATGCAGATCCCGAAGTTCAGAAAGTTCGCCGCCGGCGCTCCGCTTTCCTCCGACGGCGCGTAGCCCGCGAAGACCAGGATGACCAGGGCGATCAGCGCGGTCACCGGCACGGTCCACGGGCTCAGCGGCAGCAGGCGACCCGCCAGTTCGTACTGCGCGGCGGCAAGGTGACGGCGCCAGGAGAGGGCGGGACGACGGCTGATCCGGTCAAAACAGCGCAGCAGCAGCCACTGTCGCGCCCTGTAGGTCCCGTTCGACAGGGACATGCGCCGTCCGCTCCTTCGGTACTCCTCCTCCGCGGAACGCCGCCAGATCATCTGGAGTGAGAGAAAGCGCCTGCCGCAGGTCCGGCGTGCCAGCTCCACGCTTCCTAGCCATCTCCAGGCGAAAACGGAGAGAGCCGCCAGGACGACCGTGTTCCAGCCGGGGGCGAAGATTGCCACCTCCTGCACGAGAACCCTGGAATCTGGAAACATGAGGAGCCCGGAGGCCGCAACCATGTAGAGCACCACCAACGACGCGGCGGCGTCCAGCAACATCTGAACCCCCGTGATCAGCAGGTAGACAATCAACCCGAAGCAGAATGCGGACCAGACGGCGCACAGCAGACTCAGTCCGCCGAGCCCGGGAAACGTGAGAACGGGGAGGGACGCCACCAGGCTCGCAGTGAACCCCACCAGGAACGATGTGCGGCGCAACGCGTCCCCGTGCTTTGGGAGAACGAAGCTGAGCGGTTTGTGCAGGATGTCCTTCTGGAGCGAGGTGAGAACGAAGGCCGACCAAGCGGGGAGCATGAAGGTGGCGACGTAGCCCCCGATCTCGGGGTCGGCCGAAGTGCCGGCGTACAGCAGCGCCGGGATACACATGGCCGCCCCCAACAGATGCCATAGCGTGAACGCCGGGCACGTCAGAAGTGGCGTCAGGTTCGCAACGATCCGCTTCATGGCGTCGAATCCTCTTGCCGCGCGGACAGGACCAGGCCGTATAGCTCGTCGAGAGACAGGGGGAGCACGTCGAACGTGCTGCCCAATCCCTGCGCAACGTGATCCAGCTCTTGGTCCGGGCACGCTCTAACGACGACGACGGCCTCGCCGCCGTTCCTGCGGCAGGTCAGCAATTCTCGGAACGGCAGTGGGTCCGGAAGGTCGCCCCGCACCGCGGTGATGCGCAGCTTGACGTACTCCTGTTGCAGTTCGTCAAGGCCGACGTCTCGACGGACCTCACCCTGGTCGAGAACAATGATGTGGTCGATGACCTTTTCCACGTCGCTTAGGATATGCGACGAGATGAGGATTGTGCGCCCCGGATCCTGGATGATGTCGAGGAGCAGGTCCAGGAACTGCTTTCGAGCCAAGGGGTCGAGGGCCGCCGCCGGCTCGTCGAGCAGCAGCAAATCAGGCTCGTGACCGATCGCCAGGAGTATGGCCAGCATCTGGCGCTGTCCCGGCGAGAGGTCTCCGACGATGGCGTTCTTATCGAGCTTGAACTCCGACAGATAACCGGTCTCGAGTTCCGTGTTCCAACTCGGGTAATAGGAGGCGACGTAGCGCACCATCTGGGCGACGGTCATCCAGTCGATCAACTTGCCCTCCTGATGCACGTACCCGATGCGCGCCAATTCTGACGGCCCAAGCTTCGCGGCGTTGTGTCCCAGCGTCGTGCAGGTTCCCCGGTCCGGCAAGTAGAGACCGACCATGAGACGGATCAGGGTGCTCTTGCCGGCGCCGTTGGCCCCCACGAGTCCAACAACGCTGCCCGCGCGGACGTCCAGAGAGACTCCCTTCAGAACCGTGACACCGTCGAATTCCTTTCGCAGCCTCTCGACCCGGACGACAGGTTCGGCGTTCATGGCTTCTCGCTCGTTGAAGGTGAATCGAACTTCCGATACTGCTCTGTGAAGAGGCGCACCGCTTCCTCTTCCGGGATCCCCATCTGGACGGCCAGCGCTGCCACCTTGTTCATGGCGCCGTCCAGCATCCGGTCTTGCTGACGTCTCTTCACGTCCTTACGGACCGACCGGACGAACAGGCCCACGCCCCGGCGTCGCTCCAGAAGCCCCTCCTCGACCAGGAACCCGTAGGCCTTGCTGACCGTCATGGGGTTGACCTTGAGGCGGGCGGAGAGGCTCTTCACCGACTCGATCTGCGCCCCCGTCGCTAGATGCCCGATCAGAATCTGACGGCGCACCTGGTTCATGACTTGACGGTAGATCGGGACGCCTCCATGGAGGTCGAGGTCGAGAATCATGGGCGAGTCTCTCTTTCCCACTGTATTACGTAAGTAGTATACCAGGATGGCCGTACTTGTCAAGGGCCCG
>JANQEO010000292.1 GCA_028278325.1 Candidatus Binatia bacterium
TCCAAGCGAACTCCGAGACGCAGTTCGTCTCTGTCACGTGTTCGATCCAATCGCCTTGCGGAGAGGCCCGGGCCAAAGCCCCCCCTCACCCCAGCACGCGAACAGACGACGCGCATCGCCGATTCGCCCAAGAACATGAAGGGCGGCCAGAACGTTTGCTTCCCAGCCGATTGGTCTGTCCATGGAAACCAGCGTGCCCAGAAGCGGTTCGACCTCAGAGCCAAGCGGATCTTCCAGGAACCGATGGGCCCAACACCCCAGAGTCCATCCAAGCAAGCCCGACAGGCCACCCGCCACGCGCCGATCGAACTCCGGGAGCAAGTCGAGCGTGTGAAACTCAACGGCATCGATCAGCACCGCTTCTTCGTCGAACTCACAATCCGCGGATGTCTCGTCGTCATCACCTCGCAGCCGCCAACCAAGGTCTGACGGGAAGCGCACCTCATCGATGGCGGGATGACCTGTGTACCGACGCTGCTGATGACGTTTGAAGAGAGAAACGCAAAGAAGACCGTGCCACCACTGAGACACAGGGTGACGTGGCTCATCATCGAACAGGAGAGCAGCAACGCGCCGTGACACGATGGTGAGATAAACGTCGACCGAGTCAGCTTGCGGGCTGTGTCGTCGCGGATGCAAGACGGTGTAGAGGTCATCACCGTAGACCTTCATCAGCTTGCGGCCACGCGGCTTCCATCCGTCGTTGGCGAGGGCCGAGACAAGTCGGCTCCTGATCTCGCGCAGCAGGTGTTCCAAATCACCCCCAGCTTAGGGCACGACCCACAACCCGACCGTGGCATCGACCCTCGCGAACCGTACAATGACATAGTCAGTCGACTTCCGAGGGAATCCCAGGCACCCACTTTCAAGCGAACTCCGAGACGCAGACGGTCCGTCTACGGGGACACGCAATGGAGATCAGAACAGTGCCGCTGGAGGACCTGCACCAGGACCCCAGCAACGCGCGGGCGCACGGGGACGTGAACATGGACGCCATCGAGGGCAGCCTGCGCCGCTTCGAGCAGGTGGAGCCCCTGGTGGTACAGAAGGCGACGGGCCGGGTGATCGGGGGGAACGGCCGTCTGGCTGCCATGAAGAAGCTGGGGTGGACCCAGTGTGACATCGTCGAGGTGGACGTGGACGACCTCCAGGCGACGGCGCTGGGGATTGCCCTGAACCGAACGGGCGAGCTCGCATCCTGGGATGAGCCCGTCCTCGCCCGGCTACTGGATGAACTCCGGGAACAGGACGCCCTCGACGGCATCGGCTACACGGACGCCGACATCGACGGGCTGCTGGCCGACATCGCTAGGGCGGACGGCGGGGACGAGGTCGATGACCCCGGCCCCGATGAACCGCCCGAGGAGCCCGTCTCCCAGGAGGGCGACCTGTGGGTGCTGGGGGACCACCGCCTGCTGTGCGGCGACAGCACGTCCCTGGAGGACGTGAGGCGCGTGATGGGCGGCGACCTGGCCGCGCTCGTCGCGACCGACCCGCCGTACTTGGTCGACTACACCGGCGAGCGCCCGAACGACTCCGGCAAGGACTGGACTGAGAACTACCGCGAGATCGACATCAAGGATGCGGACGGGTTCTTCCGGGCCGTGTTCACCAACGTCCTCGCCGTCCTCGGTTCCAAGGCCGCCATCTACTGCTGGCACGCCCACAAGCGCACGGGTGTCATCCAGCGGGTGTGGGAGGACCTGGGCATCCTCGACCACCAGCAAGTCATCTGGGTGAAGCCGACGGCGGTGTTCGGACGGGTGTATTACCACTTCCGACATGAGCCCTGCATGATGGGCTGGAAGAAGGGCGAGAAGCCGGACCACGACGGTGACCACGAGTTCGACTCGGTCTGGGAGGTGGACTGGGACGGGAAGGCACGGGTGTCGACGGAACATCCCACCTCGAAGCCCGTCGAGTTGTTCGCGCGGCCCATGCGCAAACACACAAGACGCAGCGACGTAGTGTTCGAGCCGTTCTCGGGGTCCGGCTCGCAACTCATCGCGGCCGAGCGTGAAGGACGGCACTGCCGAGCCATCGAGATCAGTCCCGCATTCGTGGACGTGGCCATCCGGCGATGGGAGCAGGCGACCGGGAAGCAGGCGACCCTAGACGGACGCACTTTCGATGAGGTCGCGGCTGACGGGCGCTCAGGGGACTCGTCATGAGACCGCGCAGGCCAATCTGGGCTGACCCGCTCGGGGTGCAAGTCGCGGCCATGGCGGCGTTGTGGACCTTGATCATCCTGCTGCTCGGGACGGCTCCATGACGGTCCCGCGGAAGCTCCCGGCTGACGCCTTCGCGTTCTACGTCGCGCTGGGTGACGGCCGGAGCTACCAGGCCGTCGCTGATGCCTACGAGGTGACGAAGCGTGCCGTGGTCGATCGGGCCACAGAGGAGAACTGGCAGGAGCGTGTCGAAACCATCGACAAGGTAGCGCAGGAGAACGCTGAGGCGGAAGCAGCTGACACCATCGCCGACGCGAAGGCCCGGCACCTGCGGCGCAGCACCGAACTGCATCACGCCATCACCGAGGTTGCGACGCCGCAGCGCATGAAGGCGGTGCTGGCGTCGCTCATCAAGGAGGCGGTCAACAAGGGTGACGTGTCGGCGGCACGGTTCGTGTTCGACCGGGTTTACGGGAAGCCCCGGGCTGAGGCGCTGGCAGGCAACGTGCTCGACCTTCCGGGCGGTCTGGATACCACGTCCGACGTCACGAAGGCGGCGAATGCGCTGTTGCAGGCCGTTGCCAACGGGACGGTCACGCCGGAGGACGCGCAGAAGGCGGCGGCCGTCATCGAGGCGGCAAGGAAGGCGATCGAGACTCAGGAACTGGAGGAGCGTCTCTCCGAGTTGGAGGAGCGCATGAAGTCGGAGAGAAATCGATGACCATCAGACGCAGACTCCGGAGAGTCGAGCGCAAGGCCGGCTTTGGCGACGACGTGTTGGTCCCGATCGTCTGGGACGGCAAGGACGAGGAGCTTTGGCGCGAGAGAGTTGAGGAGGCGGATCAGAACGGTTGGGGCATCAACCTGATCGTCTTCAGTGTGATTGATGAGGCGGACACCGTCGAGGAAGCAGAGACCCTGATCGAGGAGCACCGGGAGAGCGGAGACCCGCTGCCCATCACGGTCTACAAGCGCGGGTCGCGTGCGGACGAGATGCTGGCGGAGTGGGACCCAGGGTTGCCGGAGTGGTTGCGCGCTCACGAAGCGGATGAGGAGGGAGAGCGGCAATGAACCTTCGAGGCAGAATGCGGCACGTGGAGCGACGCGCGGGCATCGGGGTGAACGTGACGATCCCGATCATCTGGGACGGCCGCAACGAGGACCGTTGGCGTGCACGACTCGAGGAAGCGCACGAGAACGGATGGAGCATCAGACTCTTCAGCATCGGCATCCAGGACCAAGCCGAGTCGGTCGAGGAAGCGGAGGGCACCCTACTTCTCCCTGGCCAGCTTGCTCTGGTTCCCCTTCGCGTCGAAGACGATGACCTCCCCGCTGCCCTTCATGGCATTCAACATCACCGCCGGCGCACCGGTACGACCCCGGAGTAGCACAGTGCCATCGCCGTCATCCACGTCGAGTACCACTGACGGTTTGTTTCCGATCGTAATCGAGCCGGAACCGAGCGCGACCTCGTCTTCCTTATTGTGGTCCAGGGTAAGAAAACCGTTCCCCGAACGATCGACGCCAAGCGACACTACTCGCTTGTCCGAGTCCGATCCGAGAAGCATAACGCCGTGTCCGTTCGCCGCCGTGATCGTGACGACGTTCCTTCTGCGCTCGTTGTAGACGATGAGCCCCCCTTGGCCTTGTGGCCCGGGCGTCAACCCAACGATCGGCCTGCGTTTGGAGTTTGATACGACGACGATGCCGCTGTCGTTGCGCTTGTCCGAGGTCATCGCCACGACGGGCACACCTCTCTCGTTGATCACCTCGAATCGACGAGCTCGGATGAGCTTGGTGGGCTCTTCTTCCTGACTGGCGGCAACGGTGCCCGTCACCAACACAACGACCCCAAGCACGACAGCGGCTCGTCTCCAACGCTTCGCTGTCCGTTCCAATGCAAGAACTCGGTCTTCAAGCGACATGTAGGGGACCTCCAACGCCATTATGCACGGCGGCGTGGAAATCCGGGTATGGGGGATGGCTATCGGCGATCGCCATAGTTTCGATGTTCCCCGTATCTCCAGGTGTCGCTGCATTCGTCCCGGAGCATGACGTGAACCCTCGGAAGCACCCAAGGGGGGGCGCGAGCGGCGCTGCGATGGCCATCGGCCTGGTGGTTGTGATCGCGGCGCTCGCGTTCGTTCAATACCGCCAAGCTGAGGAGCTCGACACCCTGTCTGCGCGCGTGGCGGAACTCGGGCAGCGACAGAAGGGCCGGGTCGAAGCCACACTCCCCTCTCGCAACGACGAACACATCGGCGGGAAACTCCCAACGCCAAGCGACACTCCCAGGACACAGTCGTACCTTGGCAAGAGGGTGGCGGATCTGGAGAAGAAGCTGGCGGAGCTCCTGCCGCACATCGAAGAAGCGATCGCCAACGATGCCGAGGTCCGTGTTTCACCTGACGCGATCACGTCGACAGCGAATCGACAAGGCGCACGCAACAAGAGCGAGCGGCGTACGCTGGAGCGCATAATGGAACGACTCGGTCGCCTCCTTACCGATGCCGAGTCGACGCGCGTGTTGGCGGCGTATCGCGGCTTGGCTCCAGCCGAACAACGCTGGAGAGATTTTAGGCACACGCCGGAACGAGAAGTGCTGGCTGAGTACCTCCGCGAACGGGCAACGCGGATGTCGGCGAGGAGCCGCTATGCACGTGCGATCCAATCGATCTTCTCGAAAGCCGATGCCCGGGCGATCCTGGAGGGCTTCGAGTTACCAGCCAAGTAGCAGGCGGGTACAGGCGTCCCTGACGGTGTGGGAGCCCGTTGGGGTGCGATGTCGGTTACGTCTCCGGATCGTCCGTCACGTCAATCTCGCATCCGAACACGTGGCCCAGCTTCTTGACCGTCTCGGCGTCCAGGACGCTGCGCAGCTTCACGATTCTGCCCAGCGCTCTGAACGACTTGGCGAGAACGATGGCGGGGTGCACGCAGAGCAAGTCCGCCAACTCGCGGCACGTGACGGGCAGACTCACGGAGAGCGTAGAGGGGACGTTGCTCGTGTCGATGACGACGGGACGAAGGCCCTTCACAGGTCTGGGTCCTTTACCTCGAAACGCTGCGCATACACAACATCAGTCGTTTGCGGTTCCGTGGTTACGCAACTTCCGCCAGACACCATGACGAGGCCGAGGGTCGCTACGACGACCATCGTCAGGCGTTGTCTGGCGACCGTCGCTTCCAACCGTTCGAGCCGCTGCTCCGTCGTTTCGCCCATTGTGGTGCTCCTTTGCTGGTCTACGCACTCTATCGCCCGTTCGAGTCCATGGCGTCCCCGAGTGGGAGCCGGAGTTGCCGGAGTGGGTGCGAAACGGCGAGAGTTGGATCCAACCGTCGTCTGCTGCGGCTCTGTCAGGCTCGTATGTAGATCCAGGCGAATACCGACGCGATCAGCAAGCCGACTGCCGTGCCCGCAGTTGTCATTGCCCTCGGATTCCGAAGGAACCCGAACACCATGGCGACGACTCCTGCTACGAACGCACCGAGGCAAAGCGGCGCTACGGCGTACACGGACGCCGGAATCGGAGGTGCGACGTGGTCGGGCCCGAAGGCACGGATCTCAAGCAAGTGAGACATGACCCAGGCTGCGCCCAGGACACTAGCCGCGACAAGCAGGGCCCCGATGGCCCCCACGGCGTTTCTCAATCGGCCGAGTCCGCGGTCTTCCATACCGGCATCGTAGCGCATGCCAGCCCCTTCCTTGAAGACGTGGAGTGCTGGCGGAGTGGGAGCAGGAGTTGCCGGAGTGGTTGTCCGGGGAGCAATGCGGTTTTGCGGCAGACTTCAGCGGCGTGGCACGATGATGCGAAAACCCGCGGATCGTCCTATGTTGCGAACGAGGTCCGTGTCAAACACCTGCTCGCGCCCTCGATACATAGCTCTCCCCCCTCGGACAGGAGCGATCTCACGCACTCTCCCAGCGCACCATTCCATCGGCGGTGAGAACAATTCGCGTATTGCGCCAACGGACATCGTTGCGCTGGTGGAGCACAGCTCCACAACGGTGTCCGGGCCGACGCAGTGGACCGTTCGGTAGTGCAACGAACCGATTGGGGCTTGCCAGGGTGAGAGCTTGCCATGTGCCGCGATCGCATCCCACGTACCCGCATCCAAGAGTCTTGCGCCTGCCCAGGAAGCGTAGTCGTCCGCTTCGACCCACGACACCACGGCCGGGGCGCTGAGACCGCCCGTCGCGAAGACCGGCGAATCAACGGAGAGCCGAAATTGATCCCACGTGATCTTCCCCACCGAGACAAGCACTGTTTCGCCTGAGGGCAAGAGGACCGGGGACAGCAAGACCGTCGCATCTCGCGCGAGCGCGTATGCCCCGTCATCCAACTCGCGGACAACGGTGCGGTCGCCGGTGACCGCACAGGACTGAAGAAGCACTACAAGAACTGCGACTCTCTTCATCAGAGCCTCCGAAGGGGCCATTCCAGGATAGGGCGACGCCGACACTTGTCGACCATCGAAATCGGCCCGCCTTCGTGGGGTTCTATCGGTCGATGCGAGTCGTCTTCCCGGACTGGATCACCACCGGTGGCAATTCCGCGTACACCTGATTGAGCACCGACAGCATGTCCGTCACCCCGGCCCGCTCGATCACCACGACACGGTATTCTCCCGGCGGAAGCCTATCGACGCGAATGCGGCCCTGTGCATCGGTCGAGGAGGAGACCCAGAGAGGGTGGCCGATCCACTTGATGCTTAGCTTCGCGTCAGCGTCCGGTTTGCCGTCGGTGCGAACGGTCGCCGAGAGGGTGCCGGCCCGCGGGAGGCGTGCCATCGACACGGACGCCTTCTCCCCCGAGGGGACGTCGACGACCTCGGTGAGGTGGGCTGCGTGGTGCGGGTGCTGGATAGCGAACCGGTACCGCCCTGGCTCAAGGTGCGGGATCATCCAACGGCCGGACTTTGACGCGCGGGCCTGCACCCATGTGTCGCTCGGGTAATGGCGCTGGTAGCGCACCGCCGGGGGCGAGGGAGTGCCGCACTTCCACCGTCCCGGCCTTGCATTGCGCCAGAAAAGAGGAACCCCTTCGATGTCCGTTACCGTGACCAGCGCGCCTCCCAGAGGGCGGCCCGTGGAATCACGTACCGTCCCGCTGACACTACCGCCACGTTGAAGCTGAATCGGCTCCGCTCCCCCTCGCCATTTGATCACGTGCTTCGGCGGATAGCCGTTGGCGGAGACCACGAACGTCCACCAGTCCCGAGGTCGCTCGAACTGCCCATGGCGATTCTCGACGAGTCTCGCCGGGCTCGCGGTCCCCGCCCAAACGTCGGCTCGAGCGACGTGAAAGGACTGAACGGCACGCCCGGTCTCGGCATCTACGACCGTCTCGCGAACCGTGGAAGGCTGGGCGAGCGCGGTCCCTTGCGCGAGAGAGACCACGAACAAGCAGGTTGCGGTGATGACGGGGTTGGTGGCGATGGGGTTCGACAACGAACGGCCTCCCGGGATTTGACGGCCGTCTGCTCCAGACTCTTCCCGGCGGATTCTCCCCTCTCGGCACGCAGAGACAGGTTCACGTCATTTTCCCAGGAGCCGAGGGGAGCCAGTCCCCGTACGAAAGAAAGTCGCGTGACTCGTTCCAGCCCGAGACAACGGAGCTGTTCGCATGACTTCGACGTGCACTCTCGCGATCCCACTCGCCGTCATCATCAGCCTGTCAGCTTGCGGCGAAGAGCGCAGTGACCACGTGCCTCAGCGAGACGGCTCTCCTGAAGAGGAGCGGATCGAGGGACTGCCGCCCCTGGTGTTCAGCCCTGCGCTCCCAACCACGGTTGTCGCAACAGTCAACGGCATGCCGGTACGCGCGTACGACTTGCTTGAGTTCGTGTTGATGCAGAACTTCTCTGCTGGGGTCAACAGCCTGGTCCTGAGCAAGATCACGGAGTATGAGCTCGTGCGGGAAGGGATCGCTCTCGACGAAGACGCGATCGAGGACGAGATAAAGGCGCAACTGCGGCAATCGTCACCTGGGCGCAGCATCGCGGACCTCAACAGAAGCGGGTGGATCTCGATCGAGCATCTGCGGCGTCAGGCGCGCACCAACCTTGCGTGGCGGGAGATCTTCTGGAAACGCCAGCAAGCAAAAGACCAGCGGCGACGGCGGTCAAACCCGCTTCCCCACTCCATCCCCCAGACCATGCAGGGCTACGAGACGCGTATCCGCGGCTCGCAACCGCGTCCTCTGCCGGGTCTCGCGGCGCAGGTCATCCACAAGGTGGATGGTGCGGAAATGTACGTCACGGCGAGTGAGCTGCTCGACTTCCTAATCGGCCTCGCGAAACCCGGTGCGCTCATCGACGCACGTGAGCACATGATCGACCGTACCGTGATCGCCAGCGCGTTGGCGCGAGCCGGCGCAACGGTCACCGACCACGAGATCGCTCAGTGGGCACAGGAACAGCGAGCGAAGCACCCGCCGCCCTTCACCTGGGAGCAAATCTGCAAGATCAAGGGCACGTCGACCGAGCGCGAAATGGAGCGGATGCGTCGTATCCGCGCATACCAGCGCGTCGCCAATCACGAGCCGAAAGAGGTCGAAGTGATGGCGTTCATCGAGACCAACGAGTCGTTCTTCCGCGGCAAGACGAAGAAGGTCAGCCACATCCTCGTGCGGACTACTGACGAGGAGACCGACCTCCCGATCAGGAGCAAGGAGGCCGAGGCGGAGAAGAGGATTCGCACCATTCACGAGAAGCTGGTCGAGGGCCTCGCCTTCGGTTGGGTGGCCGAGAACTACAGCGACAACACCGTCACTGCCCGCGGCAAGGGTCGGCTCGCCCAGCGCATTAAGCAATGGGGAGGTCCGCTTGACCCCGCGTTCCGCGAAGCGGCGTGGAGACTCGAGAAGATCGGTGACATGTCCGACCCGATCAAGAGCCGGCTGGGGTGGCACATCATCAAGCTCGACGAGGTCAACGAGCCCGAGCATCGCGACATCGACTGGAAAGATTCGCGCTACTGGGAGTGGGCCGTTGACGAGTACCTGACCCAAGAGGCCGACGCATGGCTGGCCCAGGTCCGCGCCAGGGCCGAGATCCACCGCGAACCGGACCAGGTCATCTTCGACCTGAAGCGCAGGTGACTTGCCACCTCCACAGGCATGGCGGAGTGGGAGCCGGAGGTGCCGTAGTGGTTGGGAAACTGCAGCCCACGGAACGAGCCACTCGCTGAGCCCGACGACTTGACCCAAGTCGTCTATGCCCCGCGGTTCACGGGCGGGTCCGCGGTTACTCGAAGCGTGAGGAGATGCTTGCCGGATTCTTCCCTGTCAACCTTCAGGTCGAGCCCGCGGAGGGGATCAACTTCACTCCTCAAAGCCTTGATGCACGCTGGGCCCGCGGAAACACCGATTGTCGCGGTAAACCCGACCATTCGCCAGTTCCGCAAACGGCCTCCGTGCTTCGCGGCAACCCGCTCAAACGCACTGTGGAATTCCATCAGCCCGCTCACGATCGAGAACGAAGTTGCCTGGCTGGTCCTATCGGGTCGGAGGTGCTTCGACACTGTCACCTCTTTCACTCGCCAGAAGGGGCCAGTTGGGTCCTTGGATCCGAAGTCGAGGGAAGACACGTGCGCACCAACAAGCACGTGTTCAAGGCGCTCCAGAAGCCCGAAAATGTCCTTGAGGTGGAAGCCGGCCCGAGAGGGGAACCGCACCTTGATGCTCACTCGATGGCCGTGGTCGATCTCAGAGACTACGGGCTTCTCGACGCGGGCGTACTCATCGATATGAAAGTCGGAAGGGATCCGCAGCGCGGCCTCATGAAGATGCCGTGCGTGTTCCGCAGGTGTCAGGCTCAGTTCGAGACTGACGGTCTGGCTCTTGCGAGGAACGACCTCGACGGACGCACTAGCGTCTCCCTTCTGGCTGGCGAATTCGTCACGAACCGACACGACGTACATGCCTGGCTCGAGATACGCGAACTCGGCGCGGCCCCTGAAAACGGACGCGCGGTCCGTCTTCGTCCCATCCGAACGGGCAATCGCGACCAGCAATTGGCCGGGATGAGGCCGGCCGTCCGCCCGGACCCTCACCGTGAGGCACGGCGATCGGCGGAGACGTACGACGTGGTGGAGCTTTCCGTCGTCACGGAACGGGACGAAGATGCTCCGTCCAAGGAATCCGTCTGCCTCGACACTCGTCATACCGCCCGCCGGACCCACAACGAACGAGGTCTCGCCCGATGCATCAGTCCGTTTCTCAGTCAGTTTCAGCAGCAAGTCGGCCGTCAGTCCCACCGACGCGCCCGAGATCGGCTGACCCGTGGCGTCATCGACCACTTTGACGGAGTAGTGAAGGGACTTCGGTACAGACCATGAGAAGACCAC
>JANQEO010000318.1 GCA_028278325.1 Candidatus Binatia bacterium
CCTCGACCGGATCTGGCTGCGGGGCCATGTTACACCTCTCTCTTCACGCGCATGTCGACCTCGCCCATGCAGCCACCGAGCCTGTTGATCATCCGCACGATACCCGGCTCGACCTCGGCGTCCTCCGCCAGCGGCGCGCCCGAGTACGGCCCCAGCGGGAAATCGCCAAACGGTTCGATATCCACGCCAAACTGATCCCGCAGCGTTCGTTCGAAACGGGCAAGCGTCTCCGGCTCGGCCCTAAACTCTTTGAGCATCGTTTCTGGCGGGAATTCGCGCCGCATCTTTTCAGCGGCGGCCAGAGCGGCGGCCAGAAGCGACTCGGTGGTCAGCGCCATGTCACACCTCTCTCGCGTTGTCTGGGCTAAAGCGCTAGAATGGGATCTGGTCCGCGACCAGGTCGCGAAGCGCGTCGGGGACCGTCACGTCTGCAGCTTCGGCCCGCACCACGAAGTTCTCTGCCTGTATGAGCGCAGTCCTCATCGCCTGCCACTCGGCGTTAGCCTCGTCGCGACGCGCCTCGAGATCGGGCACGGCCACTGAAAGGCGATCGTAGCGCGCCTGAAGCGATTCGGCTTGGGCCATGAGGCCGAGACTGCCGTCGACGTCCTGCCGCAGCGCGTGCAGAGCGGTGTCCGGATCGTCTCCGAGTTCCAGCTCCACCTCTTTCTCCAGCCGGACGTTGTTGAAACCCTCGAGGCTTCGAAGTCGGCCGTAGCGAATGCGAACGGTCTTCATGTCGCTCTCATCTCCTTCGCTCGGTAACGATGCGCCAGATCATTGGGTGCCGGCGTTGCCACTCGCACCAGAGCCAGAATTTCCAGAGCGGGTCGTGCATTTCATCCGGCGCGGTCGTTTCGGTGCGGCGATTTCATGTGTAACCCCTTGAGCATCACGTGGCGGACTGCGCTTCGGTTGGGGCCAGCTCGACGCGCGTGATCCACCACGAGAACCCGAGCTTGATGCCGGCTCGAATGCTGGCGATCTCCTGGTCCGGGGCCAGCACGTAGGTGTGCCGCACCCGCTTGCCGCGCTCTGCCGTCACTCGCCAAGTCGGGACCGGGTGCGGTGTTCGTGCCGACCTAGCTCCCGATGTTTCCTGCATGTTCACGGACTCCAGCGCGCTCTGGCGCACGTAAGTTCAAGCACTTGGCCCTGGATACAGCCCTTGGTAAGGGGGTGCCCTTCCATCAATCACACTCAGAACGTGGCGATTCAGGTGACTCGGAATCACCCCGAATCACCGTGAACATCCACGCAACATGCCACAAAATCCTAGTTGCGATCACAGCAATATCAATCAGTTAACATCGGGCCGACGTCTTCGGGAGGCGGGGGTCGCGTGTTCGAATCACGCCACTCCGACCAGAGCCGGCCTTGCGGCACTTCTGCTCCGGTCGGCCAGCCAGGGGTCCAGA
>JANQEO010000057.1 GCA_028278325.1 Candidatus Binatia bacterium
TCCAGGCCGCCGATGCGAACGTCTGCTGCTTCTCCATCCGAATCACCCCCCAGACCCCTTTCTACCAGCTCGGGGCGGGTTGTGCAGACCTTCCCTAGCGCCCCTTCTCCCTCTCGATCATCTCGGCCAGGGCCTCGCTCGCTCGCTTGCGCTTCTGGTCGTCCTCGACCACGTACTCGCGCGTCATCCGCGCGTCGGCGTGCCGGCCCATCGCCTGCACGTCGTCGATCGAGATCCCGGCCTCGGACAGCGCGGTCAACCCGCTTCGCTTCGTGGCCGCGTACACGGGCACGTAGTCGACCTTCGCCACCTCGCACGCCTTCTCCCACAGCCGTGTCACGACCTGGCGCCGGTAGGCGTTCCCCGTCCGGGGGTTCGGGAAGAGCGGCGCGTCCCCGTCGAACCGGTTCGCCTGGGGCGTCCGCTCGAGCAACCACCGGTGGAGATCCTCCGCGGCCGGGTACTTCCCGCGGCTACCGGTCTTCGTGTCGCCCCGCACGGGATTCTCCCCGCTCCCGGTCTTGAGGGCCTCGCAGACGTCGATTTCGCGCGCCTTCCAGTCATAGTGCCGGATGCACAGCCCGCGGGCCTCAGAGACGCGAATCGTCGTATAGGCGAGGCAGAGGAAGATCCCACGGTTTTCGCGAATTTGGGGGCGTACCGAGCCCTGGAGCTCGGGCTCTCGAGGCCTGTTCGCGCACGGTGGGACGGGGGTCGGCACGCTCTGGGCGCGCAACGACTTCGATCTCCCATATGTGCCGTATGCGACGGCCGCGCAGGGGCACGGCGTCGGGCCGTACTGGACGATGGCCTACAACTCCGGCCGTCGTCGTGAGGGTCCGATCACGAACACCTTCGGCGATGGGTGCGGTGGCGGAACGATCTGTATCGAGATGACCGACCAGGAAGGCCACTCGAGCGACTACCCGAACTATTTCGGGAACTTCCTCGTCGGGGTCCGCGGTGGCGTGCTCGATAGCTGCGACCACAACGACGACCGGAACCCCGACTGCAACGCCGAGATGCCGTACCAGCTCCTCGGAATGGACTGGAAACGGAATCTCACGCTCGAAGACGTCTCGCGCGCCTTCGCCGTCGGTTCGAACCGCACGAGCGACAACCGCGATGCGCTGACCTCGGGCCCAAGCCTTCATCGGCCGGTCGAGTGGTATCTCTCGCATGCCCGGATGCCGAGCTCGTTCGCCTACGACCGCGAGCTCGAGCGAGACCCATTCTTTACGCCCCACTGGTGGTGTCGCGAGTCGGTCGCATTCGAGAAGGGCCTTCTCGAAGACCGCACGCCAGGCGCGCGCCGCGGGAAGCTCCCGGCACAGATCCGCGCCGAGGGTGGGACGTGTACGACCGGCTGGCGCCGGTTCTGGTAGCCGAACCGGTCACGAGACTGGACATCAACTCACGGAGGCTCGATCGATGACGGAAGAGCAGGTTCCGCGGCAACGTGTGCCGCAGTCGCATTTCAAAACCGGTGTGAAGGTCGTTGGCTGGGGCTCAGTGCTGGAAGTGCTGGGCGAGGCGATCGAGCCATCTCTCCCGATTCGGCTCCAGCCGCTCGCGGACTTCCTTCCGTTCATCGCGCTGGGTTTTCTGAACGGAGCGGGCTCTTTCGCGCGAAGCCTGGCCCACGAGTACCAGAAGCCGACCGAAGCTCGCCCGGAAGGCCGCGCCGTCCCGTTCTGGGTGCGCGCGATGGGGCTCGGCTGATGGGCGTCACAGCGGGAGCGAGGGCAGGCGCCATCAATGCCGCGATGCTGGCCGTTGGCGTGACGATCGCGATCGCTGCGCTTTCGGTGGCGATGACCTGGGGACGCGTGGTCGACAAGATCGAAGTCCACGAGAAGGCCATCGACGAGATGCGTGCCGACTACAAGGCAACGCAGCGGGATATTTCAAAGATTCGTGTCGCGATCGAGGGATTGAAGCGCGACGGGCGAAAAGGGGGGTAACACAATGAAGGGAATGGCAACGATCATTGCGCTGGCGCTCTTGGCGCTACTCAGCCTCGGCTGCGCAGTAACGGCGGATTTCGAGGACTGGCAATTCGGCTTCGTCGGCGGCCAGAGCTCGGCCGGCTTTGACTGCTCTGAAAACGATGGCGAGCAGTGCGAGGATCAACTCTCCTCGTCCGGCTTCTCAGAGGGAATCGGCGGGGCCGTCGGTGACGCGGTTCGCGGTGTGGTCGGGATCGTCGCTCCGGGCGTTCGACCACCGCCCGAGCCGGTTCCCGTCGTGGTCTCGGTCGAGCAGCCGCGTCCGCCCGACGAGTAGCCCGTGCCGAGCGTGTACCTGGTCGGCGTCGACGACCGGCGGCACGCGACGGACGTTCGCGCTTTCGACGCGGAGACCGGCGAGCTGCTCGATGTCGACGACCTCGGTCCGGTTGTCGCGTACCGGGTCGTCATCGATGCAACACCGGGAACACAGATACCAGCGAGGGCAGTGGTGCTCATCGAGCCGACGCTGGCGGCATGGCGAATCCCCACCAAGTCGCTCGACACGACCCCGTCCGAGTTCGTGTAGTCGATCTGGTTCACCAGCCCCCTTCGAGGCGGCCTTCGCAGCTCCCGTCGAGGTGATCACCATGTTGAGCGCGGCGCTGCGGCCGCGTCGTGGCTTCTAGTGATAGTTGTCGATCAGGTTCTGGTCGTTCGTGAAACTGTGGCACGACTCGACGTGACCTGACTTGATGCCAAATGCCTGGTTCACCGTGTCGAGAACGGGAACGATCGCACTCGTGGTGCAGCTCGCTACGGAGTGCATCGGCCGATGCGGTTGATGCGGCCGAAACCGTAGAGCACCAAGTCGGGCGGTTTGTCGAGCAACGTCTCGCGGGCCGTATCGACCTCGATCTCGTAGGTCCACGTCGCATGCGCGTTGCTGCTGCTCGCGATGCAGGAGGGGGGTGCGTCAGCCAGTGCATCGAGATTTGGCTTTGCGATTCGCGGCTTTACGTCGGCCACGTTCTCTAGCGTGAGACGGCTGAAAGAGCGCGTTTCGAGGCGGAGGCGGGCGAGCTAGGCTTCAAATGAAAAGCCCCCGCCTATCGGCGGGGGCCTCCTCTTGTTGGGGTGGTGGTTGTTCGTCTGGTTTGCGGGCCTACTGCGAAATAAGAACGTAAACCAAGGCCACCATAACGATGGCCTCCCGAACGATCACCGCCCCCAAGAGAAGAGAGTTTGTGTTCGTGGGCATATTTGCCCCCTCCTTTGGTTGTATCCCGGTTGGCGCCGGCCGAGATGGTTGGATGTGACTCCGCCCGACGAGCGCGGGCTTCTGAAGTGCGGATTATAGATGCGGGTCTTCAGCGTCGCAGTCCGGCTGCAGCAATCCCGTGGGGTATCGGCGCCTTTGGTGCGCGGCTGAGCGCAAAGCGCCCCGGCTCCCGGTTGCGCCTTGTATCGACTGAACATGAAAAGTCACGTTTGTTAGTGACCTTACGCCGCGATTCGGGGCCACTCGCGTACCGCGACTGTCGGAACATTCGCTTGGGCGAGTATCGAGACGCCTGCCTGTTGCAACACCTGGTTGCGGGTTAACTCCGCGGTTTCGGATGCGAAATCCACGTCGCGAATCTGCGACTCGGCCGCCGCGGTGTTTTTGATCGCCACGGCCAACGACCGGATCGTCGAATCGAACCGGTTCTGCACCGAACCGAGAGTCGACAGCTACCTGTAGTCAGCTGATACCTGCAGCGTTCTGGCGGCGAGTTTGTTCCCGAATCTCGCTCCTTGCCTGCGGATGTGCCTAATCATGTTGCCGATGTCGATACGGGCGGGTGCGAGGTCCATCCAGCAGCAGCTAGATGCCGTCGTTCTCGTTGCGCGACGCCTGGGTGAGACCGGGGACCTCGGCGCGGAAGTTCTCCGAAGTCGCCAGACCCGCGTCGTCGTCGGCGGCATGCGTGATGCGCAGACCCGAAGACGGCAGCTGCAGTGACTTCTGCAGGCGATTGGTCGTATCCGCGAGATTCCGCTGCGCGTTGATCGACCCGATGTTGTTGTTGACTCGAAGTCCCATACCGATCGACCTTCCTTGATTGTGGTCTTGCCACGCACATCCGTAGCGGGACTCCTGATCACGTCTGGGGCGCAGACGCGCCGGGGAGCGAACATGATCGCGGTGCGTCTCGAGCGATTCGGGTTCGAGCCCGACGCCACCTGGGGGCGGATGATCCTCACCGGGAAGCAGGATGGCTGCGTCTCGGTGGAACGACCCTGGTTCTACAACCGGCCGTATGTCTCGTGCATCCCGCCCGGCGTGTACGACCTAGTCGAGCATCACTCGCGGCGGTTCCGCCTTGCATGGGCGCTCGTGGGCCCCGGAGTCGCGCACTTCGACGACGGGGTCGCGACGCGCACGGCGATTCTGATTCACGCCGCGAACTGGTCTCACGAACTCCAGGGGTGCATCGCGCCCGGGACGTCTATCCGGATGATCGAGGGATCGCTCGGCGTCTCCCACGC
This sequence comes from Candidatus Binatia bacterium, assembly GCA_028278325.1. Lineage (GTDB taxonomy): Bacteria > Desulfobacterota > Binatia > UBA1149 > JAJCZL01 > JANQEO01. The sequence goes on from JANQEO010000057.1 coordinate 4,482, forward strand.
GCAATTGACGATGCGGAAGATCGACGAGCACCTGCGGGAGTTCGTGAATCCGCGAATCGAGATCTCGGAAGCGAGGGGGTAGGGCGAGGTCGACAAGGCGCTCGAGGCGTTGGGGGATGTAGTGGAGGTGGAGTGAATAGGGGAGTCACGTCGACACAATCACGCGAACGAATCCTGGTCCTTGCTTCGTCGAGATTGGCGCTTTTCCCATACGCCCGTTCCTGCGAGAAGGGCTCCGAGCAGCCCGATCGTAACTACAGACGAGATGCCGCTCACCGACGGAGATGCTTCCAGTCCGCCCGGGATAAAGCAGCGGAACCTGTACGTAATAGATAACGACGGCGATGGAGCCACTTCCTGTGGCCCGATATTCACGACGTTGAATAGCGCGGCGCCCGTCGATCCTATGTGAGCGTTAGTCCACTCTTCCTGGCCCAACTCGTCGGTAAGAAGCGACAGATTCCTCTCAGCAAGTAGGTGCTCTTGTGGAGTCGGCAGTCGACCGCCGTAGTTCTGGAGACATGATTCCCCAGCAGTGATCCAGTTGACATCGTCGACAGAAGAGCCTTCCTGATCCTCTTGGATGCAGCCGAGGAAACCAAGTTGGAGAAAACCTGGGGGACACTCGAAGGCAATGGCATTCGACGGTTTCGCGATCACAACTGCGACCATCAGAAGAACAACCGATGTGACTCGAGTCCTTGGTGTATTGGTCGATGCTTGGCAGAGGCAGGTCATTCAGTGCTCTCCTTTGTGATCTTCGTCTCTCGAAAGCGTAATGCGAGGAATCTAGCCCACTCCTCGGCTAGTTCCGTGCAGCGCAATCAAGCTCCCCGTCCTGGGGTGCGTTTCTGCTCCTTTCAAACGAGGACCTCGCGGTCTTGTCGCCATTCGTATACACTAATGTGTGATGTTGTAGACAATGTTACAGCTTGGCTCGTCGGTGGGCGCGCTGGATTGGGATCGATCCCGATCTCGCGGTGTGGTCGTCGAAACACGGACGCGTGCCTGCGAATGTCGCGTCTCAACACAATGCTTGGTCGAGGAGGCAGGCCGATGCGAATCGTTGGTTTCATTCGCGTGATTGTTGCTCTCACTTCGGTGGTGTCCGGCGCATCGGCGGAGATCACGATCAATCCGATGACGAATCTTTCGTCAACTAGCGAAAGGGCCAGAGAAGGGGGTTTCACCACCGTCCTCGACGATGGCGCACCGACTAGTCTCATCGTGACGACCGGGTCGGTCAGTCAGGGTCCTAGCAGCAGCGATGCTACGCACGATCTCTCGAACTCCGGATTCGTGATCACGATTAATCACGCTCGAGGTGATTCGCAGGGTTCATTCGGGCGCTCGATCGGATTCATCTACTTCTCGTCGGATGCCGATGTTTCGTACAGTGCTTCTGGCACCTACACCGCAACGGACCCCGATGGGCGTCAGGTGTTTCAGACTTCGCGTCTAACCGACGTTGCCAGCAGCACGATCCTGTATGAGGCGGATCAAAGAAGCGAGATGACAGCTAATGAGAGCTTCACACTGGGGCTCACCGAGGGTGACCATACGGCGGAGTTCACGGGCTCGCTGACCGGGACACTGCTGGCTGGACGCGAATACGAATGGGTCTACGATGCTCTGATCCAGGCAGAACCCAGTGCGGCGTCGTCGTCTGCGACGGCGGTGGGAGATTTTCAGATCAGCTTCACCCCGATTCCATCGGTTCCGGCGCTGGAGGGTCCCGCCCTGCTTGCCTTGTTGGTCTGCTTAGCTGGTCTCGGGGCGCGTATTCTGATCTGGCCGCTGGCGGTTGATCGATAGGTTTACGGCCGCCTTTGGGCCGCAGATCTTTGGTGGCTGACGACTGGCCTCGCTAGCCCCGGCGGAAGCGCCAACGGACGGCGAGGACGAAGAGGCCGATGAGGGCAGCGGAGACCAGGGATTGGATCAGGGCGAGGACTCGCACGATGACCAATGGCGCATGATGGGTTGTCAACGAAGCGAGACCATCCATACCGAACCGAGACCATGCAGAGAAGGGGCGCACGACCTGCGTCGTCGAGAAATCGACACACTTGCCGAGCGTAGCCACCAGCACGTCGCCTGGCGGGATCCCACCGTCGTTTACGGTAAGGAACGGGATCAGGACATGCATGTAGATAAGGGCGGCCGCGGCGGTGGTCGTTGCCAAGCAGGCCAACGGTCGAAGTGCGCTTCGCCCATAGTCACTCGTGATTTCGTATAGACGTGAGAAGAGCTTGTAAGTCCGCGGTATGTCCGACTTGTGCCGGAGTGCCTTCTGCTCGAGCGCATAGAAGCGGCCTTCCTCGAGTCGGGCTCGGTGCTGCTCCATCGTGAGGCGGAGGGTGCGGTAGGCGCGGGCGGCTCCCGGAGAGGACGTGTCCTTGAAGACCGTGCCGTCGAAGTTTGTGTCTTGGTGGAGGTGACAGCCGTGGAAGGTCGCGAGGCCTTCGAATGTGGTGTCGGAGAAGTCGGTACTCGATTGAAACTCGCGGTTGGCGAAGTTGGCGTTGCCGTGGAAATGGCAGCGACGGAAGTCGATCTGTTGAACTGTACGGTTGCGGTCGCCATTCGCGGTGGTTGAGAAGTCGGTGGCTCCGCTGAACTGAGCGTCTTCGAAGCCGGCGGATCGGCTGAACTGCGCGTTGCGGAAATAGGCGATGTCGCTGAACTGGGCATTGCGAAAGTGGGCGCTTCCGCTGAACTTGACGCCGCTGAAGAAGGCGTGTTTCCGAAATCGGGCTTTATCGAAGACGGCAAAATCGCTGAACTGGGCGTCTGCGAAGTTGGCGCCTCTGCTGAACTGGGCATCGCTGAAGTCGGCGCCTCTGCTGAACTGGGCGTCGGGGAAGAAGACGTTTCCGCTGAACTGGGCGTCGTTGAAGTTGGCGTCTCTGCTGAACTGGGCGTGGTGGAAGATGACGTCTCCACTGAATTGGGCCGAAATAAACGAAACCTCGCCAAACTCGCCGTCAAATCGAATGTCTCCGGGAACCACGACGCCGTCGAGATTGACCTCGCGAGTCCAGCTTTGCGGTGGTCGTAAGACGACCCCGATGACCCGTCTGTTGAACGCCGCGATTTCGTCCCCGCTCCAGTCCTTCTTGCATTCCAACGGCAAGTGAAATGGGCACCAAAGCTCTCCATCCCACTGGACTATCTCATCCCGATCGATCGGGAACTGGCATCCGTGCCCAAGATGATTCGTATACTTACACTGCATCTCGGCCTCTTAAGTCCAAAGCGGCCTCCCGCCCATGGTCGGCAATCAATCTAGCGAAGCCTGAATTGCGCCCTGTCCGGTGAGCGGAGGGGACGAGGGGGCGATTCGCTGACCCCCGCGAGTGTCACATTCAGATCAATCGCGCGCGTCGACGATGGGGCGCTCGTGGCGTCAGCTCGACCACGAACAGACGCGTTCGCGACAGATCCACCCGGGGAGGGGCCTTCGGGTCTCTCCCCGCTTTTTGCGTTTGGGGCGAGGTGACCAGGCGAAACCACCTCTCCCGGCTCAGACTCCTCCAGGTGACGCCTTCTTCTTCAGCGCCTTCAGCAGCCGCGGGAAGTTCTTCTTGTATTCGTCGTCCGTTCGGAAGTTGGCCACCACTCGCCTGGCCAGGGCGTCCATGAGGTCCTTTCTGTCATCGGGTGCCCAGTCGGAGTACACAGCAGCATCGATGGCGACAGGGATGAGCAACTCCTGCCCGCTTAGGCTTGCTTCCTTTTCGAGGGCCAGTTCGAGTTCATTGAGGACGCCTGGACGTTGGAGTGACGACTCCGAGCAGATGAGGATTACTCGGTCATAATTCTCGATTCCTTGTCGCATTACTCGATGCAGCCTTGTGCCGTACTCCGCATCGTCAGGGAAAAACCACGTGTCGACGCCATTCTTGTGAAGATCATTTCGTAGCTGCTCTGCGAACTCCTCGTCGTCTCCGCCGTAACTGATGAACGTAGACTGCAGCATGCTGAACCTTTCCTCGGGATCGATGGATAGAGCACAGTCGATCATGTAGGTGGCGAAGACGTCGGGCATTCCGGTAGCGGTTAGAAAGCGATGAAGTATGGGCCGTGGCGTCTTGACTGATTGGATGATGCTCCTCCAGTCGACCGTCGATGGCGCGGCGTGTTGAACCTGATCATCGCAGAGCGGGGATATGTCCAGGTCCACCAAACTCGAGGAGCCAAGCTGCACTCCAGATGTTCTTGAACCGGTGATATCTGCGTGGCTGAGGTCGGCGCCGCCGAGGTTTGCGTCGCTAAGGTCCGAGCCGCGAAGGTCCGCGCCCCTGAGATTCGCGCGACTTAGGCGCGCGCCGCTGAGGTTCGCGGTGCCGATGCCCGCGGCACTGAGGTCCGCCTCGCTGAGGTCCGCCTCGCTGAGATCTGCTTGGTTGAGTTCCACGGCGCGAAGATTCGCCAAGACGAGCTTCGCGCGGCTGAGATCCGCGCCGATAAGCTTGGCGCGGCTGAGATCTGCGCCGGCTAGGTCCACACAACCTAGGTCAGCAGCGCTGAGGTCGGGGAACGGTCTCTTGGATCTCGCTACCAGATTCCACTCAGCGATCCCCTTTCGTCCCCCGCGCAGCATCGCAACGGCGTCCTCTTTCGATATCTTCACTCGCAGACACTCCTCTCGTTCAGATCCCGTCGGCGCGGATGCTTCGCCGGCGCGCTGTTCTCTAGCGAGTCACTCTTCCACCAGAATCTCGGCTGCCGCTTCCTCGAGAGATCCCGCCCGCCTCATTCGACTCGATCTTGTGCGCAAGTCAGTACATTCGGGCGCCGCTGAGAATGATGCGCGTCTGCGCAGATGTGACGTGGCTGCCTAGTGGAATGAGGCTCTATTGCAGACGGCGTAGCAATTTCTGTTCTCATGGCTCCGGGCCTCGCACTCTTTGGTCATCGGGCTGCAGCAGCAACAGTGTGTCGCCTCTGAGTACCTTCGGAATCCGCACATTGGCCCGCTATTCGATTTCTTCTTCGTGCCCGGAGCAGACGCAGGTTTCGGGGAGACGTCTTGAAACGACATTTCTCTGGTAGTTCTGTATGTCACGACTTCAGCGTGAGGGATGTCCTGCGCGTTGAAGGTCCGAAGAATGTGCGTTGTGAACCAGAGGCCATCGTGCTTGAACGAATAGACCTTTAGATTGGTTCCAGGATCTGGATCGTTGCCCGGGGTAGAAGCCTTGAAGTTCGATGTTCCTGGCCGGACGTTCGAATGGATATTGTCCAAAAAGATCACGACTCCTCCATCGAGCCCAATGGGGTCCTTTTCCTTGATTGGACCGGAGAAGACTCGCCCCATCATTCTTACGGGTTCTGGTCTCGATGACGTCTTTCGGACGACTACGTGAGCCGATGGCAGTTCAGACCCGTCCCCATTCATCGTTTTCTTGATTACTGCCTGATACCACTCATTGTCGTATTCGAACTCGTATGACTGCTGCCACTTTGCCGGCTTAGGATCTGTTCCCGGAACCGCGGCCCGGAAATCCGAAGTTCCGGGTCTTGTATTCGAGTGAATGTTCCAGAGTGTGATTGAGATGTTGTTGCCGAGCTTGATTGGATCATTCTGGCGAACGATTCCCGCAAACAGCTCTTCACTCGCGCGGCAGACTGAGGGGGTGCCTGCTAAGGCTGTTAAAATCGATAGAAGCGAGATTGTCACTGATGGCGCGGGCATGCGTCTCTCCTTGTGAGTCCGTGAATCCCGGAAGGGGTTTAGCCTGGTGCGATCTGACAGCTACCGCCGTCAGCCTAACACGAAAGTGTAGGCGCAGTCTGGTGGCACAGTCGGCTCCACGCAATCCTCTCCGAATGGGGCCCCGTGCGCCCAATCCCCCTTCTACTCGCCCTCGCTCTCCCCGCCCACGCCTGAGACAACGGCACGAACAGCCAGTGCCCCGAGGTCGGCTACGCGACGCACGACTGGATCGCCGACGACGCGCGGGCCATGCAGCCAGCCGAAGTGCCTACCGAGTGCTTGTCTGCAAATTGAGAGGTACGCGAAGAGCCTCAGCGCGTGGTTCGAAAATCGCAGCCCGCTATCACTATCCAGCTAGCCAGTCCATCGGACCCCACAGCGGAGCCGTGATGCATGCGTCTGGCCCGCCGCGATGCCGGGGCTTCGTGCAAGATCGCCAGAACACTCCGGGCTGGGGCTCACGGTCACATGGATGCGGGGGGGGACTGTTATTTTGCAGGCGTTGCTCTATCTGCGGCCCAGCTTCGCATGCGCCAAGGTCGGTGAACCGACAATTACATCTCCACGCGGAATGAGGTAGCTCCTTCGCTGTCGGCGCCAGTATCTCTCCCAGTACGGTGACTCCGATTAGCTTGTGATCCGTGCACCATGCTTCGTTGTGTTTCGGGTTGATAGGGTCACCCGCCAGCGTTCTTAGCTGGCTAACCCTGAGGTCCTCGCACGCCCCCGGTGCATCATGGCCTTGATAAACATGGAAGAATGCGAACGACGCCAAGAACGCCCCGAGTAGAAGCCCAAGCCTTTGCAGCAGCCACTTCATTCCCGCTCCTCCTTCAGCTTCTCGAACACCACTGCCTCCCGAAACCCCGCCCGAATTGTGGGGTGGGCCAGTCGGCTACGGGCACGTCGCCTGCATCTCCGCCACCGCCGCAGCCTCGGCCGTCGTCATCGAAAGCCCCCACCGATTTTTGATCGCCTCCCAGTCGTTCGCGTACTGGCAGTGGTAGCTGTTGAGAGGCGGCTTCCACGCCTCGGGCCCACGCGCGCTCTTCGACCTGTTCGCGCCGGCTTTCAACGCAATCAGGTGCTCGGGGTCGTCGAGGTTGCTGTAGTAGGTGGCCTTCTTCGCGCCGTCCCAGCTGCTCGCCCCCGATAGATGGGCGTTTCGAAGCGGCACCATGTGGTCGATGTCGAGGTCTCCCAGGTCCGTGAACACCTCGCCGGTGAAGGGACACGTCCAGCGCCCCGCACTGACCTTGCACTCCTTGCCGTCGTTCCTTGGCTTGAAGGTGACTGCGATCTCGGATTCGGCGATCAGTACCTCGTCTCGGGCCTTCTGGCAGTCCCCGTCGGCGTCGGTCCAGCTCCCCCAGTCGCTGCGCCGGTACTCGCTGATGATCCGCATGCGCCCGCTGCGCGCGTAGGCGATTCCGACCTCGCCCTCGGAGGTTCGGACCTCCCAGTACGCGCCAGGCGGAACGACCCGGATGAGTTCGACCTGCTCGCCGGCGTTGATCCGTCGGATCGGAGACTGCGCACTCGAGGGGTCGTGACGCAGGTTGACGTTTCGAAGGACGTCGACGGTTTGCGCGCTCGCGACGGCGCTGCAGAGGAGTAGGATCAGGACGAGGGCGAGGTGCCTCATGGCGTGGACCTCCATCTACGCGGTGGATCGGGTAGAGAATACACCGCACCGCGTCACGCTCTAGTCACCTCCCACGGACTCGAACTGCTGCAACGCTAGCTATTCGGCAGGTCGAAGATGCGTGATCTGCTCAGCGAACTCTTGAAGCTCGACGATTCTGAGTCTCGGTGCGCGTAGCGCACGTGTCTTCGCCGGTACGGGCTCAACACTCACCAAGAATCCGGCGTCGACCCCGGCCTCTGCGACGTGCTTTGATAGGTTGACGACGAGATCCTTCATCTTCAGGTGTGAGTGTCTCCGCAGCGATTTCTTGATGTCGACGAGGTATCGACCATGGGAGTTTGCGAAGAGCATGTCGAACGGCCCCTTGTCATATGCGGCCACCACAAACCCCTGCTCGTCCAGCATTCGTGCTACCGACATCTCAATCTCCGCCTCAGAGACGGGCGCGCGAAGGAACTGAGGATCCTCCTCGGCGTCCCGTCTACGCCGGAACGCTACGTACGCACCCAGTACTGACGACGATGCCGCGAAGAGCATAATGACGTAGATGAAGTCGTCGCCGGAACCTAACGGCACCGGCCTCCCAACGTCCAACCACGAATTCAGGATGGCCGCAGAGATGGATCCAGCCACTGCGGAAAGAATCCCGAGTGCCACGGGGAAGTGCCTGCGTTTCTCCGTCCGAGCAACGTAGTTCTGAATTGTCTGAGCCGAAAGTTCAGGCGAGGTAGGTGCTTGCACCAAACTGCGGAGTTTCTCAAGTATTCGTGTGCGCTCCTCGGTGCCGATGAAATCGTTACTCAGAACTCTGGCGTACAACCCGTCGAGAACTTCGGGTACAGAGTAAAGGTCACGTGATCTCAGTGAGCGATCGCGGGCGAATCCAGCGAGAACGCGACCTAACTCGTCTCGAGTGGGCTCGATCTTTTCCTGGATGAGGCACTTGAGGAGTGCATCGGCGACCTCTCGATTTGCGGTACGGACGCGCTCCTTTTTGGCGCCGATCGTATTGCGATAACTAACAACGAAGAATACGACGGATAGTATGATTCCGAGGAGCGCGATCAGTAACTGTTGGTCCATTCTTTTGCTTTCGCCTTCCAACCAACTATTGAACCATCACACTCATTGTATCAGCATTTCTACGAGACTATGGTCTTGGGTGACCTTCGAGGCGCTGGTCTTCCCCGAGCCACGTCGACCAATGATGGCGACGGTCTGCGTTGCGGCGTCGCCAGGTAGATCGAGGTTTCGGGCGATCGTCAGCATGCAGTCATTCACGACGGGGATGCAAGCGATAGCCCGGATCGCCACCGGAACTGACAACAGTTGGCATCTCTGCAGGACATAGCCGCGCTACCGTCGCCACTCTTCGGAGTTGGTTGTGCGTCACAAGAAGGAACCCGGATGGCAGCAAGAACAACCAGAGGGGCCAGGCTGCAAATAATCGGGAACAGCAACGACTGGATTAGGGAATTTCAGGTGGACGACTACGTGGGCAACCCACCGCTAATCGAACAACTCCACCAAGACAAGCAACTCGCACTTGTAACGATTAATGAGTACGAGGCGCGTCTAGAACGGGCGCGGGTCGAGATCGAGAGTCTCAAACTAGATCGAAACTCGCTGAAACACGCCCTCGCTGAATCAACGAGCAGGTCGTCGGTTAGTTTCGCGCTCGCATTGCTTGCCGCGCTTCTGATCGCCGTAGGTGCCAATCTTGCCACGACCAGTCCTCGATCATGGATTGGATGGTTTGTTATCTCGGCGGGGTGTTTTTCGGAGATTCTAGCCTTCGCGTCGAAGCCGAGAAATCGACATGGTTGAAAGATTGGAACGTCGCAAAGATGAACTAGAGAGCAGCCGGGCGAGATTGGCCAGCACGCTTTCGGAAACCGCGGCGCTGCAATTGAACCTGGGTCGCTACGATGAAGCGCTGGAGGCAATTGGTGATGCCGTCGACTGCTACCGACTCCTGGAAGTAGATCATCCGGATGCTTACCTCCCTGACCTCGCTAGCGCACTCAGTACACTCTCGAATAGGCTTGGCGATCTGGGCCGCACGGAAGAGGCCCTCACCGCGATCGAGGAGTCGTTTGCGATCTACCGTCGGCTCGCCGCGGACACCCCGGCTCGCTTCGAGCCAGACCTCGCTTCAAGCCTCAACAATCTGTCGAATCGTCTATCGGATGCGGGTCGCAATCTCGAGGCCCTCACCGCGATCGAGGAGTCGTTTGCGATCTACCGTCGGCTTGCCGCGGACACCCCGGCTCGCTTCGAGCCGGACCTCGCATTGAGCCTCAACAATTTGGCGAATGGTCTATTGGATGCGGGTCGCAATCCCGAGGCCCTCACCGCGATCGAGGAGTCGGTTGCGATTCGCCGTCGGCTCGCCGCGGACAACCCAGCTCGCTTCGAGCCGGACCTCGCATTGAGCCTCAACAATCTGGCGAATGGTCTAGCGGCTGCGGGTCGCAATCCCGAGGCCCTCACCGCGATCGAGGAGTCGGTTGCGATTCGC
>JANQEO010000412.1 GCA_028278325.1 Candidatus Binatia bacterium
CCGCCTCTTCGCCGACGCCTGCCATCACGCCAAGGAAGAGGACCTGCTCTTCCCCGTCCTCGAGGCACGCGGGATCCCGCGCGAGGGCGGCCCCATCGGGGTCATGCTCGAGGAGCACCGAATGGCGCGGGGCTTCATCGCCGAGATGGCCGATGCGCTCGGAGCCCTCGACTCCGATGCCGACGCCTCCGCGCGGCTCCTCGGCGCCGCCGACAACTACCTCGCGCTGCTCCGCGGCCACATCATGAAGGAGGACAACGTCCTCTTCCAGATGGGCGACCAGGTGATGAGCAACGAAGACCAGGCGGAGCTCAAGCTCAAGTTCTGCGACGTCGGCTGCCGCTCGTTCGACGGCAAGACCCGGGAAGAACTGGAGGCGATCGCCGACGAGCTCGAGCGGCAATGGCCGGGCAACTGAACCCTCTATCTCGCCGAAAGCGACAAGCCGCAGGGGTGGCTACCAAGCCTCGACCAACAGATCCTCCACGTGATCGAAGTGAGGGTCGCCGGTCGCTACCGTCAGACCGTGCTGGAGCGCTATCGCGGCGATCCAGATGTCGTTCTCAGGGATCGGTCGACCGTTCTCCTGGAGGCGCTTCTTGACCGTGCCGTAGAAGCGCGCGGTATCGAGGCTGTGCGGCACGACCGGGCACAGCTCGATCAGCCGATCGATGCGAGAGCGATTCGCCTCCGGCTGGCCCGATTATCTCGGCACCGAAGTACAGTTCGCCAACGACCGTCAAGCATAGGAACGCCACGGAGCCCTTGGCGCGATGGGCTTCGAGGTCAAGCTCGCTGTTGAGAATCCGGATCGCGACGTTGGTGTCTAGTAGGTACCTACCACTCATCCGGGTCCACCCGCTCGCAGCCTTCTTCGATTGCCTGCATCATCTCGCGGGCGGACTCCGCATCCAGTGTCCCAGCGACCTTCAACAGGTCTTCGACCGAGGCGCCCTGGGGCAGAGACGACACCAGACCACCGACGAGCTCCGCAGCGCGTCTCTGTTGCTCCGGCGAGAGTCGATCCAGGTCTCTCATGATCCGGTCCTTGACGTCTGGCAGTACCATGGTGGCTTCTCCTAGCGCTCAACGAGGAGCACTGGTGCAATCTCTATTGTAGCTTGGCGATTCGATGCCTGAGGTCACCAATATCTCCCGGCACCGATTCCGGCTTCTACTCGACGGGCGGGAGTCCTTCCTGCCCTAGGAGGAGTCCCCTGGTTCAAGGAGCCTGCGGAGCAGATCACGGCCCTTCAGCTCCTGTGGAAAGTAGACAGACCCAATCTCTCGGTTAGCCCTCGGTGACGGAGCGGGTGCGCTCCCTTCGGAACGTCGAGACAACGGACCGCGTCTACGGGCTAGACATGACGACAAGAACCGCATCGGAGGCTCTCGGCGAGCACTTGAGGGCACTCATGGCAGGTACCAGGCTCGACGAGTAGCGGCCTTCCGCAGAGCCAGCCGTCACCGATAGCCCTCGAAAGACAACCCAACTTGTAGGGGACGACGCGAGCCGCGGTGGCTTGACGTGCGAGCCCCTGCAAGGAGGTTGTC
>JANQEO010000013.1 GCA_028278325.1 Candidatus Binatia bacterium
TGATGCCCAGCTCGTTGATCTTCTCGCGGACCTGTTTGACCAGGTCTGCCCGACCTTCTGCATTCACATGTGCTTCAAGATCCGTCATGGCTTTCCCCTGTTCTGAGATAGCGTTCTTGCTCGTGTCCTTGATCGCGTCTTTAGCTCCAAGGAAACGGGCTGTTGGAAACCGGATGCAGCTCGCCCTTTTCGTAGCGCGAGAAACGGAACGGCTTCAAGAGCGCGCTCTCGCCGTTCAAGAGCTCCTCGGCGACCAGCTTGCCGACCCCGATCATCTTGTAGCCGTGATTCGAATCGGCGACCACGTAGACGTTCTGCCGGAAGCGGTCGAACACCGGGAAGCTGTCGGGCGTGAAGCAGCCGAGCCCGCCCGAGGCCTCTTTCTTGTAGTGCTTGATCTGCCCTTCGAAGCGCTTCTGGCAGAAGGCCAGCGCCGAGCACCACATGTGGGCGAAGTTGTCGTCGACGATGAACTCTGGCGAGTCCGCCCCGTAGGGATCGATCTCGACCTCGTCGACCGGGCGCTCGACCTTGTAAGGGGCGGCGCCGCCTTGGATGCCATTGAAGTTGAAGTCGGGCTTGTAGTAGATGCCCCAAAGCTCCTCGGTGATCAGCGAGCCGTCCACGTCGGAATGGAGCGGCGCGTCGGTGTCGACGTGGACCACCGGCGGCATGCCGCCGTCGTTGGTCTTCTGCAGGTTGGGATCGACGCCGAGGGTGCCTTCTTCCAGGCACCAGTAGCGCCAGGTCGGAATGCCCTCGTGCAGCGCGCCGTCGCGGCCCTTGATGGTGACCGACTTGGGCAGCTCGAGCATCTTCCAGATCTCGTTCACCCAGGGCCCGACCGCGACCACCACCTGCTCGCATTCGATGGTGCCGCGCTCGGTCACCACCGCGCGCACGGCCTCGGAATTGTGCCCGGTCTCGAAGCCGGTCACCTTGAGGCCGGTCACGATGCGCACGCCCAGGTCCTCGGCCTTCTTGGCCAGGCCGTAGATCGAGGCGGTGTTGTTGGCGTAGCCGCCCTTCTTCTCGTGCAGCACCGAGGTGATGCCCTTGGCCTGCCAGTCGTCGAACAGGCCCTTCATGTAGGTCAGGGACTCGGCCTCGCCCTCGACGAAATGGGACTCGTAGCCGATCGCCTGCTGCTGCTCGTGGATCTGCGCCACGTCGGCGCGCATGCACTCCGGGCTGATCTGCATGTAGCCCACGGGGTGATAGCTGAAGGCCTCGGGATCGCTCTCCCAGACCTCGACGCACTGGGCC
>JANQEO010000042.1 GCA_028278325.1 Candidatus Binatia bacterium
CAAGGATCATCACGGCCGAACGGTGGGCGGCTTCCCCATCGAAACGGTGCGGGAGGACGACGTTGGATTGTTCGGCGTCGGCGAGATCAACCTCGAGACCCAGGACGGTCGCGAAGTGTTCTCCCTGGCTCGGCAGGGCGTCTTGAGCGACTTCTCCATAGGCTACTCGGCTGTTGACGACCGGATCGTCGATGGGGTGCGCCTGATCTCGAAAGCGATCCTCTGGGAGGGGAGCGTGGTCGACGAACCGGCAAACCAAAACGCGAAAATCACCGAGGTCAAAGGTCGCCGGGCTCTCCTCCGCAGCATCGTGGAAGGCCTTCGCAGCGCAACACGTTCTCTTCAGCAACAGCGCCGCGCCTGGGACGACTTGGAGGTGAAGCTCCGACGGAGTCTCCGATGATGGTCCGGTTTGAGGGGCTCGCGGCCACGGTCGATGAGGACACTGAGAATGCCAGGTTCCTTCCGGGATGTTGGCTTCTCGGCCTGAGCGAGTACAAGCATCTCGGCCACACAGAGCTTCCCCTTCTTTTCAACCATTGGGCGCTGATGGGGCGCGTGTTGCTCTCGGAGACCAAGGAGTGCGAGCGCGGCCTTGTGGTCGTTGGAGAAATTGACAGCGTCACTCCGCTCCAGGAACGGGTGCAGAAGGAAGTTCTCGAAGGCCGTCTCGCCGGACTCTCCGTCGGATACAAGCCGATCTACCAACACCTCAACCCGCGACCCCTCGAGCGACGACCTACTGAGAGGGTGATCGAGACCGCACTGATCCGCGAAGTCTCCCTTGTACCCAATCCGCGCAACGACCGTGCGCGGATCCTGAAGTTGACGGCCACCGAAGAGAGCGGGAGCGGCTACGCGAGCGACGGGAGCGGGAGCGATGAAGGGTGACGCGCCCGTCTGGAGTCCGGGGGACCCGCCGATCGAGGTGGACGGCCTGCGTCTCATCAGCAGGGACGAGCTGGAGGAGGTGTTGAACCTCTCCGGGGACTTCTCGCCCGAGGCGGCGCGCTGGATCGCCGACCGGGTCACGGATGAAGACGGGCTTCTGTTCTCCGGCGCTTCGCTGCCACCGCGGCGGGTGCGGCGCGTGAACTGACGCGGAGGGCTCGCTCCGACGGAGGGTACCCCGTCAGTTCGCGTAGCGCTTTCCTGGGCCGCAAGCCGCTAGCTTTTTGCTGGGTCTCGCTTTCCAGACACGATGGCGATCACATTGATGAGCGAGCTGGTAGCCTCGACGCACAGCGCCGCCTGGCGGAAGTTCGCGGTCCGTCGGTGCTGAAGCTCGACCGCAAGGTCGTACGATGCGCGGGCATGACGTCGTGCGACCCGGCTCGATGAACCCTCCAGCTCGGCGGCCAGGTATGACTCCAGCATCCGCTTGGCGTCCGTTTCGCTCGGGTTCGTCTCATCGAGGGGAGGATGTCTGGTCGGGTCGTGGACCGCCTGTGCGAGAGAGATCATGACCTCGCGGCAGAGGAGCCCAACGGCTTGAAACTGCTCCTCGGTCTCAGCCTCAGCGAGCCTGCGCCGGATCTCGCCGACGGTACGATCTACCTTCGGCCAGCCGGTCAGCTCGCGCACCACAGGTGGTCGCCCTGCGGCATGCGCCCGAACCTGCTCGAAGACTGGTGAGAAGAGATCCGCAAGAAACTCGCGGCGAGATTGATACGAGGGTAGATCTCCGGTTCTCCATCGACCGTACCAATCCCAAAGATCTGGAAAGGGGATGGGATTGGGGATTCCACGCTGCCTAAGCTCGTGATCTGCTGCGTTGTAGAGTTCTCGATATGACCGGTTCACCCCGTCGATCCGCAGGCCCCCGGTTGCGACAGCGACCATGATGTCGCGCATGCGCTCAAGCTTTGTTATGAGCTCGTCGTCAGGACTGGTAGCCTCGCGCCGAAGCTGACGAAGATAGTCTCTCCCCTTGAGCGTTATTCGCGGCTCAAGGAAGGCCTCGTCGTCCATTGAGGAGATATTGACCGCCGTGAGATAGCCGGCGTCAACCAGTTCGCGGACGGTGCGAATCGGGACTTCCGATCGCTCGTGGATCAGTTCCGGGAGAGCATCCCGAGCTGCAAGTTCGAGTATCTGGATGTGGTCCCAGTAGTCCATCACACCTGCCCCCCGCTGCCTAGTGGACCGGGCGCTCCGCTACGCCAATCAGCGCGCCCACGCCAACGCTGCGGCGCGGCGTCGGCCGCCAGAACCGTACCACGGTTCGATCGGAGCGAGCCGCGGGGCGTCAGCTGCGATCGCTTGTCAGGCCGGGCCCCCTTTGCGAGGCCCGCCACCGATCAGCTCGTGCTCAAGATCGCCGATCGATGGAAGTGCAGCGCCCTTGACGATGGCATCGCCGGCCGCCTTGATGTTGTTCCAGTTTTCCTTGGCAAACTCCAGGGTGTTCGGGTTACGGCGGTCAGCAAGGAGGTCGGAGTGGTTGGATGCTGCCATGTAGGCCAAGTTGAACGCCTTGCGGGCGTCGGGATCGAGATAGAGGCAGTTGCGTTCCCACCAATCCTGGCATTCGAGCACAACGTCGCCGATCTGATCTCGTTTGTGAACGCTGGTGAGGAGCTTGCGCCAGAGGCGAAACGCCTCTTGGGACGAATCGAGCCTCCGATCTATCGCCGCAAGTCGCATCTGGTTGCGACGCTCCGATGCGGCGTTGAAGGTCTGTGTCAGCGCGACAAGACCGCCGCCTAGAATGACGCCAACAAAGCCCGAAACCGCATCCGCGCTGACGCCGAGGAGCCAGACGAAGGCCCCGTAGACCGCCGCAACGCCCAAGACGCCTGCGGCTACATGCTTCGCGGATAG
>JANQEO010000098.1 GCA_028278325.1 Candidatus Binatia bacterium
GCCGGCCCCGGGGGAGCGGCGCTGGCTCGCGGCCTGTCAGCGGGTCGGTCGAGATCCGACGAATCAGGCGGAAAGCGGGTCGGCGGTAACGTCGGACCGTCTGCGGAGGCCAGGGACGAGTGCAAGGCTGATTGCACCCCTCCGAGGCGTAGTACAACACGCCCGGCTGGTCCCCACTCGGCCCAAGCTACCAAGAGCCCTCAGAAAAGCCCCCAGCGAGAACCCTCGGACACATCGTCTACAATGCCGTCTACTGACTCTCAACCACTAGTTAGGCGGCGCGATGACGATCGCGATGGCAGCTGCACTCGCCCTACTTCTCTCGGCGGTGGTGTGGCGTCGCGAACGATCCATCCGGGACTGGCCGTCGGCCCGAGGCGACGTACTGTTTTCCATACCGGAGAAACGCCCTGTTCGCCCACCGCTCTACCGCACGACGGTGCGCTATCTCGTCCGCGATGTCCCGATTCAGGCGGTCTTCACCCTTCGGTCGCACAGGAGTTCCGGCACCACCCTCGCACTCCGCTACAACCCGAACGAACCCTCTGATGCGGTGCTCAAGCACGGTCGGTATGCGTCCGCCGCTCCAGCTGCGGCGCTGCTCTGGGTGGTAGTCGTGTTTCTGTGCGTTTCTGCTCTCAGCTAGCGCGCCGCCTAACAAGGGGTTGCAGCTGACCGCCTAACGCGGCGACCCAAGTTCCGCTTGTGGCATCATGAAGCAACTAGCCGGGCGTTCCAGCCAGCCGTCAAACCGGCGGCAGCTGAACCCCGAGTCCGTTAGGCGGCGAAGCGAGAGGCATCATGTTTCGCTACCTCGACGACCTAGTCAAAGCGAACCTCGCCTACGGTGCGCTAGTCCTCGCCCCCGCGTACGTCCTCTTTCGCGTTCTACTCTCGCTCGGCGTCACGTTGCCGGAGCCAGCCGGCCTTGTTCTCTTCGTGGTTCTCTTCGTCGCTGTCCCTGTTCGCGCGAGATTCACTGCCCGCGAGATGTCCAGTCGCGACGTTGGCTTCCTTGCTGCGCACCGAAGCACTTCCGCGGAGATCCGTGCCTGGCTCGCCTTGCTGCCATTTGTCGGGCACCTCTTCGGCGGAGACCGCTACGAGCCGCCCGGAGATCCGTCCTCATAGGTTCGCCGCCTAACATGGGGTTGCAGCTGACCGCCTACCGCTCAGATCAACCGACCTCTTATGGCATCATGAGCCCACTAGCCGGGCGTATCAGCCAGCCGTCAAACGGCGGCAGCTGAACCCCTAGTCCGTTAGGCGGCAACGCGCATGGCGAAGAAGAGTCTTGCGCTTGTCCTGGGTTTCACCTTGCTTGGCTTGCTTCTCGCTATCGGCTCATTCGCCACCCGCCGCCTCACTACCACCCCGGAAGAACGCGACTTCGAAGCAGCGTTCCGAAACGTCGAGATCGGGATGTCCGAGCAGCCCGTCCTCGAGCTCCTCGGAGAGCCCGACGAGCGGTCTCCGGACTTCTTCCTCGCTCAAGAGCGTGGGTTCGAAGAGTCCTACCGGCGCGCAGCCAAGAGTGGTGCCACTCAATTTCTGATCTGGCGGCGCGGACTCGACGTCGTCTACACGGTTGGCGTCAATCCCGCTGGCACGGTCACCGTCGCCGAGTCAGGTGGTACCTAGGTTGCCGCCTAACAAGGGGTTGCAGCTGACCGCCTAACGCGGCGATCCAAGTTCCGCTTGTGGCATCATGAGGCGACTAGCCGGGCGTTGCAGCCAGCCGTCAGACCGGCGGCAGCTGAACCCCTAGTCCGTTAGGCGGCGCGGGCGGTGAGATACCGTGACCTTCTATTCAACTCGACGCTCCATAGGGTCGGAGTCGCTGCACTCGCGCTGGCTCTCGCTGTCACCATCTTGGTCGTGATCGAGGTTCTTTCCCCGACGGGCATGACCCTAGTCATTCTGGCCGCCTCCTACCTTGCTACGACCGTCGCGTTCCTTCTTCCACGCCGAATCCAGTGCCCGCACTGTCACCAGCCTTTTCACGGAACATCGAGGATCGGCGCGTCTGACCTCTATCACCTTGGCGGGAAGCAGTCTCTTGTCTGCCACTCTTGCGGGGAAAGGCTCGAAATGTGAGCGCGCCGCCTAACAAGGGGTTGCAGCTGACCGCCTAACGCGGCGATCCAAGTTCCGCTTGTGGCATCATGAAGCAACTAGCTGGGCGCATCGGCCAGCCGTCAAACCGGCGGCAGCTGAACCCCTAGTCCGTTAGGCGGCAAGGTGGGGCGGCCAGCCGTCGCCGGCCGCCCCCTGACTCTCAGTCCCTGAAAGTAGTAGTTGCGCGGTTCGCCGTCGTAGCGCCCCGTCTTCAGGCAGCACCGTTTGAAAGCGGCGCCCAGAGCCACACGGACAGAGGTCATTCCGTCCGAGCTTCTCCTCGAGCTCCACGTAGCCGCGCACGACCCGTACCCCACGCTTCACGTGGGTCTCGCTCGGGTAGCCCTTCCTTCGTTTACTGGTGCGCTCGAAAGCGCGGGAGGGTGTCGTCGTTGCGTGCCATGGTGCACCTCCCTTCGAAGCGAGGCGAATGCCCCGGGTGAGCGAGTCGTTTACCTCACTCCCTGGGGCAATGCTACTTGCCGCCTAACAAGGGGTTGCAGCTGACCGCCTAACGCGGTGGCGCTCCTGGGTGTGTACCATCACGTGGCTACTAGCCGGGTGCATCAGCGAGCCGTCAAACGGCGGCAGCTGAACCCCTAGTCCGTTAGGCGGCGACGCGGAGTGAAAGCAGACGACGTCTTCTGGCACGACTGCGTCATCGTTCGCGTAGTCGAGCGGCCCACCGAGAGCGTCGCGTTCCACGTCGACTACCCGGAGGATTGGGAGAACGATCGATACGTGGAGAAGACGATTGTGTTCCGCGATGTCTTCTCCTACCAGATCCACGAAGGCCCCTTCGACGGGCCTATCACAATCCTCTCAGCGACCGAAAGCGCTGGCCACAACGGCAGCCGCTCAATCCGCCTCGACACGAATGCTGGGTTTCGAGAGCTGCGCTTCAAGACACTCGAACTCGTCGGGGGCCATGTCGCCGCCTAACAAGGGGTTGCAGCTGACGGCCTACGCGGTGGCGCGCCTAGGCGTGTATCCTTACGAGACTACGAGCGGGTTCGATCAGCCAGCTGTCACGTCGGCCGCAGCTGAACCCCTAGTCCGTTAGGCGGCAGGATGGACGAGCACGTTGTAGCCGCCTTGGTTGTCTTCGTCAGCTTCGTTACAGCGGGGCGTTGGATCTACGAATCGGGTCGGCAACATCTGACGTCGGAACAGAAGGCTCAGGTCTCAGACTCACAGGCACCCGTCAATAAGCTCAGCCTGCTCGCTCTCATTCCTGTTCTCCTCGCCGGCTACACTCTCCCTCGTCTCGCGCCTTGGTTGGTCCTTCTCTACCTGGCGGCATGGCTGGGCTTCTCCTACAGAAGCCTTGCACCGTCTAGGTTTCCTCCGCCGTTTCGCAGAGCTGCCCTCGCCCATCTATCGCTCTATCTGCTCGGCGCCTCAATCTTTCTTCTCATCATCTACTGGGGCTCTCCGTCGTAAGCCTGCCGCCTAACAAGGGGTTGCAGCGGACCGCCTTACGCGGCGATCCAAGTTCCGCTTGTGGCATCATGAAACGCCTAGCCAGGCGTTCGGCCCAGCCGTCAAGTCGGCGGCCGCTGAACCCCTAGTCCGTTAGGCGGCAGAGCGTGCGGTCATCCGCAGGGCGCATCTTCGTAGCGGCTGTTCTCGCGTTGGTCGCGTGCGAGAGGACCCTGGGTGTGTGGCGAGGAGCTACGTTGGATGCGTCACCAGATCCAACGTGCATTAGCCAGACGCTCGGCGAGAGCACGTACATCCGGTCGGTGGAAGAAAACCACCACCGCAATGCCACGCCAAATGCTGGCGACTTCTATCAATGGTTCTACTACTCCCACGACGACCTCTCGGGGATTCTCACGATACGGGCCCAGCCCGACCGAGTCTCGTTCGGTCAGTCGTATCACTTCATCAATCGGCGCCCCCCGCGACTTCAGGAAACTCGTGCCCTCATGGCGCGAGTTGAGCGTGATCTTGAGACGGCTTGCGTGCCAGGCCTAACCGCCACGATTCGAGAGCACTGCAAGAACGTCGAGTGCCCGCCCCTCGAGTCAAATTGAGCTCCCATCTGCCGCCTAACAAGGGGTTGCAGCTG
>JANQEO010000100.1 GCA_028278325.1 Candidatus Binatia bacterium
GACTTCCTTAACGACACCGACACGATCCGAGATTCCTTCGCGACCTTCTACCGGGCGACGATCCTGGCCGACGAGACCGACCCGAACAAACTGCACGACTTGCAGGCGGACCTCGACGGAGCGGAGGTTTACTCCCCGGCGCAGGTCGATGACCTGGTGCAGCGCTACCTCGCCGGGGTCGAGCGAGACGAGCTGGACCCGGTGCTTGACGCCTGCGCGGCGGCCTACAGCCAGGATTTGGACGAGGATCAGCAGATCGACTTCAAGGGCAAGGCCAAGGGCTTCGTGCGCACCTACGGATTCCTGTCGGCGGTGCTGCCCTACAGCAATGCCGAGTGGGAAAAGCGCTCGATTTTCTTGAACTTCTTGATCCCGAAGCTGCCGTCGCCGCGCGAAGACGACCTATCCAAGGGCATCCTTGAGGCCATCGACATGGACAGCTACCGCGCCGAGAAGCGGGCGATGCAGGCGATCCTGCTGGAAGACCAGGATGCGGAGATCGAGCCCGTGCCCATCGGTGGCGGGGGAGGCCGCGCCGAGCCAGAGCTGGATCACCTATCCAACATCATCGCGGTCTTCAACGACCACTTCGGCGACATCCCCTGGCAGGACGCCGACCGGGTCCGGAAGCTGATCACCGAGACGATCCCGACCCGTGTGGGTCAGGACCAGGCCTATCGGAACGCTCTTGAGCACTCGGATAAGCAGAACGCTCGCATCGAGCACGACAAGGCCCTGTTGCGGGTGATGACCGACCTCATTCAGGACGACACCGAGCTGTTCAAGCAGTTCATGGACAACGAGGGCTTCAAGCGCTGGATGACCGATACGGTGTTTGGGTTGACCTACGATGACGCTGGCGCTTGACTTGCGCCCGAGTACGAATTCGAGCAGCGTGTGCAGTGGTGATCCAGGGTTGCGGTGCCGCCTGCAGCACCACCAGCGACCCAGTACGTGCGCTCACCACCCTCCGCCCAGCAACAAGCGCCGTTGCGGCGGGGGTCCCCCTCGTTGCCATGCTCCATGTCGAGGATCAGGACCAGGAGATCTGCGTCGGAGCCTTCAAGGGCCTTCGCGGACCTGTCTTCACGACCTGGATACCGGTCACCGAGGCAATGTATCTCCTGAGCTTCTCTCCGTGTACCCAGGAATCCCTACTGCGGATGCTTCGGCGCGAGGCAATACGCATCCTGCCCATCGATCTGGTCGATCTCGATCCCATTACCAGGCTGATGAGCCAGTACAGGGACCTACCGGCAACTCTTGCGGAGCGTGGGCGAGCACGCCCCGGCCCTGCGCGCGAGCCTGATCGGCCTGGTCCTGGCCGCCGGCGTGACCTGGGTAGTCGGCGGCAGCCTGGACCTGGCGCTGCTGACGGCGGTCTTCGTCATCGTCGCCCGCTTCGCCGAGCCCCTGGCCACCTTCGTGTTGTACACCGCCATGTTGGAGTTGATCGAGGCCGCCCTCGAGCGCA
>JANQEO010000121.1 GCA_028278325.1 Candidatus Binatia bacterium
AAGCGCCGTAGTCAAGATGGAAGACCCAAAGACTCTTCGCGTTGGCGACCGAATCCGGTTCGTCAGCCTTCCCGACGAGTGGACGCGACCTCAGGCCACTGTGGATGCTGACGACGTTAGCTTCCTACGGACGCTGATAGAACGGAAGCGGCCCAGCCGGGTGTCGTTCATCGATGAGTTCGGGACTCCCTGGATCGAGGCGCGGATCCGACTTGCGGACGGTCGAATCGAGTACCACACGTGGGCCGTCATCGAGAAGACGGGCTGGCGAAAAGTCATTCCACGTGGCTGAGCCGGTCATTCAGCCGGTCGCGTTCACCAGCGCGAGTGGGCGGGGCCTGGCCCGTTTCGCGGATAACGGCCAGTGCGGCCAGGAGTTCTCCGCCTTCACGGTGCGGGTCGAGAGCGTCCAGGCGGCGTCTGAATCGGCGGTGCATCGAGAGCCCTCCCGTGTGTGTTGGACGGGAGGAGTGGCGCGGGGTTCTCGGGGATCTTGGGCGTGCGCTGGCGGAAAAAACGGCCAAGGCCGCGGGGCGGTGCTCGGGTGAGCGCAGCGGGTCGTCACCACGGGGCCGGGCGGCTAACCCCATTGAGAGGACCCGATTGTCGTCGGGTACACTTGAGTGTTCGAACAAACTCACGAGCCGACCCCGGAGGCCCGTCATGCGCCAGTTCGCTTCTATGCTCCTGCTCGTTGCTCTCGCTGTGCCCGCTACCGCCCAGATAACCTTCGCGCCGGCGGTTCAGTACCCAGGCGGCTCAAGCGCCACGCTCAACATCGTCACGGGCGACTTCAATGGCGACGGCCTCAACGACATCGTCGCCATCAAACACGCGGCAGCTGTTTCCTTCCTTCCGAACACCGGAGCTGGCGTGCTGGGGTCGCCCGTGTTGTCAATCGGAGCCACCTCAGGGACAGGCGGCGGCAACATCTCCCTCAACGGAGGCGATGCCGGGGACATGGACGGGGACGGTGACCTGGACCTCTGCGTTACCCAGGCCGAGCAAGGCGTCGCTGCTCAGATGAACGTCCTGTTGAACAATGGCAACGGGACATTTGCGCCGCCGTCAGGTTCCGTGCCTCACCCCACGGTCACGTCTATTAAGCGAGTCGTTGTCAAAGACCTGAATGGAGACGGCGCACCGGATGTGGCGGCGGCGACGGGCTTCCACAGCAGGATAAATGTGTTCTTCAACTCCGGCAGCGGAGCGCTCCTTCCTGGCCCACAACTTGTATCGTATGAGGTCCAATCCATCACCATCGCCGACTTTGACGGGGATGGTGACAACGACATAGCAGCAGTCGAGAACCTAAGCACGAATGGCAACGTCAAGATCCACGTGAACAACGGTGTCGGGACCTTCGCGTTGGGTGGCACCTACCCCGCAGGCGTCCATGGCGGTCAGGGTCCGAAGACCATTGACTCCGCCGACCTCGACGGAGACGGTGACCAGGACATCACCGTAGGGCGTGAGAGCGTCGGCGCGAGCGCCTACGTCGGTGTGCTCTTGAACAACGGCAACGGGACCTTCGGAGCCGTCACCGACTACCCGGTGTCGGACACGGTGCTTCGGGTACGGACAGGCGACTTCGATGGTGACACGCTGCCGGAGATCGTCGCACTGGCCCCCACCCTGCTGGCGACGGTCCTGCCGAACCTGGGCGGAGGGTCGTTTGGTGCTGGCATTCCATTTCCCGTCGGGAACCCTCCTCGTGACGTGCTTACCGCCGACATGAACGGGGACGGCGCGCCCGACATCGTTGCCGCCGTCGATGCCGACGTGAGCATTCTCCTGAACACGTCACCGAGCATCGCTACGGTCCCCTTTCCCGGGAGCGGTGAGGACCTGTTCCTGCTCACGGGCGTGAACGGCGCCATCCCATCGACTGGCACGGGAGCGTTCATCAAGCCCGTCGCACCGATGGATGCCGTCACCGTGCTGATCAATTCCCCTCAGGGCGCGTTCAACAGCGCTCCGTTCGTCCTGGCGGCAGAGCCGTTCCCGACGGGAACGCCCCCTGGTCCGTTCCCGGGGTTCCCCGAGATCCACATGAGCCTGGGAGGCATGCGCATCCTGATCGACACGACCGGGCTGGTCGTTCCCATCGTCATCGGCTCGACGGGGGTGACCCTGACGGCGTCGATCCCGCCGGCGCTGTCCGGGCAGAGCATCATGCTCCAGGCTGCGGCGGTCTCGAACATGGCCGCAAACGGCATCTTCGCCACGTCGGACGGACACGAGTTCGTCGTGCAGTAGGACCAGCCGCACTGTCCGAACTCCATTGCGTGTCCCCGTAGACGGACCGTCTGCGTCTCGGAGTTCGCTTGGAAGTGGGTGCCTGGAGTTCCCTCGGAAGTCGCCTACACCATTGTACGAGTCGAGACGACCTCGCAAGCGCAGGCTTTTGCTTCAAGTGGTTCCCAGTCGACGTCTACCTCCGATAGCATGAGTGGCGTCTCAGGCGACCACGCAATTCAGCCTGGTATCGCGCCACCGTCCAGGAGGGCTGTGATGATGCGTAACTCGATTGGGATGGCCCTCGCGGTTCTCCTTGCGCTGAGCGCGAATTGGCCGGTCAGAGCTCAAGAGACAGAGGCGTGGACCCCGACGATCGTCGTCGTCAAGGCGGCGGACAGTTCGCCGGTCCCGAATCCGCAGGTCCGGTTCCTCGATCACGAACGGGTTGCCGTAGGTTTGGGTGAGGCGGTTCGGATGCTGCTGAACGAGGATCCCCGCGCACTTTCGCATAGCAAGACGGCGACGGGCGGTCAGGATGGGCGGGTTTCTCTGGGCGAGGTGTCCGGGAGAATCACTGTGGCTTGCGGCCACGATGGGCTGTGGGGCATTCAGACGTTTGACCGAGGCCCTGAGCCGAAGCGACTGCCCCTGTTGCCGGATCGGGGACGATCGGCCGTCGTGAAGGACGCGCAGGGGCGACCCCTTCCAGGCGTGATTGTCTACTTGCATGTGGAGGGCCCGGGAAGGGACTTTGGGTTCCGGCGATCGATCCAAGTCGACGCGGCCGGCCGGGTCCACTTTCCACACGTCCAGTATTCGATGGACGGTGCGCTCAATCGCTTGTTCTTCGTTTCGCTTCCACGTTCGATCGGATTCGAATGGGGAGTCAAGGGGTACTTCGCGAAGCGGTTTCGCGTTGAGACACCTTCAACGGAAGATGATTCTGAGCCCGTCGAAGTGCGCTTACCACCGAGCGGGAAGTTGGCTGTCTCGATCGTCGGCCCGGACAAGCAGCCTTTCCAGGGAGACGTGTGGACGGGCCTGATAGTGACCGGCTCGGAACTCGACAAGAAGTACCCGGCGCATCACCGCCCTTTCGACGAGGAAGCGATGACGGGCACGGGAAGCGTGGTCTTCCCGGTCGATCCCGGCCTTGAGATCGAAGTCGTTGGGGTGTCCGCAGATGGAGAGTTCAAGCAGGTCTCCAAGAAGGTGGACGGTCCTAAGAAACCCGGTGAGAGCGTTGAGGTGCCGCTGGTTCTAGCCGAGCGATGGCCAATTCTGGCGGGTCGGATCGTCGATGGGGACGGAAAGCCCCTGGCAAACAAACGGGCTTCCCCGTGGCTGTGGTGGATCGAAAACGGGTCCGAGGACCACACGTCGTTCCGGACCGTACGACTCGATCACGCAGGACGCTTTCGCCTTCCGTTGGCCGTTCTTAGCCTCTTGAAGGGGGACGAAAAACCGACGCATGTCGAACTGAGGATCGGTGGCTTCAGCGATGCGGAAGCTGTAGCGCGAATCGACCTTGATAAGAAGTACCCACCGGGGCCGACCGACGTCGGTGACATCACTGCGGTCAAGCGCGGTCGATAGCAGGTTGTCGAGCGCGACTCAGGTCTTCAGGGAGATCCCATCGATGTCAGGAACTGCCTCTATTGTGGGAGCCTATCGGTTACCGCCGACCGAGGCCGTCATTCAGAGCGTATTCGATAGGTGGGGCTCGACGGATCGTGCGGAAGTCTTGGATTTCGTGCGGTCGATTGCCTTGGTGGAGGTCCTTGTCCGGACGGAAGGCAACGAGTTTGACATGATGGACGTCGTTCAGCCAAATGCCGAGCTCCGCGAGGGACTCTGGCAAGCGGCATATGACGAGTTCTTCCTCACAGCAGATGGAAGTCGCGTTCTCGACGTGAAGACCGACGTGCTAGACCCGAGGCCCTACGACTTGTCGGGCCTTTCGGAGTTTCGAGTCGCGTTCTGGCTCCACGACTATGACCCGGCGTCTCCGATACGCACGTCGTTTGGCGACATGGAGTGTCCTTCCGTTGAGGAGCTTCCCCCGCGACTCCGCGAGTTCGCTCACTACAGCCCCCCTGACTAATCGCCCTCACGGTGCGGGTTGAGAGCGGCCAGGCGGCGTTTGAATCGGCGGTGCATTGAGATCCTCCCGCCTTTTGGACGTTCCTCCGAGGCTTGGAGTTCACTCGCTGCGACCGTGGCGCGAGGGCGCTGTAGTGGACCACCGAGTTTCGGTCGGCGTTTCCGCCGCAGTTTCGCGTCGCGGGAACGCCGTCTCCGTTGGCGCAACAGCGGCTTCGGAGCTGGATTCAAGTCGGTGCGGTCGTCGTTTCCGTACAGCGCGGCACTGGGTGCGCATCGTGTCCCTTGCTCGGGCGGCGTCTGAGGACTAATCAGGCGACGAGCTTCAGCTCAACGACGGGCAGGTGGCGGCGGCCTTCGGCGCCGCCGACGACAAGCGCGAACTTGACGCCGCACTTGCCACGCACGCGAGCAGCGGGGGCGGCGCACAGTCTTCGTCGAGGCCAACGAGCGCGTGGCTCGAGACGCGCTGCTTTGTTCGCTGGCTTCGCACTCTCATAGACCTCCATCGGCGTGCACCCGTCGAGGCTCTGATGCGGACGGTGCTCGTTGTACCAGGTCATGTAGATGCCGAGTTCACGCCTCATCGCGTCTCGTCGGAGTGGGACGTAGATCCTGCGCGTGCCTTCGGACTTCATCGATCGGATGAAACGCTCGACGATTGCGATGCTGCCGTGCTTGCCGACCGCTCCGTATCTGGGGCGGATCTTGCGGCGTCTGCACCAGCGCTTGAAGGCCCGGCAGAAGAACTGCTTGCCCTTGTCAGTGATGATGTACTTGGGCGTCTTCGCCTTGCTGATGGTGCGACCGAGGAAGGAGCACACCTGAAACGAACTCGGACAACGCGGGAACACCGCGAATCCAACGACAAGCCTCGAAACGTGGTCGATGGCGACGGCAACCCACCAGCAAAACGGCCAGCGCTGAGGGTTGGCGAACGGCGCCCAGGGAACCCAGAAGCCGCCGCTCGTGGGGACAGTCGTCAGGTCGACATGCCAAGTGTGACCGGGGTGCCTGGCTGTGACGACCCTCCCGTTCGGCACGTCCGATTCGGCTTCGACCTCCTCCGGCCTCAGCTTCCGTTGAAGCATCCGGCGTACTGTCGTCGAGCCGATGTGTAGTCCCGCTCGCGCGAGAATCTGCGCGATCCGGACCTTGCCGAGCGCCGGGCACATCAGCTTCAACTGCCGAACGAGGTACGCCACGAAATCTGGGAACTTGTTCACCGGTTCTGAGGTCTGGACCAGTGCACGTTCGCCCTCCTCATCGATGCGCCGGAGCCAAGACGCGATGGTCTCCTCGGTAACGAGAAACCTCTCGGCGGCCTGCGAGACTGACCAACCGTGGGCCGCCTTCAATTGGAGGATTCGCATTCGCTGGATCGGGTCGTAGAACGGTCGCCGACGTGCAGGGAGCTTGGCCCACCGTGCGTCCTTGATCTCGATCTCCTGGCTCAGGAGGGCGAGTTCAGTGCGCAGTCGATCAATCTCGGCCTGTTGGCGATGGCGCGAGCTCGCAGCCCGGCCCCAAGCCGTCGACATCGCGGTGGACGCGACGGAGATCGCTTGGACCACGGCCGAGCGGACGATTCCGGTCCATCGGCGGGGGAGAGGGGACTCGGCAGCAGGCATCTGGTCCTCCAGGGAGGTCCGTCAGATCAGGACGGAGGAGGACATCGTATCTGCGTCTAAATGAACGACTTGCTGCCGCCCAAACGCTGCCCGGAACTCGCTGGACCACTTCACAACTCGGCGGCGATCGCTGGAAGCGGTGGAATGTCGCCTTGTCGGCTTCCCTGCGGGACCATCAATGCCTGGACAAGGGGCCGAACGACGGCACCTGGGACCCCATCGGCGCGTTCGATCGCGCCTCCGCGACCGCACTGGGCGTCCTTACGATGGAGGTCTACTGCCGCTACGGCCGCGTCCTTCCGTGGTAGCCCGCCCCTTTGGTACACGATAGACGCCTATGTTGGTCTTGTCGTTTTGGGATAGTCGTCCACAGCTGTTG
>JANQEO010000151.1 GCA_028278325.1 Candidatus Binatia bacterium
TCGGTTGCACCAGGGCTCGGCGTTGCTTTGGGGAAGCCGGGCAGAACTTGTCCGAGGTAATCGAAGGCGTAGATGGTGTAGCAGCGATGGTATTCGTAACCGTCAGCCGCCCAGCACATGCCGGTGCCGACCACCACGTTCTGTGACCCGTCGCCGTTTATATCGCCGATGGCGGCGGTACCCGGGCCGTGGGCGTTGTCGCCACGGGTGAAATCCCAAGAGTAGGGCCAGCCCGTCAGATAGCGCTGGGAGTGGCTCACGGGTTGGAGAATGTTGGTGCCGGTCTTCAGGCCCAGCAAAGACGTCCAGGTGCAGATGAAACCGCGGCATTTCACCCGTGTTTGCGGCCACTCCGTGGAGACGAAGACTTCGGGCACGCCGTCACCGTTGATGTCGCCTGCGCTCAGGACTTCCTGGGCCGAGATGAACTTGCCGGCGAAGGGGTACTTGGCCTTGTAGGCCGGGATCTTGGTCTTGAGCTTCACGTTGCGCCGCTCCCAGTCGTAGGCGCGCAGTCTCTTGGGCTTGCTGCGGTTGACGATGACGTCGAGCAAGCCGTTGCTGTCCATATCGGCGAGAATGGGTGCGCCGTCATCGACGTCCTTGCGCGAGAACTTCCGCGGGTAGCGGTCCATGAGGTTCCCGCTCGGCCCGAAAAGATAGATATATTGAGGATCGTTGTTGTAGCCGGTCCGTTTGACCGCGGCGATTTCGGGAAGGCCGTCGCCTGTCATGTCACCGACAGCCAGATAGGCCATCCAGGACCCGCCCCATACAATCTCGTCGTCACCGTCGTAGGGCCAGCCGAGCAAGTAGTTGCCGTCGGTGTCGATTACGGCGATGGCGTCGCCCAAGACAAAGACGATGTCGAGCATCCCGTTCCCGTCGACGTCGGCCAGGGTGAAGTCGCCACGCGGCCTGCCTTCTACGTAACTGCCGCTCGGGTTGAACAAGAAAGTCTTGGGCCAGCCCGTCATGGGTGTACCGTCGTGGTGCCAGATGTAGATGTCTTCGCCGTCGGCGGTGACCAGTTCGAGGTCGCCGTCGTTGTCTAGGTCACCGGCGGCGGGCACGGTGTCGGTGTATTCGTTGTACTCGTCGTCGTTGTCGGGGAAGGTCTTGGGCCAGCCCGGATAGTCAGTGCCGTCGGCGTTGAAGACGAAGACCATATCCCAGTAGGCGGCAAGTATTTCCTTGGTTCCGTCGCCGTCGAGATCGGCGATGTTGATGTGGCCTTCCATGCGGCTGTATCTCTGGGGCAGCCCTGGGATCTTGATCGGCCAGCCTGCCCGCAGGTCGGGGTCGATTACGATGTGATGGAAGGTATCTTCGTAGATGTCGGTGCCGTCGACGCTCACGCGGAAGTCTAGATCGCGCGAGACGGGAAGCGCGCTGGTATCGAGGGTAGCCAGTATCCCATTGAATACGGGCGTGGTGCCGCCGCCGGTGAGGGTGATACCAGCTGAAGTCCAGGCGCCTTCGGTCAGGTCGGGCAGGATCTCGCGGTACTCGACGTTGAAGGAGTTGAATCCTGCTCCGTAGGCCGTGCCCAAGATGTCGATGATCTCGCCGCCTCCGCGATGGATGGTGTAGGAGGCCGGATCGTCGATGACGATGCGGTCGAGGGTGATGTTTACGCGGTCTTCGAATGTATCGCCGAGGGTGGTCGTTGCGTTGACGCGCACGGCGTACTCACCGTCGGGCACCTGAGAGACGTCCCAGTTGGTAAGTATTCCGCCGGAGACCGCCGTTGCGTGCACTGTTCCGATCTGGGTCCAACTCGAGGGGTATTCGCCTTCGCCGTATTCGACCGTGTATGTGGCGAAGTCCAAACCGGCGGCCGTGCCGACGATGTCGATGGAGTTTACGCCGACAATCTGTCCTGGCGTCGGGTCGTCGATGGATACCTCCGGCACGCTGTCGATGAGAACCGCCGCTCCGGCGTTAATGCGTCCATAGCCGGCGTAGGCGTCGACGCCAAGATCGCCGACATCATCGGCGGTGGCGCGCAGTACCTGTCTCACCTGCTCGATGCTGAACTCGGGATGGTTGGCCAGTATCAACGCTGCCGCGCCTGAAACGTGTGGTGCGGCCATGCTGGTACCCGCCTGGCGCACGAAGATTCCGTCGATGATCAACTTCGTGTTGGCCATCGAGCTGCCCGCACCGCTGGATTTCAACGATAGGACAGAGCGGTGGGGCTCGTACTTGTTTGACGGCTCGGAGTCGCCGCCGCCCGGCGCGGCCACGTCGATCTCGTTCCCGAAGTTCGTGAAGTATGCCGGCTGGTCGGTGGAATCGAAGGCCGACACGGCGATCGTTTCAGCGTAGTTGCCCGGGAAGTAATCCACGACGTCCCGGGCGCTGTTGGCCGCGGCCGCTACGAAAACGACTCCCGCTGCATAAGCGGTGTCGACGGCATCCTTGACGAACTCGTCTTCACCGAAGCCCGCCCAACTCGCGTTGATGATGTCGGCGCCGTTGTCGACGGCATACAAGATGACATCGACCAGGGCCTGGGTGCCCGCGCCGCCGCCCGAACTGAAGCCCTTGAGTGCCATCACCTGGGAGTCGAAAGCTACGCCGACCATGCCCACGCCGTTGTTGCCAACGGCTGCTACTGTGCCAGCCACGTGGGTACCGTGGCCGTGGTCGTCGAAGGGGTCATTGTCGCCGTTGTGAAAATCCCAACCCCAGGTGTCGTCGATGAGGCCGTTGCTGTCGTCATCGACTCCGTTGTCGGCGATCTCTCCGCTGTTCGTCCATAGCTGCCCGGCAAGCTCGGGATGATCCGGATCGATACCGGTATCGGTGATGGCAACGACTACGCCGGCTCCCGTGCTGACGTCCCAAGCCGACTGGGCGTCGATTCGATAGAGCGGCCACAGGTCGGGAAACGACTGTCCCCAAGCGCCCGATGACGCCAGGTAAGGATCGTTGGTGGTCAGTGTGATCTCGACCAAGCGTTCCGGCTCGGCGTACTCCACGCCTTCAATCTGCTCGAACTCCGCAGCCACCGCCTCCATGTCCATATAAGGAGACAGCTCGATGACGTGGATGTCGTCCATACGCGGCGCCCGTGCGTTGACCGGCGCGCGCGCAGCTCGGCGCGTCGGTCCTCCGGCACGGGCGAGGGCCCGCGCGGCACGACCCTCGTAGGGTTTGCTCATGCCGCGGACGCCGAAGCGGTTGCAGAGCTTGTCGAGCTTTTCGACCCCAAACTGGTTAGGACCGCGCATCGCGCTGCGTGACTGAGCGGCGGTGCCTTCCGAGAGCTTCACGATCAAGCGCCCAGGAGTGTAAGGCAGGCCTTCCAACACGGCATCGAGATCTTCGTCGTCCGGGCTGCCGGGGATGGTCGGCTTGGAGGCGTAGCGTGGGCTGCCGGCCTCGGCCGGGCCGACCTGTACTGTCTTGAGTACGTGCTTGCGTTCGGCGGCCTGCGCAGGGCCGGCGCCGAACGCCAGGAGCACGGATAGGGCGGCTATAAAGAGGGAAGGCAGCACGGTTGCCGGAACCCTACACGCTCGCGGGCAGGGTCGTCAACCGCCGGGGCTGTCCCAAAAGTCTCGCTCTAGCACACGTATTACGTTGACCAGGCAAAGGAACTAGAGGTATTGTAGAGGTATGAAATCTAATACCAAATCCAGCATCACTCTGCCTCCGGAAGAGCTCAAGCTGGTCGTCTCGCTGCAGTCGAAGCTGAAGGCTAAGAGCAAGGTCGAGGTGGTTCGCCGCGGCCTTCGCCTGCTCAAGGAAGCCACCGACAGAGAGAGTCTGCGCGATGCCTATCGTCGGGCCTCCCAGGCCACGCGCGAGTCGGTGCTGGAAGAACTCGAAGAGCTCGACTCGCTGACCGGCGAAGGTATCGACCCGCGTTGACGCCGGAGCGGGGCAGGCTCTATTTGGCCGATCTTGGCTCCCGGGCGGGGACTGAGGCAGGAAAGATCCGCCCCGTGTTGGTCGTGCAGAACGACCTTCTCATCCAAGAGGGCCACCCCTCCACATGGGTGTTGCCTTGTACCACCCGATTGACCGGAGAGAACATGCTACGCGTCGTCCTGCCGAAAGGGATCGCGGGAAATCGGCAGGAGTGCGAAGTGATGATCGATCAGTCGCGGGCGATCGACAACCGTCGATTAGTGAAGGCGCTCGAGTCTGTGCCGCGCATCATCCTGCGTGAGGTCGAAGACAAGCTCCGCTGCGCGGCGGATCTCTAGGGAATGCTCCGCTGTCCCTGAGCGATCTTAGAACCCGCTAGCGGCGGCGGTCGAGATGACTCGGCCGATCTTCTGTTTGCTCACCCCGGTGCGAATCAGGCAGCGAAGCATGAGATCAATTGTCACATCCGGGTCCCCGGCCTCCATCTTCGCCACACGTGACTGACTGGACTTGCACTGCTCAGCAACCTCGGTTTGCGTCCATCCGTTCTTGAGTCGTTGCTCTCGAAGGGTTCTCGCCAGTGCGATCCTGATGTCGACCAGAGCGCGTTCTTCAGGCGCAAGCCCAAGGAAGTCGCCCGCCGAGCCGAGACGCCAGCCGGCCCGCTTGAGCTTTCGCTGCTTCTCTTTGTTCATGATTCTGTCGCTTGCCTATCGTACTCGCGTAGCCGCCATCGGCAGAGTTCCATCACGCTTTGCGGGGTCCTCTGACTCCTCTTTGCGAACACATGCAGAATCACGATCGCATCGTGGTCTGTGCGATAGACGATACGCCAGTTGGTGTCTTTGTCTCGTATCCGCAGTTCGTGACATCGTACTCCGATCACCGGCATCGGCCGCGAGTGGGGCAACCCTAGTCGCTCGCCGAGCTGTAGTCGTCTCAGCAACACTCCAGCCTCGACTCGCGCATTGGGCGAGAACGGCGGGGTCCGGATCTCACCATGGAGCCAGGCGATGGGCTTAGGCGATACCTGCATCTACAGTGTATGTCGGATCTGACATATCATCAACATGATTCGCCATGAATGCTCTCGACGGTTGCCTAGGGTCAATGACCACGGAGTGATGTACGCGGCGGCCGGTTGTAGGCGCGGGCGTGATCCTGCTAGGGTGAGCCCGCAAACGCTTTTGCGTTCCCGCCGGGTGGGTCCCGAGACACACGTCCCGAGCGCTCAAGTTGTTCGTAATCACAGTGCGCGGCGCTGTCGGACTAGGCGTCACGAACACGAAGCACAGCCGCGGCCTTCAACCGGCCGCGACATCCGCCGGCGCGCGCAGCGGATCGAGTGCCGGGGAGACATGGAATGAAGCTAATAGAGATGGGCCCTAGCCTTCGCGGTGCGATCATTGTCGCAGCCGTCGGGCTGGTTGTAGCCCCAGTCGGATGTCGCGGGTCGGCCGACGCCAACCACCATCAGTACGCGGAAGCCGAGACAGGAACCAAAGAAGCGGCAACAGAGTCGCAGGAGGACGCTAAATTGATCGAAGAAGGAAGCTCTGTCTCAATCGAGTACACACTGAAACTCGACGACGGCACCAAGGTCGACACCAACGTCGGCGGTGATCCCCTCGAGTACACCCAGGGACAAGGCCAGATCATTCCGGGCCTCGAAAGAGAGATGGTCGGTTTGAAGGAAGGCGATACCAAGAGCGTGAAGGTTGCACCCAAGGACGGCTATGGCGAGGTCGATCCCGAGCATCGCCGCGAGGTCGAAGTCCAGCAGGTGCCCGAGCAAGCCCGCCAGGTCGGCGCGATGCTCAGCGCCGAGGGGCACAACATGCCGATCCGCGTTCATGAAGTGCGCGACGACAAGATAGTCCTCGACTTCAATCACCCCCTGGCCGGCCAGACCCTCAACTTCGACATCAAGGTTCTTTCGGTCAAGTAAGCGCCAAGAGTCAACGCCAGGCACGGGGCGGCCATGTCACGGTCGCCCCGCTGGTCTTTCGGCACGGCCCCGGTCCTAACCTGACTGCCCCGCCTATCTCCGCAATCGCCCCGGTTTTCACGCGTCCGCGCGCGTAGTAAGAACTCCCCGTCATGTCGCGCATGCAGATCGTCGACGTGTGGATGCAACAGCCCACACGGCGTTTTCTAGATCAGCCTTTCTTCGAATCGCTGCGGCGTTGGGCTCGCCAGGAGACCATGCCGGATGTCCCGTTGGAGATGACGATCGCGTCAATGGATGCGGCCGAGGTGGCGACCGGCCTCGTTGCCGCGTGGTGGGGTCCGCGAGGAGAGCTGATCGCAAACGACGAGGTCGCAGCCTTCGCAAAGCAGCATCCTTACCGGTTGGTCGGCGTTGCGTCGGTCGATCTGTACGAGCCCATGTCTGCGGTGCGTGAGCTGCGGCATTGTGTGCGCGAACTCGGCTTCAAAGCGCTGCGCATAGTCCCGTGGCTATGGGGCTTGCCGCCCGACGATCGACGTTACTATCCTCTCTACGCCGAGTGCATCGAGCTCGACGTTCCTTTTTGTCTGCAGGTCGGTCACACCGGGCCGCTCATGACCTCGGAAACGGGCCGGCCGATTCCTTACCTGGAAAACGTCGCCCTGGAGTTTCCCGAGCTGCGCATTGTCGCCGGACACATCGGATACCCCTGGACTCAAGAGATCATCTCTTTGGCCACCCGTTTCGAGAACCTCTACATCGATACCTCGGCCTACAAGGCCGAGCGCTATCCGGCTGATTTCGTCGAGTTCATGAGAGGGCGGGGCGCCAGGAAGGTGATGTTCGGGACGAACTATCCGATGCTGACCCACGGCGCTTGTCTCGAAGGGCTCGACGACCTGGGTCTCGGTGAAGAAGCGCGCCGGGCTTTTCTCTACGAAAACGCTAATCGAGTGTTCAAGCTCGACGCCGGGACTTGATCGAAGCGACGGGCCTCAGGCGCACTCCCCTCGAACAACTCACAACAGTTGATTGCAGAAGCCGCGTTGCGGCCGCTCCAGCTTCAGCCGCCGGCGGTCGCGCCCCGCGGGGTCTCGATGGTTGCGGACATGAAACCCGAGATCGCTTTGGTGAGCGCCTCGGGGTTGTCCTCCGAAGAAAACGTGTAGGCGTCGCGGATGGGCACGTACTGTCCCTGTGGAAACTCTGCGGCTAAACGGCGACCGTGAGACGGCGGGAAGAAGCGATCTTCGGCCGACCACGCCACCAGCACCGGCTTGTCGAACTCCTTGAAACGCTCGGCCGCGGCAAGAGTGTGGCGCGGTGAGATGCTGCGCAGCACTTTGTAGCAGTCGTGGCGCACCCCCGGGCTCTCCAACACCGGCCCGGTGTAGCCTTGAGCGTATTTCTCGGCGATGCCGTGTTTGGTCAGCCAGCCAAAGCCCAAAGGTGAGGTGCGAATGGCCTTGACGCGAAACGCCTGCAGGATTCCGGTCAACAAGGCCGGCGCGTGGGCCATGTACTGTAGGGGGCGAAACATCATGGGCAGAAAGTTTTCGTAGGCGTCGCAGGAGGTCAGCACCACGCGGCCGATGTTGTCGGGCCTTTGGGTCATGAGAACCTGGGTGATGGCGCCGCCGGTGTCGTTGGCCACGATGGTCACGTCGCGGAGCTTCAACGCTTCGATGAAATCGCCGATCACACGGGCAACTCCGGGGATGGTAAGGTCGGCCGAGTTCTTCATCGGCACTTCGTGAGAACCCAGCGGCCAGTCGGGCGTGATGCAGCGATAGTGATCGGCAAGGCCGGGCACGACCTTGCGCCACAGGTCGCCGTTTACCAACAGCCCGTGCACGAACAACACCGGCGCTCCTTCGCCGCGCGAGCGATAGCGTATCGAGCCTTGCGGCAGCCTTATCTCGTGCACCTTTCCGAGTTCGTCCGATGAGGCCATGTCTTACCCCCCCCCCAGCGCCGCGTCAGCGCGACGGCAGATATCCCAAAAGCTTGGCCGACTTGATCCAGGCCCTCGGCCCGGCGCGAAAGATCTTGCCCATCAGCGATACCGAATCGTAGAGCGCGTCGCGCTCGATGATGAGGCCGTCCTTTACGCGGATGTGGTCGGCGATTCTCCATTCGTGCAGATTGCGGCCGATGGTGGCACGCAGGCGCCAGGCGATCATCAGGAAGTCGCCGTCGGCGCTCCAGTGATCGACCTCACCGCAAAGATCCGGGTAGAGCCGAAACATTGCTTCGAACTCACGGCGCGCTGCAGGCTTTCCGTAGATGGGCGCGCTCAGAGGCTGGGTCAGCCTCACGTCAGGATGGAGCAGCTCCATGAAGCGGTTGATGTTGGGGTTTGCCCACACATAGGTGAAGGCCTCGGCCACGCGCGCGAGTTCGTCAGAGACGCCGGGGTGGCTTCCCGTTTGCTCGGCAAGATTTCCTGCAATCGCTGTCATACCGTTGACTCCTCCACCACTCGCAAATGGGCCGCTACGCGGCCCTGTCTATCTCAACCAGGCCGCTATGCAGCTTCTCTACCAACCAGGCGGCTCAAGCCGCCTTTTGGGCCGCCGCCGATGGCCGCACCTTCACGGGTACGCCATTCAAGATCGACTGGCCGACTATCGGCTCCACGCGTTGATCGTCGGTCCAGTCGTTGGCCGACACTCCGGCGTGAGATCCCGCCACCGACTGCCATGGCGCAGCCGCCTTGTGTCCCCAGCCGTGGGGGAGGCTGACCACGCCGGGCATGACCTCGTCGGTCACGCGCACGGGAACGTCTCCTTTGTACACACGGCTTTCCAGCTCGGCCGGTTGGCTGTCGCGCAGTCCGGCCCGTTCGGCATCGACCGGGTTCACGTAGAGCACGCAGCGCTCGCGTCCGGACACCAGGGCCTCGACGTTGTGCATCCAGGAGTTGTTGGTGCGCAACTCGCGCCGGCCGATCAACAACAGCTCGTCGTGGTCGGCGCCGTTTTCGGCACGACGGGCAACTTGCTTGGCCAACTCGGCCATGGACTCGAAGAAAGGCCCGGCGTTCAAATGCACGCGGCCATCCTTGTTGTAGAGCCGGTGCTTGAAGCCTTCGCGCGCCGGTCCGAGGGCCACGCCATAAGGAGAGGCTTCGACCTGCTTCAAGGTCACGCCCTTCTTCCACGGCAAGAACTTGTTCCCATGCGGCCCGAGGCGAATCATCAGTGCCAACAGCTTGCGAGGATGGAACTTCCAGCCGAACCAGCTCATCGCCTTCATGATCAAATCGACGGCCTTGGTTCCCGTGGGCCCGCCGCCGAGACGCTGAGTGATCTCGAGCATGATCTCCCAGTCGGCAAGCTCGCCTTCGCCGCGTTCTACCACCGGCGGCGATACACGCATGCCCGAGTGCAGATCGAACAAAGGCGACAAGGGCTCGGTGTGATGCTCGGTCAGAGACCAGGCCGGCGGCAAGATGATGTCGGCGTGGCGTGTGGTCTCGTTGATGTAGAGATCGATGGAGACCTGGAAGTCGAGCTGTTCCATCGCCTTGGACAAACGCACGCCGTTCGGCGTCGATAAAACAGGATTACCGGCCAGCGTCACCATGGCGCGGATCTGTCCCTGACCCGGCGTTTCGATTTCCTCGGCCAAGATGGCAGCCGGCAGATCGCAGCCTGTCTCGGGCAGGCCGCGCACGCGGCTGTGCCAGCGGGCATGCCCGTTCATGCCGCCCATCTCGGCGACTGCAGCCGAATCCAGGCAGGGCTCCGCGAACATCCAGCCACCGCGCTTTCCGAGGCGCCCGGCGGCGATGTTGATCACGTCGTTGGCCCAGGTCGCGAGCGTGCCGCACTCTGAGTTGCAGGTGCCGACGCGAGTGTAAACAACTCCGGCATCGGCATCGGCGAAGTCCAGGGCAAGACGGCGAATGGTCGCAGCATCGATACCGGTGATCTCGGCCACGGCCTCGGGCGCAAACGCCGAGAGGCGCGGAACCAGCTCTTGCCAGCCGGTGGCAATCGCCCCGATCTCCTCGGCGTCAACGCGACCTTCGGAAACCAACACCTGGATCATGGCCAGAATGAAATGCGCGTCGGTGCCCGGGCGGATGGCGACGTGCTCGTCGGCTATCTTTGAGGTCTCGGTGTAGCGCGGGTCGACGGTAACGATCTTTCCGCCGCGCTCGCGAATGGCCTTCAGCCGCGACTTGATGTCGGGCGTTACCATGCCGCTTCCTTGGGAGACGGCCGGGTTGCCGCCAATGCAAAGGAAGTAGTCGGTGTTGTCGATGTCGGGGGCAGGGACTACGAGAGTATTGCCGTAGAGATAGTGGGAAGCGGCAAAGCGCGGCGAGGTGTCTTGGGAGCCTGCGCTGGTGCGGTTCTTGGTGCCGAAGGCCTCCATGAAGGCCGACAGCAACAGGATGCCGCTGTAGTTGTGCACCATGGGGTTGCCGAAGTAGACGCCGATGGCATCAGGCCCGTAGTCCTTGCGGATCTCAGTCAAGCGCGCGGCGATCTCGGTAAACGCTTCTTCCCAGGTGATCTTGTAGAAGTTGCCGTCGGGGTCGCGGCGCACGGGGTGGTGCAGACGGTCGGGGTCGTGGTGGATGCCGGCGATGGCCATGCCCTTGGGGCAGACATAGCCCTGGGTGATCGGGTCGTCGTTGTCGGGTTTTACCGAGATGATCTCGTTGTTTTCGACGTCCATGATCAAGCCGCAGCCGGCTTCACAAAGGTTACATTGACGAAGAATAGACTCTGCCATCGCTCTTATCCTTTTATATAAGCGGCCAGGGCCTTCTTGCCCTTGTCGGTGGCCGCGTCTTCTATGCGCCGCCTGATACCCAGCCTGGCGCGACCGAAGGCGGCTCGGTCGCCATGGAGTTGAGAGGCCAGGTTGCATCCTTGTACGTAGGCTCCGAACTCGAAGGTTAGTTGCGCAGCGTCGGCGTCGTCGCGAAGCTCGCCGCGCCGCTTGGCGTTTTCGACGTCGGCTTGCATGGCCTTGATGTACTCGCTGGTGAGCTCGACGATCTTGTCGCGCACGACACCCGAGCGCGCGCTAAATTCGGACTCGACCTTCGACCAGAAGCACCCGCCGGGAAATACGCTCTCGTCGACGTAACCGACCCAATGGTCCATGAGGGCGTACAGACGCGCGACACCCTCGGGTGCCTCGAAGGCCGGCTCGACGACGTTTTCGGCAAAGATCACCGCGGCCTCATCGACCACGGCCAGCTGCAGCTCTTCCTTGGAGCCGAAGTGGGCGAACAGCCCCGACTTCGACATGCCCAGTTCCTTGGCCAGAGACCCGATGGTCAGGCCCTCGAGCCCCTGGGCCGAGGCGATATCGACGGCGCGCCGGAGGATCTGGCGCCGCGTGCGGTCGCCGTGGGCGGTGGTCCGAGGGCGCTCAGCGCTAGTTAAATCAGGGGTTTTGGGGGCGGTGGATTCCATCGTGCGGCTAGCCAGGGTTGGCTTTGATGGGGTTGTATCGCACGAACGTTCGTTTTGTCAAGGGCAGGTTGGTTCCCCATCCGTACCGTGGGTTGGCGTTGTTTCCCCTCGACTTCCAGGACCTGCGATGGCGAGGTCTAGCCTTGAGGTGGCCAAGTCCTAGATTTCTGAGGGCACTGGAGTCGTCCTGCTCAGAACGCCGGTATGCGTTCCTGACGACGGCGTCTGCGCGTCGGTTGCAGGGCGGGGGCGGTGTGGAGCGCACGTTACGATGAATACCATCGGAGGCGACACCGATAGCCGCGTCCAGGTGGACGCCCTTCCACTGCTGGCATCCATGACAAAAAGCGCTACTCTCAAGTATTGGAGGAACTAATCATGGCTAGAAGATCTAGTAGGTCGCAGAGTAAGCATGACGCGAAGGTTCGACAGATCGCAAAGGGCCTGGAGAAGAAGGGTTATGCTGTGAAGGCCGACATCAAAGGGTACCCGAAGCCCGCAACCATTGGGGGATTCAGGCCGGATGTCGTTGCGAAGAAAGGAACTGAACGAAGGATAGTTGAGGTGGAGACCTCGGACTCGGTCAACAGTGCGAGAGACCTTGGCCAACAGCAGGCGTTCAGTCGGGCTGACAAGCGTTCGAGGAACACGAAATTCAGCCGTGCGGTTGTGAAGACCGCGAAGAGCTGACTCTGCTGCGTTTCCGGGCGGATTCCAGCCAGTGAGCGGCCGTCCTGCTAAAGTAGACCATCTTCGCGACGCCTTCGCCAAGAGAATTGAGTCTGCTACGCAGTTATCGCGAACGGCCCGCGCCATCAGTGGTATTAACCCGCAGACGGCCTTTCCCCGGCTTAACGCAGAGCATGCGAGACGTGTCGTCGAGTTAGCGTTTCTCGGCGTTCTATCGGCATGGGAA
Organism: Candidatus Binatia bacterium; assembly: GCA_028278325.1. Lineage (GTDB taxonomy): Bacteria > Desulfobacterota > Binatia > UBA1149 > JAJCZL01 > JANQEO01. The sequence continues at coordinate 12,191 of JANQEO010000151.1, forward strand.
GACTTTCTTGAGCAATCGATGACACGCTATCTCGCCGGAGCGAGATGTGATGGCGGCTATTTGCCGCCTCTCCGCCTCGGAAGGGCGCGAGACATTGCGCATGCATATCAAATATTGTCGGGCGATCCTTCGCACAATCCAGACACTGAGTACTTGAGGTTCTCGGATCCAAGTTCTATAGGCGAGCTCGCCGTGATCTTTTTTGAGGCCGGGAGACCCTATCGCGATGCGCTGCAACCGCGGGAGGACTTGTTGCGGGACGCACTAAAGATTCGCAACCGGATCGCACACTCCTCGCAGAAATGCCGCGCGGACTTCAAGAAGGTGGCGCTCCGTCATTTAGGTCGGAGGCCCGGTACCGCGTTGCCCCAGGGTTATAGTCCGGGTGATCTCTTGACCAGACGTGCTGAGCGGCATTTCGGTAAATGGGCGAAGGATAATGGGGTGACCGTGTTCGATGCATACATGGACCTTTACAACAGACTTGCCCTGAAGATCGTGCCACGGGCACAAGGTTAGTCGCGGGTACCCGCCCAACAGAAGCTTCTTTGATCACTCAACGAGTGCTGCCTCCCCACTGTCTGGTGCGGTGCGTCTCTCACCTTGTGGTTTTCGTTTCTACTTCTGAACCCCACCAGCCCGGGAAGCCCTAGGCCGCGTCTGGCCTGGATTGGGCACGCGCGAGTCCCTATATCTAGATCTAGTCCTTCTTAGCCGAGCTATGGAGTCTTGGACGACAACACCCGAACCTGGCCAACTCGTCGAGGTCCGTGGCCAGCGGTATGTCGTCAGCAAGGTCGACCGGTCGAACCTCGTCGCCGACCCTTTGAGCCTCGATAAGACCACGGCCCAGCACCTCGTCGAGCTCAACTCCCTTGCCGAGGATGGTCTCGGTGAGGAGCTATCAGTCATCTGGGAGATCGAGCCCGGCGCCCGGGTGTTTGAGCGGGTGGAGCTGCCGGAACCCACGGGCTTTGATGATCCGGCGCGACTCGACGCCTTTATCACGGCGGTCCGCTGGGGGGCGATCCAGTCTGTCGATGCGGTGAACCTTCAAGCGCCGTTTCGGGCAGGGATCTCCGTGGTCGACTACCAGCTCGATCCGGTGGTGCGGGCGCTCCAGATGCCGCGCGCCAACCTGCTGATCGCCGACGATGTCGGGCTCGGCAAGACGATCGAAGCCGGGCTGGTCGCCCAGGAGCTGATCCTGAGGCAGCGCGTGCGGTCGATCCTCGTGGTCTGCCCAGCATCGCTCCAGATCAAGTGGCGCGACGAGATGCTCGAGAAGTTCGGACTCGAGTTTCGGATCGTCGATTCCGAGCTGATGCGGGATCTACGGCGGCGGCGCGGGATCCACGCTAATCCGTGGACGCATTTTCCGCGGCTGATCACGTCGATCGACTATCTGAAGCGCGAGCGGCCGATGCGGCTGTTCCGCGAGTGTCTGCCAGGGCCGAACGAGCCGGTGTGGCCGCGGCGGTTCGATCTCCTGATCGTCGATGAGGCGCACAACGTCGCGCCGTCGGGCCGCGGCCAGTACGCGACCGATTCCGACCGTACACTGGCCATCCGAACCCTCGTGCCGCACTTCGAGCATCGGCTATTCCTGACGGCAACGCCGCACAACGGCTACAGCGAGAGTTTCTCCGCCCTACTAGCCCTGCTTGACGACCAGCGCTTTGCCGTAGGCGTCAAGCCCGAGGATAAGCAGCTCAAGACCGTTATGGTTCACCGGCTCAAGTCCGAGATCGTCAACCCGGACGGCACGCCCAAGTTTCCCGAGCGACGCATCGAAGCGATCGAGGTCCCCTACTCCGACAAGGAGCGAGAAGCATACGCTAAGCTGCTCAAGTACGGAGCGCTCCGTGCAGCCGCCATGCAGGAAAAGGCCAGGCAAAAGGCCGAAGCCAAGGGACGCAGATCGGGCACGACCGGCGGGACGCAGAAAACCGCCACTGACTTCGTCTTCACTCTTCTCAAGAAACGCATGTTCTCATGTCCGGCTTCATTCCGCCATACGCTCGCGCGACATCGAAAGACGTTGGGTGGGATCCAAGACGCCAGGAAACCGCGCCGGCGGCCGGCCCCTGGCATCCTCAAGCGCCAGTTAGAAAGTGTCGAGGAAGACTACGCTAGCGACGAGATCTACGAAGAGCACACCGACGAGATCCTCGATCTGGCGACCGAGCAACTCGCCAAGGTATCGGCCGAGGAAGCGCAACTCCTTCAGGAACTTCACGACTGGGGGACGCAGGCATCAGCCAAGCCCGATTCGAAGGCCGCCCAACTGATCGAGTGGTTGAACACGACGCTGCGTCCAGGCCGAGAGTGGAACGACGAACGCGTCATCATCTTCACCGAGTACCGTACCACTCAGAGGTGGCTCCACGAGCGTCTCGCCGCCGAGGGCATGGCATCGGACGGCCGTCTGGAGACTATGTACGGCGGCATGGACACCGACGATCGCGAGCGCATCAAAGCCGCGTTCCAGACAGACCCCGCCAAATCGAAAGTTCGGATACTACTGGCGACGGACTCCGCATCCGAGGGCATCGATCTCCAGCGCTGGTGTCATCGGGTGATTCACTACGAGATCCCCTGGAACCCGATGCGGCTCGAGCAACGAAACGGCCGCGTCGATCGCCATGGGCAACGTGCCAACGAAGTGCTCGTTTATCACTTCGTGGGCAAAGGCTGGCAAAAGAGCGCCGCCAAATCTGGGAGTGACACGGGGAGCTTGGAAGGCGACCTTGAGTTCCTGCTGAGGGCAGCCAAGAAGGTCGACACCATACGTCGCGATCTAGGCAAGGTCGGACCGGTGATCGCCTCCCAAATCGAAGAGGCGATGCTCGGCCGCCGGACCCGACTAGAGACCGATCAGGCCGAGCGCGAGGCGACGACACTCCGAAAGCAGTATGCATTCGAGCGCAACCTTCGAGACCGTGTCGCCGAGTTGAGCAGACGGCTCGAGGATTCGCGTCGCGACCTCAGGGTCACGCCCGAAACAGTACGGTCCGTCGTCGAGGTGGGGCTCAACCTCACACGCAAACCCCCCTTGAAAGAAGCGGAACTTGACGGCGTCTGGCCGGATACGTCTGGCACGCGGTCGAGTTGTCCGGTTTTCCAGATGCCGAAGCTGGACGGCAGCTGGGCCAAGTGTGCCATCGGTTTGACGCATCCCCACACGGGCGAGATCCGGCCGATCACGTTCGATCATGAGGTTGCGACGGATCGCGACGATGTCGTGTTGGTCCACCTGGAGCATCCACTGGTTCGCATGTGCCAGGGACTGCTACGAAGCGAGGTCTGGGCGAAGAGCGAGAGCAAGAACCTCCACCGGGTCACAGCTCGGGTGGTTGACGATGGCAACCTCGATCACCCGACCGTCGTGGCTCACGCCCGGCTCGTCGTGCTCGGGGGCGACGGCCAGCGTCTACATGAGCAGATCATCACGGCGGGTGGCCGGATAACAAATGGCCGCTTCGCACGAATAAACGTCTCGGAGACCGACGCGGCGTTAGCAGCCGGAACAGACGCATCGCCAAGCACGAAGACCGAAAAGCACCTACTGGGGCTCTGGCCACGGATCGCGGAGCCGCTTCACAACGCACTGGAAGCGAGGATGCGCGACCGAACGAAGAACTTGGAGAAACGCTTCGAGGAACTCGCGGAAAGCGAGGTCGAGAAAGTCGAAGCGATCCTTAATGAGCTGAGCCGTGGCATCCGCGAGCAGCTGGCGGCCGAGCCGCCCGCTCAGCGCGAACTGTTTAGCGAAGACGAGAGTCTCCAGTACGAGCGCAACACGGAATTGCTGCAGCGGCGACTCCAAAGCCTTCCGGCCGAGCGCGAACGCGAAGTGGCCGAGATCCGCCGCCGTTACTCGGATCCCGATCCGCGGATGTTCCCCGTGGCGGCGACCTTCCTGGTGCCGCGCGACTGGAGGCCGTAACAGCAACGATGGCTCAACGACGCAGCAGGCGAGCAACAACGAAGGGCGGCATCAAGGGCCACCATACTGAGTGGCTTTCGCTCGTCGAGATCTCGGGGCCGTTCCTTTCGCTACCTGTGTTGAAAGATGTCTTCCCCGACGGTCTCGATGCCGACGATACCGAGGTTAGTGGACGAGTGGCCGTCGCCTATAAGGAGTGGCTACTAGAGCGAGACGATCCGGGGCTGCACCGCCAGTGGGTCCAGTTCGTGTTAGCCGACGTCCTCGAGTTCCCCGGCAACGTGCTGTTCGATGCGAGCGCCTTCGACGACCGGCTCAAGGTCCACGTTGCGGAGCATCATACCTCGATAGAACCGGCAATCATCGTAGCGGAGGATACCAGCGACGGCGCGAACAATACTCCACGAATGCTCGTGATGGTGGAGTCTTTCGGCCAGGGACTCGATGATCCGAAACCTGGCCAAGGCTGGAAGGCCTCACCCGCCACACGCATGGCCGAGTTGCTGCGACGGCGGGATGGCAAAGAGCTCGGCCTCATCACCAACGGCGAGCAGTGGATGCTGGTCTCGGCGCGCCCGGGCCAGACTGCGACGTTTGTCTCATGGTACGCATCCCTGTGGTCCGAAGAGCGGATAACGCTGAGGGCATTCCGCAGCCTGCTCGGCGTCCGCCGATTCTTCAGCGTAGCCGAGAACGAGACGCTCCCCGTACTCCTGGAGCGCAGTGCTGACGAACAGTACGAAGTAACCGATAGGCTCGGAATCCAGGTACGCCACTCGGTCGAGCTACTGGTCACGGCGCTCGACCGCATCGACCGCGACCGCGGACGCACGCTTCTAGCCGACCACGACGAAAAAGATCTCTACCAGGCAGCCGTCACAGTGATGATGCGCCTGGTCTTTTTACTCTACGCCGAGGACGGCAAGCTGCTGCCCCGCGGAGAGAGATTCTGGGACGAGAACTATGCTGTCGGCAGGTTGATCGACGACCTCCAGGCCGACGCCGATCGGGTCGGCGAACAGGTCCTTGAACTTCGCCACGCCGGCTGGGCCCGGCTATTGGCGACGTTCCGAGCGGTGTACGGTGGCATTCGCCACGAGGCGTTCACGCTTCCTGCCTATGGCGGTGCGCTGTTCGATCCCGATCGCTTTGCGTTTCTCGAGGGACGCCCACCCGGCACCAAGTGGACCGCACAACCGGCCGCACCTCTGGCGATCAACGACCTCGAGGTTCTGCAGATCCTTCGATCGCTGCAGTACCTGCAGAGCGGTACGCCAAGGAGCGGCGGTACGGAGGCACAGCGTCTGTCGTACCGCGCGCTCGGTGTCGAACAGATCGGAGGCGTTTACGAAAGCCTGCTCGACCACACCGCAGTGCGCGCCAGCTCACCGGTGGTTAGCATACAGGGCGCCAAGGATCGCGAGCCTGAGATCGTCATTGATGAACTCGATAGTCAGAAGCGAGCCGGAAGTGATGAACTTGTCGGTTATCTGAAGGAGGCCACTGGCAAACAACCAAGATCGATCCAGAAATTACTCGACTACGCAATTCCGGCCGACGATACCGATAAGTGGCTGATGGCCTGCGACAACGCCCCGGAGTTGTTGGAGCGCGTTAGGCCGTATGCCGGACTGGTTCGCGAGGACGACGGCGGCACACCGGTCGTCATCCCCGGAGGTAGCGTATACGTCACGCAGGGTTCGGACCGCCGCGCGACTGGGGCCCATTATACACCGCCGAGCCTTACCGAGCCGATCGTGAAGCATACGCTGGAGCCGTTGGTCTACACAGGCCCCGCAGAAGGCAAGCCCGAAAACGAGTGGCAGCTGAGATCACCCCGCGAGATCCTGGCCCTGCGCGTCTGCGACTTGGCGATGGGGTCGGCCGCCTTCCTGGTTGCAGCGTGCCGCTATCTGGCTGAGCGGCTGGTCGAGGCGTGGGAAGAGTGCGAGAGGGTCGATCCTGGCAGAATCCTTGTCTCACCCGAGGGCGACCTCTCCGAAGGTGGCCCGAGCGAGTCACTTCTCCCCGCAGACCCGGCCGAGCGTCTCGCGGCTGCGCGCCGGTTCGTGGCCGACCGCTGTCTCTACGGGGTGGACAAGGACCCGATGGCGGTCGAGATGGGCAAGCTTTCGCTCTGGCTCGTCACCCTGCAAAAGGGCAAGCCCTTCAGCTTCTTTGATCACGCGCTGAAGGTTGGCGACTCGCTGCTCGGTGTGACTCACCGCGAGCAGCTCGAAGCCTTCGATCTGCAGGTAGAAGGCGAAAGCCAGCGCTCGCTGTTTCACGGGGTCGTCAACACTGCGCTCAAGACCGCACGTGAAAAGCGCGACAAGCTGGAGCGGCGCGCCGTGAACGATGTGCGTGACGCTGAGGAAAAGACGAGGCTACTAGCAGGGGCCGACCAGGCACTCGATGTAGTCCGCCACGCCGGCGACCTCCTAATCGCCGCCGCTCTTTCGACTGCAGGGGCTCAAGCTTCCGCTTATGAGAACCGCCGCGGCCTGCTGGCGGCGGCCTTTGGTGATGCAAACTCGGCCGAGCTCGGCGACGCCACGCGCCGCAAAGGCCTCGCAGAACTCGCGCGCCAGGCCCGAGAACTTCTCAACGAGGGTAAGCCCGAGAAAGAACGTGCCCGAAGGCCGTTCCACTGGCCGGTTGAGTTCCCCGAGGTCTTCGAGAAAGGCGGCTTCGATGGCTTCGTCGGGAATCCCCCTTTTCAGGGAGGGAGAATGATCTCGGGCAGCGCAGGAACCGATTTCCGCAACTACCTGATCACCTGGGTCGCAGGCGGCATCAAGGGAGGAGCCGATCTCTGCGCCTACATGTTTCTGCGCGCTGCTCAGTTGCTGCGGCCGGGAGGTAGCTTCGGACTCATTGCGACCAACACCATCGCGCAGGGCGAATCGCGGGAAGTTGGGCTCGACCGACTCGTCGACTGCGGCTTCTCGATTCGACGGGCGGTATCCACTCAACCCTGGCCCGGGCAAGCGGGCGTGCATGTATCTGTTATCTGGTTGCAAAAGGAGGGGTGGACCGGCCGTTGCTACCTCGATGGCGAGCTCGTACAAGCCATCACGCCTCAGCTCGAGATCCCCGGGCGCGCGAGCGGCAATCCACACCGCTTGGCGGCGAACGCCGAGAGGTCGTTTCAGGGGTCGATCGTACTGGGAATGGGCTTCGTTCTGGAGCCTCACGAAGCGCATCGCCTCATCGATCAGGACCCTAAGAATCGCGACGTCCTTTTTCCCTACCTGAACGGAGAGGATCTCAACTCACGATTCGACCAGTCGCCAAGTCGCTGGGTGATCAACTTTTTTGACCGATCGGAAGAGCAATGTAGGGAGTATCCGGACTGCTGGGACATCATCGAACGAAAAGTCAGGCCAGAGCGTCAAAGGACAAACACAGACGGCACATACGCACTGCGGAAACCTCTCCCTCAAAGGTATTGGCAGTATGCCGACAAGCGCCCCAAGCTATATTCTACCATCGCAGGAGCGGATGAGGTTTTGGTGGCCTGCCGGGTCTCCAAGTACGTTGTTCACGCTCTGGTAGACGCAGGGTTAGTCTACGATGTCGCGCTCAACGTATTTGCACCAGACGTAAGCGAACTCCTGCCCGTGCTGAATTCATCCATATACGAAGCATGGGTCCGAAAGTATGCGTCTACGCTTGAGACGAGAATTCGATATACAAACGCTGATTGCTTCGAGACCTTTCCGACACCTGACGCCCTAGAAGGTCTTCGGAAAATCGGCGACGACTATCATGCCCACCGCGCATCAATTAACAAGACGCGACGAGAAGGCCTCACAAAGATCTACAACCGAGTCCACGACCCCGACGAAGCGTCCGAGGATATAGTGCGACTCCGCGAGCTGCACGTGGAGATGGACAAGGCTGTCGTCGCCACCTATGGCTGGACCGGCCTCGACCTTGGGCATAACTTCCACGACACTGACCAGGGTCCCCGCTACAGCCTGGGCCACCTCGCCCGGCGCGAAGTACTCGACCGTCTCCTCGAACTCAACCACCAGCGCTACGCTGAAGAATTAGCTCAAGGATTTCACGACAAGACGAAACCCACACTCCGCCGCAAGCCCAAACAGAAAGCTGGCACTGCCGACCAAGCCGGCCTCTTCGACGCCTCGACGGAGACAGCTCCAACTCCGGCTGACCCCGAGACGGATCTATCCCTCACTATCCTTGCCACGCTTCAGAGATCCGCCGATCCCCTTTCTAAATCTGAACTGCTCGCAAGAAGCGGTGTAGCGGCAGCACACTGGACCACGCTCATTAGTTTGCTGCTCAAATCCGGCAAAGTCATAAAAACCGGCCAGCGTCGTGGTACACGATATCACGTCGGTCCGAACGCCTGACTCGCGGAACACGGACAGGCATGCTAAGCCACTCTGCCTTAGGACGCTCGGCGTTAGAGGCCTTGAAAGATGTCAGAGGAAACGCCTGAAGTTCGCTCCCAGGCAAGCTCGTCCGACCGATCGACGAGCAGCATGACTAGCTCTGTAGATATTCGTCAGGAACTCCTAGATCTCATTTTCCGCGACCTCGTTGGCCCGGCAAAGGGCCCTGACGAGGAGGTCTCTAATGCACGCCCCTCGGACCGTTACGTTCTCGGCATGCTCGCTCCGAGCGGCCACGCGGCCGAATGCGAAGAGGATGAGGAGTTCGCTGATGACGGGGCCGGGAACTCCGAGGAGGGTTCTGTAGAGCAAGCCACGCCGGCGGCTCGTACGACACTACCGTCGTCGCTGGGACTGAGCTTCAGTGTTCCCCGGGATTGCCGCGCGGTCAGAGTCTCAGCGAGGTGGGGTCGATACGAACGGACCGAGAGCGAAACTGAGTCGGATGAGAAGACCGGTAATCCACTGCGGATATGGCGCCGTCGGCAAATGGAAGGAGCGATTTCGAGGCTTCCTCTCGACATCGGAGTCATCGAGTCCGCGGCGCCCGTTGCAGAGTTTCCCGACATCGTCATCGAAGGGATTGTTCGTGAGAGGCCGGATACAAAGATTGTCTCGCTGTTCTTGGTCAACCGTCAAGAAGAGCCCGACAAGCTCAAGAACGAAGCATGGGTGTTTCAGCCCGAGCTCATCTTAGAAGACCCTGACGGGAGACCGATCTTCGAGCGCCGCGCGCTGGTAACCGACCCGGGCGGAAATGACAGCGAGACCACACGTGAAACGGCAGAGATGGCGATGCTGTATCGCCATGAGGTCGAGTTCGCGGTCGGGCATGGCGTGTCCGTACACGCAGAGCCTTCGCCCGATGATCCGCACCGTGCGGTTAGAGTCAGCACACAGATTCTTCCATCCTTTGAGCTGGCCCAGCAAACGCCACCGACACCGGCGGACGGCGGCTTTGAACAACTGTCTGAACTCACGCTCGACATGAAGCGGCTGGCTGAGGCTGACCAGGCCGGTCTATCCGACATGCTCTCGCCATTGACGGCTGCGTATCGAGCATGGCTGGACCGTCAAAGAGCGAGAGTGGAGGGTAGCGACGCTAGTCTGAGCGATTACCGCACGCCAGCGTTCGCGTCGCTCGAGAAGTGCGAGAAAGCGCTCGCTCGCATCCAAGAAGGGATCGATCTGGTCGTCGGTGATCCCGCCGCGTCGGAGGCGTTTCGATTCGCCAACAAAGCGATGTGGAAGCAGCGGATTCACTCGATCTACTCCGAGAAGATCCGACAAGGCTCCCAGGCTGATCTCGATCAGATCGACGCTGACTTGAGCAATCATTCGTGGCGGCCTTTCCAGCTCGCTTTCATCTTGCTCAACCTGGCGAGCACGACGGATTTGCACCATACGGACCGCAGCCACGAGACCGACGCTTTGGCCGATCTGCTCTGGTTCCCGACCGGCGGCGGAAAGACCGAGGCCTACCTGGGTCTGACCGCCTACGTCTTTGCATTGCGACGCCTTCAGGGACCGATAGCAGGGCGGGATGGGAAAAATGGCGTAGCCGTCTTGATGCGATACACGCTGCGCCTGCTTACGCTTCAACAGTTCCAGCGTGCCACGGCGCTGGTATGTGCTTGCGAGAACATACGTCGCGAGGACCCTGAGCGCTGGGGCCAGACTCCTTTTCGTATCGGCCTGTGGGTCGGACAGCGAGCAACGCCCAACACTACTGAACAAGCAAAGAACGCCCTGTCACAAGAATCCGGAAGGGGATACTTTTCGGACCAGCGCGGGGTCGGCTCGCCAACACAACTGACCAATTGTCCCTGGTGCGGTAGCAAGGTCGACCCAGGCCGCGATGTTCAGGTCGACCCCGTCGGCTCGGGGCGTGGTCGCACGTTAGTCTACTGCAGCGAAAAATTAGGACGCTGCCCATTCACTCCGCGCAATTCTCCTGGCGAAGGTATTCCGGTGGTTGTAGTCGACGAGGAGATCTACCGTCTGCTACCGGCTCTGGTAATCGCTACCGTCGACAAGTTCGCACAGATGCCATGGAACGGACAAACCCAGATGCTGTTCGGGCGTGTCAACGGTTATTGCCCCCGACATGGGTTTCGCTCACCGGAAGTAGACGACAAGGACTCTCACAACAAACGTGGCAAGCTGCCCTCGGTAAAGACCCAGCCGCACGGACCACTGCGTCCCCCCGACCTGATCATCCAAGACGAGCTTCACTTGATCAGTGGCCCACTGGGATCTCTAGTCGGCCTTTACGAGACGGTCGTCGATGAACTTTGCTGCTTCGAGGTCGACGGCAAGCGCGTTCGCCCGAAATTGATCGCCTCGACGGCAACCATCCGCAACGCGAAGTCACAGGTGAATTCGCTGTTCCTGCGTAAGGTCGAGATCTTTCCGCCACCCGGAACTGATGCAGCCGACAACTTTTTCTCCATCAAACGGCCCACATCGGAGCTGCCCGGACGCTTGTATTTGGGAGTCTGCGCGCCAGGCAAGCGCCTCAAGGCCGTACTAATCCGCGTATACGTAGCGCTACTCGGCGCATCGCAGCTCCTGTATGAGAAGTACGGTAAAGCCGCCGACCCGTGGATGACGCTCCTGGGTTATTTCAACTCCATCCGTGAGCTCGGAGGCATGCGTCGACTTCTGGGAGACGACGTGCGCACGCGCTTGCTAGGCATAGACAAGTGGGGCCTGGCCAAACGGCGTCTGTTCGAAGACCGAACTGAAGAGCTGACCTCCCGCAAGACCTCCACTGCGATCCCTGAGATTCTCGACAGACTCGAGATCGCATTCGACCCCGAAGATGATCGCAAACGCGAGGAGCTAAGAAAGCAAGGCAGGGGCTTGGGCAAACCTCGACCCTACGATGCCGTACTTGCCACCAACATGGTCTCGGTCGGTGTTGACGTGAAGCGCCTGGGCCTGATGGTAGTCGGTGGCCAACCCAAAGCTACGTCCGAGTACATTCAAGCCACCAGCCGTGTGGGCCGACATTTCCCGGGCCTGGTCGTTACGGTTTACAACTGGGCGCGCCCGCGCGACCTGTCACACTACGAGCGCTTCGAGCACTATCACGCTACCTTCTACCAGCAGGTCGAATCACTGTCGGTAACACCGTTTGCCAAACGAGCGCTCGATCGCGGCCTGTCAGGCCTCCTCGTCTCCCTGATCCGTTTAGCCGAGTTCGAGTACAACGAAAACAGCGATGCTCGAAAGATCCGGGAGGACTCCGAACTGGTGCGTCGGGCGATCTCGACCATCGCAGCACGCGCAGCGGAGGTGCTGTATGACAAGGACGCAGGCGAGGCCGTGGAGAGCGAACTGCGCCGAAGACTCGATTACTGGCTGGATCTGGCCAACGGTCCCAATGGGCCCAACCTCGCGTATCGTGCTCGAAGGGACGGCACGACAATCGGTTTGCTGGATCAGCCGTCCAAGGCCGACTGGGAAACGTTCACGTGCCTGAACTCGCTTCGTGACGTGGAACCCACGAGCGGGTTCATACTCATCGACGACGGCCTGGGCGGGAGTAAGTCCTAGTGTCGTTTCAAAGGCGACGCGTTGGCGAGATTCGTCCGAGCCAAGCCATTCATACGTACGGCGTAGGCTCACTGGTCGATCTGCCCAACTTCTCAGCCGTGGTCATGGGGTTAAGTGATTGGCAAGATCCCACGCCTCAAACCGAAGTCGTCGAGGAGCGACTTCTCGGGATAGTTCGTCGCCAATTGGGACCGCAGGTCCAACGGCTGGCCGGACCGCCTGTCCCGGAAGACACCGACCGCCCCGACCCATTCGACCCCGAATACACGCGTGGGATACCCATCACACCCTTCCCGCGCTGGATGCGATGCCCACTGTGCAACCGTATCGCCCCGCTCGAGATGGGAATCTTCAAGCTCAAGGAGAGTCCCTATCGACCCGAGCAAACACGATACGTCCACCAAAACTGCGATAGAGCCGGCAACAAGCCGCCGCAGGTCGTGCCCGTGCGACACATCAGAATGTGTAAGAACGGCCACATCGGCGAGTTCCCCTGGGCCACCTACGTTCACAAAGGTGAGACCGAATGCCCGGAGATTTTGAGGTTTTACGAATTCGGCGTTTCGGCCGAGGCCGCAGATCTGCTCGTCCAGTGTGATACCTGCGGTGCATCACGACGAATGACCGAGGCGTTCAGGGAAGATGGTGCTGCGCTCGGCCCCTGCACCGGCTCCCATCCTCACAACCACATCCCGGAGACCGAGTGCGAAGAACCGGCAAAGCCGACCTTGGTCGGAGCCTCCAATGTTTGGTTCGGCGTGTCGATCTCGGCGTTGTCCGTGCCCACAGCGTCGGGCGAGTTGAATCAACTGGTCATCAGCCACTGGCCGCTTCTGGAACCGATCACATCGCGTGAGGTTCTCGACTACGCGATCAAGGCCGGAAATCTCAAGCCTTTTGCCGGGTGGTCCGCCGACGAGATCTGGGATGCCATTGAGGCGAAACGTAATGCCCCGGATGAGCCCGGACCCGAAAGCATGGAAGAGCTCAAGCAAGGCGAGTGGATGATCTTCTCTGATCCGGACTCGGAACAGCCGACGCCCGATCTTGCCTTGCGCAAGAGCCCCATTCCGCCGGGATATGAGCAGTGGATCGAGAGCGTGGTGCTGGCTGACAGGCTTCGAGTAGTCAATGCCCTGGTCGGGTTTACGCGCGTAATCTCGCCAGGTGATTTCGCAGACCTCGACGAGATCGACGAGATCAAGCGCGGCCCCTTGGACCGCAAGCGCCCGGACTGGGTACCCGCCTCCGAGGTACGCGGCGAGGGGATCTTCTTGAGGGTGCGCGAGGAGGCTCTGACAGAGTGGGAAGCCAAAGTCTCGGCACAGGAAAGTGTCGCCCGCACTGCTCACACGGTGTTTCGCGAAGCACGCAAGATCGAGAACCCGAGTCACCACTTTCCGGGAATGCGCTACATTTTGCTGCACTCGCTCGCACATGCCTTGATCCGTCAGTTCGCGATCGAGTGTGGTTATGCAGCCGCGAGTCTGCAGGAGCGGATCTATGCCGGCAGCGCCGAGGACGGCTCTCGTATGGCAGGGATCCTGTTGTACACGGCCGCGGCAGACAGCGAAGGCACGCTTGGCGGACTGGTCCATCTCGGAGAACCCGAGATCCTGGCCCGGCACCTCTACCAGGCTCTGGAGGCCATGCGGCTGTGTGCGTCCGATCCGCTTTGTGCAGAGCACGACCCGGGAGGCGACCCGCCCACTCTTCACGGGGCCGCGTGTCACGCCTGCCTGTTTGCAGCCGAGACTTCTTGTGAGCGGGGCAACAAGTACCTGGATCGCCGGCTTCTCGTTGAGACACTCTCACGGGGAGTGATACCATTCTTCACCAGCGGCTGATCTGACCCGTAAGGAGCTTCTTGATTGGCAGACACTGAAGAGAGAACGCTGAGCGATCTTGTCGTTGCCGCTGCAAGGGATCTGCCCGGGGGCGCGCTAGAATCTTTTTGTCGCGCACTCGAGCGTCTCGGGGCAGGCGCGACCGTTCAGCGTATAGTCGGGGAGGTTCCCGTCTCCAACCCCGAAGTTGCCCGTACGTTGACAGCACTGATCGAGACATGGCGAGCCGAGCTGGCCGACGCGCCGTTCACCTCTCTTGCCTGGGCCCTTCGGGGTGCCTCGGCTACCGATGATCACTGGCGCCAGGTCAGTGATCTCGATCTGGTATGGACAGGCCCCGCGCCGGCGCTGGGCAAGATGCGCCAGACGAGACCCGTGCTGCGAAGTCTCATCGATTGCGCGCAACACGACGTGTGGCTCATCTGTTTCGCCGCCTACAAGGTGCCCTTGGTCGTCGAGGCGCTCGAGTCAGCCTTGGACCGCGGGGTAACGGTGCGAATCATTCACGAAGATCCCGAGATAAGTCAGCAAAAGGTCAAGTTCTCGGCCATTGAAACGTTGGGGCAACGCGTGGCCGATGCCGCCGAGCTCTACATCTGGCCGCTCGAGAAACGCCAAACCGCCGACAACGGTGCACATGGCTCGCTACATGCCAAGGCCGTGCTGGCCGACAACACCAGGTTGTTCGTGAGCAGCGCCAATCTCACGGGACACGCGCTCGATATCAACATGGAGTTGGGCGTGCTCATCCGGGGCGGTCAACGCCCGGTTTGGATGGCCGAGCACCTGCGCTGGCTAGTGGATTCCAAGACGCTCGAGCGCGTATCCTGACAGCTCACTGGGGGCGCTCAGGCCTTGAGCCTGAGTGGATCATACCGGCCCGATTCCACCCATTCCCTCCAAGGCTTCGGCGCCTCGGCTTCATCGCCGGCTCCCCTGACAAGCGCATCGACCCAAGTTCGTGAGATCGTGATGATGCCGAGAATCGTGAAGATCGCTCGGTAGTTTTGGAAGCGTTCCCGGCCGCGAGTGCTCCAAGCCGCTACGAGGTCATCGGCCTCGGTTACATTCGGTGCTCCGGGTGCGGCAAGGCCGTGGAACATCACATCCCGGCCGGTGCCGGTCTTCGAGAAGACGAAGAACGGCGGAACAAGACCACGCTGTGGCGGGTCCACGTGAATCTTCTCGTACGCGTAACGAAGCAGTCTGTTACCGCCCTTGGTGGTGTCATGAAGTTCACACCCGGGGGTTTTGTTGTCCCCGTAATACAAGAAACGCCCGGTGGAGGGCTCGAGCTCATCCGGCCAGTCAGGATCCGCAAACGTCGTATAGAGAACAGCCAATTCGTAGCGACCCTTGGTTTCACCGCCGCGGATACGAAAGCCACCCATGTTGCCGCAGTGTAGCAGCTTGTCGAGAGGGTCATCGGCAGACGAACCTGCGGAGCCTCCTCGATAGGTCGTAGCCACAACAAGGTCGGCAGTAGACAGTGAACCGAAAGGAACCGCTTCCACCCGTCTACGGCGCCTCAGTCCGCATGCCGTATCACCACGAGTATGTGCCGTGCCCGTGAGGTCGCTACGTACAGATCGCTCGGCTTGCAACTCGAGGATCCTTCTTTGATGTCGCACAAGACAACGGCGTCCGCTTCCAGTCCCTTGAAGGCACGCAGCGACACAAAGCGCACCTCGCTTGGCCCCGGCACCTTGTCACGCGCTACCAACGTAAAGTTGCCCAGTTTCTTGGCCCGCCACACGGGACTCGTGTTGGTGCGGGGAGACATCACGACCAGTCGGTCGGTCGCGATCTGGTGCTCGACCAGGAGACGGTGAAGCTGTTTGCGGACCGCATCCACCATCGCTTGGTCGTTGGCAACAGTGATCTCATCGACAGCCGCCCCCTCTGGTGCTCCCAATTTTACGCGCGCCTCGGTGTCAATGATGGATGCGCTGAACTGGGCAATGCTCGTCGTGTTGCGACAGTTGTAAATCAGGGGAGCCGTCCCGAGGAGGCCGAGCTCTTTTATTGGTACTCCATGAAAGATGTTCTGGTTTGGGTCGTAAAAGACATAGAGGGTTCCTTCATTCGGGTCTCGTAGAAGCGCATGGACAGCAGTCCACCAGTACTCCTGGAAGTCTTGGCCTTCATCGACGATGACTGCGTCGAATCTCTCATCGGGATAAATGTCCAAGGCCTTCATGAGGATCTCGGCAGCCTCTTCATCCCAGAACGCCTCGGTTTTGGCAGGGTCCTCGGGAACATTGAATGGTAAGCCGGCCGAGCCCGCCCACTCCTTTGCAAACGCATGAAAGCTCGAGACCGTGAAGCCTTCAGCTTGGGTCGCAAGGTAGTCGGCAAGCTGACGATTGAAGCACAGCAACAAGACTCGCTGGCCAGCCTCAGCCAAGCGGCGGGCTTTTTCCATCGCCAGCATGGTTTTGCCGGTCCCGGCTGATCCGCTGATGGCCACACGATTGTTGTGCTCGAGCATTTCCAAGCTCGCCATCTGCTCCTCGGTAAGCCGCACCAGTGCCTGTTGTTGCTTATCGAGCTGGCTGCTCATTGCCGGCACGAGTTGGAAACTCGAACACAGCGCACGCACGAACGCGTTTTGCGCCTCCTGCCCCAGTGGTGGCCCGTTGAGGTTGTAGAACGTGAAGGCACGCTCGACGCAGCTCGCGATGTCAGCGAGTCCATCGTGATCGATCATCAACTCACGAGGTAGGTCGAGTGAGGATCGTCCATCGATGTGGACATCAGGAAACACGACGGCCCAACCGAACGTCGGGCTGACCTTGTGCTTACGAAACCAGGGCAGCCCTTTGATGTATCCACCCACGTGGTGAACGGCACTCGTTGCCTGCTTGGCGGGGTCCTTGATCGGGTTGGCAACGCCGTGGCGATTTATCGAGATCCATTTCTCGTCTTTTCGCTCGATGCGCCCACCCTTCACCTCAAGGCCTAGCCAACCCCGTGCAGGATCCAAGACGACGAAATCGATCTCCCCTTCCTTGGAAAGGTCCGAGCCTTTGCCTGGTAGGTTGAAACGTCGCCCATGAAGGACGATCCAATCGGCAGGGAGCTGACGCTCGAGCGCCTGGTGAACCCGCTTTTCCGAGTTCGGCGCATCCTCGTCGGGTGTTCGGGGATAAATCCTTGCCACGTTGCCCCCTATCGAGCCATGGTCTTAACCACGACTCAGCAGCCAAAGTGCCCCGAAGTTCGGGCTACCACAAGAAAGCCGGCAACATGCACTTCATGCGTTGACTTCACCCCGTGAACCGCCAACGGTAACGGCGCCTGCAATGAGTAGCGCTCAGGCCCGATCGATGTCGAACGACATCGTCTCACCACAGACCCGCTCGCGGATGATGCGTGCAGTCGGCCAGCGCGGGACCCGCGCGGAACTGGCCGTGCGAGATCTGTTGCGTTCGATCGGAGTGTCACACTACCGACTCAACAACAAATCCTTGGCCGGATCTCCCGACATATCGAACCGCAGACAGGGCTGGGCTATCTTTGTAAACGGTTGTTTTTGGCATGGTCACCGAAACTGCCCCAAGACCAAAGGGGGCAAGTACGGTCGCATTCCGGTAACGCGCCAAGACTTTTGGTCGGCCAAGATCGACGCCAACCGAAAGCGTGACGCACGCAAACGCCGGGAGCTGATCAAACAAGGGCTGCGAGTCTTGACCGTGTGGGAGTGCCAGCTTCGTCATCCCGACCGGTTGAGTAAGAAAATGGTGAGATTCTTCGGTGGTGCGGCGGAAAGACCCGGTGCCTGATTCTTCGAAACACAGGAAAACCAAGGCTCGCCGACCGCTGACCGTTGCCGGACTCTTCGCCGGCATCGGGGGGATAGAGCAAGGTCTACACAAGGCCGGCCACAAGACACGGCTGATGTGCGAGATCGACCCCGCGGCGGTCGCGGTACTCAGAGCCCGATTCAACGACGTCGATATCGTCGAAGACGTTCGTGAGCTCGACCGACTACCACGCGGTATCGGCCTGTTGGCCGCCGGCTTCCCTTGCCAGGATCTGTCTCCGGTCGGTACCACCAAGGGAATCAAGGGCCGGCGCTCTGGCCTGGTAGGTCACGTCTTTCGGCTTCTCGACCAGAGGCCGGTTCCGTGGGTGCTGATCGAAAACGTCCCGTTCATGTTGCAGCTCGGGGGCGGCGCGGCCATGCGCTACATCACCCAGAATCTCGAGCAACGCGGCTATCGATGGGCCTACCGCGTGGTCGACACTAGAGCCTTCGGTCTGCCACAACGTCGAGAACGCGTGTTTATGTTGGCTTCCTTGAAAGAGGATCCGGGCGAGCAGCTGTTCGCCGAGGAGGTCAGCCCACGTATCAGCGAGAACCACGCGGGCAAGGCCTGCGGCTTTTATTGGACTGAAGGCACTCGCGGGCTGGGTTGGGCAGTGGATTCCGTTCCGACGCTCAAAGGCGGCTCCGGTGTAGGGATCCCGTCGCCTCCGGCCATATGGATGCGGGACGGGAGCATCGTGACCCCGAGCATACGTGATGCCGAACGGCTCCAGGGTTTCCCCCAGGATTGGACCGAACCGGCCGAGCAAGTTCGAAGAAGCGGCTATCGATGGACGCTCGTCGGTAACGCGGTAACCGTCGATGTCGCCAGATGGATCGGTGACTTGCTGCGCAAACCACCGGCCGCGGTCAAGCGCATTCCGCTGCCGCTGAGTGATTCACGCCGCTGGCCAAAGGCCGCCTTCGGCTCTTCCGAGGGGCGCTTCGAGGTCAAGGTCGGATCATGGCCAGTCTGCACACCTGCCGAATCCATCGAAAAGTTCCTTCGCCACGAACCCAAAGCGCTTTCGCATAAGGCAGCCTCTGGCTTCCTGAGCCGCATGGTCGCCGGTCCACTTCGCTATCCCGCCGAGTTCAGGAAAGCCTTGGAAAAGCATGTCCGAGCCGTTGCCGCGCCAGACGAGCACGGTGCCGGCTTCGTCAGTAGACGGAGACAGTAGAGATCTTCTACGTGATCAAGTTGGTGCTCATTCCTTGTCGAAAACGGCGAGTTTGGCCTCGCCTTTCGCTCGCCACCAGGCCAAGAGTTCGGAAGCCGCTCGCAACGCTTCTCGTGTAGCTTCCTCATCAAAATCCACGGGCGAGTTGCGTGGTACGCGCTGACGAAACGATACTGACTTCGTGGTCTTCACCAGGTCAAAACCATGCCTGGCGAGATCCTCGGCGTAAGCGTCGCGCAGCGCGCCGAGCTCGTTGGCCCGACCGGCGAGCTCCAGGTCTACTACGCAGTCTCCGTATTTGAACGCCTTGCGATACATTTTGTAGATCATCTGAAAGCCGGCGTATCTCATGTAAACCCAGTACTCCTCACTGCTCACGCCTGTGGGTCTTAGTACCGTTAGCTCGGGAAATTCTGCGTCTGCGATCTTCCAGATTCGTCTCCTGAACTCCGTAATCAGCGGATCAGGTGGAGCTTTTTCTCCCAACTTCTTGACGCCGCGCTCCATCAACGACGCGAGATAGGTCGCCCGTTCACCCGACCGGCTCAAGAACCACTCCTGAATCTCCTCGTAGGCGATTCGCACGGCGTATTCCTCCGAGTCTGCAGAAACATACTTGGCGGGTGCACACAGCGTCGCAATATAAGAATCACAGGTATCGTCGTTGGCATAACCCTCCCCGCGAGTGATGTACCGTTCATACTGGTCGGGCTGCGCTGCGGCTTTGATTTTGTTTTCGATCATGACCATGCAGCGATGGGCGTTACCGATACCGACAAGCCAAAGCAGGTCGGATTCTCCGTATGCATCAGCGACTGAGCGCCAGGCCCCAAGCGATGTAAATGGGATGTTTAGCCCGAAGACCTTGCCGAACAGCCACTGCCGGAACTCCGGCGAGGAGTTGAGTTCAATGCAGATGATCCAGTCGACATCGGCTTCGGAGACCGTCTGCCCGAACACGCTCTTGTTGCTCTTGTCCATGCCGGCACTAATAGCTGTCCGCAAAGGCCGAATAAACGACCAGCTTTCTCCTCGGTTTGTGCGTCGCTGCCCGTGCTTTGCCGCAGCTAGTGAGCTGCTCTATCGTTTGCCGGGCTTTCTTGATGGAGCACGCAGATGCCCGAACTGACATACATTCAGCCTGTACGACTATCCTTGAAGGATCACCCTCAGTTAGACGAAAGATGGCTTCAAGACAGAATCGCGGAAGATCCGAGTATCCTAGGGCTAGGAGACGTTGTCCTGCGTGATCGTGAGCGCCAGCAGCCCCGGGCCGGCCGGCTGGATCTGTTGCTGCAAAACGGCGACAGCAACGAGCGCTACGAGGTTGAGGTGCAACTTGGCAAGACGGACGAGTCGCACATCATTCGAACCATCGAATACTGGGACGTCGAGCGAAAGAGATATCCCCAGTATGACCATGTCGCGGTCATCGTTGCCGAGGACATAACTAGCCGGTTCCTCAACGTTGTATCGTTGTTTAATGGCTTCATCCCGTTAGTGGCGATCCAGTTGGCCGCTTTCGAATGGGAGAATACGGTGTCGTTGGCGTTCACGACCGTGCTGGATCAAACACGGCTGGGTCTCGTCGATGAAGATGAAGGAACTACGGAAGTTACCGACCGCCAATACTGGGAGAGTCGTGGCACGCCTGCGACCGTTGCGATGGTCGATACATGCTTGCACCTGATGCGTGAGATCGACCCGGACATAGACCTGAATTATACGAAGTTTTACATTGGCCCGGCCAGGGCCGGTCGTGCAATCAACTTTGCCTTGTTCAGGCCCCAGAAAAAGAAGTTGGTCTTCGAGCTCAGGCTGGAGCGAAGCGAGGATGCGGAGGCCGAGCTAATGGGTGCCGGTCTTGACGTGGATTATGACGGGCGCCGCGGCAGGTACCGGATTGGGCTAACTGAGTCCGACTTGGATCAACACGGCGAGTTACTCAAGGGCTATCTAGAGATGGCGTACAAAGAGCGCGTCTAGCGCGTTCGAGTATTCTCCAAGATGAGGAGGACAAGCGTAGATGGTTGATCTTTACACCAAGTCGGTTCTAACGCTCATCGCGGTGCTACTTGGCGTGCTGGCCGTGCAGAACACATCATATGTACATGCTGATGCGGCTCAGGATGTCAGGATCGTGGATGTGGGATACGGTGTTAACCCGCCGCTCCCGGTCACGGTCGTCAAGTCCAACTAGTCGGGTATACTCGGTACTGGCCGCTCGTTTTCTTTGAAGACAGTGCCACCAGAGACGCTGCTGAGGATCCAGGAGCACTTTCATAAGGTGATCCGAGGCCGCGTCGGCGACCTCGTCGACAAACACGCCTTGTCTCTGCCCGATTTGGAGCCTCTTTTAACCTCTTCAGAGGGCGAGGAATGGTTTCCCGTACCTGGGATGGCAGGTGGTTTCGCATACCGACTTGAGGGCGAAGGGTCGAGCGCCAAACTCATCGTCTCGAGTTGGAGCCGGGTCGTGGAGGGCTCTGGAGCGCGACACGAGATATCCGCCGAGGGGAGTCGGCTGGTTGAGACGGGGTTCGTCTAGGTAAGTGGCTCCCGTGTACAGCCGGATAGGGGACTTGGTGCGCTGGCATTTCAGTAGGTCTGGACAGGGAGCGTGACCCTGGGCAGTCTTCCTCTGAACTCGGTGGAAATACTAGATCTCAAGCACGAGCGCCCCGTAGAGATTCACCGCCAGACTCCGACCTGGTGTTGCAAGGTCGAGCCCCTATTGGTCCGTGTTATGGATGGTGGTTTCGTGAAGTGGCGGTGCCCCGGCTGCGGCGACACGGCACAGGTCTCGCGGGAGCAGTTTCTTGAGCTTGATTGCGGGCAGCGGTGTCCTAGGTGTAACGGGCAAATGACCGCCACAGATCTCCCGTATGGCAACTATGGGTACCACTGCGACGGCTGCGATGTCGGTGTGCGCATCGGCGACAGAGTTCCCAGCGTCGATACTTTCTAGGGCTACACTGTACCTTCCGCCCCGCACCAGTCGCCTGCCTGGTCCGTCGATGTTCCCTATGACTTTATTCCGCGGGAACCGCCACCAGCGCACCGATGGCCTGAATGTCGTACAAGTGTCGTGTGGAGTCTGCGCGTAACGGGACTGGTCTGCGTGGCTAGTGGATCGCGCCACTTCAGTCGCCTCCGGCCCTCTGCAATAACCCGCCCATGACCCAGGCCACTACGACAACCACACCGCCCTCGCTCACGCTGGTCACTCTCGGCGACGCATTCGGCCTGCGAAACGTCAGTCCCTTCTGCCTCAAGATCGAGATGCTGCTGACGTCGCTCGGTCTGCCCTTTGAGTCCGATGTACAGAGAGATCCGCGCAAGGCACCCAAGGGAAAGCTTCCTTATATGATCGCCGACGGTCGAACGATCGCCGACTCGGAGCTCATCACCGAATACCTGGACGAGATCACCGGCGGGCGGGTCTATGCTGGGCTGTCCGATCGCGATCGGGCACATGGCGTGGCGCTGGCGCGGCTGGTCGAAGATCACCTGTACTGGCTATACGTTGCTAGCCGCTGGCTGGACGATGACTGGTTCCCGAACATCGTCGACGGCTTCTTTCACATCGCGCCTGCGCTGATTCGACCGATCGTCGCGCGTGCGGCACGGCGCCAGGTGCGACAGACCCTTCACCTGCACGGACTCGGCCGCCACAGCCTTGCCGAGCAGGCCGGCTTCATGGAGCGCGATCTACAGGCACTGGAAGCGGCCGCGCCCGAGAGCGGCTTTCTGTTCGACGACGCCCCGGGAATCTACGATTTCACGATCGCCGGCTTCATGGCCGGCGTCTACGACAACAAGCCGCCGACCTGGGGTACCAAGATCGCTGAGAAATATCGCGGCCTGCGCGCTTACACCGAGCGTGTGCAGGAGCATGTCGGCGTCTACGGTCGCTTTGTATAGCGCACGTCTGATCTCGCACCCTCCAAAGCAAACGCCATACTTCTCCCCTTAACATCCCTTACTGCATTTTCTGGTAGAAACCGTCGACGGCGCCGCGATAGCCTGAAGGTGGGAGGAAGCCCATGCAGATTTCGCGGTTTTCGCAGTTTTCGACGGTTGGTTTCTACTTCAAGCAGGCCACGGCGCTGTTGCTGCTCGGCCTCATTCTAATTGGCTTCGCGCTGCCCGTGTTTGCGGCCGATGCGCCGATCTTCGGTTCCGTTCGTACGAGTGGCCCGGCTTGGGTCGACATGGGAACCGGCACCTGGTCGGCGATCGACTCGGAGCGTCCTTTGATTGCCGGCGATAGCTTGAAGACCGGTAACGGCGGCTACGCCGTTCTCGATCTCGGCGATAAGGGCGCCCTCGGCATGTACAAGGACACCCAAATCGCCGCTGCCGGCCACGGCAAGGCGGCCTACATCGACGTGCTCGGCGGAAAGCTCGCTTTCCACATGGCCCGTCACTCCGACATCACCATCGCGGCGGCCGATGCCGAGATGTTCGCGCTGAGCGATCCCGGCGCGCGCGGTGTCGACGGCTACGTCGAGTTCACCGAGTCCGGTGAGACTATAGTCGGCGTGGAAGAGGGCGTGCTCGGCATCATCGTTGCCGGTGTGGAAAAGACCATCGAGGCCGGACAGCGTTACTCGCTGACCAAGGCCGCCCGCGACGCCATGAACGCCGAGCCCGAATACTATGGTGACGCGCCCGTGCAGTTGGCCGCCAACGTGAGCGACGACAAGGCCGCGCAGATGGCCGCCAAGCGTGCCCGCGAAGCCAAGCAAGCCGCAGCCGCCGAAGCTCGCAGAGCCGCCGAGGCCAAAGCTGCGGAGCAGGCTAGACTGGCGGCCCAAAGGGCTGAACAAGATGCCGCCGCCAAACAGGCCGCGCAAAAAGCTGCGCAGGACGCGGCTGACGCCGAGCGCGCTGCCAAGATCGCTGCCGCCCGCCGCTTAGCGCATCAACAGGCCGAAGCTTACGACAAAGCCGCGATGCTCGAGGAAGCCGAAGCCATGGCCGCTTCTGCCACCGCCGAGCAACAGGCCTCCATGCAGATGGCCGCCGCCAAGGACTCGCGGCGCAAGCCTTCCACGGCCGGGCAGGGCGTGGCCGACGATCTGACCAAGAAGCGCCGCCTCGACTTCGAGAACGAAGTGGCCGCGATGGAAGATGAAGAAGAATACGCTGGTGCGGTGCTGATCGCAGGCGTGGAAGCCGCGCCCGTGGTTGTGGGCTCTGTGGGCTTCATCGCTGCGGCCGTGGCCATTACCAGCTTCGAGGGTGACACCGACGAGAACGGCAGTCCCTGAAGACGCCGTCGCTTTACAAAGACTCCTTCCTACCTGACTGGCGGGCCGTCGTTGCTTGATTGCAGCGGCGGCCTTTTTTGTGGCTTTAATCCGATTGCGCCGGCCCCGCGCTCAGGCTCAGGTACGCCTCAAGGGCACATGGCCTCTTCTTCAGGACTGCAGCTGCCCACACTGTCACTGTCGCCGAGATAGAGTCCGCCCCCGCAGTCCTCTGGTGTCGTGATCAGGCAGCGTCCCCTGATACAGCACGCGCCGGTCACCGGAGGCAGTGTTGTCGTGGTTGTGGACGTGGTAGTCGTTGTCGGCGGATTGCACAGGGCCTCTTCTTCGGCACTGCAAACGCCTACACTGTCGCTGTCACCGAGATAGGTCCCGCCCGCGCAGTCCTCGAATGTCAGGATCTGGCAGCGTCTCCCTCTTATACAACACGCGCCCGTAGGCTGGGGCAGCGTCGTCGTAGTGGTGGACGTGGTAGTTGTCGTCGGAGGATTGCACACGGCCTCTTCCTCGGCACTGCAGATGCCGACACTGTCGCTATCACCGAGATAGGTTCCGCCCGCGCAGTCGTCGGCTGTCAGGATGAAGCAGCGGCTCCTGAGACAGCACGCGCCCGTCGGCTGGGGCAGTGTCGTCGTGGTCGTGGAGGTGGTGGTTGTAGGCGGCGCATTGCACGCGATCAGCTCCTCGGCGCTACAGTTGCCGACGCTGTCGCTGTCGCCGAGGTAGTTTCCACGCCGGCAACCTTCAGGTGTAGTGATCGAACAGGTTCCCCTCGAGCAGCACGGCCCGGTGCCTGATCCCATCGTCGTCGAGGTAGTCGTAGTCGGGCATGGGCACTCGCGCGGCAGGTCGATTCCTACGGCGATTTTGAGGCAGAGCAGGGCGTCGGAAGCGTTTTCGCTGAAATCGCCGTTCACGTCGCAGATGCATGACGGCACACATGCTCCTATCCCCACGCCCACGTTGAGAATGAACAAGCAGTCAGTCGCCTTCGGAAGCTCTCCGCTGGTCACGGGCTGAGCGCAAAGCGTGGGCGCGAGGGCCGCCGCAAAGCCCTCGGGCAGCGTGGTCGTGCTCGTAGTGCTCGAAGACGTCGAGGTCACGGGCATGGCCGCGGCTGCCCACGGCTGAGCCGCGGCCGTCATGACGACCATCCCCACGAGCAGCGGAAGACGTAAGCGTGTCGGTAGCTTAGGTGGCACCGGTTATTCCCCGACCGGCTAGCAAGTTAGCCCCCTCGAGTTCGAGCTTGAGTTTGTGCGACCAAGATCGGGTTGAGTCAAGACCGTCATCGCGGCCGTCCGGTCATCTCCCCGCGATTTCGTCGCTTAAGGACTCGATGAGCACGGATGACGTGTTGCCTTCCTTGGGGGGCTCGCTCCTCCCGCGTCGCGTCAATCCGGATGAGCGCAGCTGTCGCCATGCCGTATCAGCTATGCGTTCGTGTAGAATGCGCCGGTGCGGATCCGCCTCGCTTCGTTTCTTGCTGTTTACTGCGCGTTGAGCGCTGCTCAGGGTTTAGCTGCGGCCGTTGAGCCCGCGGCCATCTCGGAGGTGGTAGCTGCTGCTGAGGCGGTGCCGTCGGAAGCGAAGAAACATCCCAACATCGTCTTCATCCTCACCGACAACCAGCCCGCCGCCGTGTTGCCCACCTACGGCAATCCCGACGTGCGCTCACCGAACATCGACAAGCTGGCCGCCGAAGGGGTGCGCTTCGACAACGCCTTCGCAGTCAACGGCCTGTGCTCGCCGACTCGCGCGACTTTGCATACCGGTTTGCTGCCGTCTCAGCACGGGGTGCACGACTTCATCGACGATCAGTCCATGGAGTCACTGCCCGAGGGCTGGGGAGCGGTGCAGGAGTTCCGCACCCTGCCGCAGACGCTCGGCCACCGCGGCTATCGCACCGCGCTGATCGGTAAGTGGCACCTGGGACGGCCCGAAGCCGCCGGCGCGATCTATGACGAGTGGATCGCACTGGAAGTGGGCCACACCATCGACTTCTGGGACAACAAGATCGTTTCCCACGAGGGGTCTTACGAAGTCGACGAGGAGCACATCGTCGATCACTTCGCCAAGCGCAGCGCCCAGTGGATCGAGGGCCACGACGCCGACAAGCCGTTTTTCTTGGTCGTCAGCTTCGACGGCCCTTACATGAACCCGCCGAGCAACCTCGGGCCGGCGCGCAATCGCCACTATCATTCTTATGAAGGCCGGCCGATGCTGTCGTTTCCACGCGAGGGCATTCACGAGTCGGTTCTGCAGCAATTGATCCGGCCGGATCCGGGGCTCGACTATCGCAACCAGCTCGAGTTCGCCATGCACACGCTGTGGGACACTGTGCGCCAGAACGCCGATCCGGAGTCCATTGCCAACGCGGCCTCCCAGAACACCATGATCGACGATGGTGTTGGCACCGTGCTAGCGGCTCTCGAAAAGAAGGGCCTGACCGAGGATACGATCGTGATCTTGTCGTCGGATCAGGGAAACTTCTTCGGTCACTACGGGCTTTGGGGTCATGTCACCATGACACATCCTGCCAGCCCTTATGTGGTCGCGATGCGCGTGCCGCTGCTCATTCGAGCTCCGGGCCGGACGCCGCCGGGCTCGACGTCTGATCTGATGATCGGACAGTACGACATGATGCCGACGATTCTCGACCTGGCCGGTTTCGGGGACTTGCTCATTGCCGGTTCGCCCGGCCGAAGCTTTGTCGGCGCTTTTGACGACGGCTGGGTCGAGGGCTGGGGTGAGACGGTGTTCTTCGATCAGATCGACACGCGCGTGGCGCAAACGCCGGAGTGGGCTTACTGGAAGCGCCTCGATGGCTTCGGCAAGCACGCCCTCTTCGACATGAAGACGGACCCAGAGCAGCGCCTTAACGTTTATGGCCGGCCGGGCACGGAGCAAGTAACGACCGATCTCGACAAGCGCTTGACGAAGTTTTTCGACGAGCATGTAGACCCGGAGTGGGACCTGTGGACGGGTGGGACGGTGAAGGCAGCAATGCCGCGCAGTCCCTTCTACCGGGCCAAATGGGGTCCGGACTGGGACATCAGCAGCGAGGTCAAGCCTCCGTTCAAAGGGCCCGGACCGTGATTCTTCGATGATGCGTTTGTCGCGCTTGTGTCTGACCGCCGCGATCGTGGGGGCCGTGACGTTCGTCGGCGTCTTCGCCGCGCGCGCCCAGCTCGATGGCTACGTTCAGGAGCTGATCATTCGTTCGAACCCCGAGATAGACGAAGACATGATCCGGCGGCTTCGCGCCCTGGATATCTGCATCGGATACAGCGTGAGTCGAAGTACGGAATGCAAGGTGTTCCGTGGTCTGCGAAACGCGCAGTGGGCGGGGCTGGTGATCGCGCTCGCCGGTGCCGGCGGGTTCGTTGCAACGCGGCGGCGGCAACCGCCCGGGAGTTGAGTCCCGGCAACGTTTAGCCGTGGCACGTCCGGCCCGCTCTATGCACGCGGCGCGGCAGTGCCCGGCCGCCGGCTCAAACCTGCCTCAAGAACTCGCTCAGCCCGTAGCCCGTACGCTCGCCGCACTTCCACTCGGTCATGCCTTCGCCGACATGCGTGGTCATGCCTTCCCGGCGGTTGCGAAGCGGGATGAAGCTCTTCACATCGCCGCTGATGTCGAGGTCTTCGCCACCCTTGGTACGTAGCGTTACCGATAGGCCCTTGTGATAGAGGCCGTTGTCTTCGTAGTCGGCATCGATGGTCGCCGATTCCACGAAGTCGGCTTCGTCTCCGCGGATGATCACACCGCCGACGCGCGCGTCATCGCCCTGGCGCCGGATGATGCTGACCATGGCGCCGAAGTCTTCGCCGAAGTTCATGGTGAGCCATTCGTAGCTGTGCAGAGCCTGCCAGTAGCGCGGACCCCAAGAGTGGTCGCGCAAGCCGTAACCGCTGATCTCGGTGGTCTCCCCGTCGATGGTTAGCGTGCCCGTCACGCGCATGTGCTGTTCGTAGTGGGCCTTGGCGAACTGGTTCTCGTGCGACTCGCCGACCTCGGTGGGATCGTGGCTGTCGCCGTACATCGGGCCCACGGCCTTGTGGGTCAGGTCGAGGCTTATCTTCTTGTGCGGGCTCTCGGT
The DNA here is from genome assembly GCA_028278325.1 of Candidatus Binatia bacterium. GTDB lineage: Bacteria > Desulfobacterota > Binatia > UBA1149 > JAJCZL01 > JANQEO01. Next base: position 40,340 of record JANQEO010000151.1, read on the forward strand.
GAAGGCCTTGCGGGGATCGGCCATCGCGCGGGGCTCGGTCAGCTCGGCCACCGAGCCCTCATACGTAGTACGCAGCTCTTCAGTCGGCTCGATGGTCTCGAAGCGCATGCCGCCGGCGTCGAAGGCGTCGTTGTTGTCGATGCTCGGGCGCTTGAAGTTGAAGAGCACGCGGCCGTCGCCGAGAAAGACCGTAACCGTCATCTCTGCACGTCCTTCGTTGGCGCGGTTGCCCAATCTCACGAACCCGCCCATCTGTTTGTCGCGGTCGAAGAAGTTGAAGTACATGCTCTCGTTGAAGTTGGGCTCGGGCCCGAGCTTGTGGGTGTAGTCGTCTTCGGGTTTCAGATTGCCGACTATCTTCGCCATTTCGTCTCCTCGCGGGCCGTTTCTGCCGGTCGAGCGGGCCACGCCCGCCAGGCGAATATCGCAGAGCGTGCACGCTATTCCCAAGGCTGTGCCCTGATTGGCCATTGACTGCAGTGCTTGTGTTAAGCGCTGCAGACCCTCAACATTTCGCCCCAGACCGCCTGGCCCACCTACCGATATGTGGAGCGCGCCAACTACTAGAGTGACCTGCGGCTCACGCTCCAGGCGTATGCCGCCGTCTTTACGCGTTGGCCTCATTACATGCCTGCTGGCAGGTCTGTCCGTCGCGCTCCCGAACCGCGCGTTCTCGGCCGAAATCGACCCCAACGTATCGGTCCTGCTCGAGAGCCATTGTGGCGGCGCGAACAACGCCTCCCAGTGCCGGCCATGCGACACGGACGAACAGCGACGCCGGTCGCCGCGGCTGGTGCTGCGTACGACTTCGGTCATCCCCGGGGATCAAACCGCCACCGGCCGGCCTATCTCGGTCATCGAAGGGACGTTTAGAAAAGCCGACACTTGGATCGATGCCGGCAAGAAAGATGAGTTCGGGTTCTGTGACCGGGTGGTGAACCCGATCGAGCGCTGGGGCGCCATTACCTACGACGTGACAGGCACCGTCGATTGGAATGCCAACGGCACAGGCAAGATTCGCTTCGACGGCGTGTTCAGCGACGGTCCCATGCAGCCGCGTATCGAGTGTACGGAGTTCTCCTCCGAAGGCAGCCTCAGGCCGGTTGGAGTGCTGAGCATCGAGGACCTCACCGGCGAGTTCATACTCATTCCTCCTGAAACCCGCATCCAAGATCTCATCAACCCGCGCTGCGAAGGGGTCGTGCAGGAAGCCCAGGAATGCCAGTCGCGTACTTTCAGACCCGGCATGTGGAAGTGCTCTGCTAACTTGGGCGGTGGCGAGCTTACCGGCGCCACCGAAACACTAACCGGGAAGCTCGAGTCGAGCCTGCCTACGATCACCGACCCTGAGCTGCCCGACCGTCAGGTGCATCGCGCGAACATCGCCGTTTATGAGCAGCAGTTGGGCGCCGTTCGCTTCCCCATGCCGAGCGAGACGGCCGCCGAGTACCGCGACTATCTGCGCACTCAGGCGCGCGCGCTGGTGGCCAGCGTCACCATCAACCGCGATGGTGGCGGTCAGAGCACCCCCGACAACCCGGGAGTGTTCGAGATCAAGAACCTCCCGATCGCACGTATATCACGCGATACGCCGACGAAGATCCTTTACACGATCGAGGTAACGGACGCCGAGACCGACGAGATCGAGCTCGACAGCGGGGGCCAGCCGGATCCCAACACGCGCATGCTGCTGCCTTTTCGTGATGCTGCTGTGCCGAACGTTGATCTCGTGGGCCTCCCCCCGAACTTCAAGATTTTCCTGGATCCCTTCACTGCCGTCGGCGCCAAGCGGGTGCTGGCGGAACGGATCGCCGGGGTCTGCCCTATCAACTATGCGCCGATAGAGGAGGCCGTCGTCGACTTTCTCGACGACATCGAAGACGGGACCATTCCACTCGATGAAGTCGTGGAGGAGGCGCTCGAGCGGGGCCTGTGGGCCGAGCGAGCCGTTCTCTACGGAGCGCTGCTCAGTGAGGAGTTGATCGAGGAGAGTATATCGGCGCTTGGCGTCCTTCTTGCGAATATCTACGACGATGCGACGGATTTCACGCGTACGGACATCGTCAAGACCAGGAAAGTTTTCAACAGGATCAAAGCCGCGGAAGCCAAGAACGGCTTCGGGTTTACCGAACAAACCAAAGAAGCGCTCGGCGCGCTGACGAGCACCGAGATAGACCTGCTGATCTTCTCGATGGTCGGCAAGATTCTCAAAGCGGTGTTCAAGGTGATGGCACCGTATATGGAATCGGCTCTCGTCGCGGCCGGTGTCGAGCGAGGCAGTGCGGAAACTCTCAGCAAGGGCATCACGCTTGCCGTCATGAGTGTGCTATCCGCTGTTGAAACCGGCACCAAGGAAGGCGCGCTCACGCCGGTCGTAAAACTCATCATCGAGCAGTCGACTCAAGCCTTGGCCCCCGGTTTCTTGGATGCCCCCGATCCTCTCACAGCACCGAATCCCTCTTACTGCGGACGCACCGACGATTTTCTGCAGTCGGCCGCTTCACAGATGATTGCTTGGAACAGCTTCGATCCGGGCTGGGAGGCCACCGACCGTGGCCGTGTCGTGGAGACGATTACCGCTCTCAACGATGATGCCACCTTCGCACTGGCGACCGCGCGCTTCCAGGCCGAGATCACGGCCGGCCTCGACAACAACGAGACCTTGCTGGGCTTTCTGGAGCTCTTGCCCGGAGCCGGTCAGGCGACCGCGCAGGCAGTGAGTGCGGCGAAATACTTGACGAACTTCGCCTCGATCGTTGCCCCGATGGTCACCGTGTACGCAGTCGTACCGGACGCCGTCGAGTCGGCCGTCAGTGAGGCCTTTGGTGGACCGAGCACATCGATCGTTGCCGGTGGAGTCGTGAACGAGCTGTTTGCTGCGCCTCCAGTAAGCGGTTTCGTTTCTGCGGGAGACGCTGTCACATCGGCTCTCGGGCAGGTCGACGATTCCCAGGCGCTCTTCGATGCCCTCGACACTATAGAAGCCGAGATCTTGTCCAACGAGATCGGCAACGCGGTTGAGGCAACGTTCGGGACAGACGCGGGTTCGTATCTCAACCTGATTCAGGACTGGCACCGTTCGGTCGAGCTGTGGTTCGCCGAGATCTTTGCCATAGACGGAGGGACCGGGTTCCTGCTTCCGTCGAGCTTCGGCGGCCAGTTCTACGCACTACGGCAGTGGGCCCAACTGCGTGCCGCGGAGGTCGACTTGCTGGAGATTGCTCGCGACTTTTACGGTGCAGTTCTCAGTGCCGAGTACGATCACCCCGCCGACCCCGACTATCTCGGCGATCGACTGAAACTAATCGCGGCGATCGCCACCGTGCGCGGGCAGCTCGACCACGTCGACGGGCTGGTCGGTGGCAACACCCATCCTTTCGGGTCCGTAACCACACGCCCGGTGATAGCCCTGGAGTTTCTTGATGTGGTTTCCGACTCGACGGGCGACCGCTTCATCAGTCAGACACCCGAGTCGTTTACGCTGAGAGCACTCGTACGCAATCTCGGTGATACCGAGGTGTCCGGCCTGTCACTCAGGCTGAACATCACTTCGCCGAAAGATTCGCTCATGGCCGCCGGTGCAACCGAGTTGCCGGTGGGCACCGGTACGCTGATGCCTGACGACGATGTCGACGGCTCCGGCGACGATGAGGCGATGGTCATGTGGCAGCTCGACTACACCGGAGACCTGTCCTGGGAGACCATCGGATTGGTCCTCGACCTACGCGAGAACGGAGAGGATCCGAGCACCTTCCTCAACGATCCTGAGATAGGTCTGCTGTCGGTTGATCCCGAGCTCGGCGACACGGATCTCGACGGGATTCCGGACGATCTGGAGGACGAAGTCGGATTGACTGTTGGTGTCGACGATTCGGAGTCGGATCTCGATGGGGATGGCTTGGATAACCTGGTCGAGCTGCTGCAGGGGACCGATCCCGACGCAATGTCGAGCGATGCGGATAGCCTCTCCGATCTGGAAGAGCTTACGAGAGGCGCCGACGGATTCGTGACGAATCCTCTCGATGAGGACACGGACGCCGACGGCACCCCCGATGACATGGACGGTGCGCCGACGGATCAGACCTCCACGGACGAGCCGATCGGCGGCAGCGAAGGCGAGCCTGAAGTGGCCGTCGACATGACGGTCGTAGACCTGGCGGACGGTGTCGAGTCGGCGGCCATCGAGGTCACCAACTCCGGCACCGGTGAGCTGACTTGGGTGGCCTCAGCTACCAACCCGTCGCTTGTCGACGTAGCCCCGGGTCCCGGGACGATTTCTCCCGAGGGGACGGTGCTGACGATTGGTGCGCCCGACAGTTTCGATTTCAACGCTGTCGGGCTGATTTCGACTACCGTTATCGTTACGGACGTGGCCGGCGCTGACAACGACTCGCAGGTCATCACCGTGCGCATGGGTAATCAGGCCGACGTCGACTTTTGCGGACACGCCACGGACGCAACGCTCGGGGGACCGGTTACTGCCAACGATGCACTGGAGACCTTGCTTGCGGGCGTCGGCGCCAGGGTTTGTCAGCTTTGCCGCTGCGATGTCAACAAGTCAGGGGATAACAACGCGTCGGATGCGCTGGAAATCCTGAAGAAGGCCGTGGGTCAGAACGTAACGCTCGATTGTATTCCGTGTCTCTGAAGTAGCGGCTGCCCGCATTCCCTGAAAGACCGTGGCTACGCCACCGTGCAGGCGTACTTATCCGCGCCACCCCGCGATATTGCGAGAGGCTAGTTGCTGCAGGAACCGTTCTCGTGGCCGACGCGCACCCAGGTTACCGTGCGGCCGAGTAGGGGCATGCCGACGTAGCCGCGAAAGCGCGCGAGGTGTTGACCTTCCAACTCGAGGTTGGCCGAGTAGGTTCGTCCGCTCCCCGGATCGTAGATGTGCCCGCCGGTCCAACGGTCGATTTCTTCGGACGGCTCGAGGCCGTTGAGAATCTCGATGCCGACGACCGGACGATTGCGCAGTTCGGGGTCGGGGTTCTTCGAGTCTCGCAGCTCGCAACCGTGGTCATCAAAAGGATGCCGCAGCCACACCACCGTGCCGCATAGTTTGCCGCCGTCGCAGTGCGCGAGTTCGACCTTGGCGCCGCCGCGATCGGCCCACCATAGGCCGACCGGATCGTTCGCCTTGCCGTCCCGAGCACCCGTACCGGCTGCGGTGGCCGAGCCGGCTTCAGTAGCCGTATGAGTTGCGGATTTTGTTGCCGGCTCGACAGAGGCATCCGCCTTTGCGCTCCACAACCATGCCGAGGCCAGCACTACGATGACCAGCAGCAGCGACATTGCCGGGCGAAGGTCAGGGTCATCGGTGTCGGCGACATCGTGCTCGGAGGCATTCGCGTCGGCTGTCGCCATCGCGGAGACCGCAGCCGTGCCCGGGCTGAGTGGCTTCATCCCGAACGCGAATCGCAAGACAGGCACGTAACGCGCGATCAGATGATAGAAGCTCTGAGCCGCGATCACCGAGGCGATCAACAGCAACACGAACTTCGTCACCATACCGAGCTCAGTCTGGATCAGCGGGTAACCGATGAGCACGATGGCCGGCTGGTGCAGGATGTAGATGGGCAGTGAGCCCTCGGCCAGATAGGAGAGCCTGGCAGAGGCCTTCTCGCTTGGTTTGGAAAGTCGACTATGTGCGAAGCCCAGCATCGCAACGATGAAGGACCAGCACGCAACCGCCGAGAGCGCGAGGACCGCGGGCTGGTAGGTCATGATCTCGAAGACGGCGAGTAGCAGAGCGACGACGCTGCCGAGGCCGATCAGTGTCGCACGTTTGGTTTCGCGATGGATGGCCGCCTCGAAGATCGGGTAACGCGCCATCAAGAAGCCGGCAACCATGCAGGTGCTGTAGAAGGCGAAGTTCGCCCAGTCGTTGATCAGGGTCTGCAGGCCCGGGTAGTGGGGACGCAACGTAACTTGGATCACCGCCAATGGGATGATCGGCAGGTAGACCCAGTAGGCAGGGATGCTCGCGCGGCAAGTCTCTGCGTGTCTCTTGGCCTGGGCCTTGGGCGCAACGTCGGGCTTGGCCAACCATGCGAACAACGGGCGGTAGAGCAGAGAGAAGGTGAACAGATAGGCAATGAACCACAGATGCGACCAGCTGAAGCGCGCCGGGGTGAAGTAAGTCGGCCAGAACTCCGCAAGCCCCTCGTTAAAAGGCGGAGCCAGGGCCAGCGTCGACGGAATCACCTCCCGGAAGCTCTCCTGCAGCTCGGCGCTTACACGCAGGCCGTGAAAGCCCGCATCGAATCCGCTGAGCATCTCGACGTACTTGATCAAGGGGCCGAACAGGATGCAGCCGGCAACGAGTGGTACCAGGAGGCGAAGCGCACGTTCCTTTATAAAGCCTGCACCACCACGGGCATTGACCGAGGAAAATACCGACCAGCCGGCCAGCACGAAGAACAGCGGCATGTGCCAGAGGCTGATGAAGCCGCAAAGGATAAAGAAGGCGATGGAAACCTCGTCGTTCCTGATGTGGTAAAACGGCGCGACGTTGAAGACCATTGCACCGTGAAAGACGAACAGCAGGTAAGTCGCAAACACTCGAAGGTAGTCGATATCGTGGCGTCTCCTAATTGCTCGAGGATTCATGGGGCTTACTCCTTGACGAGGGTGCGCCGCGCGAACATCACGACTGTGTCCTCTGCGACGTTCTCGTCTATCTCTTGGGGGTGGGGGTCCCAGTGACGGTGCACGGCCCAGAAGGCGATCATCTCGATGATCACGCGGGCGGTGACGAGCATGTCGGGGACTTCCTTGAACACGCCGCTTTCGATGCGGTCTGATATGTAACGGGCCAGCATGGCCAGAAGGCCTTCGCGCCCGCCTTTGAACCACACGTCGCCCCACTCGGGGTTCTCGGCTGCGACGCGGTCGATGAGCTTTATGACGGTGCGGTTCGTGAACAGGGTCACGTAGATCTCACGGATGATGTCATCGAGCTCGATGCCGGGATCTTTCGGCTTCGGATCGGCCAAAGCGCCGGCCAGGCCCGGCATTGCGCTCCTCGCCACCAGGCCGCTGCGGGCCAGCTCTATGGTCGAGCCCGGTTCGGGAGTGGGCAAGGGCAAATCGGCGGGCGCTTCGAAGGGCCGGGCCGAGTCGTTGTAGCGAACGACGAGATCGAAGAGCGCCTCTTTGCTCTCGACGTAGAGGTAGAGGGTGCCCTTGGCCACACCCAAGGCCTCGGCTACCTCGGCCATCTGAGCGCGGCGGTACCCCCGGCGGATGAACACCTTGGTGGCGACTTCGGCCAGATCTTCGAGCCGGTGAGTGGGCATGGTGCGTGGCATGATGGGAAATATATAACTGACTGACTTGGTCAGTCAAGAGGAATCTGAAAAGCGCCCCCAAATAACTCCAACCGGCCTGGCCGCCCAAGTAGCTGAAATCACTAGAGGTGACTTGGCGGCGTGTGAAATCAGCGCCGGCGCTAGAGGGCCGAGCCCGCCGGCAAGGCTGATCCCGGCGAAGCCTTGCGGCTGAGTTTGGAGCCCACGGCTACAGTGATAGGCATAACCAAGGTGCCCACGATGATGCTCAAACGCCGAACTTCCCCCGCCGCGGCGACGCTGGCGCTCCTCGCCCCGATCTTGAGCGCCGTGCTACTCATCGGCGCCGCGCCCCAGGCCGCCGATGCCCACGGCCCCAAGGGCCACGGTCCGGCCAAGGAAAAGCTTCGTTTCAAGAAGGCGCCCGGCCAGGGCGGTGAGACGGGGGAGGAGGCAAACGGCGAGTCGAAAGACATCCCGTCCTACGGCAAGCCGCCGATGCGTCTGGACACCAAGGTCATGTACCAGCGCCTCGATCCACGGCGTGACTCCGCGATGGAGATGGCGCGGATCAATAACCAATCGGAGCCGGCCTACACGATCTCGGATTGCACCGAGGGCGAGAAGGCCATGGTTTGTTGCACCTTCGATGGATCCGACAAAGGCGGCGACTGCGGCATCTTCAAGATGGTGTGTGAAGAGTGGGGCTGGACGGTGGAGGGCGATCCGAAGTCCGCGAAGTGCACAGCGCCTTAGCCGCGCTGCTAACTCCTCTTCTCGGCCACCACGATCTCCGACGGAATACCGAAAGCCGAGATGCGTTCGCTGTGGCGTACGTGCCAGTGGGGCTCTTCCACCAGTCGCGCGACGTCGACTGAGCGGCAACCCCCAACCAAGGACGGGCTCAAGTAATGAACGGCCGCCCAGCCGGCCATGACGATGCTGCTCACCAACGTGAAGCCGTGGGTGAGGCTCACAAGCCCGAGTAGACCTCCCGGCATGAGAACCCGGCGGGCTTCCTCAATGACGGCTTCGATCTCGTCCTCGGCGAGCAGGTCCAATACGTAAGTCGAGAGTACCCGGTCGACGCTGGCCGCGCCGATGTCGAAATCGGAGGAGCCGTCGGACTGGCGGATCTGCGCACGTTCTCCGAAGTCAGCCGTGCGCTCTCGCGCCAAGGAAACCATGGTCGAGCTGATGTCTATGCCCGTATAGCGAGCATCGTCGGGTAGGTGATTGGAAAGTATCTCGCGTGCGAAGCGCCCGGTGCCGCAACCGAACTCGAAAACCGCCGATGCGTGGGCGAGGTCGACGTTGGCGAGCAACCGGGAGACGGCTTTGTCTTCGTAGAAGGCCTGAGCATCCTGGCGCTTTCCGAAGCCGTCGTAGAAGCTACGGGCCTCTTCGTGACTGAGGGTTCGCGATCCCAAGACTCTTCTAGCCCCCGGCTACGCTGGCCTCATTCCGTACGTGTATCAAGCGGCGGAATATGCCCGGGGAACACGGCCACCGATCGCCGCGCGAGCGCGAGCCAGTTGTCCGCTCGACGACGGCGCGTTGGCCGCCCCCGGCAAGGCATTCTCGATCCGGTTTCCACGCTTTTCCCGCAGCCACGCTCTTTTGATAGGGGTTTGCGATGCCCAGATTCCCCACGGAGGCTGACTTTCCCAGCGGGGTTCGCCTTCTTCACGATCCCGTACGCAACAAAGGAACCGCCTTCAACGAGGCCGAACGTGACGCCCTGGGGCTGCGCGGCCTACTTCCTCCGCGAATTTTGGGCCAGGACCTACAGGTCGCGCGCATTCTGGAAAATTTGCGCGACAAGCCCAGCGACTTGGACCGTTATATCTCACTGGTCGGTCTGCAGGATCGCAACGAGGTTCTCTTCTATAGAGTTCTGCTCGACAACCTCGAAGAGCTGATGCCCATCGTCTATACGCCGACGGTAGGCAAGGCCTGCCAAGAGTTCGGTCACATTTTCCGAAGGCCCCGCGGCTTGTACGTGTCGGCTAACGACCGCGGTAGAGTGCGTGAAGTGCTGGGTAACTGGCCCCACGATGATGTGCGCATCATCGTCGTTACTGACGGCGAGAGAATTCTGGGCCTCGGTGATCTCGGCGCCGACGGCATGGGCATACCGATAGGCAAGCTGGCCCTATACAGCGCTTGCGCCGGAATCCACCCTACCAAGACCCTGCCCGTCATGCTCGACACCGGTACAGAGAGTGAGCAACGCTTGCAGGATCCTTTGTATCTCGGGCTACAACAGCAGCGGTTGCGTGGAGACGCGTACGACCAGCTCGTCGAAGAGTTCTTCGATGCCGTCGCCGAGGTTTTCCCCAAGGCTGTCGTGCAGCTCGAGGACTTCGCCAACACCAACGCTTTCCGCTTGTTGGCGAAGTATCGAAAGCGCGCCTGTTGTTTCGACGACGACATCCAGGGCACGGCGGGCGTAGCGTTGGCCGGCATTCTCTCTGCGCTTCGCATAACTGGAGACAAGCTGGGCGACCGGCCTGTCCTTTTCCTCGGGGCAGGTGAAGCCGCGATCGGAATCGGCGAACTGCTGGTGGCCGCTATGATCCAGGAAGGTTGGCGCGAAGACCACGCGAAGCGACAGTGCTGGTTCATGGACTCAAAGGGCCTCGTCGTAGCCGGGCGCGAGGCGTTGACCGAGCAGAAAGCGCCGTTCGCGCACGAGGCCGAGCACACGGGTGATCTGGTTGAAGCCATCGAACGAATCAAGCCCGGCGCGTTGCTCGGCCTGTCGGCACAGGGCGGTGCCTTCACGCGACCGGTGCTCGAGGCCATGGCGCGGGTGAACGAACGGCCCATCGTGTTTGCGCTATCAAATCCGACCTCGAAGTCGGAGTGCACGGCCGAGCAAGCCTACGAGTGGACCGGTGGACGAGCGATCTTCGCCAGCGGGAGCCCGTTTGCTCCTGTCGATATGAGTGGAAAGCACTTCGTACCGGGCCAAGGCAACAACGCCTATGTTTTCCCGGGGGTGGGTCTTGGCTTGATCGTGTCGCAGGCCAGGGAGTGCACGGACGAGATGTTCTACGAAGCCGCGCGTGCCCTGGCTGCCATGACCCACGAGGAAGACTTGGCCAAGGGTCGTGTGTATCCGCCGCTGGCGAGCATCCGTGAGATTTCCGCGAACATCGCGGAAGCGGTGGCGCGCGTCGCCTTCGATCGGGCCCTGGCGGGGGTGGAGCCGTTCGAAGACTTAGCCGCGGCGATCCGAGAAGAGATGTTCGAGCCGGACTATCCTGACTACGCCTAACGGCGGCGGGGACGCTGCTTGTTATCCACCGGCACCGGTATGGGTACGGGTACCGGTGCCGGTGGAATCAGCCACTCGAGAAGGCGGTCGATAAAGGGGGCAATCGACATCGCTATTCGAGATGGCTGAGCAACATCCAGGCGTTCTTCTCGGCCACTTCAATGCGCCGCACGCCCAGGTCTCCGCTCGCGTCGTCGCCGGACTCTCCGGCTCGCGCCACAAGCTCGCGGGCCGAACCGGCTACGGTTTCACAGTCGGCCGCCAGCTCGCGGATCATGTCTTCGGCCTTGGGCACACCGCTGGCGTCGCTGACCTTCGAAATCTCCGAGAATTCTTTGTAGGAGCCCGGCGCCGGTGCGCCCATAGCTCGAATCCTCTCGGCGATCTCGTCCACCGCCAGTGCAAGCTCCGTGTACTGGGTCTCGAAGAGCGTGTGCAGAGTCGTGAACATCGGACCCGTCACGTTCCAGTGATAGTTGTGCGTCTTCAAGTACAGCGTGTAGCTGTCGGCCAGCAACTGGCTGGCTGCTTCTATTGTTGCTTTGTTCTTGTCGCTCATCTCGATCACTCCCTCTGGTGAGAGGGCCGCCTAAGCGGCCCTCGGGTAGTCGGCCAGGTAAGCTTCCAGTTCGTCGGCGCCGCCGATGTGTTTTCCGTCGATGAACACCTGCGGAACCGTGGTTCGTCCGGTCACGGCGCGCAGAGTATGCGTGCTCGCCTCGTTGCCGAGCTCGATCTCTTCGTAAGCGCAGCCGTGTTCTTTGAGCGCAGCCTTGGCTCTCGCGCAGTGCGGACAACCGGGCCTGGTGAACACCGTCACGAACTCTTCTTTGGCCGGTTTACCGCCCAGGTATCCGAGCATGGTGTCGGCATCCGATACCTCGAAGGGATCGCCTTCGACTTCGGGCTCGATGAACATCTTGTCGATGACGCCGTCGCGCACGAGCATCGAATACCTCCACGAGCGTGGACCGAAGCCGAGATCCGACTTGTCGACGAGCATGCCCATGCCCTTGGTGAACTCGCCGTTCCCGTCAGGGATGCACACTACGTTTTCGGCGTGCTGGTCCTTGGACCAGGCCTCCATCACGAACCCGTCGTTGACCGACAGGCACACGATGCTGTCGACGCCCCTGGCCTTGAGCTCGGCGGCTCTCTCGTTGTAGCCGGGCAGGTGGGTCGCCGAACAAGTCGGCGTGAACGCGCCGGGGAGGGCGAACACCACGACGCTTTTACCCTTGAAGATGTCCTCGGACCTGACATCCACCCAGTCCTCGCCGTTGCGGGTCCGGAACGTAACCTCTGGAACTCTCTGACCTTCTTTGTTGACGACCATGATTCTTGCCTCCGCTTGGTTGTCTCTATGGTTAGATTATCGTCACCCTCAGAGCATAAATCCAATTGATAATTATGCTCAGATTGATAATCTAGAACTATCAATGCTGCCGTCTCTCAGACAGCTGGAATACTTCGTTGCCGTCGCCGAGTATCTGAGCTTCGGTGACGCTGCCGACGTCTGCCACGTCACCCAGCCCGGCCTGAGCGCGCAGATTCGCCAGCTCGAAGACTCGTTGCAGGTCAGGCTCTTCGAGCGCGACAGCCGCCGGGTCTTGCTCACCGGTGCGGGCGAAGCTTTGCTGCCGCGAGCCCGGCAGATTCTCACTGCGGCCGAAGAGCTGACCCAAGCCGCCGTCGCCTTCACCAAACCGCTCAGCGGAGATCTTCGCCTGGGCGTCATCCCGACAATCGCCCCTTACTTGCTGCCCAAGGTCATGCCTGAAGTGCGCAAGACCTACCCCGAACTACGCTTGCTGATCCGCGAACGCGGAACCTCGACTCTGCTGGAAGAACTCGCCGCGGGCAGTCTGGATTTATTGCTACTGGCCCTCGACGCCGACCTCGGCGATGTGCAGACCCACGAGCTGTTCGAGGATCCCTTCCTCCTGGCCGTCCCCGCCGGACACCCTCTGGCAAAGAAGAAGAAGGCTCGTGAGTCGGACCTCGAAGGCCAGGAGGTTCTTCTTCTCGAAGACGGGCATTGACTTCGCCGTCAGGCTCTCGCCGTGTGTGAGAGGGTGGGTGCAGATGAGGTCGGGGACTTTCGCGCAAGCAGCCTGAGCACTCTCGCTCAGATGGTGGCGAGCGGAATCGGGGTTACACTACTGCCGTCGTTGGCAGCCGGTGTCGAGGTACGGTCGCGACGCAGCTCCGTACTAATACCCTTTGCGGGGCAAGCTCCTTATCGGCGCGTCGGCCTGGCCTGGCGAAAAACCAGCCCGCGCGGTGATGAGTTCAAGCTCCTCGGCGAGTTGCTGCGTCCGTCCAAAGACTGAGACGAGCCGGAGCCGGGCCTGAGATGGCCTTGGCGCTTGGCGGGTGCGCCGCCGGCGTGATAGATGATCGCCGCCCCAACCACGATTGCTTCTGTAGGGAGTTTCGAACGTGGCCGATCTCGAGATTCGCACTGCCGCCCGTCACGAGTTGGGCGAGGCCTCGGCGGTCCTATCGCGCGGCATGCGCGACAATCCGGCCCACATAGCCGTCTTTGGTCATCAGCCGGAGGTGCGCCGCAAAGCTCTACGGCGCATCTTTTCCACGATGCTTCCGTTGATGCCCCATCCGCCACTGGTCGGACTCCAAGACGGAACCATCGTTGCGGTCTGGGGAACGGCCGATCCCGGTAAGTGCCAGCCGGGTGGTCTGCAGAAACTACGGCTGCTACCTGCCGTGTTGGTGTGCGGACCACGCACGGCGTCCAGGGCTCTTACCTGGCTCAACGAGTGGTCCTCGCGCGATCTGAAGGAGCCCCACCACCATCTCGGGCCGGTCGGTGTCGACACCCACCTTCAAGGCAAAGGCATCGGCAGCCGGGTGATGGCCGCCTGGTGCAAGACGCTCGACGACAATCACGCTGTGGGCTACCTGGAGACCGACAAACCCGAGAACGTACGTTTCTACGGCAGGTTCGGCTTCGAGGTCATCGAGGAGGTGGCGGTCCTGGATACGCCGAACTGGTTCATGAGCCGCCCGGCTGCGGGCTGACCGTCGCCGCGCAAAGTAGTCCTGCGGCCCCGGCATAGGTAGAGTAGTGGGCGGTGAAGCGAATCGCCGTCATCGTACTCGTATTCCTGGTAGCACTGGGCGGCCTGCTGGCCTTCGCTGCTGCCAACCTCAACTCCTACCTGAACAACAACAAGGAAGCGCTGGCCGCGCGCGTTTCGGGTGTTCTCGGCCGTCCGGTCAGCTTCGAGAGTATCGCCGTCTCCCTGGCCGGCGGGCTCAGCGTCGACGTAGGCGATCTGGCCATCGGCGACGACCCCGCCTATTCGGATTCCGATTTCGTCCGTGCCGCGGGCGTTAGTGTTCGCATCAAGTTGTTGCCCGCCCTGTTCGGCCGCTACGAGGTCAAGCGCATAGCCTTGCAACGCCCCGACATCGTCTTGATTCGTGATGCTGCCGGGTTCAATGCCGACAGTCTCGGAGCCGGGCGGGGCGAGGCCGATGAAGAGCCCGGCGAAGCCGGTGCGGGTGCGGCTCTGGTCATCGCATTGTTCGACATCGCGGGTGGACGTCTCGAGCTGATCGACCGCAGCAGCAGGCCGCCGTCTACCTTTACGATCGAGGATCTCGACGTCAGCGCCTCGGGGCTGAGGCCGGACACGGCTCTGGATTTCGTGGTTGCAGCGCGGGTGCTCGGTTCCGACAGCATCAACCTGAGAGCCCACGGTAACGTCGGACCTTTGAATCCCGCCGATTCCGCTGCGACTCCTCTGGATGTGAACTTGTCTTTGGATCCGATCGACGGAGCCGATCTTTCCAACCTCGGTTCCTTGGTCACGATGCCGGAAGAACTGAGCATGTCCGGACCGCTCACGGTCGAACTCCGTGCGGTCGGCACCCTCGCCGAACTACAAGCCGAGGCCGAGGTAGATACCTCGGGTGCGGCCGTCACATACGGATCGGCCTTTTCGAAGGCACGAGACGTGAGGATGGCGGTTGCGGTCGAAGCCCAACGCTATAGCGACATGATCGCGATCCGTAAGCTCGACATGGAAGCTGCCGGCGCACGTATCACCGGACAGGGCACCATCGGTGTGGGCGAGAACGCTTCTTATAAGGTAGCGCTCACCGGCAGCGGCGTAGGCTTGTCGGGCTGGGACCGGATGTTCCCGGCTCTGGAAGGCATGAGACTTTCAGGAAAGACCGACGTCGATCTGAGCGCGAGCGGGGCCAGAGGCGGCGGCGCTCCCGTGCTGACGGGCACGCTTGCCCTCGACGGCGCGGGCGTTCGCAGGGCCGGCATGCCGGCTGTGGAAGGCTTGTCGACGACGGTTACCTTCACCCAGAAGTCGATCACGATGGCGCCCGCCGACTTCAAACTCGCCGGTTCGCCGGCACGATTGTCAGCGCGCGTAGACGACCTCGATGATCCGGCCTTGCGATGTTCGCTGACGGCCGCTGAGCTTTACCCCGCGGCTTTCGGCGCGGGAGCGGTCAGGCCGCGCAGGAAAGAAGTCATACGCGGCCTCGAGCTCGACGGTATCCTGCGCCAAGGAGAATCGGGCGCGCGTTTTGCCGGCCAGGTTCGTTCTGTTTCGGGTACGCTTCGCAACTATGATTACCGCGAACTCAACGCCAGCGTTCGCTATCAGGACGGGCGTGCCACCCTTGCGCCCATGAGTTTGCAAGCCTACGGCGGAGCGCTCAGCGGTAGCGGCCACTACGACATCACCGACGCCGACAATCCACGCTTCGCCATGGATCTGGAAGGCACCGACATACGGCTCGGCGATCTCGTCACGGCTCAGACGGGAGGGGCCGAAGGCGTCGTAGAAGGACTGCTCGACCTGTCGGTGTCGGTCGCCGGATCGGGCAAGGAGTGGGTGAGCATTCGTAACGCTCTCAACGGCAACGGCAGCTTCGGCCTGCGTGACGGCGCCATCAAAGATGTCAATCTGGCCGAAGGAGTGTTGCAGGGCATTACCGGCGTGCCCGGGCTGTCATCGTTGCTATCCGAGGATCTGCGCCGCGACTACCCCGGCTTGTTTACGACCGGCGATACGCATTTCGAAGACCTCAGGGCAGGGTTTCGAATGGTCGCCGGGCGTATGATCACGGACGACGTCGTTCTAAAGGCGACCGATTACATCGTACGCGGCAAGGGCAGCATCGGTTTGGATCAAAGTGTGGACGTTGCGGCGGAGTTCATCGCCGGCGACGGCTTGAACCAGGCTCTCATGAAGAAGGTGGGCGAGCTACGTTATCTCACGGGTGGGTCGGGGCGCATCGAGATTCCCTTCGGTCTCGAGGGCAAGCTTCCCGGGGCCCGCCCCAAGGTGGATCAGAAGTTCGTGCAGCGCGCTCTGGGCAGGGCCATCGTCGGTGGTCTGGTCGAGCAATTGCTCGGGCCAAGCGGCGGTAGCAACGCCGACGACACCGGCAGCCCTGCCAATGCCGACAGCAGCAGCCCGGGCAACGCGGATAGCGGAAGCAACCAGGGTGACGGACAGCGCGGCGGCACTTTGTTCGACCTCCTGGGTCTGCCCCCGCCGCCCGACTCCAACTTCCGCTGATTGTCGTGAACCCCCAGTGGAAAACGGCGCTGGCGGCGCTCTTATTCGTGGCCGCGGCGGGCCTGATCGGTTACCGGGCCATGCAAAACCTCAACGTACCCGGCCAGCCGGTTGCGGCCGGGCACGGGCTCATCGATTTCCGCGACGCGGTCTACTATCCGAGCAAGGCCGTCATCGACGGAATCAATCCGTATGACGCCGACACCTATCGGCCCCATTATCCTGTCACTCATTCCTTTCCGCCCTACTCGCCATTGAGCCTCTTGGTTCACCTGCCTTTTGCGTGGCTCGACTTCGACAAGGCCCAGGCGGTCTACTTCGTGTTCTCGATCCTACTGGTTCTGGCTCTGTCGGCACTGAGCCTGCGCTTGTGCGGGTTGCCCGGCGCGGCCGCCGCCGCGTTCTTGTTGGCAACCTTTATGGTTCTTGGACGTCCCGGGCATTGGGGCCTCGTCCTCGGTCAGGTCGTGCCGCAACTGGCCATCGCTACTTTCGTCGCCTTGGGCTTTGCGCGCAGCCGGCCATTGTTGTCGGGACTGGGCCTGGCACTGGCGACCATCAAACCCACCTACGGGGTTCCGCTTGCCATCCTCATGCTGGTGAGGGGCGACAAGCGAGCAGTTGCAGCAGGTATATTGGTAGCGGCCGTGCTTACCGGTGCCGTCACTGCGCGCTTGGCGGTCATCGACGGTCCGGCGTCTTTGATGGAGTCTTTCGAGCAGAGTGTGACCACGAGGGAAAGCACGCCGGAGAAGACGCCGGCCGGCTCCTTGCTGCGTGTCGATGTGGTGTCGCTTACCGCCCGCCTGACCGGCAGTTCCCCGGGGGTGGCCGGGAGGCTTGCCTTGTTTGGAGTCGTGATCGGTGCTGCCGCGGTGCCTTTGCGCCGCCTCGTGGGCGTGGGCTCACCGGCGGCAAGCTTGTTGTCGAGTTCGATCGTCTGCGTGACGATGCTCCTTTGTGCCTACCACCAACAGTACGATTGCCTGCTGCTCGTTCTTCCGCTGGTCGCAGTCACCGCCCGGCCGGACGCAGGTGGGCTTCCGTTGCCGCCGGTGCAGCGCTGGACGGCAGCGCTGTTGCTCGCGCTTCCCTTCCTCAACTACGTGGCGTCTTACACGGGAGCGGGCGCACTCGGTTTGGGCCGCGACGGTATCGGGATAGCGAGCACGATCAACGGCGTGGCGTTGATCGCCGCGTTGGCACTGTTGATCTCAGCCGCCTACGCGCCGCAGTCCCGCGACGCCGGCGATTGAGAGGGCCTCGGTGTCAGAGCTTATGTCTGAGGAGCTTGCCGGTCTCACTCTTGGGTAACTCTTCGGCGAACTCGATACGGCTGGGAATTTTGAAATCCGCTATGCGCGGCTTGCAGTGGTCGACGATGTCTTGCTCGTTACATTCACCGGCGGGCACGACTACACAACGAACTATGTCATCGCCGTGAGGGCCCGGGGCCCCGACCACCGCGACTTCGGCAACCTTGTCCATCGACAGGATGGCCTCTTCGACCTCTAGAGGGTTGACCTTGTAGCCGCCCCGGTTGATCAGAAATTTCTTTCGACCGGTGAGCGTTATGCATCCGTCGGGAGCTTTTCGGCCCAAGTCGCCGGAGAGATAGAACCCTTCGTGGAAGCTGGAGGCGTTGGCTTCCGGGTTGCCCTCGTAACCGTCGATGGCGCAGGGGCTCGATATGGCGACTTCACCCTCGACATCCGGCCCAACCGGCTGCTTGTTCTCATCGACGATTTCCACGCGCACGTCCGGTAAAGGCATGCCTACGGAACCCATGCAGTCTAAGGGGTCGTCGTGGGTGTTGACGCTGATCGTGCCCGTCTCGGTGGAGCCGTAGAGCTGGCGAATGGTGACGCCGTAATTTTCGTGAAAGCGCTGGTTGTCGTCGGGCAGCAGCGGGGCGCTGGCTGAGAACGCTGTGCGGATGCTGGATAGGTCGATTTCTCCGCGCCGTGGAGTGTTGGCCAGGATCACGAACATGTAGGGCACCGCTCCGAAGTAGGTGATTCTCTCCCGCGAGATGGTCTCGAGCGCCCCGCGCCGGGCGAACTTGGCAACCGGATATAGCCGGCCTCCCACATACATGGAGGTCATCATGGTGCGCACCAGCCCGTTTACATGGGTGAAGGGTGCGGCTCCGAGTAAGCGATCGTCCTCGCCGAGATCAAAGACCGCTGCGAGTCTCTCCAATTCGAAGGACAGTTGTGAGTGGGTGCGTATGACCCGCTTGGGAGCGCCGGTCGAACCGGAAGTGTACTGGTGGAGCAGGGCGGGCGAGTCGGTGCTCGCGGCCGGTGGAGGCGCAGCGCTTCCCTCCGACAAGGTTCTGCAAGATTGATCGCGGTTGATGACCAGCAGAGAAGGCGGGTCCTCGAGCTGCGCCAGTGCCTCCTGCGCAGCTTCGACCAGGTCCGGCGTAACCACGAGAGCTGCCGCCGAGGTGTCGCCGAGGTAGTACACAAGTTCTTGGGTCCGGTAACGCGTGTTGAGCGGAGCGACAACCCCTCCACAGCGGGCGATTCCGTGGAAGGCTGCAACGTAGGCTGCCGAGTTGGGCACCATCAGGCCGACCCTCTGTCCCTCGGCCAAGCCCAGCGCTTCCAGATCGCAGCTGACGGTCTGAGACCAAGCTTGCAGGCTCTGATAGGAGATCTCGTGGTCGTCCTCTTTGACGGCGATACGCGTCGGCGCCGCATCGGCGGTGGCGTCGAAGTGGTCGCTGATGGTGCGTGCCGTAGTCATGACGGTTCAGCCGGTGGCGCTTGCCGGTTCGCTCTGCGCTGCGGGCTCGCGCGACATGTGGTACCAGCCGCTCCATAGATGCGGGTAGCGCAAGACGTAGGATTCGAGAAGCCGGCAGTATTGTCTGACGACATCCTCGTCGCGCCCGCGGCCGCTGCTTCCCGCCGACGGTTGCAGGGGCGGCTCTATGCTGATCCTGAAGTGTCCGGGGCCGTCAGGGATGGTGAATACCGGCAACAATGCGGCGCCGGTGCTGCGCGCGAGACTGACAGGGCCTGAGGCGATCGAGATAGTTCCTTCCATGAAGTGAAGGTCGAAAACCCGCTGGCCAACTTCACCACAGCGCATCGACACGAGCCCACCCTGCTTGAGCCGCCGCTCGAGCGTTCTGAGGTAGCCTAGCGATCCCTCCAGCGGGACGGTGATGCGTTCCTTGATGTAGCGGTTCTCGATGGCCGTGCGCAGAGGGCTCAGAAACTTCATGCCGAAGCGCGAACGTGTCCAGAGATAGCAGCTGTTGGGTGAGAAGCCGCGCGAAAAGGCGCTCAAGTGCGTTACGTCCAGCCCCGCTTGGTGGAGGCCGACCTTGGTCGCGATGTCGCTATAGGTGAACGGGCATACCCACAGCACGCATCCACGGCCGGCGGCGCGGGCTTCCTCGATCTGGCCCATTCCCTTGATGTCGAAGGTCGGCCGCCAACCGCCCGGGCGGTAGTCGCGCAAAAGCTGTAAGCGCTCTTCCATGTATCCGTCCATGATGGCGATCCTCAGCGTTTCGAAACTCACGTCGAGCTGCCGCGGCCCGGTTATGCGGCGCAGTGTTTCGGTTCTTGCCTTGGTGACGTCAGGTCCGAGGCGGGCAATGACGATGCTGATCGCGCGGCTGATTCGCGGCCACCAACTCTGAGGCGTAAGCCAGGACAACGGCAGCAATACTGCGATTGCGACCAGGTCGGTCAGATCGGTGCGCGTCATCCGTCTGATGGAGTCGGACATCAGATAGTATTGTTACCACCGCCGCCTCCCGCCTATCAATTTGCGGGCGGCGGGCTTCGCATCCGCTGTGCGCAGCGCCTAGTCGAGTCGCCGCGCGACGAAGTCGATAATGGTGCCTATGGTGGCGAACTGTTCGGGCTCCAACTCGTCGTCGTCGATGGTGAGGCCGAAAGTTTCCTCGATCGCTGACACCAGAGTCAGGACTTCCACGGAATCCAAGCCGATCCCTTTGCCCAGTAGCCCGGTATCATCGTCGAGCGTCCCGGCGCCGGCATCCAACTCGAACTCACGATCGAGGATTTCGCGGATTCGCCCGCCTATGTCGGCTCTGTCGACGCTCATGGGAGGCGGGTGCTCCACGGATGGGGGGCATCTAGATGTCGGGCGGCCTCGAAGCGGCTCCGTAGATGATGCGGTCGGGCCTTACCGCAACGGTTTCGAGTGACAGCAGCGCACCCATCATTGCCGAGCCGGGCTCGGGAACCCTCAAGAAGGCTGCACCGAGACGTTCCCACTTGCTCACAATATCAGAAGACAAAGATCCGCGCGGATCGTCGCGGGCGACAACGGCCCAACGTGGTCCGGCAACGTCGTCGATCGGTCCCTCGGCGCCGTCGGTTACGGCTGTGCAGAGGGGAACCAGCCGGCCTTCCCATTCGTTGCCGGTGTCGCTCAGCAAGCCCGTGGAAAGATGCGGGAGTTGAGCGGAGCCGCCGTAGGCGTAGGCCTGCAGGTCTTCCGGCGGCTCGGGCCCTCCGCTCGCCATGTCCGCGTAGGCGTCGATGAGTTTACCCGTATTGACGGAGTGCTCGACCATGGCCACGGCCATGGGGTGACGCTCGTCGGTGTAGGTGTCGAGAAGTGCCTCACCTGTCAGGCCGTGTTCGACGTGTTGGAGCTTCCAAACGAGGTTGTGTGCGTCACGTGCTCCGCTGCAGAGTCCCTGTCCCATGAACGGTGGTGTTTGGTGCGCGGCATCGCCGGCGAGCAGGATGCGGTCACGCCGGAAGGTATCGGCGATGGTGGCGTGGAAACGATAGACCACCGCGCGCACCAACTCGCCGTCGCTCCTCGACATCCACGGCTCCAGCAGGGACCAGACCCGCTCGGGTTCTTCCATCTCGTCCTTGGTTTCCCCTGGCCTCAGTTGGAACTCCCAACGATGCATGCCGAGGGGCAGGGGAATGACCGTGGTGGGACGCGCGGGATCGCAGACCTGCTGCATGTAGGGTGACAGTCCGACATCGCGCTCGAGGGCGACATCGACGACGAGCCATTCGTGGTCGTAGCCGAGGCTGTTCCAAGCGATGCCGCAGGTCTTGCGAACCAAACTGCTGGCGCCGTCGCAGCCTATCAGCCAACGGGTCTCGATCTCTTCTTCGGTCCGGCTGGAGGTGTCGCGCACCGTGACAGTAACCGAACTCGCGCCTTGGCGGATGTCGGTGACTTCTTTTGCAGCCCTCAGTTCTACGTTGTCGTACTTGTCGAGGCAGCGGCGCGCTGCGCGTTCCATCCCCGGCTGATGAAAGCCGCGGACGATCGGATAGCCGTTGGGGGTCACGAAGCCCGGCGGAAAATCCAGGCCGATGATGCGCTTGCCGTCGGGATCGACGAACTCGGCTCCGACGTGATCGCACATCGCGGGCATGGCTTCATCGAGAATGCCGGCGTCATGCAAGATGCGTTGCACGTCGTCCCACATGCCTACCGCGCGCGGTAGATCGTACACATCGTCGGCCCTGTCGAGTACGACAGCCGACAAACCGTAGACACCACAGAGGTTGGCGGCGATTACCCCGGTCGGGCCCCCACCCGCAATCGCGACGTCATACATCGTGGACTCCTTTCTAACCTTCCTTGGCTATGCAGCGGTTGACCATCGTGCCGATGCCCTCGATGGTCGTCGTGACCGTGTCGCCGGGCTCGAGAAAGGTCCCGGCTTTCACGCCGACTCCCGACGGCGTACCTGTAAAGATCAGGTCTCCCGGTTCGAGCGTGCATACCGCCGATATGTAGGCGACCAGTTCCGGAATGCTGAAGATCAAGTCGCTAGTGCGTGCATCCTGCTTGCGCTCTTCGTTTACGTCGCAGGTTATGGCGAGATCACTGGGATCGGAGAGTTGATCGGGCGACACGACTGCAGGGCCGATGGGCCCGTAGGTGTCGTAGGATTTTCCCAGATCAAAGTGCGGCGGACGGGTCGCGAACTGAAGTACACGCTCTGAAACATCCTGGCCACAGGTCAGACCGGCGATGTGATCCCACGCATCTTGCGCCGCGATATCACGCGCGCGGGTGCCCATCACCACGACGAGTTCGGCTTCCCAGTCGGTGCTGGGCCCGTAGATGACTACGTCGTCGGCGGGGCCCGTCAGGCAACTGGGAAACTTGGTGAACACCAAGGGCGTACTCGGGATATCCATTCCCGACTCCTCGGCGTGGGCGCGATAGTTGAGGCCGATGCCGAAGATCTTTTGCGGCCTGGGCACGCAGATGCCGAGCCTCGCACCGTCGAGAGGCGCATCCGGTTGGCTGCCGAGTTCGCCCGCGACCTCATGCAGCTCCCTGAAGCCCGCGATCGCATGCATGGGATCCGATGTGAAGCGGCCGTTGCTGTGTTTCTCCAAGTCATAGATGCCGTCGTTTTGAATCAAGACGGCGCGGTCATCGATGCTTGCAAGGCGAAAAGCCATGTCGTTTCTCCTTTCCTGTTTGCGTTGCTATGGGCCGGCCGCCAGGCGGCCGAGGGGGCGGTGCGCGATGTCGCGCGCTTCTTCCAAGTCGAGTCCGAAAAACCTGAGCAGATGTTCCACTGCATCATCGAGATCGTTGTCGCCTAGTTGCCCGTCCACTCGGGCGCCGAGTGCGGCGATGAAAGCACCGGCGAGAAGCAAGCGGATCACCCGCGGGTTGGCCACGTGGAAGCGTCCGACCTCGACCGCGTGCATGGTGTCGCGCATTCCGCTTTCTCCCATTCCTTCGTAGAGCCTCTCGTAAGGAAGTCCGGAGTGCAGCACGAACCAGCGGCACAGGGGGTCGGCGGAAATCTCGCGAAGACCGTGGCGCATACCGTTGGCCATCACTTCGGCCGCATCGGCTATGCTCTCCAGGGAGCTGTCGATGCGCCGGTTCAGCTCTTTAGTGCGCGCGCGGGCGATCAGCATCAACACGTCGTTCTTGCTGTCGAAGTGATGGTAGAAACTGCGGCGAGCTATGTCGGCGGCTTCGGCGATGTCGTCCACGGTTACCGCGTCCACTCCGTGCTTGGACACCAGCCTCTCGGTGACCTCCAATATCCGCTCACGCACGCGGGCGCGTCGTTTGGCCACTCTTCCCTCGGGGGCTTGCCCCGTTTGTTCGTTAGTCAGGTTCATGTCCTCCGCCTGCCGCCATCATCTAACATAAAACTTGCACTAAGTGCAAGTTTGCGCTAAGTGCATAGTTAGTTCAGGAGGTACGCCATGAAGCTTCGCTGGTCCCATGCCGTCATCTACGTTCGCGATCTCGACGCGATGATCGATTTCTATAGCAATATTCTAGGGTTCCAGGTCAATGACCGGGGTCCTCTGGATCCCAACGCCCCCGGCCTCGAGGTGGCCTTCCTGTCCCAGGTCGATACCGACCACCATCAACTCGCCTTCGTGCCGGTCCGCGGAGAGGGGCCCTCGACAACCCTCGACCACATCGCCTTTCGGGTCGACTCCCTTGCCGACGTCAAAGCCATGGCCGACAAGCTCGAGGCGGACGGGCGTGCGACGGAGCTGATGCCGACGTCTCATGGGAATGCATGGTCGATCTATTTTCGCGACCCGGAAGAGAACCGCATCGAGATCTTCTGCGACTCTCCCTTTCATGTGCAGCAGCCGCAGATCCGCGGCTGGGACATGTCGATGACCGAGGAAGAGCTGCGGGCTCAGACCGAAACCGAGTTCGGCGGAGAGCCCGAGTTCAAACCGATGGAAGAGTTCCACGCCGACTTGCGGCGGCGCCAGGAGAGCTGACCCTACTGGGACATTCCGTAGAGGACGGCGTTGAGTATCGACATGGCTAGGTTGAAACCCTCGGTCGTGTCGATGGTTCGAGGCAGGCGTTCGTCTTGGACCATCAATGACTTCTCGGCTTCGTCCCGCTCGGCGCCGAGTTCTTCGCCCATCCTTGCCCAGGCCGTGTCAAAGTCATCGCGAACGGAAAACACGACATCGCCGCCGAGCCCGCCGATGATGTCGCGCTTGCCCTCGAAGTCGGCCCTCAACGTCCCCACATAATAGATGCCGCCGGAGTCCGGCACGTCGAAGGCCGCTTTGGGAACGACGAAGTATTCCCCTGACCACGGATCTCGGTAGCGGATCTTGTTGATCATGTAGGTCCCGGGAGCCAGCGACCAGGCGAACGTCCCCGTCTTGCTGACCGCTCCGGTGATGCGCGTTTTGTCCTGCATGCGCACGAGGTTGGGGTTCATCTGCCGTGAGAACATCCCGTCGCCGAACTCTTTGGCCTCGCCGGCCTCTATCCACTCGACGCGCCCGAAGACCAGCGCCTCGCTGGCTACAGCCGCTACGGTCTCGGGACCGGCCTCGATGTTCTTGGCTGTAGCTGAGCAGCCGGCGGTTAGCGTCAGCGCGAGGATACAGATGCTTCGAAGCAAGGGCGGTAGGAGGATGGTCAGCCGGCCGGCTGAGCCCACGATTGAAGCTCGTGGATGCGCTCGTAACCTGCGATGCCCTCGGGGATGTCTTCGGTGCGTGCGTCGTGGATGCAATCCACCGGACATAGAGGGATGCAGAAACCGCAATCGATGCACTCGTCGATCACGATGGCGAAGCGGCCGAGGAAGTCATCCTTCACGGCATAGATCGCATCGACCTTACCGGGGCATGCATGATCGCATGCCCCGCAGCCGATGCAGCTTTCGTCTATGTAGAAATGGCCTGACTTCTTGGCCACGCTTTAGCCCTCCGCAAAAACCGAGCGCATGCCTGCCGACGCGTTGACGAACTCCTGCAAGCTCTGGTTGTAGCGGAAGTACATGTCGCGGCAGAGGGCATCGTCAGCCTTCACGAGTAGCGGCGTGCCCGGGTGGCTCAGGTAATTGAGGGTGTGCTCGAGATCCGGGCGGCCGCCGCCGGCCGCTATGTTCTCGATCATCTCGCGCCAGGTGGCCAGCGTGGCTTCCAGTGCAAAATCCGCTGGAGCTGAACCTACCATGCTCGCATCGAAGACCTCAGTGGCCTCGAATTCCTCGAAGGTCACACGGCATCCCCATTTCGACCCGCCGGGTCCGCCGTCAGTGACGGTGAACTCGACCGTGCAGTCCACATAGCCGAGCTGTTCCTGACGGGCCCGGTTGGCATTCATGAAATCGGCGAGATGCTGAAACCAGTCCACGCTCGGGAATTCGACGGTCGCCGCCACCGGCGCTGCTCCCTGCCGTTCCTGCGTCGCCGCGCCTTCCATCACGCGGCCGCCTGCCAAGGAGCGTGCTTGGGTATGCGGCAACGCTCGGCCCTGTCGAAGCCACCGCGCTCGCAACGCGCCAGGTATTCGTCGATGAAGCCCTCCCACAGGGTGGCCATTCCTTCCATCCCCTGGTCGATCTTGTCGAGGCCGCCGCCAAGCAGCACGGCAACCGGCTCGATCAGTGCAGCCTCGGTAAAGGCCGTCAGGATCACCTGCTCACCGACGTCGGCGAAGCGGTGCATCTCTTCCACCGCGGTTTCCCGGTCGGGATGGTTGTCGAGATAGTTCTTGAGCTCGAGCACGCCGTAGGAGACGTGGCGGGCTTCGTCTTGCAGGCAGCGCCTGAAGATCTCCTTGTCGACATAGGTCTTGGCGATCATCTCTCCCGAGCGGAACACCGACAGCACCAGTCCTTCGCCGAGAAGGTTGAGCAGGAAGGTGCCCATGGTGTGGGTCGGAGCGTCGAGGATGGCCTTGAGAGCCCATTCGAAGCCGGGCGAGGCGTGCAAGAGTCCGCCTCCCGCGATGGCGCGCTTGCGGAAGACTTCTTGGTGGCGCGACTCATCGAACATCTGAGTCGTCAGAAAGCTCTTCACTTCCAGGAAGTCCTGGGGAATGCGATAGAGCCACTTGGCCGGGAAGTCTCCCGCCACGAACTCCACCTCGGTAAGGAAGGTGCAGAGCTGACAGGTAGCCTTCTCGAGATCCTCGGGCAGCGCTTCGAGCTCGTCCCAGGGGATGTCGCGGGTGGCGTTCCACTGTCTCGCCTTGGCTTCTTCGTAGAGGGTCACTACGTTGTCGGCCCACAACTCGTCGCGATCCACTACCGTGTAGTCGTCGACGACGGGCATCTGATCCTTATAAGGATCACGAACGGCTCCACGCGGGGCGAAGTTCATCCACGTGGCTTCCTTCGGCATGTCACCGTAAGCCTTCTCACGGTTGACGTCGGTGTAGGTCAGCCCGCGCGAGGAAGGTTTGGCGCGCTTGCCCCAATTGGCCTTGTCGGTGTCGAGCCAATGCAAAGAGTAGCTCCCCTTGTGCAGACGCTCGGCGTTTGCCGCGAGGATTTCGCTCCATTGCCGATAATGTTGGCCGAAGTGTTCCTCGTAGTAGGTCAGGCCTTCTTCAGTCAGTGGAAGATTCGTGGGAAGAGGCCGAAGCCCCTCGGGTAGTCCTTGCGCCATCGTTCGATCTCCTTCCTTTAAAAGGGTTGGCTTGCTCCGCCCCTTAATGATAGTTTTATCATTAAGTCCAACTACGATACTCAGGCGGTTTGCTCCTGTCAATGGTTTTTCTGATAATTCTATCATTAAGCCGAGGGTCGAATTTGGCACTGAAAATCAATGACTTACAAGGCTGACACCGCGCCGCGCCGACGCCTTGCCCCCGAGGAGCGCAGGGCCCAGCTTCTCGACACCGCTTTGTCCGTGTTCGCGCGAAGAGGGATAGGGCGGGCGGGCCATGCCGAGATAGCCAAGGAAGCGGGGGTCTCGGTGTCGACGGTCTTCTTGTATTTCCCCACCCGTGAGGAGTTGGTCAGCGCCGTCTTCGACGAGGTCAATCGTTTTCTCCAAGACATGGCTGAAGGCCTGCACTCTCAGGAAAGGTCGGCGCCGGAGCTTCTCCACGAGCATGTCGTCGCCTTCGCGCGCTCGGTGGACTCGCATCCCGACTATGCGCGCGTTTGGCTGGACTGGAGTACGGCGATTCGCGAAGAGACCTGGCCGCGCTATCTGAAGTTCCAAGACAAGATCGTCGCTCTCATCGCCGCCACCATCGAACGAGGACAGCTAGATGGCACCATCGCGAGCGGAGTCGACCCTCAGGCGGACGCGCGCTTGCTGGTGGCCTCGGCCCACATGATCGCGCAGATGAAATTCTCGCGCGTACCGGATGAAGAGATAGACCGCTTCATCGACACTCTGGTGTCGGCGGCTCTCGGGCGTCAGGCCGACTGAGGGTCAGCTTCCGCAAGTTCCGGTGGGCGATTCCACCAGGCTGGGAGCAGGCGTTACGCTTCCGTTGATCACGGGATCGAAGCCGGTGACGTAGCGCAGTTCGTTGCTGTCGGAGGCTTCGACCTTGCCGTCGACGGTCATCGGCCCGCCCGAGGTGCGCAGTGACACCTGCCCGCCGCTGGACCCCGATTTCCGTACGCTGACCTTGCCTGTCTGCCCGACTGTCAGGCCGCAGTCACCTTGCAGGGTTACGGTGCCGTCGATCCTGTCGGCGATGCCGGTCGATGAAGCGTTGATCTTGTTGGCTACATTGAGGGTTCCCGCAGCCGTTACACTGATCGAGCCGGCCAGATCGCCTTTGGCGTCGATCTTGTCGAGGGTGGCGTTGCCGTCCACGGTTATGTCGACGTCACCGCCCTGGGCGATGAAGCCGCCGGTGCCGACGCGGATTCGCCCTTTGTCGGTCTGAGTCCAATCACCGCCTACTTGAGCTGACAGAGTTCCGCCCGGACATTCCGTGCCGCCGCCACGCGCGTCGATGGGTCCTTCCAGAAAGAGGTTACCACCGACCTGGAGATCTATGATCCCACCGTCGCACGCACTGCCCGGCGCGCCGGAGACGTTGCGCCCCTTGGCGCGGGTCTTGACCGTCATCGTCAGGTCGTTGGTGATGTCAAGCTCGAGGGTACCGCCGAGACCCGGTTTGCCGCGCACGTCTATCTTTCCGCCGATGGTCGCGTCGGTGCCCCGGAGAAATATGAACCCGGAGTCCACTTCGCCGCGGCCGCGGGCTTTTATCTTGGCGTCGACAGTCAGTGTGCCGGCAGCATCCAGATCGATCTGACCGGCATTGAACTCACCCGTTCGTTCTCCGTCGGCTTTGATCGTGCCAAGCAGGGTCAGATCACCGTCGCTTTGCATGGAGAGGGCGCCCGCCTCGTCATCGGTTTCACCGCTCAGATCCACCCTAGCGTTGAAGAATGAGCTGCCGAAGGAGTAGGAGGACAGCTCGACGCCGCCCGGGAAGTCGAAGGTTGCGCCGGAGGCCGGCGTACCGACCGTGAAGTCTCCGTTGTCGGCCTGGAAGTCCAGGGACACGCCGGGTGCGGTGCTGCGAAAGCGTACACGGGGCTCGATGATGATGGTGCCCGCGGTAATGGCGGCTTCGCCCCCGTCACCGAAGGTCACCCTTACCCCGGTCTGGAAGCGCAGCTCCGTCGTGGAGCCGAAGTTGAGAACCTCGGATGCGTCGGTGGAAAAGTCTTGAGTGATCACGCAGGGATTCCCCGTGCACAGGTCACCCGGAACCAAAGCTGCAGAAAGCGACGGAATGCCAAAGACCAACAACGCCGATGCGACTACGCTGTGAAATTTCATAAACGATCCTCGATGCATGGAATGCTTACGGAAAGCCCAACGCTATTGCGCCGCGCTTGTCTCTGTCAACCGGTTTCCCGCGCGATAGGTGACGATCATCCCACCGCCCCCAAACGGGTGAACCGTTGCCGCCTTCCGTTAGGGGAAGGTTCAGAGAAGGTCGAAGATGACGTGTTCTTCCGTCAGGAAGACCCGCGACTCGGCCAGGTCGATGAAACGCGCCTCGTCCTCGAGGAGTTTCAGTGCGGCCTGCCGGCCTTCGTCCGAGTTCAGACCGTGGTTGAAGTCGTCGAGGGTGTCCCACCACACTTCGGTGACACCGTCATAGGCCGGCGCGCAGTTGCGCGACTGAGCGAGCAGCTCGTTGAGCTTGGGCTCGACGGTGTGACTTTGGATATACTTGCTCGCGCCCAGCTCGGCGGCCACGCTGCGTACAAGCGGTCCATGGTGGTCGAGCCAGTACTTCTGGAACTCTTCCACGGTCTTGTCGGCGGCCTTCCTGATACAGTAAACGAGCTTGATCATGACGTGACTATCTTGGGACCGTTTCTAGCCTTGTCGCAAGCGCGACGGTCAGCCGGGGCCGGGTGCCATAACCACCCCAAGGCTCGACGTCTCAGGCCAAGTAGCCGCGTTTGTCCAGGTAGGCGAGTGTTGCTCTGAGTCCCTGGGACAAGGGCTTGGGTCTCCAGCCCAACTCGTTTCGCGCCTTGGTGCTTCTGGGCTTGGCTCCCCACAGCAGGCCGTGAAGCTGGCCTTTGGGTATTAGAGGGGGTCGCTTCGTGAACCTGGCGATGAACTCGCCGGCGGCCGATACGGCCTTTGCGACTCCCACGGGCATGACCGGCGGTATCTTGGACGACCCGGTCGCTTCCTGCACGGCTTCGGCAAGATCAGAGAGGGTGTAGTAACCCTCGCTCAACAGGAAACGTGAACCCGGCTTGGCTTTGTCGGCCGCCAGTAGGTGGCCTTCTCCGACATCGTCGGCGTAGACCAGCGGCATTCCGCCGGCGAGTAGAAGCGGGATCTTGCCGCGCACGAGATCGGCGAAGAAGCCGTTCATGCCGGGCGAAGCAGTAGGGCCCGGCCCGTATACGGCGGCCGGGTGCAAAGTGACGGCGGGCAGTCCGCGTCCCACGGCTTCGGTGACGATGCGGTCGGCTTCTTGCTTGGAGCGCTGGTAGGGCGTGCCTTTGGGGTCCTCGTCGATAACGCTCTCGTCGAACTCGGCGTCGTTGTCGGCGGCGAATACGTCCTGGGTGCTGGTGTAGACGAACTTGCTGACACCGCGGGAAAGAGCCGCCTCGACCATGTTGCGCGTTCCCTCGACGTTGACACGTTGAAACCGGCTGGAGTCGGCCAGCCATTGTTCGGGAATGCCGGCCGAGTGAAAGACCTCGTCACAACCCGTCAGCGCGGCCTCGACCGCCGAAGCTCCAGTGACGTCGCCTGCAACGACCTCGCAGCCTTCCGGCACCAGAGCGCGTGCTCGTTCCGGATCGCGCGCCATGACGCGCACGTCACGACCCTGCAGGCGCAACGCGTTGGCGATGCTATGTCCGACAAGACCGGTCGCCCCCGTGACCAGCGTGGTTGACATGTCAGCTCGGTCGCCTGCCGCCAGACCGCTGTTCGGCCAGGCGTGCTTCGAGCGTTTCGTCGACGATCAGCTCGATGATGTTGCCGTCAGGATCCCGAACGAAGAGTTGGCCGATCTCGGGCGTGGTCTCGAGAACCTCGATGTCCTTGGAGCGAAGGAAGTCCAGGGACTTCGTGTAGTCGTCGATCGCGAAGGCGTCGTGACGGTCCAGCGGATTGATGGACTGGGGACGAGGCGCCACGTCGAGACCCTCGGGAACCTCTATAAGGTGAACCTGCACGCTGCCTCCGTCGTACCAGGCGCCGGCAAAGGGGAAGTTAGGGCGCTCGATCTGCTCGAAGCCGAGAATGTTCTCGTAGAAGTCACGGGCCCGTGATATCTCCGTGACCGGGAACGAGACGTGGTGGGCACGAACCTTGATCATGCTTGCTCCTCCGATGTCCGGCGTGAACCGCAGCGAGAAAGCAGCCGAAAGGCCTCGCTTATCGGCAATACTTAGACATCTATAAGGAAGGATTCAAGCGGCGGCGGCCGAGACAGGGGCGCCGCGGAGACGGAGAATGAGCGACACCGCAGTAGACCCGAAGTTCGAGGGAAAGGCCGGGTTCATTACCGGCGGCGGTACGGGAATAGGGCTGGCCTGTGCCCGTGCGATCGTCGACGGCGGAGGCAAGGTCACGCTTGCCGGCCGCCGAGAAGAGGTGGTGCGTGACGCAGCCGCCGGCTTGGGCGAGCGTGCCGGTTGGGCCGTGTGCGACGTGACCAGTGATGAATCGGTGGAAGCCGCCGTCGCAAAGGCCGCCGAGTTCGGTGGCGGCGCCTTGTCTTTGGCCGTCAATGCCGCGGGCGTCGGTGTCGCCGGGAGTTTGCTGGCGTCGTCGTCGGCCGAGTTTTCCTCGACACTCGATACCAACCTGACGGGTGTGTTCAGGGCTTTGCGTGCCGAGGCCAAGGTAATGAAAGCCTCGGGAGGCGGCTCCATAGTAAACATCAGTTCCATAGCGGGCGCGCTCACCCACCGTTGGATGAGTGCCTATTGCGCATCCAAGGCCGGGGTCAACATGCTCACACGGACGGCGGCCGACGAACTCGGCCAGTACGGTATCCGCGTCAATGCAGTGATGCCCGGCCTGGTCGAGACCGACATGGCCGAGATGCTTACATCCAACGACCTGGCCGTGCAGGAGTATCTGCGCCTCATGCCGGTGTCGCGCCTGGGCAAGCCGGTCGACATAGGAGGGGTGGTCGGTTTTCTGCTCAGTGACGACGC
This sequence comes from Candidatus Binatia bacterium, assembly GCA_028278325.1. Taxonomy (GTDB): domain Bacteria; phylum Desulfobacterota; class Binatia; order UBA1149; family JAJCZL01; genus JANQEO01. Next base: position 71,903 of record JANQEO010000151.1, read on the forward strand.
TTCCTGGGTTACCGGGCAATGTTTGGGCGTGGACGGGGGCCATACCATCCGCAAGGGCCCCGATCTGGTGCCGATGTTGAGCCAGGTTCTGCCGGAGGAATAGTGCCGATCAAGCGTGCACCCGAGTTGCAGCCCATCTCGCGAGAACATCATCGCGCGCTTCTGGTTGCTCATCGCATCGTACACGTGCTCGAAGGGCGCGCCTTCGCGGGTCCTGCCGTCGGATTCCCGGAATTGCTCGATGAGATGAGTGAGTTTCACGAGTCGCACTTCCTGCCTCACGCCCGCGAGGAGGAGACGCGCTTGGGCCCGGGTTTGAACGCGCTCGGTCCCGACGGCGCCGCGGAGTTCGACAGACTCAGGTCCGAACATGCCTCCCTCGAGCGCTTGATGGACGGCGCTTGCGATCAGGACAGGCCCGACGATGAGCGGCGCAACGCGCTGCGTACCTACGGGCAGCTGTTGGAAACTCACGTGCGCTACGAAGAGCGGGAGTTGTTTCAGATGATCGAGGAGCGGTTCGCACCCGAGCTGCTTGCCGACATAGGCGCGGCCTTGGCCGAGTACGAGGCCGGCCGCGACCCTTCCTGCCGCATGGCCTGAGCCGTCGACGACTGTCGCGGGGCAAGGAGGCAGCGCACGGCCCTTCGGCCCAAGCTTCTTCTATGCGGCCTTGGAACCGAGATCGACGATGGTTTTGAACTCGGCCTCAGTCAGAGGAACCACCGATAGACGGCTCTGTCTCAGCAGGGCAATGTCGGCGAGCTTGCGTTGCGCTTTGATCTCGTCGAGCGCGACCGGGCGCTTCAGCGTCTTGAAGGGCTCGAGATCGACCACCACCCAGCGATCGTCGTCGGTGGTCGGGTCCTGGTAGGCTTCCTTGGTGACCTTGGCGATGCCGACCACCTCTTTGCCGTCGACGCTGTGGTAGAAGAGCACGCGGTCGCCGCGCTTCATCTCCTTCAGATTGTTCCGCGCTTGATAGTTGCGAACTCCATCCCAGTAGGTCGAGCCGTCGCGCAGGAAGTCGGGCCAGGAGTATTTCGAAGGCTCCGACTTTGCCAGCCAGTAACGCATCCGCGTATCTCAACACAAACACGACACCGTTCAACACCGGTGACTTCGCATCGAGACGGGAACCCGGTTAGATGGAAGCATGTCCGAGTCGGGTTCTGCTAGGTTGTCACAGCGTTTCGACGAGGCCCTTCAATGGGCTTCTCGATTGCATGCCGACCAGGTGCGCAAGGGAACGGACATTCCTTACTTTGCGCATCTCGTGGCCGTCACCGGCCTGGTACTGGAAAACGGCGCCGACGAAGACGTTGCCATCGCCGCCCTCCTGCACGACGCTTGTGAAGACCAGGGGGGCATGAAGATTTTGCTGGAGATCGACAAGCGCTATGGACCGCGTGTCGCCGGCATAGTCGAGGCACTGTCCGATACTTTCGAGGATCCCAAGCCACCCTGGCGCGAGCGCAAGGAATCCTACGTCGCCTCCATTGCCGGGGAGAGTGAGGATGCTCTTCTCGTCGCCGCCGCCGACAAGCTCCACAACGTGCGCACCATTATCTACGACTACCGGGCTGTCGGCGAAGAGCTCTGGGAGCGGTTCTCATGTTCGCGCGATGATGTTCTCTGGTACTACCGGGCAATGGTGACCGAGATGCGCAAGGTCTGGGAGCATTCTTTGCTGGAAGAGTTGGACCGCCGCGTTTCGGAGCTCGAGGCGCTGGTCAGGTCCTGAAGCCAGGACGTGCCCCCAGATCGGGGTTGCTCCGACGGCGACAGGTAGGGTGGCACTCGCTAGAGAGACCCTGACCATCAGCCCCCAGTGGGGTGGTTTGGCATTGACCGTGCTCCCCTCGGCTTGGTATAGGCTTATAGGTTCTTAAAATTCACTTGGGACTCTCGCCCGCCTTGCCGCCACATCAACAGCGGTCGTCCCTGGACGCTTGATCTGTCGCCGCCAAGCTGGGTGATCGTAGAATCTAACCAGGTTCGTGATGAACCGGGGGGAACGATCTATGGACTTTCGACGGGTAGTCCGCACAGCCAGCGCCGCATGTATATCGGTCCTGCTTGGGCTGTCGCAGGCCGAAGCGGTCATCATCGATTTCAACGCTTTGCCGGCTGGGCACATCCTGACATCCGCCGACTTCTTGCCCGGCATGACGTTGAGCGTTTCTCACAACGCTTCCCCGCCGGATGCCGCGATCATCTTCGACTCCGATTGCTCACCGGGAACCTGCTCCGGCGGCGACGACGACCTGAGAACACCGGGCGTCGGTCCCGGCAACACCGTTCCTCAGTACATGATCATGATTCTCGCCGAGGACGTGGTCGACACCACCCCCGCCGATGGTTTGGTCGATGATCCCGACGACTCTGCTGCTGGGGGAACGCTTACGCTTAGCTTTCCCGATACCTGCTACAAACTCATACGTGTCCGCGCCGTAATCGACTTCCAACCTCCTGAAGTCAGCCAGATCGAGATCGATAAGCTCGGTGGTGGAACCGATGTCGTTCCTTTTCCTCTGTTGGGAGACAACTCCGCGGCCAGCATCAACATCCCGAACCCGCCGGCGGCAAGCGAGATTCGCTACGTCTGGGGCGGCAGCGGTGGTCTGGACGATCTCGAGTTCACGGCTTGCTGCGGCGATGGGATCCAAGATTTCGGCGAAGAATGCGACGACGGCAACACCACCAACGGCGACGGCTGTCAGGGCAATTGCCAGAATCCCGAGTGCGGTGACGGGATCCTGGATGCCGGTGAAGAGTGTGATGACGGTAACACCACCGACGGCGACGGTTGCCAGGGCAATTGCCAGAATCCCGAGTGCGGTGACGGGATCCTGGATGCCGGTGAAGAGTGCGATGACGGTAACACCACTGACGGCGACGGCTGTCAGGGCAATTGCCAGAATCCCGAGTGCGGTGACGGGATCCTGGATGCCGGTGAAGAGTGCGATGATGGTAACACCACCGACGGCGACGGTTGCCAGGCAACCTGTGTTCTGCCCGTGTGTGGCGACGGCATCGTCGATCCGGGTGAGCAGTGTGACGATGGCAACACGACGGACGGTGATGGTTGTCAGGGTGATTGTCAGAATCCGGCCTGCGGTGACGGCATTCTCGACGCAGGTGAAGAGTGCGACGACGGCAACACGACCGCGGGTGATGGTTGCGACGCCGCTTGCATGCTTGAAATGTTCTGTGGTGACGGGGTAATCGATCCGCCCGAGGAGTGTGAACCCCCTAGCGGGTCGACCGAAGTCTGTGACGACCGCATCGATAACGACGATGATGGTCTCATTGACTGCGCCGATGTGGACGACTGCCCGGCCTTCTGCTTCCATGACGGTGCACTCGATTTCGGTGCCCCATGCCTGACCCACAAGGACTGTCGGGACCAGTTCGATCGGAACGCGAGATGCTTGGGCGATACGGTCTGCGGAGACGATTGCCTATTGCAGGCTGCGTGCACGGGCATCGAGAACGATCCTGCCAAGATCCGTTTCGGCAGAACTTTGGAGCATCCGGACCTGTTCAAGCTCCACGGTCGTCATGCGATACAGGGCAGCATCGATCCTGCCGCTGAAGGCTTCGTCGTTTCCCTGGCAAACGAGTTCGGCACCATCTACGAGGGGGTGTTGTTGCCCGGGGACCTGATCAAGAAAGCTGGCAAGGACCAGTGGAAGTTCAAGGACAGGACGGCAAAGAAGACCGGCGGCATCAGAAACGGGCTCAAGACCGTCAAGCTGCGCGTTGGAACCAGGGACGGGTTGCCGAACCTGGTCTTCATTGTGAGAGCCTATGGCGACTTTTCCGCCGCCACGGTTCCCCTCATGACGACGCACGTCACGACCGGGACCGAGGGCGGCTTCCTCCACACGGAGTGGCAGGCCGTCCCGAGGGGTTGGAAGCTGACGCGCTTCGACTGATCGTACTTCCTTTGCCACTGCCTCGGCCCACCCTCGCAGGTAGGCCGGGCGGCGGTCCCTTGCTGGCCCTCGTGAGCAGACTCCGAGTACGCGCAGCTATATCCAGTCTTTTCAGCTATTTGCGGCGCTAGGCTGCGGGCGAACAGCGAAAACATTCTTGACTGCTCGTTCCAGAATCGTCTATAAGCGACCAAGCCGATGGCTCGCTCAAAGGAATTCTGCCCGATCAAGGCTCTGCAGGCCGCCATGTCGTGTTTTCGAGAGCACGGCTATGGAGCCGCTTCGATGGACACGCTCACCGAGCGCATGGGCATCGGCCGGGGCAGCATGTATGCCACCTACGGCGACAAGCACTCCCTGTTCATCCAGTCTTTGTCGGCTTACGGCGACGAGGTCGTAGCCTACTTTTCCCACAGGCTCGACCACGCCGAGCGTCCCCTCGATGAGATCCGGACCGTATTCCGGGACGTGGCCGAGAAGGCCATGAGCTCCGAAGGTCGCAGAGGGTGTTTGATCACGAATTCGGCCGCCGAACTCGGCGGTGGTGATCCGGAGGCGAGTGCGGTCATCAATCGCACCTTCGATGGTCTCGAAGATGCATACTTCAGAGCTCTGACCCGTGCTCAAGCCGACGGAGACCTCGACGCGGCCAAGCGGCCGCGAGCTTTGGCAAGATTTCTGGTGGCCACCATGCAGGGCCTGCGCCTGCTCGGAAAAGCGAAGAACGAGCCGGCGGTGTTGGACGACATAGTCGATTCAGCGTTGCAATGTCTGCGCTGACGAAGGAGATCGGAACGATGACGTTTGATTGGGAACAATTGACCCCCGCTTCCTCTGGTGACAACGACCAAGGTGCGCAGCCCCGAGAGGCTGAGACCGGCTCAGGTGCGACCGCGCCCCTGGACGCCGAAAGCAAGCGCATCTTCCTCGAGCACCTTGGCCGCTACGGAAACGTTTCGTGGGCGGCAGAGCGAATCCGTCGATCGCGCGCCTGCCTTTACGAACACCGCCAGAAGGATGCTCTTTTCGCGGCCGCCTGGAAGAGAGCCAGTGAAAGGATTCCCAACGGCCACAGCCGTCTTTCGGCTTCGATGCGCTGCAAATTCCTGACCTCGCTGGCCAATCACGGTAATGTGAGCCGTGCTGCGTTGCGTGCCGGTAAGTCGCGGGCGAGTTTCTATAATCACCGCCGCAAGAACCCGGCCTTTGCCGCAGCGTGGGATGACGCCCAGGCCAAGGCCTTCGATGCCAAGCGCTGCGACGCCGAAGCCAGTTGCGGTTCCTGCGCCTGAGCGCGCCGATCTATCCAGGGAGGGGTAAAGGATGAGCACAGTGAAACTGTTCGGTTCGCGCTTGTCTCCGTTCGTCGAGAAGTCGTACCGAGCGCTGCAATACAAGGGGGTGGATTGCGAGATGGTTCCGTTCCGTTCCCCGGGCGACTTCAAGAGTTGGAATCCTCAGACCGGCAAGATGCCGGTCCTGGAGATCGATGGCGTGCGTATCTACGACTCGACCTTGATCGTCAGGGAGCTGAACAAGCGCTTCCCCGATCCGCCACTGGTTTCGAGCAACACCAGGATGGCGGCTCGACAGACCTTTCTCGAAGACTGGTCGGATGAATCACTCTACTGGTATGCGATGGGCCTACGCTGGCAGGAGATCAACACTCCCGACACGGTCGAGCAGCTGCTCGACGACATCCAGGCGCCTACACTGCTGAGGCCCGTGCTCGGTGTCTTCCTGCGGCGACAGATCTCCGCCCAGGCCCGCGCTCAGGGGCTGGCCAGACTTCCGCTGGAAGTCGTCGTTGACGAATTGGGGCGACGCTTCGACGAGTTGCTCGTGTGGTTGGGCGACGGCCCCTTCTTCTTCGCCGACGACTTGAGCGTCGCCGACCTTGCGATCTTCGGTCAGCTCAGAACGTTGAAGAGCGGACCGACCCCGCAAGCCGAGGACCTGCTGGCAGAGAGGCCGGCCCTGCTGGAGTTCTACCGTCGCGTCGATCAGGCCACCTCGCCGGCGGAAAGCACCGGCCAGGCCCAGTCCGACGCCGCCTAGCGGCGTAATTCCTCAGTAATTACAAAGACTTGATACCCGCCAGGATTTTCCCTTGACATATAAGACGACCGGTCATATTATTCCTGGCATGGAAACGATGGCCAAGACGCCCAGAGGTGAAGAGAAGCGCCGCCTTCTTCTGGCCCGCGGTGCCGTGATGCTCATGGAAAAGGGTTATCACGGCACGGGAATTCAGGAGGTCGTCGACAGCGTGAAGGTGCCCAAGGGCTCCTTCTACAACTACTTCGACAGCAAGGAGCATTTCGCGCGCGAGGTCATCCGCTTCAGTGCCGCCCTTACGATGGACGAACTCGATGCGCAGTTGGCCCGGGACGATGTGGAGGCCCTGCAACTGATCGCCGAGTGTTTCGAGCGCCAGGGCTGTCACTGCGAGGAGAGCGAGTTTCGCGAAGGCTGTATCTTCGGCAACCTCGCCGCCGAGGTTGCCGAAAGCAGCGAGGTGTGTCGCCACGCGGCCGCCGAAGCGATGGAGGCCATGGGCCGCAAGTACCGCGACGTCCTCGCGCGCGGTCAGCGTGAGGGCACGGTGCGCTCGGATGTATCAGCCGGTGAGCTCGCCGAACTGTTGGTAAATGCTTGGGAAGGAGCGGTCTTGAGAATGAAAGTGGTCAAGTCCAAGCGGCCGCTCGAACAAGTTGTCGGCCTGCTGATGGGAAAGTTCTTCAGGCCGGCGGATGAGAGATAAGGAGAAACAAGACAATGTCCGAACAAAGCAAGTATGTGACACTCACCGATGACAACTTCCGGGCCGAAGTGCTCGAGTCGGCCAAGCCCGTACTGGTCGATTTCTGGGCTCAGTGGTGCGGCCCCTGCCGTGCAGTCGGTCCCGTAGTCGAAGAGCTCGCCGAAGAGTACGAGGGCAGGGCGGTGATCGGCAAGGTCAACGTCGATGAGAACCCGGTGCTTGCCAAAGAGTACGGGATCCGTTCGATACCCTCGTTGCTGGTGTTCAAGTACGGTGACGTAGTCGACCACGTGGTCGGCGCACACCCGAAAGGAGTGCTCAGCGAGAAGCTCGACGCCGTGATCGGCGACGCGTGAACGACAAAGCAGCCCGGAGCAGGCGCGCCGCCCGGGCTGCATGACTCAGGCGGCCATTTCCGCCGACTTGCCCCTGTGCCGCCTGTACATCTCGCGCACCCACTCGGTTCCCGGGTGCCCTTCCCAGTTTTCGATCCACTGACGCATCACCATGCTCCGCCGCTTCGGCAATGGAGTCTGTAGCTCCGGCGGAAACGTGGTCAGCATCAACAATGATGCGGCAGCCAGGTCGGCGACCGTGAAGCTGTCCCCGACGAGGTATCCCGTCTCCCTGCTGTTGCGCTCGACGAAGTCCAGGGCCGCCTGGGTGGCATCACGCCCGCGCGCCGCAGAGATGTCGTTCACCTTCAGGTTGCTGCGTATGACGCGGGCGATGAACGGAAAGAGCAGCTTGTACACGGCTCGCACCGGGTAAGGCTGGCGCGAGGAAAAGATGTCGGCGAAGTAGCCGATGTCGTTGCTCAGCTCGAAGAAGAGCGCGCAACGTATTTGCGCCCCTACTTTGGTGTCGAACCAATCCTGTATCTCCAGGGCGCGCCGTCGCTGCTGTGGATCGGCCGGATACAAGGGAGGCTCGGGGTAGACCTCCTCGAGGCGGTCGATGATCTTGGCAGTGCCGGCGATGGCGTTGCCGCCGATCGTCAGGATCGGCACGGCGGTTTGCCCGGTCAGCCGTTTCGCCGTGCGGGCGTGAGGGCCGGGGAGCAAGGAGTGGCGCAGGTGGGAGAGTCCTTTGAAGTCGAGAGCCCATCTGGCTTTCTCGTTGAAATGAGAGAAGCAGAACTGGTAGAGCTCTAGGTTGTCGCCGCTGCCAGCCATCGGAAGAATGCCGAACGGCTACATAACGCGGGTGGCGCGGATTTGTCCAGGCGAAAGCGACTCGATCGGGGGGCGGATCAGTCCTCGAGCTTCTGGAGTGTAATCGAGATGTCGAGCTCTTCGGGTAGGTGACGCAACAGACGCTTCAGTTGTGCACCCGTGAGCTTCTCGACCTTCACCATGAAGCGCTCGACCACGGTGCGATCGTTGATCTCCCAGCCGTCGATGTTGCGCAGCAGAGTGGCCAACGACACCGGCGGCGTATGGTAGAGCTTGAAATTGCTTCCGCCGCCGACCGGTCCCGGGCAAGGTGTCTCGTCGACAGGGTCGGTGACGGCCTCGGCTGCGGCATCGAAGGCGCCGGTCGCGGGCTCATCACAAGCGCCGGCCGCCGCGGTTCCGGCTGTGGCACTCGAAGCGATTTCAGGGGCGGCTTGAACGCCGGAGTCCTCGTCCGGCACGACGAACCCTGATTTGTCGCCTGCGATGCTCGAAGCCAATTCCGGTGCGGGCTCGAAGTCCACGGTTCTGCCCAGATCGCCCAAGTCGCCGGCATCACCGGCCTCGAAGCCGGCTTCGGCACTGTCGAAGTCCGTGGCCGCTTCGGCAATGCTGCTCGGCTTGGGCAACAGGATCTTGACGTCTCCGAGCTTGGTATTGTCTTCGAGTTGCTCGCGGATCTTGGTCCAGACAGCCTCTTCCGCCGAGTCGTCGCGAGCCCTTATCAGCTCTCCACCGGCCGTGTCGATGTCGACCTTCCCGCTTGCGCACGCTTCGGCAATTTTTTCCTTCAGGGCGTCCTCGCCGATCCAAGGGATGCAGTGCTCCTGGTTCGGGCGCGGTTCACGCACCGCCTCTAGCAACTGAGTTACCGTGGTCGAGTTCCTCGCCAGTGTCAGTAGCAGCGCTTCGAACGCGTTAGGATCGAAGAGGGTGTCGCGCACGTATTCGTCTACGGCCTCCGGTAGCTTGGCTCCCCGGGCTCGCTGTCTCACGATGTGGAACTTGGACTTCGAGGCATCGTCGCCGTTCCAGACGTCGAGGATGGCGAAGCGTGTAAAGACCTTGCGGATGACGGCGCGAAGTTCTCGCTGACAGCGCTGCTCCAGTTTCTTGTACTCGGGATCTTCAGCTTGCCACGCGGCCGCGAGCATCTTTGAGCGCACGAGACACTGTAGGTCGGGATCCTCGAAGATGTTTTCTTTCTTGGCACTAGGAAGCAGGAACCTGACGGTGTTACGGCGCTCGGCCACATGAGCCTCGAGCCACTCTCCCAATTGGCCCTCGAGTTTCTCCGAGGCCTCGGGGATCACGACGAGTGTTATGCGGGCGTCCCAGCAGGCCGGGCGTTCCGACTCTTCGAGGCGGCTCCAAGGATCGGTGAGCCAGGTCTTCGGCAGCACCACGAGATTGAACATCTTTTCGACGCGATCGACGCTGCCGATGACGTGTTTGATTTCGCTGATCAGCTCAAGGCGATCGGCCCCGCCCGGGAAGTTTCCGTCGCAAGCCGCTTCCTTGCGAAGGCGCGTTTCGCGGTTGGGTGCGTTTTCGAGCACGAGCAGACCGTCACGCTCGTGGACGTTCACGCAGTTTTCGGTCAGGGCGGCGAGGCTGCGGGCAAAGTCATCGTCGGCCTGCGCTTTTTCGCCTGTGACGTCGGTCTGAAGATCGCTAGGGTCTGCTCCCGATGCGGACAAAGACCTCAGCCACAGGGAGCTGACCACAGCTTCCCAGCCGCAGGGCGGGACATCTTCGGAAGAGGCCGATGCCGCCAAGGCGTCGAGGTTGTCGCGCGCGATGCCTAGAAGCGATTTGTCGCCTTTGTCGGCGCTCGAGTCGAAGAGTTCCGCCAATCTGCCGCCTTCGTCGCCGATCGCGATTGCCGCCGGAGTAATGACCGGTCTGCTGCCGGAGTTCTGCTCGAACAGTACAGCCAAGAAGCGTACGAACAATCCCGGATGCTCGAAACGCTTGCTTGCCACATCGAGGAGAGCGGGACTGAACGGCCATGCTTCAACGAAAGACTGCCACACGCCGCCCTCATCGCCGGCGGCGACCTTCTTCAGGCGGATGAACTCGGCTACGTGGGTCGAAAGGGCGTTCCTTATCTCGCTTTCGTCGATTCCCGCGCGGTTCTCGAACATCTTGAAGAGAAGAAGCCCGCGCCTGTCGGTGAAGTCGGGCGTCGGGGCGAAGTCCACGGTTACGGGGTCGAGGTCTTGGACGGCCGCGGCGCCGGAGTCACCTACGGCGAGAACGAGAACGAAAAGATCGGGGTGATCTTGAGCGACCTTGGCCAGTACATAGAGGAACTCGAGCGCGGCGGTCTGTAGATTGGGTTCATCGCTATCTCCGAGTGCGTCGAACCAGGCATCGTATTCGTCGAGCACCAACGCGGTGGGACGTTTCTTGAACAGCTCGACCATGACCTCGTAGGGAGGCACCTGCGTTCCGTGCTCGCCGAGCTTCTCCCACTGGCCGCGAGCCCATTCGCCCTGCACATGCCAGTTGAAGATCAGGTCCCATATCGCCCTGTAGTTCTTGCCATGGAGGTTCTCGGTGATGACCTCCATGCCTTCGCGCAGTGCGCAGGTCTTTTGCCAGCCTTCGAGCCATCGAGTGACCGCCTGGGAATCCGTGAGTGCGTGGTGGACGAGGCCGAGTACGTGAGACTTGCCCAGGCCGCGAGGTCCGCAGAGAACCACCGGGCCGGCTTTGCCGGGACTGACGGCCTCGAGCGCGGCCAGCGCTTGGGATGAGGGGAAAGTCGTCGCCAGGAAGTCGCCCGCCGCGAGTTGGGCGGCGCCTGTGGCCTTCTTGTCGGTCAGTTCGACCGCTGTTTCCTCGAGCGCTTGGCGCAGGAACTCTTCCCTCAACTTCAATCCCAGCATCTAGCCGTCTCCACGCCTCCGCTCCGCGCTGTCTCCGGACGAGCACGGTCCGCACCTTCGCTCCATGCAGGAGGCCCAGTATCCTTAAAGTATATTCCCTGGGGCCCGCCGGCGTGGCCAAAGGTCTAGTGCGACGACCGTTTCCGTGATGGCAACAGGTGAGAACCGCGCATATGCTTGGGCATTCGCGTTGCGACAAGGAGGAAGACGGCGTGATAGACCTCTACACCGCTCAAACCCCTAACGGATGGAAGGCCTCGATCGTTCTGGAGGAACTCGAACTCCCCTACGAGGTGCATGCCCTGAATCTGGGGGCCGGCGATCAACGCGACCCTGAGTATCTGAAGATCAATCCGAACGGACGCATCCCCGCGATCGTAGATCGCGACGAGGATGATTTCGCCGTCTTCGAATCCGGGGCAATACTCGTCTACCTGGCTGAGAAGACAGGGCGCCTGCTCCCCGCCGACGCCAAAGGCCGGTCGGAGGTGCTGCAGTGGGTGATGTTTCAGATGGGCGGCATAGGCCCCATGCAAGGGCAGGCCAACGTCTTCTACCGTTACCTGGAAGAAAAGATTCAGATCGCCATCGACCGCTACCAGAACGAGACCATGCGTCTCTACGGTGTGTTGGATCGCCAGCTGGCGGACAACGAATACATCGTCGGTGAGTTCAGCATCGCGGACATCGCCAGTTGGCCGTGGGTCCGCGCTCACCCCTGGGCGGGCCTGGAAATCGACGATCTCCCCAACCTCGCGCGCTGGCTCGAAACCATGGCCGAGAGGCCGGGCGTGCAGCGCGGGATAGCCGTGCCCGACTATACGCTCAAGGGCGAGGACTTGGTCAAAGGCGCCCGCAGCATGCTGCAGAGGTGAGCCGATGAGTTTGCATCCCGTACCGGAAGCCTGGGTGGATCTGCCGAGCCAGGAAGAACTCGAAGCGTTGGTGCCGCCGGGCAGTCCTTATAACTTCGGCTTCATCCCGGCCATGGCCAGACTCATGATGGCGCATCCGCGTCTCGGTATGGCCTTCAGCGCATTGTTCAGACACGTGATGTTCGAGCCGGGCAAGCTCACCCGCAACGAGCGCGAAATGATAGCCTCCGTGGCCGCGTCGGCTCAGGAATGCTTCTATTGAACTCAGTCTCACGCGGAGTTTCTGCGTGTCGAGGACGGTTCTCGCGAGCTTGCCGAAGCCATCAAGAACAAGACCTGGCGTGATGTGAAGGTGCTGGGCGACCGCCAGCGAGCGCTCTGCGAAATCGCCGAGAAGCTGTCGGGTGATCCCACCAAAGTATGTCAGGACGATTGGCAGCCCTTGCGCGACATGGGCTTCGACGACGAGGCCTGCCTCGAGGTCGCCCATGTGGTGGGCATTTTCAACTACCTGACGCGCATGGCCGACGGTTTCGGTCTGCAGCTGGATCTTGCCACGAGAGAAGCGGCCGAGACCGGCGAGGCACTGAAACGGGCCGGATAAGCGGCGGCGCTCCGTTGATACACCCGCGGCCATGCCGCGCGTATCTCTTCGGCAGCGAACTTCTCAGGGCATGACGGCCGGAAAACCGGCCCGGGAGTCGGCCGGGAGTTCCGACCACATGCTCTTGATGCGCCGCCAGGATTTCACCTGAAAAGTCTTGGCCACGGCACGAAACGCCACGCCGCATAGCTCGCCATCGTAGAGACTGCGGTCCTGGTCGAAGGCCGCCTCGTTGAATACGGTCTCCCCCTTTGCAAGGTGGTCCTCGTAGGCGGCTTCGTTCTGTTCCATCAGCGGCGCCAGAGTCTTGCCGATCTCTTCGATCAGGAAGCGGGCCCTGCGCGACAGAGAAAGGCCGGCCGGGCTTGTAGTCCCCGTGCCCCGGCCGCTCAGTTTTCCTGCCTCGATCCTCTTGAGCCACGCATAGGTCAACGGTGCTCTCAGCTCGATGATCTGCGAAGCTTCTGGGTCATGGACGTTTATGCCCAGCGCGCCGTAGGCGCCGGCGTCGGCCACCGTGAAGCGATCGCCGAGAAGGAATTCCTGGTCCGAGAGGATCAACTCCATGCGCTCGAGCAATCTGAGGAAGCAGTGATCGAGGAGCTGATGCGTCGGAGGAAAGCCTGGACGTGAGGGAGGCCGGCGCAGTGGCGGCAGGTCGTCGTATCCAACGTCTTCCTGCGCGACGCTGAACAGATAGGGCAGTCTTCGTACCTGGCGTGCGGAGAACCGCTCGGCGAAGCGCCGCTTGAGAATGCCGGGCAGGGGAGACGCGAACTCTCGTGCTACGCGCATGCCCGCATCGTTGGTCCGCGCCGACGTGACCCAGCGGTTGTGGTGGGCCATGTAGAGGCCGAACTCGTCGAAGTACTCGTCGATCAGGGCCGCGGCGAAGCGCACTATGGGATCCTGCGGAAACAGCGCCATGTCGGACGTCAGAGTATTGCGATCAAGCCATTCGGCGATGGCCGTGGAGTCGTAGAAGTTGGAGCCGTCGCGCCCGAGCAGGTAGGGAACCAGGGGCAGATCGTCGAGGTCGGTCAACTGCGGGTAGGTCATCTCGAGCTTGCCCGCCTTGAGCTTCTCGATACGCCTATAGATTTTGAGGTTGTCGACGAAGCCGCCGTCGCCGGGCTGCCAACTGAAAGGCAGGCCGGCGTATTCGCACATGGCCCTGACCTTCAGGGAAAACGGCGAAAGCTCGGAGCCCCATAGTATGTAGTCCTGCCGGAGTGAGCCCATGTTTGCGTTATGCGGGCTCCCGCTCGGTCAAACAAGTGCGCATTGCGCGCCTGCGCGAATGCCGTCAGGATATGCGAGCGTGTTCGTCTACGATCTCGTCGTTCTTTTGGCCGTAGCCTTCGCGGGCATCGCCGTCGGCCGGTTGTTGCGCATCCCGCCGTTGGTCGCCTACTTGCTTGCAGGCGTGATCGCCGGCCCCGGAGTGATGGGATTGCTCGCCACCTCCGAGGTCATCGAAGAACTCGCCGAGCTCGGTGTCGCGCTGCTGCTCTTCGGTGTCGGTATCGAATTCTCCCTCGACCGGCTGCGGCGCACCATCGGCCGCTTACTGGTCAGCGGCGCCGTGCAAGTCGGCGCCAGCGTCTTCTTCACGGCCCTTGCCTTCCACACGGTCGGAGCCGACTGGCCCACTTCCCTGGTTGCGGGCTTCCTGGTTTCGCTGTCGAGCACCGCGATGGTCTTCAAGCTCTACTCGGACCGGGGTGAGATCGACGCTCCCCACGGGCAGGCGGCCACGGGGATACTGTTGTTCCAGGATCTGGCCCTGGTGCCCATGATCCTGGTCCTGCCGGTGCTTTCGGGTTCAGCAGACGACGTGTTGTCGGCGGGGATGCTCGCCTTTTCGCGTGCGGCCGTAGCGGTGGCATTGCTGATGATAATAGCCAGGACGGTACTGCCGCGCGCTCTCGAGTATGTGGCCCATGCCGCCACGCCCGAACTCTTTCCTCTGCTGGCGGTGTTGACGGCCATGGGGATGGCGCTCTGTGCCCACATGCTCGGCCTGTCGCTGCCGATCGGAATGTTCCTGGCCGGACTGGCGCTGTCCGACAGCCCTTTCGCGCATCAAGTCTTTGCGGAACTGATCCCCCTTCGCGACGTCTTCATCGCGGTGTTCTTCACCAGTGTGGGCATGATCTTCCAGCCCCAGCTGCTCGCCTCTTCCCCGGGGATTCTCGTGTTGATGGCGCTCGCAGTGCTCATCAAAGGGCTGATTTGCGGCTTGGTGGTCGGCATAGGTTGGCGCTCCTTGCGCTTGGGTATCCTTGCCGGTTTGGGCTTGGCTCAGATCGGAGAGTTTTCTTTCGTCCTGGCCCGTGAGGCCGGCAAGCTCGACTTGATGAGCGACGAACTGACCCAAGCCTTCCTCGGCACGGCGATCGTGACCATGGCCGCCACTCCGTTCCTGGTAATGTGGGCCAGGCGTCTGGCCGAGACCGAACTGCCGGTGAGTCAGGAACCCTCGAGCTTGGAAGGTCACGTTGTCGTCGCCGGCTACGACCGCACGGGTCACGCGGTCGCACGCGTACTAAAGGAAACCAAGATTCCCTTCGTGGCCGTCGACATGACTCCGTCGCACGTCGCCCAAGGAAAACGCGAGGCCATGCCCGTGCACTTCGGGGATGCTTCGCGAAGAGCGGTCCTGGCTTCTTTGGGAACGGCCGGCGCCAGAGCGGTGGTAGTGGCGGTAAGCGATCCTAGTGCCACCAGGCGAATAGTGTCGCTGGCCCGTCAGATGAACGGGCAGGCGCGCATTCTCGTGCGCGCCCATAGCGTCGACGAAATAGAAGAGCTCGAGCGGCTCGGGGCGGACGAAGTAGTGCCCGCGGAGTTCGCCGCCTCCATTGAATTGTTCGTGCGCTTGCTGATGAACCTCGGAGTGCCCCGCCATGTCGCGCGGATGCAGGAGTCGATCATCCGCCTTGCCCACTACAGGGCGTTTCGCGGGCCCGATCTCGGCAGCGATCTTCTCGACGAGATCGAGAGGCTCATCCGCGCCGGCGTGATGGAAACAGCCGAAGTCATGGCCGACAGCCCCGCCTGTGGTCGCAGCCTGGCTGAACTCACCTTCCAGCAGAGCACGGGGGCTTCCATTCTGGCGTTGGTGCGAAACGATGAACCGCTACGCAGCCTCGGCGGGGACACCCGCTTGCAGGAGCACGATCTCGTCGTGCTCTACGGACCGCATGCAGCGGTGGCAAAGGCTCTGGAAACGCTCCAGCCGCGAAGGCCCGACGCGCTTCCCGCCGAGTGACGGCCGCCCCGCTTGTCACGGCGGCGGCGTTTTGTGACAACCTGGATCCATGAGCGACATCCCCGAGAGCCAGGCCGGACCCAACCAGGAACAGATAGACTACTGGAACGCCAACGCCGGCGAGAAGTGGGTCAGGCTGCAAGACTTGCTCGACGAACAGCTGCGGCAGTTCGGCGAAGCCGCAATGGACGCGGGCGGTGTAAGCGCCGGGGAATCCGTCATCGATGTCGGATGCGGTTGTGGTGATACCACCCTGGAATTGGCACGCAGGGTCGGACCCGAAGGCCGAGCGTTGGGCGTAGACATCTCGGCTCCCATGCTCGCTCGTGCCGCCGAAACGGCGCGTGCCGGCGGCGTGACCAACGCGAGTTTCGAGGAAGCCGATGCCCAGACCCATGCTTTCGCGGAGGGCGGGGCCGATCTGATTTTCTCGCGCTTCGGTATGATGTTCTTTGCCGACCCTCCCGCGGCCTTCGCCAACCTGCGGTCGGCACTGTCACCTGACGGCAGGTTTTCCCTGGTGTGCTGGCGCAGCATCCAGCAGAACCCATGGATGTTGATCCCGACCATGGCGGCCATGCAGCACATCGAGATAGAGATCCCGAAGGACCCCTACGCTCCCGGTCCTTTTTCCCTGGCCGACGAGGGACACCTCACCGAAGTCCTCGAGAAGGGCGGCCTCAACGATATCGACCTGGCGCCCTACGACACGGCCATGACGCTCGCGGCTGGCGCGTCCGTCGACGAAGCTGCGAGGTTCATGATGGAGATGGGCCCGATGGCCAGAGTGCTTCCCTCGGTCGACGAGGATACCAAGGCCAGGGTCGTAGAGGCGGTACGTGATTCCTTGGCTCCTCACGAAAGCGACGCCGGTATCGTTATGGATGCGGCGGCGTGGATCGTGAGCGCCCGGCGCTGAGCCCGGGGCCGGCCGGTCGTCTAGTCGAGAGAATCGAGGAAGTCGCACAAGACTTCCACGAAGCGATCGGGAGCCTGGATCTGGGGGTTGTGTCCCGCCCCCTCGATAATCTCGTAGCGGCTGCCCGATATGGTCTCGTGCAGTTCCTCGGAGATGCGTATGAAGCTCGGGTCTTCGTCGCGGCCGCGCATTATCAGCGTGGGCTTGTTGAAACCGGCCAGCGCTTCGAGGCTGCTCTGCCTGTCGCGCATGCCGACGGCGCAGTTGAAGTACCCGGTTGTCGAGGTCAGTGCGAATTCCTCGCGCACTAAGCTGCGGTACTCTTCGGGTATCAGGTTGACATCGCGATAGCCCTTTTCGACCTGGTAGTCGTAGAGGCCGGTCATCCCGTGTTCCCGCGCTATGCTGCGGCGATTGTCCGAGACCAGGGCATTGAGGCCTTTGATCCAGTCCTCGGTCTGTCCGCCGCCGGCGCTGTCGACGAGGATCAGGGCGCGCACGGAATCCGGATGCGCGATCGCGAACTCCTCCGCTACCGCGCCACCCATCGAATGGCCGACGACCACCGACGGTGAAAAGCCCAGGTCCGATGCCAGCTCGTGGTGGGCACGCGCCAGTGCATCCATTCCGTAGATCTCGGGATCTTCGGGTGCGGCGGACCTGCCGTGACCGGGATGGTCGGGACTCAGTGTACGAAAGCCCGCTTCGACGAGATGCGGCGCCACCAGCGCCCAGTTACGGCTATTGCCGGTGAAACCGTGCAGTAACATCATCGGCGCGGCGTCTTCGGCGCCGGCGATCCGATATGCGATGCCCGTCTCGTCGACCGACAGGCTTGCGTGGGAGTATCCGAACATCGATCAGTCCAGTGTATCGTACCAATCCGAAATCGCCCTACCGATTTCGTCGGGGGAGTCTTCTTGAACGAAGTGGCTGCCCTTGACCGTGACTTCGACCTGGTTGGGCCAACTGCGGCAGAACTCTCTCGCCTTGCCGATGAGGATGGCTCCGGGCTCGGCGTTTATGAAGAGCTTGGGCGGTGACGCGCCGTCGCTCAGCCACTTCCCGTATTCCGTCACGATCTCCACTACGTCAACCGGCTCCCCCTCGACGGGAATCTCGCGCGGCCAGGTGAGCGTCGGCCTCCTGCTTTCTCCGGCCTCGAGGTAGGGGCGGCGGTAGACGTTCATTTCCTCGTCGGTGAGTCCGCGGAGCACCGCGCCCGGCAGAACCTGTTCGACGAAAGTGTTTTGCTCGAGCACCATCGTCTCGCCCGCAGGAGAGCGGAAACCCTGGAACACCGGCTTGACGACCTCGGGCCAGTCGGCCCAGGTCAGGGGAAGAAGGATGGCCTCCATGTATGCAATCCCCTTTACGCTGTCCCTGTGGCGGTTGGACCAGTCGAATCCGAGCGCCGACCCCCAATCGTGGATAACGAAGGTCACCTTGTCGGTCACACCCAAAGTTTCGAGCAAGGCGTCGAGGTATTCACGATGCTCGACGAAGCGGTATCTGCCGGGGCCGCTGTCGTCGAGTTTGTCCGAGTCGCCCATACCGATGAGATCGGGGGCGATGCAGCGGCCCTGGCCTTCGAGGTGGGGTATGATGTTGCGCCACAAGTAGGAAGAGGTGGGGTTGCCGTGGAGGAAGACGATGGGATCGCCTTGGCCCGTTTCCACGTAGGCCATCGATTTGCCCTTCACCGTCGCTCGCTTCTTCTCGTAGCGTTCCGATGCCTCGATCATTGTCTCGTCTCCTTTCCTGGAAACCCGGTCATCCGCCGATTTGATACATCTCGATCTTGGAGCTGCGCCCGCCGAGACCGGCCCGCTCTTCCGAATACCGGTCCTCACGCATCGCCCAGGTCCCTTGGACGATCTGAGACAGCTCTTCGTCGTCGGCGCCGCTTCGCATCGGGCCCCGCAGGTCGCGTCCGGTATCCGCGAACAGGCAGGTGATCAACTGGCCGTCGGTGGAGAGCCTTGCTCTCGTGCAGCCGCCGCAGAAGGGCTGGCTCACCGAGGCGATCAGGCCGATCTCACCAGACCCGTCCTTGTACTTGTAGCGCCTCGACACTTCGCCTGCGTAGTTGGGATCGGCCGGCTCCAGCGGCATCTCCGCGTCTATCGCGGCGTGTATTTCCTTGGCGGATACCACGTCGTCGGCGTGCCAGCCGTTGAGCGTGCCGACGTCCATGTACTCGATGAAGCGCATGATGTGACCGCGTTCCTTGAAGTAGCGCGCCAGTTCGACGAGGCAGTGATCGTTGACGCCGCGTTGAACCATGCAATTGATCTTCAACGGGCTGAATCCGGCGGCTTCGGCCGCTTCGATGCCCGCCATGACTTTTTCGACGGGATAGTTGCGCCCGTTCATCTTCTTGAACACCTCGGGATCGAGCGCGTCGACGCTGACCGTCAGCCGTTGAAGGCCGGCTTTGCGTAGAGAGACGGCCAGTTCCGGCAAGAGATAACCGTTGGTGGTCAAGGCGAGGTCTTCGATGCCGTCGATGTCGGCGAGCTTGGCGATGAGCGAGGGCAGCTCCGTTCTCAGTAGGGGTTCGCCGCCGGTTATGCGAATCTTTTTCACGCCGAGCTCGGCGGTGATGCGCGCTATCCTCTCGATTTCTTCGTAGGTCAGCAGATCCGGCCGCGGCATGAACTCGTAACGGTCGCCGTAGATCTCGGCGGGCATGCAGTAGGGGCAGCGGAAATTGCAGCGGTCCGTCACCGAGATGCGGAGATCTCGCATGGGGCGCTCGAACCTGTCGAGGGTGGTCGCGTCGGTCTGTGCGGGCATCGGTCGCAGGCCTGAAAGCCGGACCAAGACTAGATTCGTTGAGGAGCTAACGCGACCGGGATGGGCAGCCTCGGCGTCAGCCGATGCCGAGTTTGCGGCGGGCTTCCTCCGACATCATCTGCGGTCCCCATAGAGGTTCCCAGACGATGTCGACCTGAGCGCTGCTGACCTCGGACAGGCCGGCGATCTTCATTTGCGCGTCGCCGGCGATGGCCGCGCCCATGCCGCAGCCCGGGGCGGTAAGAGTCATCTTGACCTCGACACGGTTGCCACCGTTGTCGTCAGGCATTACGCGAAGATCGTAGATGAGACCGAGGTCGACAATGTTGACAGGAATCTCCGGGTCGTAGCATGTGCGAAGTGCCGACCACACGGTTTCCTCGAGGGTGCCGCCGGGTTCGATCTTCGCCTCTTCGGGAACTTCCAAGCCGAGGGCGTCGGCGTCCTGGCCGGCGATGCGAAACAATCCCCCGAGCACCGGCACCTGAACGGTGTAGGTTCCGCCGAGGGACTGCACGATCGTAACCTCGGTGCCTTTCTCCAATTCGGCTACATCGCCGATCGGAATCTGGACGGCCTGACAGTCGCGCTTCAGTTCGACATGCTGCATGGGGGCTTCTCCTCAGCGCGGGATACTAGACCGATTTAGTCTGAATTACAAAGCCCGCGTGCCGACGGGTTCCCGGGCCTACGAACCCGGGCTTCCCGCTGGAGGCGAGCCCGCGCTGGATGGCGACATTGTATATGGGGAGCTATCCTCGCCCGGTTCGCGCCGGCTCGAAGTATCAGCTTGCGTTGCCGCGGTTTGCGCCGGAGCCAGCCGCATCGCCAGGGGAGTTTTCTTGATGGACGATATCAAACGTTTGGGTGTGTTGCTGTTTCCCGACTTCGAACTCCTCGACGTATGCGGACCCCTGCAGATGTTCGGCAATCTTCCCGACACATACGAGATCGTGACCGTTGCAAGGTCCTCTGCGCCGGTGAGCAGCAGGCAGGGGGTTGTACTCGAGATCGACCATAGCCTCGATCACGCTCCCGACCTCGACGTGCTTCTCGTTCCCGGTGGTCTGGGAACGCGCGAGGAAGTCGACAACGAAGCATTGATCGGCTGGCTCGGACAGAGGGCTGGGCTGGCCGAAGTCGTTGCCACCGTCTGCACGGGAGCCGCGCTGCTGGCCCGCACGGGAAGCCTCGATGGACGCCGCGCGACTACCAACAAGAGAGCTTTCGCTTGGGTGTGTGAACAGGGCCCGGCCGTCGACTGGGTCAGACAGGCGCGCTGGGTTCAGGACGGCAAGTTCTGGACATCATCGGGAGTATCGGCCGGGATCGATATGGCCTTGGCGATGATATCCCGACTCGTCTCCGTCGAGGCTGCCAAAGCCCTGGCCCTTGCGGCCGAGTACGAGTGGAGCCGCGATCCGGCCCACGATCCTTTCGCTGCCCGTCACGGATTGGTCTGAGTAGCGCGGTGCGACCTCACGCACGGCACCCTTCGTGACGCAGCAGCCAGCGCTTACGGTCGAGTCCGCCTCCGTAGCCACCCAGGGTTCCGTCGGCGCTGATCACTCGGTGGCAGGGGACTACCAGCACGACAGGATTGCTGCCGTTGGCTGCGCCGACGGCACGCGCGGCTTTACCGCGGCCGATCTTGCGAGCGATATCTGCGTAGGAAGCGGTCTTGCCGGCGGGGATCTTGCGCAGCGCCGACCACACCTCGCGTTGGAACGGCGTGCCGCCCGTTTTCACTTCGATCCGGTCGAGAGCTTCGAGATTCCCATCGAGATAGCGGCGGACTTGTTCGGCCTGCTTGGACGGTGAGGAGTTTTCCACGAGTTCCACCGTTCCGAAGTGGGCCTGTAGAAGTTTCATCATGCGGTCTTCGCAGTCTTCGAAGTCCAGAGCGTAGACGCAACGGCCGTTGCCGACCACGAGCACGTTGCCGATCGGGGACTCTACACGGTCAAGATCGAGTTGCATTTCGTTTTCCCTCCATCTTCCAGAGATGCATGGCTGCGTAGGCGCGCCACGGCCTCCATGATTCGGCGCGCTCGCGCACTTGCTTCGCGCTCGGACGCCGCGGGCCGTTCTGCAGGGCGCGTTGCAGACCGAGATCGCCCGCCGGGAAAGCATCGGGTTCGCGAAGAGCGCGCATCGCTATGTACTGAGCCGTCCACTCTCCGATGCCCGGAAGCGCTTGAAGCTCCTCGACGGTTTCGTCGAGGCCGCGTGAGACATCGAGGTCGATGCGGCCGTCGGCGACGGCGCGTGCCAGGGATCTGATCGCCTGCGCGCGCGCACGGATCACGCCGACCTCGGTGAGATCGGAATCGGCCAGCACTCGTGGGGACGGAAACTCGTGCGTGAGGCCGGCCTCTTCACCGGCGGGATCACTGATCTCGAGAGCCCGACCGTAGCTTCGTGCTACACGGCCGGCCAGGGTGGTGGCGCCCTTGACGCTCACTTGCTGACCGAGCACGGCGCGCACGGCAAGCTCGAAGCCGCTCCAAGAGCCCGGCACTCTCAGGCCCGGTGCGTCGGCGACGGCCCGTTCGAGAGTCTTGTCGCCGCGAAGCTGAGAGCGGATCGCGCCGGGGTCGGCGCCGAGATCGAATATCCTGCGCAGCCTCTCGGCTACCTGGATGAGCACGGCCGTGTCACTCAGGCGTATGCGCGCCAGCAGATGGTCGCTTCCCTTCACGGAACCGACTTCGACGATGCCGCTGACCTCGCCTCGAGCGCCGGTGAGGGTGATCGTACGCAGATAGCGATCACCCGATACGGCCTCCACTCCCGGCGTCGCACGTCCGCCGAGGTAGGACAGCATCGATCTCCACTCGTAGGGAGCCCGGTATGGAAGGATCAAGTTCAGATCCGGATTGTCGGCAGCGGCGGTCTCGGCACCGGCGCGACGCAGCTCGCTGGGATTCTTGCCGTAGGTCTTTTTGATGGCGTCGTTGAAACGCCTGATGCTGGCAAAGCCGGAGCCGAACGCGATCTCGGTCATAGGCAGGGCGGTTTCGTCGATGAGCTTCTTCGCGAAAAGTATCCGCCGTGTTTGGGCAACTGCTACGGGCGAGGCTCCGAGATGCTGCATGAAAAGCCGGCGCAGATGACGATCGCCGACTCCCAGGCGCTCGGACAGCTCTTCAACCCCGCCGTTGTCGAGGACTCCGTCGGCGATCAAGCGAAGAGCCCTGGAGACGGTAGCCGAGGTACCCAGCCATGCTGGTGTTCCGGGCGAAGCTTCCGGCCGGCAGCGGAGACAAGGGCGATATCCCTGCTCTTGAGCGGCGGCGGCGCACGGAACGAAGATGCAATTCTCCCGGCGCGGAGTTCTCGCCGGACAGATGGGGCGGCAATAGATGCCGGTAGAGCGCACAGCGGTGAAGAAGCGACCGTCGAAACGCGCGTCGCGCGTTCGAAGCGCCCGGTAGCATGCGTCCTGATCGAGCATGATGACCCTTACATAACCTCTGACGGTTCCAGAGTCTGGCCATAATCGGACATCAACGTAGACGCCAGCAATGCGGGCCATTTTTCGATTGACGCCGGACAGGAGGCTGTGTAGAAGAGATTCATGACCATGAATCATCTCTACGTAGCTGTAGCGCTCAAGCCCGCGTCGTGGACGAAGGCGCGCACCTGCGTGGGAGGGGTTCCGGTCGGATAGCACAAGCGACCAGACACGAACTTGGAACCCTCCCGCCGAAGCCGGCCGGAGGGTTTTTTGTTGCCCGCTCGACAAAGATCCCCGGCTCTCGGCGGCCGGAGCAATGCAATGAGCGAGCAACAAACGAGATCCCCACGTCGACGACGGGGCATGTCGCCGGCGCAGAGCCGCAGGCGCCCCGTGCTCTTCAGCCCGGCGATGACGCGCGCCTTGTTGGCCAGTTCGGCCTACGGATTCGCGCTGTCGACCTACAATCTGCTGCCGAAGTTCATGGTTTCGGAACTGGCTACGGGCCCGGCCGAGATCGGCATGGTCACGTCCGCTTTCGGTGTCGCCACCGTCGCCGCAGTGCCCGCGGTTGCGCGCTGGGTAGACAGTCTCGACCGCCGTTTCATGATCTCTGCCGGCTCTGCAGTGATGGCCGTTTCGTCTCTGGCGTTCACCATCGTCGATAGCTACGGCTTCACGCTGGTCGCGCTCAGGGCTGCTCAAGGGGCGTCTTTTGCCGCCGTGCTCACGGCCATCGGTACCTTGACCGCCGACATGGCCCCCGCTCCGAGGCTGAGCGAGGCGCTGGGTTTGGTCGGGGGCAGCATGCTGGCCATGAACGCCGTGGCCCCCGTGATCGTCGAACCGTTGGCGGCCTCACACGGCTGGGCTCCTGTCTTCTTGCTCGCGGCGTTGTTCGCAGCTGCGGCTGCCGGTCTGTCGTTCACCTTCGCCGCTCCGCCCAGAGCTGCCGCGCGGGATGCCGACCGCGAAGGACTCTTGCCGATGATGGCGGACGCCAGGATGCGCCACTACGCATTGATAACGGCTTCTCTGGGGGCGGCGTTCGGTGTCATGTTCACCTTCGCCCAGCCCTTTGCGCTGGAGCTGGGGCGCAATGACATCAGCGGTTTCTTCGCCGCCTACTCCGCGGTTGCCATCGCCGTCAGACTCAGCGTGGGCCGGCTCACCGACAGGTTGGGGCGATTTCGTGTGTCGGTGTTTTCGCTTAACCTTTATACGGTCGTCGTATTGTCGACGGCCGGCCTCGAGCCCGGGCTTCTCGAGATCGTCGGGGCGGCGTTGGGATTGGCCCACGGCCTGTTCTTTCCGGCCTTCAACGCCATAGCGATTTCCGGTGCGGGTGCGGACCGCAAGGGCAGGGTGATGGCTCTGTTCACCGGCTCCTTCTATGGGGGGCTTGGTCTGGGAGTTGTCGTCTTTGGTGTACTGGCGGACGCAGTCGGCTATCCGGCTGTCTTTGTTGCTGCGGGGTTGACGACGCTGATCTCGGGGACGCTGTTGGTTTTCTCGCCCGAGTTCCGGGGAGAGCACTTGGATTTTGCCCAAGAGCCGGAGCGGAGGCCTGATGCGCAGGCCGGCCGGATGCGGGAGCGATCCGCGGACAGAACTCTGGAGGCCGGTCTTCCGGCTACCGCTCGGGTCGCGGGCGGCGGGTGAACGGTAGACAGAGCGACAGGCTTCATTTTGTGAGTCTTTCGTGGGAGAATTTCCGCTCGTCGCAGCGGGTACCAAGGAGGACGCACGACTATGGCGCTGGATTCCGAAGGCTTGATAAAGCTGTTCAGCTACTACCGCGATGCAGAGACGCGGGGCTGCGGCTTGCTCATGCGCATGATGCAGAGGGTTGACGACCCGGAAGCTCAAGTATTGTTCTCGCGCCACGTCGACGACGAGACTCGCCACGCCTGGTTGTGGACCAAGCGCATCAAAGACGAGGGTGGTCTGCCCGTGCCCGTGCCCGACGGTTACCAGCGCCGGTTGGGGCAAGCTCTGGGAATCCCGCGTTCGATCATCGACCTGTTCGCGTTGACGGTCGTCGTCGAGCAGCGCGCCGAGGCCCGTTACAAAGAGCACCTGGCCAGTCCCTTGTGCGACGACAAGACTCGAGCGGTGCTCAACGCCGTTACCAAGGACGAGACTTGGCACATCTCCTGGATGGAAGAGTGGATGCTCAAGATGGCGCGGGAAAAAGGCGAGGAGCAGAAAGTCAAAGATACGCTCGCCCGTTATCGTGAGGCCGAGCAGGAAGTCTGGGAAGAGATCAAGGAAGACGAGCGCGAGTGGCTCGGATTCTCCTTCAGCGACACCCAGGCCGCTCAGTCGGCAGTCTGATCGCCTAGCAACTCCAGAGTTCTGACGTTCAGGTAGGGGAGGTAGGCGGGCGCCAGCCTCACCCTGACCTTTTCTACCCAGTGTCCCGGCAGCTCGAGCTCCCCGTAAGGGTTGCCTTTGAACTCCAACGCCCCCTGTCGTTTGAGCGACGTGCCTGAAGAGGTGCGTGTTCTGATCCTGTAGACGACGGCTTCGTGAGCGTGGGGGAGAGCCAGTTCCACCCTCAGCTTCAGGCCGTTGACCGGCTCTTCGAATGTAGCGAGACAATCTATGGCGACGTTTTCTGCGCTCCACCGTGAACCGCGCCGCCAACTTCGTACTCCGGAATCCTCGTCCATCGAATCGGGCGCCGGCCGGCAGCTCAAGCCGTCGTCTATCGCGGCAACCTTGCTCCTACTCGGCTCCGAGCCGGCCGTGGCAGTCGACCTGAGCAGCCGCGACACTCGAGAGCGACGCGTAGGTTCGGCGCAGAGCGTGTAGCTGTCGTTGCTGAATATCTCTATGGACTTCCGGTCGCATTTGCCGCCGGCATAGACGACATGAGTGACGTTGTAACGTGCCGCCAGTTGGTTCCTGAGCTTCAGGCTCCCTCCGCGCAAGCCTACGACCGCGGCGATGGCCCGCAGTCTTTTCTCGCTGCGCGGACGCGGTCCGGCGAACACGACGGTGCCGCGGTCGGAGATGGCTGCAACATGCCGGCCGGTATGCGCGGGTATCAATTCCGACAATCCGCTACCGGTGGCGATGACAGACCAGGACGGAAGCTTGCGCAGTTCGGTGAACAGTTCCTCGGTGTCGCGGCCGAAGCCCAGCTCGGTGTTGATCCGCCACAAGGACCGCGGATCCAGCCGGTCCACAGGTAGCTTGTCGAAGGAGAGAAAGACGATGAGCAGCACCGCGAGTAGAGCCGGGCCCCGCGTCGAGGCGCCGACCGGAGCGATGGCGCGCGATCCCTCGAGCACGGCCGCAGCCAACAAAGCTCCGAACGGGACCAGCCACAGGCCCCGATAGATCATCCAGGGAAGCACCGCCTCTCCGAAGGCGGGGGCGATCCACGGACAGTAGGCGAGAGCCATGCCTCCCAGAGCGTTGGAGACCAGCAGTGCCGACCAAGGTTCTCGCCTGCGTGTAAGACACGCCAGTACCCCGAGCATCGCCAGCGCAAGTAAGGGCTCGGCGATGAGGCGCGGGTTGGCGATCGGACCTCCCGGCTCGAACTCCACGAGGCGGTCCATGCGAACGTGGGCGCGAACGATGGGGTGCGTCTTGTTCTGTCCGTAGATGTTTTCGTGGGCCGGCGATCGCAGTTGCTGGTGGACCGCACGGTGTCCGAACCATGCGGGCGGTGCCGCGGCCCCCAGGATTACGATTGCGACCAATGCCGAACGCAGCAGCGGCAACGGATTTCGGTTGAGCAGCGCCCAGGCCCACCAGGCCAGGAAGCCCAGGATCGCCAGTAGGTAGATGAGCGCGTGGGTCAACGCCAAGGCCCCTGCGAGCGCGCACAGCAGAGGCAGGCCGCGAAGGGGATTGGCGTCGGCTTGTCTCATGTAGTCGAGCAGGAACGCCAACAGTACGGGCAGCAACACCATGAGTGCGACGAACTTGTCCTCGGCGATACGGTCGAAGAACGCGTGGTGGGTCGGTGACATGAACGGGAAGGACGTCGCGAAGAAAACGGCCAGTGTGCAGACGAGCCCCATCACCGCGCGGTTGCCGGCGCCGAACAGGGCGCGTGAAAAGGAAAGATGCGATGCCACAAGTAGGGCGCTCAGGAGGACGGGGGCGACGCGCTGGAAGATCGCCGGCGTGGGCAAGTTCCCCAGCTCGGCCCACGCCGAAAGAGCCAGTATCCACCCGTTGGCGATGAAGCGGTGGATCCACACCGGCCCGCCGAAGAAAGGTTCGCTCCACGACAAGGTTTCGTTCAACGGCAGCCGCGCGGCGTACGCCAGATACCACATGCGATCGCGGGCGATGTTCTCACCGCCTGCGGCCATGACGCAGACCACGACGATGATCAGGGCCACCAAGGTCGAGGACGCTCGCGTCCAGCCGGTCGTGATCCGTTTACGGCGCGCGGGAGCCACCAAGGCCAGGATGAGTGTGACCGCCAGCAGTTCCGCCATGACCAGGTGCAGGGAACCGCGCGTGACGTGCGCCACCAGTCCGAGCACTGCAAGAATGCCGATGGAGGCGGCGAATGCACGGGCCAGCGTTTCGAGGGGATGAGCCTGGTCATCGGTCGCACCCCCGACCAGGCGGTCGAGAAGATAGCCGGGCATGACAAGAACGGCGGCAAAGGCCGGGATCCCCACGAGCCAGATGCCGGCGGCCGGGTTCAAAACCGGCATGAGTTGGCCGCCGACGAAAGACACGGCCCAAAGGGCAGCCGTCAGCAGGAAGAGGACGGCTTTCAACTATTCACTCCCCGATGCCTTTTCCTTCGAGGGTGAGCGAGAGATCGTCGAGCTTGAGGAAGGGTAGGAACTCCGGGAAGACTTTGATGGTCATGGTCTCGATCTCGCCGTCCGGCAGACTGTAGCGTTGCCGCTGCCCGTGCCGGCTGCGCGTGCGTGTGCGTTGCCTCCATCCTAGCTTGCCGCCCATGCCGGCGGCGACACTGATCATGTATTCATCCACGCCCCTTCCCAGGATGGGGTCCAGTATAAGGGTGCGCGGCCTAAAGGCATGGCTGTCGCGGGGCTTTATCACGCAAAACATGTGGGGATGCCGGGGCGACCAGGGTCCCGAGCGCGGCCAGTGTAGAAAACGCGCGCTTTCATCGAGAGGGGGACTGCATTCGGCTGCCAACGCAGCGTCAGGATCGAAGAGCATGTCGCGAAGCGATACCACGACGTCGCCGTCGCTTTCAGCTCGGGCCGGCGTCAGGGTGTCTCCGGGCGCAGGTGCCGAGGGTGCGAACGTGCACAGTTCGAAACCGGCCAGGTGAAAGAGCGTGTTGTTGCAGTAAAGGGCCGCTGCGCTGCCGGGTTCGAACAGGATGTGTGTGGGCGCGGGTACGTCGGGCAGCGGCTCCCAGATCCCCGACATGATTGCCGCCCTGGCTCTCAATCGTCTTTCGCCCAGCTCGCGGTCGCCGGTGAACACTATGGTCCCCCGGTCGGATGTGGCCAGCACCCTGCGGCCGGTCAGTGCGGGTATGCGCTCGCTTATCTCGGGCGCTGCAGCGACGATCGCGTCGGCGTCGAGGCGGGACAGGGCCTTCATCGCCTCGGCGAAGGGTCCTTCGGTCGGAGTTGCCAGCTCCAGGCGCTCAGGCCGCGGGCTGCCGCCTAGCATCCGAACCGTCCAGGGCATGGCAACGCTGACAAGGATCAGTACGGGCACCCATCTGTAAGCCCCTACAAGACCTGATGCGCGGTCCGTTACCAGCGCCAACCAAGCCGTAAAGGGGACGACCCACAGCAGGCGATACACCATCCATGGCAGGATGACGGCGCCGGCCAGCATGGCCAGAGGCGGAACGAATGCGATCGAGAGGGGCAGTAGGGTGGCAGTCAGAAGGTAACTGCGCACCAGCGGTGGGGCCCACCAAGCCAACGGGATGCAGGCCAGCGAAAGCAGTGTGACGGGATGTGCTAGTAGTTGAGGTCTGACCATGTAGAGGCCGTTGTCGAACTCGATGAGACGACCGCGGGCGTGATGGATGCGCACGACGGGATGGTCGGGTACCGACATTGTCGCGCCGTCGGATCGCAACTGGTTGCGTGCCTGCACTCCCTGGTAAGCCGGAAAGGATGCCGCCAGCAGCAGCACGGCCAGGAGGGGCCCGGCGAGGGCGAGACGAACTTGTTTGCTCGCGAGGGCAACGAGCGTGAACGGAACCAGCACCGACAAGACCAGCCCGTAGACGAGCCCATGACAGGTTGCCTGAGCCGCGGCTGCGGCCGCCATCAGCCCGACTCTGCCGTGTGACGGCCTCCTCAGGCCGCTCAGAAATGCCCCGGTCGTGACCGGTGCCATGACCAGGAGGGCGAGCAGTTTGTCTTCCGGCATTCGCGCCGAAACCGGCATGAGGGAGCCGCTGGCCCAGTAGAGGCCCGAGGCGAGAACGAGAAGCCAAGCGCAGCGGCCCGGTCCGAACAAGGAGCGGCCGAAGAAGAGCGCCGATGAAAACGCGAGGGGAACGAGCAAGAGAGGGCTTGCGCGTTCGTAGAGCCAGGCCGGCTCGACGGAGGCTAGCTTGGCCCACACCGCCATGGCGGTGAGCCAACAGTTGAATCCGAAACGCGCAGGGACGTGTCCGCTGGCGAAGAACGGTTCGCCGAGCCCGACCGCTCCCGACTCCATGTATCCGCGGACATAGGCGAGGTACCACCAGCGGTCGATGCTGCCGGTTCTCGTCAGGTTCCATGCCGAGGCGGTCAACAGGAGCACGAGCAGGGCTACAAGCATGATGACCAGCCTGCCGGCGTCCTCGTCGGCGACTTCGGTTTCGCCGCGGGGGCGAGCAGGCACGACGAAAGCCGCAAGGGCCAGGATCAGCAGCGTCACGCAGTATGCCGGAACGAAGGAATCCAGTGTGGCGCCGGCGGCGAAGGGATACGCAAGGGCGGGCAGTAACACTGCCAACGACGCTGTGAATTTCACCGACAGTGTTTCGGCGAATCTGCGTGTATCGGTCAGGCCGAACACGTGGCACAGTAGCCAGCCCGGCACGCAGAACAGCGCGAAGGCGACTAGCAGAGCTCTAGTATAGGGCCCGGGGTTGCCGACCTCGTAGCCCGTGACGATGAGGCAGAGGTATCCGGCTGCCGCCAGGGCGACCGAAACCCACCACCGGGAATTCATCGGGGCAGGCGTGACTGCGCGCCTAGGAGGCCGGCGCCATCAACTGTAGATACATGTCGGTGATTTCCGGACCCATCTCCACCGGCAGGCCTAGGATAGGCAGGCCGACGCCGGCTTCACGCCATTCTCCCAGCCGCGTCCGGCAAAAGGCGGGGTCACCGGCGATCACCAGAGCGTCGAGCATTTCTTGGGACACCGCCGCGGCAGCTTCGTCGCGCTTTCCTGAGGCATAGAGGTCGCGCACCAGGTCGGCATTGTCGGCGAAGCCCAGCCGCGAGAGCATGGCGTGATAGTAGGTGCCCATGCCGCCTATATAAAAGGAGATGAGGCCGCGGGCGTGTTGATAACTCTGTTCCTTTTCGGGCATGGGGATGACCGTCGTAAAAGGCGACGTAACGACCTCGTTCGGGTCTCGCCCGCTCACCGCGGCGCCCTCGGCGAGTAGCTTACGCCCCAACTCGAGCTTGGTGTAGGGCCAGAAGGTCGGTATCCAGCCGTCGGCGAGTTCGCCGATCATGCGGATGGCCTTGTCGTTGAGGCATGCGCAGTAGATGGGAATCCTGTCGCGAACCGGCGTCATCTCGAGCTTGAAGTGTCTGAAGTCCCACAGGTCCGCGCCCGCGTCGTCGAGACGCCCGCCGGCGATCAGCTTCTGTATCACTTGTATGTACTGGCGCAGACGGGTCAGAGGTTTCTTGTAGGGTACGCCGTGAAAGCCCTCTATGACCTTGGCGCCCGAGGTGCCGAGTCCGAGCAGCACCCTGCCCTCCGAGACTTCGTCGAGTGTGGCTGCCTGCATGGCCAGGAGGCCCGGCGAGCGGCTGAACACGTTCACGATGCCGGTGCCGAGTTTGATGTTCTTGGTGTGTGCCGCGACTTCGGTCAGGAGGGTAAACGCCTCGTAGCCCCAAGCTTCGGCGATCCAGAACGAATCGTAGCCCAACTCGTCGGCCTGCTGCGCGGCTCTCAATACGGCCTTGCGGTCGTAGTTCTTCCAGAAAGCGACTAGTCCGGTTGTTTCTTCCACGCGCCTATCTAGGGGGCGCGGCCTTCATGAGTCAACCCGGCAAGCAGCCGCACTTGCGCCCGCCGACGGCAGGCGCATAGATACCGTGGTCGTCGTGAGAAGGCCCTATTTCAGATTGGTCGACCGCTACGAGGTCGTCGGCGGAGCAGGCAGGCTGGCGGAGCGGATTGCCGAAGTGATTCCGTCCGAGACCGACTTCATCGTCTTGGATCTCGATCGCACCGTGCATCGTGACGTTACCATCGGTGAACAGCTCGGTTGGGAGATGGTGGCCGACCGAAGCGGTTCGGGCGGAGGCAATGAACGGCTCACACCGATAATTTCTCTCCGACATCCGTTGGGGACGTCGTGCAACCTCGCGAAAGCCGTCGTGCGCTGGGGGCCTGCCGGGCTCGTGTATGCAGCCACGGTCAGGGCGGGCGAACGCTGGCCCAACTGGGGCCGCACGCTGACTTCGGGCTTGGGAGTCGGGTATGTCGACCGGATACAGGGCCTCATGAGAACCATCCTGATGATGAACTCGGCCGGCTATACCAAGGAATCGTTGAGACGGCTGGCCGCGCGGGCATGGCATAGGTGGAAGCCGAACCAGGTCGTCGACCGAGACGTGATTGTCGCCATCCGGGCACACTGCCCGCGTCTGAAAGGAGTGGTACTGTCGAGTGCGTCCACGGAGCCTACCGTGAGTTACGCTGCCGAAGAACTCGGTGTCGACGGCTACATAGCGAGCACCGTCGACGCCTATGAAGATTCGAGGGGCGAAGTGCTGTCGGCGCCGGTTGGTGCGCCCGCCTGGTCACTGCGCCGCCGGCCGCGGTTTTTCTCGCGGCCCGGTGCAGTCGTTCACAACTCGGCGGCCAACAAGATCAGCTTTCTGCGAATGCAGTTCCCCGAGATATTCGACCGCGGCGCAGTATCCATAGGCATCACCGACAACTCTTACAGTGAGGACAGCACCTGGCCCGACCACTTCTCGCAGGTGGTGGCGTTGAACTCTCGCCATCCCTTCTCTCCTTATGTGCGCACCTCTTCTCCTTGCCAGAAATTGAGCGTCGTGGACGCCGCCCCCGCTGCTGACGCGGCTGCCCCATCGCAGCCGCGCGCCGGACTTACCGCCCGCGCTTACGATGCAGCCCAGTTGGCCGCCGCCATGGTCGGTTTCGAGACCGAGCGCTTGGAAGCGCTCATGGCCGCCAAGCGCAACGCCCGTGAACGCGCTGCCGAAGTGTTCGACGAATCGATGAGGCGGGCGATGACCCGTCTCGTGTCCGCGCTGACCGATACCGTGATGCGCTACAACGAGGCGGCTGCCGCGAGCAAGCCGCGGCTCGGTCGGGAACTACACCGTATGCACGCGCGGCTTCGTCGCTTGAGGGGGCGCCTCACCAAAGCGGGACGTGAGGCCGCGCGCATCGATTTCGAGATCGAGTTGATGAGGCGACGCGCGGCCGGCTTGTTGGCGATCCGCGACACTTAGCGCAGGTTGGCCACGAGCGCGGCGCTGTGCAAGCATCCGCGCATCCTCGACAGGAGAGAAAGCGAATGAAACTCGGGTTGACTGCGGCCGGGATGGGCCGCGACGTGAAGATCGACATCGACATGATCAAGGAGGCCGAAACGCTCGGCTATGACTCCGTGTGGACCGCCGAAGCGTGGGGCGCAGACGCGATAACGCCCTTGGCGTGGATCGCGGCCAAGACCGAGCGCATCAAGCTGGGAACCGGCATCATGCAGATGTCGGCCCGCACGCCCGCCATGTGCGCGATGCAGGCGATGACCGTCGACCAGCTTTCCGGTGGCCGCATGATCGTCGGGCTCGGCCCCTCGGGTCCACAGGTCATCGAAGGTTGGCACGGCGTTCCTTACGGCAAGCCTTTGACCCGCACCCGCGAGTACATCGAGATCATGCGCATGGTCTTCGCGCGCGAGAAGAAGGTCGAGTTCGACGGTGTCGAGTATCAGGTTCCCTACCGCGGCGAGGGCGCCAGCGGTTTGGGCAAGCCCTTGCGCAGCATACTTCACGGCCGCGCTGACATTCCCATCTTCACGGCTACCATCTCACCCAAGGGTGTCAGGCTCGCGGCAGAGATCGCGGACGGGTTCATGCCGATCTGGATCAGCCCCGAAGGATTCTCGACTCTGGAAGACGACATACAGGCGGGGTTCCAGGCCGCGGGCGGGGGAAAGGGATTCGATAACTTCGAGATACTGCCGTTGATCACGGCGGTGATCGGCGACGACGTGGACGAGTGCCGGGACAAGGTTCGGCCCGCGATTGCATTGTACGTCGGCGGCATGGGGGCCAAGAACAAGAACTTCTACAACAACCTCGTGTCGCGCATGGGCTGGGCTGATGCTGCGAGAGAGATCCAGGACCTCTACCTGTCGGGCAATCAGCTCGAGGCCATCGGCAAGGTGCCCGACGATCTCGTCGATGCCATAACACTGGTCGGCCCCGAAGAGCGCGTCAAAGATCGACTCGCGGCGTGGAAGGAGTCGCCCGCCAGTGGGCTCATCCTAAACGGAGCCAATATCGAGACCGTCCGGACCATGGCCAAGCTTTGCTCCTGAGCTGGTGCCCAAGCGCGCGTTGACGGTACCAGTGGCAGCGCTCGCGCTGACCCTGGCATTGCTTTCCCAGGCCTGTGCCGGGCCCTCCGGCGGCGGACTGCTCGAGGGAACGGCGACGGTGATCGACGGTGACGGCCTCTACGTAGCTGAAACGGAGGTGCGCCTTTTCGGCATCGACGCACCGGAGATCGGTCAGTACTGTAAACGTGGCGGCGCCAACAGGTGGCGTTGCGGACAGTACTCTACAGTGGCCCTGGACGGCTTGGCCGGAGGCAAGCAGGTGAGTTGTAAGGTGCGCACTACCGATTCCTACGGTCGTGCGATCGCGGTGTGCACGAGGCAGGGGCGTGATCTGGCCGAGCAGCTAGTGCGCCGAGGGTGGGCTCTTGCTTACCGTCGCTTCAGTGACCGCTATGTCGAGGCCGAGGAAACCGCGCGTGATGCGAAGTCGGGCATCTGGTCGGGCGAGTTCGAGGAGCCTTGGCACTGGCGACGCCGTCGACGAGAAGGCGGCGCCGAGAACTAGCCTCAGTTGCCCTTGAAGCGCGGTTCCCGCTTTTCCATGAACGCGCTGAACGCTTCCGCCAGGTCGTTGCTCAGCAGGAATGAAGAGTTCCACTGAGCGACGTGTTCCAGCCCGGCTTCGATACCGTGTTGCTCGGAGTATTGCAGCACGGTCTTGGTTCCTTGCACGGCGAGCGGCGAGTTGGCGGCGATTTCGCGGGCCATCTCTCGTGCAGCGGCCAGCAGTGAATCCTTGTCCTCGTAGACCTCGTTGACCAGGCCGGTCGCCAGTGCGCGCTCGGCACCGATCCGTTTGCCCGTGTAGGCCATCTCGCGCGCCATGCCTTTGCCGACGATACCGGAGATGCGTTGCAGGGTGCCGACATCGGCCACTATCGCGAGCTTCGTCTCCTTGATCGAGAAGGTAGCGTCACGCGTGCACAAACGGATGTCGCAGGCAGTGGTAAGATCCACGCCACCACCCACGCAGTGGCCGTGCACCGCGGCGATGACGGGCTTGCGCGATTTCTCAGGAGCACTAATGCAGTCTTGCCAGTCACGAATGAGCTCATAGAGGCCCTTGTTCTTGACGGCGTCGCTGCCTTCTCGAGAAAGGGCTCCCATGGCCGACCCCAAATCGAGCCCGGCCGTGAAAGTCCGGCCTTCGGCCCACAACACGATCGCGTTGACGGAGTCGTCCGCGTCGAGTTCCTCGCAGGCGCGTCGAATCTCCTGGAAGAACTCCGGAGACATCGCGTTGAGACGGTCGGGGTTGTCGAGCACGATCTCTCCGACGGCGCCATCACGTTCGATTCGAATCAAACTGTACTCTTCAGTCATGACTGGTTTCCCTTACAGGACGATTAGTAGAACAATAACGACTAATCATGAGTGAGCCAATGCCGCCCGGAGAGACTCAACCCGACCTCGGAATCGACTGGCAGGAGTTGACGGAATACGCGACGTCCCTGCTATGTGAATACATCCGCATCAACACCACCAACCCGCCCGGTGGCGAGGAGGCAGGTGCGGTGTTCCTGCGCGATGCTTTGGCGAAGGAAGGTATATCTTCGCAGCTTCACGATGCAGGAGATTCACGCGTCTCGATCTCCGCGCGCCTGGAAGGCAGCGGTTCCGCCAAACCCATCGTGTTGCTTTCCCACATAGACGTCGTGCCGGTCGAGCCGGAACATTGGCATGTGGATCCCTTTTCCGGCGATATTGTCGAGGATGTGATCTGGGGCCGTGGAGCTCTGGACATGAAGGGCATGGCGGTCATGGAACTCATGGCCATGGTTCTGGCCAAGCGTCACCGCATCCGACTCGAGCGTGATATCGTGTTCCTGGCCGTCGCCGACGAGGAAGCCGGCGGCATGAAGGGCATCCATCACATCTGTGAGACGGCTCCGCATCTTCTGGACGCCGAATACATCTTCAACGAAGGCGCCTACGGTTTCAGCGAGTTCATGGGTCGTCAGACCAAGATGTTCGGAGTCGCGCCCAGCGAGAAGAGCCCATGCTGGGTGAAGCTCGTTGCAACGGGGCAGCCCGGGCATGCATCAGTTCCCCACGGAGACAACGCCGTGGCGAAACTTGTGAAGGCGTTGGGCCGTGTAGAAGCCCACGAGAGAAGGGCCAGGCTCACCCCGGCCGTCGAGGCAATGCTCTCGACCCTCAAGACTAACGGTTTCATGCCCGAAGAACTGAATCCCGGCGACCCGCAGACCCTCGAAACTCTGTCGTCAGTGGATGCGCATCTCGGAGCGATCACCCACGACACGGTCAACCTCACAGGCTTCCGTGCCGGCAAGAAGCACAACGTCATCCCCGGAACGGCAGAGGCCACACTGGACTGCCGTCTTTTGCCCGACACCAAGCCTGATGATTTCGTCGCGGAGCTGTCCGAAATCATCGACGACCCCGGCGTGAAGGTGGAAAGAGTACTGGAACACTATTCAGGTGCGTCGTCGTTGGACACTCCGGTGGTGAGCGTGATCGGGGAGGTGTTGAAGGAGATGTACGGCGAAGAGGCCATACTTCTGCCGCAACTGTGCCCGGCCTTCACCGACTCTCACGCC
The DNA here is from genome assembly GCA_028278325.1 of Candidatus Binatia bacterium. GTDB lineage: Bacteria > Desulfobacterota > Binatia > UBA1149 > JAJCZL01 > JANQEO01. The sequence continues at coordinate 107,940 of JANQEO010000151.1, forward strand.
TATCGGAAGGCCGGCGGTCAGGCTTACGGATTCACGCCCTCGCTGCTGACACGCGAAGACCTCGCTACCATCCACGGTCACAACGAGCGTCTCAGCATCGCCAACCTTCGCATGGGAGCAAATGTGCTGTTCGAGGTGACGCGGCGTCTTGCCTGCCGCGGCTGAGCGTTCCCGGCCATGATTCTCACCCGCGACGTCATCCTTGCCGAGATGGCCGCCGGCAACATAAAGATCGACCCCTTCGGCGCCGACCAAGTCGGGCCGGCTTCTGTGGATCTGCACCTGGCCGATGAGATCCGCGTCATGAACCCTGATGTGGAATCCGTCGACGTCAGAGACGACGCGGATTACGCGGGAGTGACCACGGTCAAGAAGCTCGACGAACCTTACGCGCTAGCCGACGGCGAAACCATACACGGAATCACAAGCGAACGGATTACTCTGTCGCCCAACATCTGCGCATGGCTCGAAGGCCGTTCACGCTACGCGCGCCTCGGACTGATGATTCACGTCACTTCCGGCTTCGTGAATCCCGGTGTGGACAACCGTCAGGTCCTGGAGATCTCGAATGTCTCGGGGCGTACGCTGATGATCCACGCCGGCACGCGTTTGTGCCAGATCGTCTTTCAGCGCACCGAGGGGAGCGCGGTGTACAAAGGGCGGTTTGCGAGCCAGGAAAAGCTCTAGTGGACTCCGGTGCTCGGCACCAAGGACTCAGGCTCGATGCCGAGGCGCCTCACGGCGACTTCCCAGAGTTTGTCGGCCGGGGTGTCGAAAATGAGATCTGCGTCAGCGTCGCTTGCAACCCAACTGCCTTGGCTGAGCTCCGACTTCAGTTGCTCCGGGCCCCAGCCGGCGTAACCAAGTAGGAAACGAATCCTCTTTGGGGGCTCCTCAGCGAGATGACGAAGGGCATCGGTCCCCGAGGTCAGAAACACGCCGGGGATTATCTCGGTGCTGAGATCGCTGTCGAGATCGGCCACCGGTTCGTGCAGCACCCATCCCGTTTCCGGTTGCACCGGTCCACCGAGCCACGCGACTTCCCCGGGGTCGCCCTGCCAGTCAACACGGATGGATTCTAGAAGGTCGCCGAGCTGACTCTCTGCAGGCCGATTGACAACCAGGCCGAAGGAGCCGTCGTTGTCGTGGTGAATCATGAGAACCACGCCGCGGTGGAAATTCGGGTCCGCGAGCTGGGGCATCGCGATGAGCAGGCCGGGTGCAACCTCGATCTCGGACTGCATAAGCCAACGTGTAGCGCGATAGATGAGGTCGAGCAACCATGAATTTGATAGAGCGTCGCGGGCAGCGATAATCCAAGGTGATGGCGCGCCGACTGATGGCCGCCGGAGTGGAATGAGCAGACATAGTTACACGTCCGGACGGGGGTAGAGATGCAATCTGGAATTCTGGTACCGCAGGGTTGGCGTTTGGATCTGGTCGGAGTCGAAGGCGCCGAGGCGAAGTGGAAGACCTTTGCCGACGTCAGCGTTTGCTTGGAACGCGATGGCTGGGAGTCACTTTGGGTCTACGACCACTTCCATACTTTCCCGCGAAAGCGAGTGGAGGCTACGTTCGAAGCGTGGACGATGATGTCGACTTTGGCGGCCATCACGTCCAAGCCTCGGCTCGGCCAGCTCGTGACCTGCGTCCAGTATCGTGAGCCTTCCTACCTGGCCAAGATTTCCTCATGTGTGGACGTCGCCAGCGGAGGCCGCCTCAATGTGGGTGTCGGCTCGGGGTGGTTCGAAGAGGAGTTCGGCGCTTACGGATACGACTTCCGCACTGTGCGCCAGCGCCTCGAAAGGCTCGAGGAAACACTACAGATCCTTCGCCTGCTGTGGAGCGAAGAGGTCGCCAGCTTCGAAGGCAAGCACTACAAGCTCGAGGAGGTCATCTGCGAGCCAAAGCCGCTCCAGTCCCCGCGGCCTCAGGTCTGGATAGGCGGACGGGGTCCCAAGGTCTTGCTGCGTCTCGTGGCCGAGTACGCGGATGTTTGGAACTTCAACGGTTCTCTCGCCGACTTCCCGGAATCGTTGGAGATCCTCAAGGGCCACTGCCGCGACGTCGGCCGGGATTTCGACGAGATCACGGTCACCGCCATGTCGGGTGGAATCGCTTACGACAATGACGACGAACTCGATTCGTTCTTCGAGCGCATCCAGGCGCAGCAACTCAATCGCGACAACCTCATGGACTTCGTCAGTTGCAAGGGCTCGCGTGAGCAGTGCGCCGAATACCTTCGCGAATGGGAGAAGGCAGGTTGTGACGGCATGGTGTTCTTCTTCCAGGATATCGCGTCGGTGGGTTCCGGAGTTTCCCAGGCCGAAGTGTTCAAGCGCGACGTGCTCTCGCTGCTCTAGTCCTCGGAGGCGAGGTAGGCGAGGATCGCTGCCGCGGCTTTCTCTCCGCTGTTGACGCAGTCGGGAATGCCCACACCCGAGTAGCCGGCGCCGGCAAGGTAGAGTCCGGGAAGTCCGGCCAGTGAAGACTCGATCTCGCCGAGAAGGTCGAGATGTCCGACCTGGTACTGGGGCATCGATTGCGGATACCGCGATACGATCACTTCGCGTGGGGAACGAACGATGCCGAGAAGTTCGCGCAAGTCCGACAGCACCTCGCCAGTCAGTTCCGAGTCGCTCAACGCGATCTTGTCGGGGAACAAGGCGCCACCGGCGAACGCCCTCAGCAAGACGCTGCCCGACGGTGCGCGGCCGGGGTACTTACGGCTGCTGTAGGTGCAGGCAAGCGTGGTGCGCTTCTGGGCCGCAGGCACGACGAATCCGAAGCCTTCGAGGGGGTTGGGTATGTCGCTCTCGTCGAAGACGAGGTTGATGGTGAGGGAGGAAGCGTAGGGGATGGCGGCGAGCCGGTGCGAGAGCTCCTCGCTCACGGACTCCACCAATGAAGACGATGCGAAGGCCGGCGTCGCCAAACACACGGCATCGGCCTCGAATTCGTTTCCTGCGGCTCTGACTCGCCAATGCCCGTCGGTTCTCGACAACTCCTCGGCCTCGGCGTTGGTGTGAATGCTGCCCTCGGGCAGCAGCTCGGCGAGGCGGCGCGGAAACTCTTCGAGCCCGCCCGCCAAAGACGTGAACAGACTGTAGCGCGGACCGGTCGCCGTACGCCCGCCCGTTGCTTCTCGTCTCATTGCTACCAGAAGGCTGCGATGGCGTTGCTCCATCTCGATGAAGCGCGGCATGGTCGCAGCCAGGCTCAGCCTCTCGGGGTCGGCGGTATAGATTCCCCCGGCCAGAGGCTGGGCGGCTTTCTCGAGCACCTCGCTTCCCAGCCTACGCCTCACGAACGATGCAAGGCTCTCGTCGGAAGTGTCCTTTCGTTTCGGGATCACGATATCGGCGGCAGCGCGCACTTTGCCCGCCAGGGTGAAAAGCGGCGTCGTCACCATCGGCCACAATCTGGTAGGCACCATGAACTCGAATCCCTCGGGAAGCGGCTGCAGGGTCGAGTCGATAGCGATGGCCGTTCCTTTGTTGCCGTCGATGGTTCCGACGAGGCGTTCGCCGAGTCCGACCTCCTCGCACAGCGCCCGCCCCCACGGCTTGGCCGTGAGCATGGAGTCGGGTCCGAGTTCCATGACAAAGCCGTCCTGCCGGCGCGTACCGATGGTGCCGCCGACTCGATCGCCGGCTTCGAGCAGCTTGATGTCGACGGATCGTCCCGCGACTGCAGCCGACGTTCTCAACCGGTAGGCCGCGGCCAGACCGCTGATGCCGCCACCGACTACGACTACGCGAGGCGCGTTGTCGCCCGCGTGCTTCATCATGAGGCGTGTGTCTTGTCGGAATCGCCCCTGCCAAAGGCTTCACGGACCAGATCGGCGAGCATGGCGATGAAGCGAGGATGGTCGTTGACGGTCTTGGGCCTCACGAACTGCATGCCGACACTCTCCGCCGTTTGCCTGGCTTCGGTGTCGAGATCGTAGAGAACTTCGACGTGGTCGCTGAGGAAACCTATGGGCGTGACCACCGCGAGTTCGTGCCCCTTGGCCGCTGCGTGCTTGAGAGCATCGTTGATGTCGGGAGCGAGCCATCCGTCGTCACTGGCGCCGCTTTGGTAGGCCAACTCGTAAGCGGGTAAACCGAGTTCGAAGGCGACGAGTTCGGCGGTGCGGGCGAACTGCGTATCGTAAGGGCTGCCGGAGGCCATTCGCTCGGGAATGGAGTGGGCGGTGAAGATCCAGGCTGCTTCCTCGTGTTGCTCGGGGCTGAGCTGGTCGCAGGCCGATGCAATCCTCTCCACCGTTGCCTGGATGAAGCCTTGGTTGTCGTACCAGGAGCGTAGGTACTCGATGCGCGGAGCCGCCTCTCCGATGTTCTTTGCGGCGTCGTCCAGCGATGCAACGTAGCGTCCGGTTGATGCAGGTCCCTCATGGGGCGTTAGAATGACGGCGATCACGCGTCGGATGCCGTCGTCGGTCATGGTGCGAACGACATCGTCGAGATAGGGATGCCAGTTGCGCATGCCGATATAGATCGGCAGCGGCAGACCGCGCTCGTCGAGTTGCTGCTCGAGCGCTTTGCCCTGCAGCCTGACGCAGCTGTTGTAGGGCGAGCCGCCCACGGCCTGGTAATGGGAGTAGACTTCTTCGAGGCGGTCCTCGGGAATGCCGGCCCGTCTGGCGATGCCCTCGAGAAAGCTGCGAACGTCGCTGAGCTTCCCCGGGGCACCGAAGCCGACCATCAGCACGGCCGTATCGGATCCCGTTGCCATGAGCGGCGCCTATTTTGCGCTCAGCGTGTGCACCGCGTCAACCAAGGCAATGGCGTTGTCCACGGGCGTTGCGGGCAGGATGCCGTGGCCCAGGTTGAAGATGTGACCGGGCTTGCCGCCTACGTCATCGAGCACCTTCTCGGCCGTGTCGCGTATGTAAGCCGGCTCCGCGAACAGGGCCACGGGGTCGAGGTTGCCTTGTATGGCGACACCGGGGAAGCGCTCGAAGACAGGACCGATCTCTACACGATGATCTACGCCGAGCACGCTTGCACCGGCGCTCACCTGCAAGTCGAGCAGGGTAGCGGTGCCGGTGCCGAAGTGAATCACGGGCACGTCAGGCGGTAGTTTGGAGAACAACTCTGTCATGTGGGGAAGTACGTAGGTGCGGTAGTCGGCCGGCGACAGGCAGCCCACCCAGCTGTCGAAGACCTGCAAGGCCTGCGCGCCGGCGTCGACCTGGCACCGGAGGTAGTCGACAAGTGCACGGGTCAGAACCTTCATCAACGCATCCCACGCGCCTTTGTCGCGGTACATCAGGGTTTTGGTGGACACGTAGTTTCGTGAGCCGCCGCCCTCGATCATGTAGGACGCCAGCGTGAAAGGTGCTCCACAGAATCCGATCAGCGGAACGTCTGCGTCGAGCTCGGCGCGCGTCAAACGGATGGCGTCGAACACGAAAGCCAGTTCTTCACTTGGCGTGATCTCACGAAGAGCGTCGACGTCGGCGCCGCTCTTGATGTTGCCGCTTATCGTCGGGCCTTCACCATGATCGTAGGCCAGACCGAGCCCCATGGGTTCGACGATGAGAAGAATGTCGGAGAAGATTATGGCCGCATCGACCCCCAGGCGTTCCTGCGCCGTAACGGTCACCTCCGCAGCGGCCTGCGGATTCTTGCACAACTCGGAGAAGGACAGGCGTGCTCTGACTTCGCGATACTCCTGCATGTAGCGGCCGGCCTGTCTCATCAGCCAGACAGGTGTGTACTCGGTCGCTTCTCCTCTGCATGCACGCATGAATACGCTCTGTTGAGCGTCGCCGGAGCCGGCCGGCCGCTCGCGGCGGGGCCGCACGATGCCGCTGCGTTTGTTGAGCAACAGCTCCGGGGCCCGCTGAGATGCTTCCTTTATAAGAGTGCCCAGTTTCGGGTGGGCGGGCTCGAGATCGACACTGATCCCCAGCTTGCGCAGATTCTCGGTGGCGACCGGGCCCACCGACGCGACTATCAGTTCCGTCAGGGCCGATTTGAGTTCGTCCTCGACGCCATCGCCACGGGCCACCTCGAGAAGGTGGTGTATCTGGGTGGCGCTCGTCACCAGCATGACGTCGGCCGTTCTCGCCAGGATCTGGCGGATGGCGTCTTTCAACGGGGCGAGGTCCTCGGGTAGAGCCCAGCGGTAGGCTGGCACGCAGGTCACCGAGGCGCCGGCGCTTTCCAACGCACGGGTGAGCTCGTCGTTGCTGATTCCGTACTCTTGGATGGCAACGCGAGCTCCCTGGAGTGCGACGCCTTCGTTGCTCTCTTCGAGCACGCCGACCATCTCTCGCCAGGTATTGGGCTCGGGCACGGTGATGACGACGGGCACTCCGAGCTCGCGCAGCGCAGCTACCGGCTTGGGGCCGCGGGCCACGACCGTAGTCTTGGCCAACGCTGCGGTCAGGTCGGCGCGGTCATGGCGGGTCTCCATGGCGGCGAACAGATAACGCGTGCCGACGCCGGTCATGAAGATCACGATGTCGAAGCGTCCGGCCAGCAACGAATCGGCAAACTCCATGGCCGCCGGATTCTCTTCGATGGGGAGTTCGCGAAGAGTAGGCGCTTCGATGGGAATGCCGCCCGCTTTGGTAATGAGGCGGGAACTCTCACCCGCCATTCGACTCTCCAGTGCGACCACGCGCAGGCCGCCGAAGCCGCGGACTCCCCCTTCCTGAATCACTTGTTCGCGTGCCATGGTTCCGTCGTTGTTGGCGACGAATACCGATCGCTTTGACGCCGTGCGTCCTGCCGATCGGAATCGCCCTCAGGCCTGCTAAGGCCCGTCAAACTTGCAGGTTATCGCATCCGGCCGTCGACGCGACCAATAACGCATAACGCGACACGTCGAAGGGTGGAAAGAAACCGCTAACGCCATGCGAGCCTGTTGTGCTAGCCTTGGCGCCCTTGGAACCCCGTTGGTGTGAGGTCGGGCGGTTAAGGCCGGACGGCGGGAGGTAACCCAATGAAAGTCAGTGATCTGATCAAACGCGATCACAAGGGCCTGCGGACGATAATTCCGGAGGCAACCATCAAGGAAGTCGTCGAACGTCTGGTCGAGTACAACATCGGTGCTCTACCCGTGTGCGAGGAAGACAACGGTCTGTTGGTCGGCATCATCAGTGAGCGCGACATACTTCGGTTCTGTGCCGGCGAGCAGTTGGGCGAGATCGAGGCGGTGGAAGTGCGCGAGGTCATGACGACGGATCTTATCGTGGGTGGGCTCGACGACGAGGTGGAGTCGGTGATGCAGGCGATGACGCGGCATCGAATCCGTCATCTCCCGATAGTCGAAGAAAGCGAACTCATCGGGATCATATCGATCGGCGACGTCGTCAAAGCTCAGCTCGACGCCTCGAGTGTCGAGAACCGTTTCCTGCGGAACTACCTGTCGACCTGAGGCGCGCTCGCTTCGGGCTCACCACCGTTTTCTCCGCCTAAGGCGCTGTCGAGCTTCTCGACGATGGTGCTGATCGCGCTCGCTCCGCGCTTGAGTATGCCTCCGGTCGTGGAGGCGGTTTCTTTGAGGAGTCGGCCGGTTGCGTCGGGGATCAGATTAACGGCCGTGTGCGAGAAAGCCTTGGTCGCGATGGTGGTTTGCGGATCCCCGTACTGGCCGGACAGCTCGATCGGGATGTAGGTCCAGCCGTCCTTGTCTTCCACGTAAGGTAGAAGGATGCCCTTGGAGAACAGCTCTCTCGCCCCACCGGGATGAATGCCCGCCCAAAGCTCCGCACTGAGCTCGGCATCGAAGCCTACCTGTCCCGTCAGCAACACCCGGCCCCTCGGGCCGCCGATGTGGACTCGATCGCTCGACACCACCCGTTCGTCGACGATGAACTTCCCTCCGGAGTCTTGCACCTCGAGATCGACCAACTCACGGATCGCGGTCAACTCGGCAATCTCGGTGAGCAATGGCGTGCGCCTCAGTCTGCCGTCGTCGAGGCGCGCCTCGCCTTCGACGTAGAGGTTGTCCAAAAAGACGTCCAGTAGAGTTCCTGCGCCGGCGAATTGCGCGTCGGCGCTGAAGTCGCCTATCCAAACGCCGAACTCGTCGGGCAGGTAAGGCGCCAGAAACTCCTTGGCCTGGGCATCGGACAGACTGGCGGTGGCGTGATAGGCGAGTCCGGGTTCACCTATGTCGAGACCGCCGCTCGCGAACAGAGCGCCTTCCGCTACGGTTGCGGTGATCGACGAGACGGCGAGATTGTTGTCGACGAAATCGGCGTCGATGCGCACGTCACGAAAGACTTGCTTCAATGACTCTACCCGGTCCACGGCCAAGCGGCCGTACATCCGCGGCAAGGCCGCGGTGACCGCCGGTAGATCCTCGATACGGTCGGGGGCGTCCGGCGGTTGGGGGTTGAGGCCGTCGATGACCTCCATGACGTTGACGCGATCGGCATGCGCGTCGAAACGCAGCGAGGGCTCTTGCAGGTCGACGGTCACGCGGGACGCGAGTGTGATCTCGGGCCTGCCGGTGAACGACAGTATCGTTTCGACATCGAGATCGAAGGGTTCTGCGAAGTTGATGTCGGAGGCGTCGATGTCGATGGACCTCACCACTAGTTCGAAGGGCAGGCCCCCGTCCCGGTCTTCGTCACGGTAGAAGAAGGTGGCGTTCTCGATGCTCAGCCTGCGAATCATGGTGCGGGAGTCGGCCAGAGCTCGCGGCTCGGCGGTCTCGGCCTTGCGTGGTCCGAAACGATCGAGGGAAGCGAGGTTCGAGCGTCCGTCGGCGGCTGTATGCAGGACGATGACGGGTGCCACCAGCCGCAGCTCGTCGATCACGAAACGGCCCTGAAGCAGTTGTGAGAGGTCCAACGACAACACCAGGGTGTCGATGGACACGAAATCGCCCAGCCGCTGCCGCCTGAACCTACGATCCTCGGAAATGGTCAGGCCGTCGAGGCGGAATCCGTCCACGCCGAAACCGAAATCGTGGAACTCCACATCGCGGCCGAGGGTGGCCTCTATGGCAGGCATTAAATTGGCGTCGATCCACTGCGGTGTCGCCCAGTAACGAATTACGATCGCCGGGATCACGACGGCCAGTGACAGGCACAGCACCGCCGCAGCAGCGATAATCTTGAGAACGATGCGTTTGGGCGAGAAGTTACTCACGGTCCGTGGTTCGATCCTGCGTCAGGCCTGCAAGTTCTGAACCACTGTCTTAACACTTGCGAAGGCACCGGCCTTGGATAGTGTAGTACGGGTGGCTGTAACTCTCGACACGCGTAGGTCGATGAGGTTGGCTTTGGCAACCGTGGTGGTGGCGGTCTTGTCGGGCACGGTCGCGTGCAGCGACGACAACTCGAACCGAAAGGAGAACCGGGTGCAGGTCGAACCCGAAGTAGTGCATCGAAACTGGGCGGTACCGGCAAACAGCCCGGGCGGCGAGCCTTACGGCGAAGAGTTGCGCAAGAGCCTGGCTCACGCACTGTCCGTAAAGGAAGAAGGCTACGAGCCGCGCACTGAGCACCTCAACGACGACGGTTCCCCGATCTACACGAACCGGCTCATCCTCGAGCAGAGTCCCTACCTTCTCCAGCACGCCCACAATCCCGTCAATTGGTATCCCTGGGGAGACGAGGCCTTTGCCGACGCCAAGAGGATGAACCGGCCCGTCTTGTTGAGCGTCGGGTACTCGACCTGCCACTGGTGCCATGTGATGGAGCGGGAATCCTTCGAGGACGAAGAGATCGCCGCGATCATCGGTGCTCACTACATCCCGGTCAAGGTGGATCGAGAGGAACGTCCCGACGTGGACGGGGTCTACATGGACGCCGTTCGCATTCTCACGGGCGGCGGAGGCTGGCCGATGACCGTCATCATGACCCCCGAAGGACAGCCTTTCTTCGCAGGCACCTACTTCCCGGCCCGTGACGGCGACCGCGGCAGCCGCACGGGGTTCCTCACGATACTCAAGCACTTCGCCGAGGAATACGAGAACAATCCGGACACCGTCCTCGAAAGGGCCAAGGAAGCGACGCTCAGATTACAGGCGAGCGCCACACGAAGTGCCGCCGGTGATCTGCCGGGAGCCTCCGCTTTCAAGCAAGCGGTAGAGTCGTTGGCTACTTCCTTCGATTCGACTCATGGGGGCTTCGGCCGCGCACCCAAGTTTCCGCGGAGCGTCACACTGGATTTTCTCATGCGCTATCACCGCCGTACCGGTGACGCCAAAGCCCTGGAGATGGCCGCCTTTACCCTCGAGAAAATGGCAGCGGGCGGAATTCGTGACCATGTGGGCGGCGGTTTCCACAGATACTCGACCGATGCGTATTGGCTCGTACCGCACTTCGAGAAGATGCTCTACGACAACGCGCTGCTCACTCTGTCCTACCTCGACGCCTATCAGATAACCGGGCGCGAGCTCTTCGCCCAGATAGCATCGGATATTCTCGGCTACGTCTTGCGTGAGATGACGCACCCCCGGGGCGCGTTCTTTTCAGCGACCGATGCAGACAGTCCCACGCCCGACGGGCACGACGAGGAAGGTTGGTTCTTCACGTGGACACCAGCCGAGCTCGAGGAGGTTCTGGGCAAGGAAAGAGCGTCGATGGTCGCCCGGTACTACGGCGTCACCGAGCGCGGCAACTTCGAGGGCAGAAACATCTTCAGCGTGACCAGATCCTATGCGGATGTTGCGCGCGAGCTGTCCATGACGCCTGACAACCTCCTTACTGAACTCGGAGAGGCGCGTGGGTTGCTGTACGAAGCTCGCGGCAAGCGGCCGCCGCCCATAAAGGACACCAAGGTCATCACCTCCTGGAACGGGCTGATGATCTGGGCGATGTCGGAAGCCGGCAGGGTGTTGGGCGAGCCCCGTTTCGCGGAGGCCGCCGCCAAGGCCGCTCGTTTCATCTCCTCCAACCTCGAGGTGGACGGCCGCCTCAAGCGCACCTGGCGGTCGGGGGTGGCGCGTCACGACGCCGTGCTCGACGACTACGCTTTCCTGGCGGCCGGTTATCTCAATCTCTACGAGGCAACCTACGAGGAACGCTGGCTGCGTGAAGCGATCGACCTCCACGATACACTCGAGAAAGAGTTCTGGGACGAGGACGCCGGCGGTTTCTTCATCACCGGTGACAATGCCGAAGAGCTGCTGACGCGCGAGAAGCCCTATTATGACGGCGCCGAGCCGTCGGGGAACTCGATCGCCATAAACAACCTTCTCGAGCTTCATGAGTTCACCACTGATGACAAGTACAGGGCGATGGCAGAGAAGGCCCTGTCGGCTTTCGCCATTTACCTTCAGCGTGGACCGACCGCGGTTCCCCAGATGATGGCCGCTCTCGACTTCTATCTGGATACGCCCAAGGAGATCGTCATCGTCAAGCCGCGCGAGGGCGGGGACATAGAACCCTTCCTCGCCAAGCTCTCGGCTCAGTATCTTCCCAACTGCGTGCTGGTGGTTACTCGTGAGGGCGAGGAGCTCGAAGCTCTCGCCAAAGTAGTTCCACTCGTGGGCGGCAAGGTTGCCCTCGGCGGCGAGCCCACGGCCTACGTTTGTGAGAAGCAGGTCTGCAAGCTGCCCACCGCCGATCCCGAGATCTTCGCCAAACAGATATCTACGGTCGCGCCGCTGGAAGGGTGACGGATAGCCGCGGCCGGCAACATTCCGGCGGGACCTTGCCGCGTGCTAGGAAAGTGCTCCGCCGCAGCTCGAGCCGGTGCCTGCCGTGCAGCCGAAACAGTGAGATGCGGCGGTCACGGCCAAGCCTGACAGGTCGGACAGGCGCTCGACGTCGCACACGCTGAGGGCGCGGCCGCGCCCGTCTCTGAGAGGAATCTCGAGCATCTGGTTGAAATCGCAGTCGTAGAGCTTCCCGTCCCAGCCGACGCTGACGAGGTCCCGGCACATGAGTCCCTCGATCGTATCGGGATTGAAATGATTGACGAGCAAGCCCATGTAGCGCTCGTAAGCGCCAGTGCGGTGCAATTGATCCGCGAAACGGCGGATCGGCATGTTGGTAATCGTCAGCAGGCGGTCGAACTCGATACCGAAAAGATTGCGCAGTTCTTCCTTGTAAGAACCTTCCAGCTCGGCCTGACGTGGCGGCAGTTCGGCGCCGACCGGGTTGTAGACGAGGTTGAGAGTCAGACCCGAGCCGGGATCGCCGTAGCCGATGGCGTTCAGGCGTAGCAGGGCTTCGATGCTCTTGTCGAACACACCGACACCCCGCTGGCGGTCGACGTTGTCGGCGCTATAGCAGGGAAGGGAGCAGACGAGTTCCGCCTGATTGTCCTTGTAGAACTCGGGCAACCATTCCATCCCGTCTTCGAAAAGAACCGTCAGGTTGCAACGCACCAGCACCGATAGCTCGCTCTCGCGCGCCCGCTCTACGAGATAGCGGAACGACGGATTCAGTTCGGGCGCGCCACCGGTCAGATCCATGGTGTCGAGAGCGCTGCTGCCGGCGAGTGCGGCTACCGCTTCTGCAGTCGCCTCCGTCATGATCTCGGTCCGTCGAGGACCGGCGTCGACATGGCAGTGGTGGCAGGCTTGATTGCAGAGCTTGCCGACGTTGACCTGTAGAGTCGTCACTTCTCTGCGGCGCAACGTCGCGAAACCCGCACGCTGAAGAGCGGCTTCGAAGTCGTAGCCGGGTTGCGCGGATATCTGGGCAGCGGTGGCTGAACGCGGGGGGGTCACCGGGGGTTTTCTAGCACTTGCCCGTCGGGCCGGACAGCGCAGCCTCCGCCGATGGCAGGGAAGAGGGGGGTCCCGGCGCGTCTGTGCGGACTTTTCTTTCGCCGGGACCCCGACGCCGGAGGCGGGGGGGTGCCCCCGGGGTCAATCCTATGAATCAGGCTGATATCGAGCCCTACGCCGCTTGCCGGGGAAAGTTACATGGAGTTCCGAAAGCCTGATTGCCGCGTGCCGGCGGCTGGCATACGCTTTGAGCCTCCGGGATGCCGTCTGCGCGGGTCGTCCAGCATCGCCGGTAACCGTTAGTGCCCCACTACGTAGTAATAGGCGTACCAGCAAGGGTGTGCCCGTCGTGAAGGGGACCGACCAGTGGTCGGCTCTCATGGCCGCCGCCCAGCGAGGCGACGAGGAGGCCTATCGCGTTCTGCTCGAGTCGATACAGCCGGTGATTTTTCGCTACGCGCGCCGCCGGCTGAGCTCGGACGCGGCCGCCGAGGACGTCTGCCAAGAGACTCTGCTCACGATGCACAGGGTTAGACATACTTACGAGCCGCAGCGCCCTTTCGAGCCGTGGATGTACTCGATCGCCAAGAGCCGCTTGATCGATCATCTGCGCAAGCAACGTCGCCTGCAGGCCTGGGAGCTGGCCACCGAGACACTACCTGACGTTGCCGACGAGCCCGTCGGGAGGGGAGTGGACCGACTCGTCGAAGCCATCGAGGCTCTTCCGGAAGGTCAGCGAGAAGCCTTCGAGATGCTGAAGCTCGAGGGGCTGAGTACCGAGGAGGCGGCCGAAAGGGCGGGCGTGTCGGTTTCGGCTCTCAAGGTCAGGGCGCACAGGGCCTATACTGCGCTGAAGCAGGCGCTCGCTTCGGATCGTGACTAGAGACATGGACAAGCAAACCGAGACCAGGGAGTTGGTCAACCGCCTCGTCGGGGATCTCCAGCCCGTAAAACCCCTGCGCCTGGCACGTTTGTACGCCGCATGCCTGCTGGTTCAGCTCGGCGTCGGCTTCGTCGCTTCCTGGTATCTCGGTTTCCGCGCCGATCTCACCGAACGCCTCGACGATGCCAGCTTCCTGATCATCGTCGGCAGCCTCGTCCTGAGTGCCGCAGTTTGCACGATCGTAGCCGCGCGCAGCGCAGTGCCCGGCCTCGGCGTCAAGCGCGGGATTTCTGCCGCATTGGTGATGGTCCCTCTGATCCTGGCCGCGAGCGTCGCCCTGTCGTCGCCTTGGGGCGGGGTCTGGCAAGGTTGGGCGGTGCTGCTGAAGGGCGGCCACATGTGCATGCAGAAGATCGCCTTGGTCGCGGTGTTGCCTTGGTTCATCATGCTCGCCGTTCTTCGAAAGGCCGCACCTCTGCGGGAGTACGCGACCGGGATGTTCATCGGTCTTGCCTCCTTCCTCATCGGAGCGACGGTGGTGGAGCTGGCTTGTGATGTAACCGACCACTACCACCTCATGTTCGCCCACTATTTGCCCGTCACGTTGGGAGCCGTCGTGGTTGCGAGCATCTCCGCCGCCGCGCTGCGTTCCCGTGCCGTGCAGGGGCCGCGCGACAAACAGGCTTGAACGCCCGAGACGCGGCGAAGAGCTGTCGCCGGCTTTGATGATATTGAAAGTCAAAGTCGAATAATCAGCAATATCAACAACTTAGCTTGACTCGCGCCGCCGCGCTGCGGTATTGTTCGGGCTGGCCTGGCGGCCGAGGAGGTAAGGTGTGAGCAAGTCCAAAGTCATCAACGCCCTCAACAAGGCTATCGCTCTGGAGAACGCGGCGACTCTTCAATACCAGCAGCAGTCCATGCTCGTGCGTGGCCTATGGCGCCAAGTTTACTCGGACTTCTTCGCTCACCACAGCACGGAAGCACTGTCGCATGCGAAACGCTTCGGCCAAAAGGTCGTGGCGCTCGGCGGTATTCCAACCGTGGAGGTCGCCGAGATTCACCAGTCGACCGAGATCGAAGAGATGCTCGCCCACGCCCTCGACCTCGAGGAAAAGGCGCTGGCCGCTTACCTCAAGGCCCTCGACGCCGCCAAGGGCGACGTGGCCCTGTGCAACATGCTCGAGGATCAGATCGAGTCGGAACAGGCTGACGTCGAAGAGCTGCAGCTGCAGCTCGACATGGTCAAGAGCGGCTCCGTAGATAAGGTGGTGAACCTGCGCCGGTCTTAGGTACCGGTCTTTCGACCGACGCGGCGCGAACGTGAACGGCGGCGGCTGCCTACGGGCAGTGAGATGACGTTGTCGGGCGTTTCGGCCGTGGCCGGTGTCGCCGACTCGAGTAGGGAGCTGACCAGGGACTGGACGCTTTCCAGATCCACCCTCACCGTCCCCTGGGTGAACCACCCGACACCCCGTCCGTAACAGAGGCTTCGAAGCTCGGCGTAGCGCTCGTCCACGCGCACGACCTCGATCATCCTGTTCTCGTCGTCCTGGGGTATGACGGCTATGGTTTCCTCTGCCATCGATCCCAGGATAATCGATTTTGACTTTCATTGTCAAATTCATTGTGAATAGACCCTGAACCGGCTCTCCGCGGCGACCTGAAGGGCCCCGCAAATCCTTGAAAGACTTGACTGAGCCGGGGCGGCCGCTAAAGCCTCTAGTCACTATGGATCTCAAGGGTAAGGCAGCTTTGGTTACGGGGGGAGGGGTCGGTGCGGGCCGCGCCATCGCGTTGGCGCTAGCCGCGGCCGGCTGCGACGTAGCGGTCAACTACAGCAAATCTCAAGCGGAAGCCGATCTGACTGCGGCCGACGTTCAGGGTTTGGGTGTGCGCGGCATGGCCGTGCAAGCGGACGTCCGAGATGACGGTGAGGTCAGGAACATGGTCGAGAGAGCCTGTTCGACTTTCGGGCGTCTCGACGTGCTGATCAACAACGCCGGTGTCACATCCTTCATAGACCACGCCGACCTCGAGGGCGTAGGCGAGGAAGACTGGGACCGCATACTCGGAACCAATCTCAAGGGCAGCTTCTACTGCGCGCGGGCGGCGGCGCCGGCCCTTCGCGAGGCGGGCAACGCCGCCATCGTCAACATATCGAGCATCGCCGGTGTGTACGGAATCGGCAGCTCCATTCCCTACTGTGCTTCCAAGGCCGCT
This sequence comes from Candidatus Binatia bacterium, assembly GCA_028278325.1. Lineage (GTDB taxonomy): Bacteria > Desulfobacterota > Binatia > UBA1149 > JAJCZL01 > JANQEO01. Next base: position 123,697 of record JANQEO010000151.1, read on the forward strand.
CTGAACAGTCTCACGATCACGCTTGCCCGCGCACTAGCGCCCGAGATTCGCGTCAACGCCGTGGCGCCCGGCTACATCGACACCCGCTGGTGGAAAGACCGTGACAACTACGAGGCCATCAAGCAGATAGCCGAACAGTCCACTCCTCTGAAGCGCGTCTGCTCGGCCGAAGATGTCGCCGGCATGGTGATGGCGATGGTTACCAGTGACGTGGTCACGGGCCAGGTTCTGGTTACCGACGGTGGCATGGGCATAGCGGGAGGACTTCCGGGCCGCTGAGCCGATGGGTCTGATCGACAAAGCCTTCCGAGAAGCAAAGACCCTGTCGGTCCTGCTTCGCACTCTGCGCAGGATGCGGCGCTTGAGCCCGTCGGCAGCTTACACGGTCGCCGACGTTCTCGAGGAGTGGGCGGACAAGACCCCGGAAGCCGTGGCCCTTCACTTCGAGAAGGACCGTTACACCTACAAACAGCTCGAGGAATCGGCCAACCGGGTTGCGAACTGGGCCGAGGCCAAGGGCGTCGAGCCCGGCCAAGTCGTGGCGCTCCTCATGGAAAACCGCCCGGAATTCCTTTTCGCCTGGTTGGGATTGGCCAAGGCCGGAGCAGTTTCGGCGCTGATCAACACCAACCTTCGTCACGGCCAGCTCGTGCACGCGCTTCGCGTCAGCAAAGCCGACACCGTCATCGTGGGTGGCGAACTTGCCGAAGCCCTGCACGAGGTGCGCAACGACCTGGAATCTCCTTTGAACGTATGGTGCTGGGGCAGGCCGGCGTCGGAGTTGCCGGACAGCGCCGCGTTGGACTCTGCGCTTGCTGAAGCGTCGGAGCGCAGGCCGTCGGGCGCAACGAGGGCCGGCGTGAAGTCGGGAGACCCCCTTTTCTACATCTATACATCGGGCACCACCGGCAATCCCAAGGCCGCCAAGTTCAGCCACTTCCGTTTTCTCGAGGCCGGCAATGCCTTCGGCACCATGGGCGACATCACGAGCGATGATCGCATCTACTGTGTGCTGCCGCTTTATCACACGGCCGGCGGCGTCATCGCTCTGTCCATGTCGTTGATCGCGGGGGCCACCTTCGTCCTCAAGCGCAAGTTCTCCGCCAGGGCCTTCTTTCCCGACTGCCGCGAGCACGGTGTGACGGTGTTCCAGTACATCGGTGAGCTTTGCCGTTACCTCGTCAACCAGCCGCCCTCGCCGGCGGACTCCGACCACAGTGTGCGCCTGGCCACCGGCAACGGGCTGCGTCCCGACATATGGGAAGAGTTTCAGGAGCGCTTCGCGATTCCGCGCATCATGGAATTCTACGGCGCCACCGAGGGCAACGTCGGCATCATCAATCTCGACAACACCCCCTGCGCGATAGGCCGAGTGCCTCCCTACCTGCGCAACGTGTTCGGTATCAAGCTCGTCAAGTTCGACGTAGGGACCGAAGCCCACGTACGCGACGAAAACGGTCATTGTATCGAGTGCGGGCCTGACGAGGTGGGCGAAGCCATAGGCCGCATCCCCGAAGACAAGGAAGCTCCGATCGGGCGCTTCGAAGGTTATACGACCAAAGAGGAAACCGAGAAGAAAATCCTGCGCGACGTCTTCGACGATGGCGATGCCTGGTTCCGTACCGGTGACCTCTTGCGATGTGACGCCGAGGGATACTACTACTTCGTCGACCGCATCGGAGACACCTTCCGCTGGAAGGGCGAGAACGTGGCGACCAGCGAGGTGGCCGAGACGCTGTCACGCTGCCGTGGGGTAGAGGACGTCAACGTCTACGGGGTAACAGTCCCGGGTACCGACGGGCGCGCCGGAATGGCCTCGCTGGTATGCGGTGAGGAGTTCGACCTGGACGCGTTCTACAGCCACATGGCGGCAAAGCTCGCGCCCTACGCGCGGCCTCTCTTCGTGCGCATGCAGAAGCAGCTGACCGTCACGGCGACGTTCAAGCACCGAAAGGTCGATCTGGTCGAGCAGGGCTACGACCCCGAGCAGGTCAGCGATCCCGTCTACTTCCGGGATGACGAAGCGAACAAGTTCGTGCCGGTCGACGGGGAACTCTACGGTCGCATCGTCGGCGGCAACGTTCGCCTATAGATACGTGGGCAGTCTTCAGGGCTGCAGAAGGCTCTTGCGCCACTCGCCGCTGCGCAGTTCGAAAAGTTCTCTGTTGTGCAGCCGGGGTTCGTTGCGCGTCCAGAACTCGATACTGGTCGGCACGATTCTGTAACCGGTCCATTCCGGCGGCCGCGCTATCTCTCCGTTTTTGCACGCGCGTGTCATCTGCTTGAACACGGCCATCAACATGGTGCGGCTTTCCATCTTTTCGCTTTGGTTCGACGCCGCCGATGCCAGACGGCTGGCCAAGGGGCGCTCACGCCAGTATTCGTCGGCCTCCTCTTTGGTTACGGCCTTGACCCGTCCTTCGATACGCACCTGACGGCCGGTTGCGTCCCAGTAGAAGGCGAGTGATGCATGAGGGTTGTCGGCCAGCTCACGCCCCTTACGGCTCTTGGTGTTCGTATAGAAGACGAAGCCTGATTCGTCGGCCTTCTTGAGAAGCACGTAGCGCACCGAAGGGCGGCCGCGGCTGTCGGCGGTGGCCAGCGCGCAGGACTCCGGAAGAGGTGCGCCGGCATCGCGCGCCGCCTTGAGATAACGGTTGAATCGATCCACTGGGTGACCGGCCATGACCAGGACTGTATTGACGGATAGTGCGGCCGTCAAAGGCGCACTAGCGCCGGCGTTCGACTTCGCCCCTGCTCAGACGTGAAGCCGCGTCCAGACAGTAGAGCAAGGCTGCTTCTTGGCCGTCGGCGTCTCCGGGCTCACCGAAGGGCGAACCGATCTCCGTGCCGATGTGCACTGCGCGCGGAACCCCGAGCTTCTGTGTGGCCAGAGGCAGGATGGTGACCATGACCGTCGGTATGCCGGCCCTCTCGATCTCTCTTGCGACCAGTCCGACCGACCGGTGACAGAGGCCTCAAGCCGGCGCCATCATCGCCAGGTCGACTTCGTCGCTTCTCAAGATGGAAGCGATCTCCGGAGCGTAGTGCGCGACCAGCGGTGTCGGATCGGGAATGCTACCGCTGAAGCTGATGTGCCTGGGTGAGACAGAGCCGATCTCGTGCTTAGCCGCCAGTCTGGCCAGCGCGCCTAGCGGCAGCATCACCTCGGGATCGTGTTCGACATTGGCGGGGTCGTAGCTCATGTGACTCACCCGCAGCGTGGACGTGTCGGCGTCGGACGGGATGACGCGGAAGGTGCAGTCGCCGTTGGGGGCCGACAGGTCGAAAGGCTCTTGTTCGGGAAGAATGAGGCCGCCCGAGCTTACCAAGGCGACGCGGCTGTCCGACAGGGGCTTCTTCGTCTGAGTCCAAGGGATGGCGCCCGTCCAGCCCTCGAGGTCGCGCATGCTCCAGCGCAGGTACAGTCCCGGAAAGGCGCTCGCGAGGTGCCGGCCAAGAGCGGACATGAATCTGCGTTTGAGGCCGGGTTCGCGTGAGGACGCGGGCCCGGCAGGGCCGGGTGTCATTTCCCCTTCCACTCCGGCTTGCGCTTTTCGATGAACGCACTCTGGGCTTCGCGCGCGTCTTCGGTGCGGCGCAGTGGCCGGCCGATCTCTTCCTGCCTGCGGTAGGCGTCGGGAAGCGACATGTGCAGAAGCTCTCGAACTCCCCTGCGGGTTTCTCTTACTGCCAGCGGCGCGTGCGCGGCGACCTGCGCCGCCAGGCCGAGGCTCTGCTCCAGAAGCACGGCGGGCTCGACGATACGGTTGATCAACCCTATCTCGAGTGCCTTGTCCGCGGTGATCGGCGCCGCGGTGAGCAACAACTCCTGGCAGTGCACCCAGGGGATCTGCCGGGGCAGCATCACTGTGGCGTTGCCCGTGGGATAGAGACCGAGCGCTACTTCCTCCAGCGCGAAGGTCGCGGAGGGCACGGCGAGACGCATCTCGGATGCCAGCATCAGGTCGAAACCGCCCGCACGAGCGTGGCCGTTGATTGCGCACACGAGCGGCTTGCCCAGGTCGAACTCGACCAGGAGCGCGGTCGACACCGAGCGCAACCCTTCGAAATCCGCGTCGTCCACTTTCTCGCCGCGCGCGAAACGTTGCGACATCGGGATCGTGGTCGTCATGTCCATTCCCGAGCAAAACACCTTGTCGCCGGCTCCCGTGAGTACCGCGCAACGGATGTCGTCGTCTTCTGCTATTTCGCGCCAGGCCGAGGCGAGGCCGGTCAGGCTCGGTGGGTCCAGGCAGTTGGCCTTTTCCGGGCGGCTGATCGTTACCAGGGCGACATGCGGGTGTTCGGGCGGGCGTTCGAGTTCGACGCTCATGACAATTGAATAACCGAGACGCGTTCCTGTTGGGAACGGTTTCTCCGAGTCCCGGCGGGCTTGGCCAGGCGGGCTACCGTCGGCTAGGATGCAGGCGTGGAAGGAACGGCGAAAGGTTCGAGTCTACCCATGGTCGCGGTGCTGCTGGGAGCCGATACGGTTTTGACGGCCGTGTTGGGAGTGACGCTGGCGTACTTCGGCGTCGTTCCTCCTGTCGTCGGCTTCATAATCTTCGCTCTGGCGTTTCCGATCGGGATCGTTGCGTTGATCGTGTCTTTGGTGGGACTCAGACGCGCGCGCGCCGCGGGAGCGGGCGCCGAGAAGCAGGTCGGGCTGGCGCGGCGAGGCCTCGTTCTGGCCGGGGTGACCCTGGCCGTGATCCTGCTGCCTGCACTGACTACGGGAAACGTTCCGCGCATAAACGACATCACGACCGATACCGATGATCCACCGGTTTTCGTCAAGGCGCTTACCCACGGTCCCAATCAGGGCCGTGACATGTCGTATCCGGGCGTGGACTTTGCCACTCAGCAGATCGAAGCCTACCCGGACATCGAGCCGATCAAGATTCCTGTACCACCTGCGGAGGCGTTCGAGAAGATTCGCAGCGCCCTGACCGAGTTGCCGAACACCGAGGTTACCGACGCGGATCCCGAGGAGGGGCGCATCGAGGGAAGCTGTACATCGAGGCTGTTTCGCTTCGTCGACGATGTCGTCATCCGCGTACGCCCCTACGGTGAGGGGCGTGGCGCCGGCAGCCTGATCGACATCCGGTCCAAGTCCCGTGACGGAAAGAGTGATCTCGGGGCCAATGCCAAGCGCATAAGAACCCTCAGGGAAGCCCTGTTCCGCTAGCGCGCTTCCAGGGGACATCTTGGGGACACCTTGGGGACATCGTGCGGACATCGCGCCCGGGGGGGATGCCCCCCGCGGGTGTTTTTTCCGGCGGATGCCTGTACCAAGACCGGATGGTCCCCAGCACTCTAGCCCCCACTGCATTGTTCGTTTTTGCCATCCTTCTTTCTCCTTACGCTGCATACGCGGGAGACGGTGAGACCGATGCGGCAGTCGCCGCCACGCTGGCGGCAGCATCGGCTGAAGATCAGCTTTCCCTGACCCTCGATACCGGTGAGGTGTTGTCCGTATCCGTGGTGACGGTCGGCGATGACGCGCTGGTCGCCGATCACTCGATACTCGGCAGACTCGCGGTACCGTTGGAGCGCGTGGACGCCATCACGAATCTGACCTCTCCGGCGCCCGCAGTCGTAGAGGCCGCCGTACAGGATGCGGACGAAGGTGCGCCGGACGATGAAACCGGCTGGGGAGGCGAGGTGTCGCTCGGTCTCGACGGATCCAGCGGCAACTCCGACCGTTCCAGTTTCAGGGTCGGCGCCAAAGCCGCCCGTGAGATGAAGCGCAACCGCGCGGAAGCCAGCGTCTACTGGACGCGCTCGGAAGAGGAGTCCGATACAACCGAGCACAAGGCTCGCGCAGACGGGCGTTACGATTGGTTGTTCGAAGAGAGCCTCTGGGAGACTTTCGCCAAAGGCGATGTCGAGTACGACGAATTCAAGGACTTCGACCTGCGCGTCACCGGTTTCGGCGGAGCAGGCTATCGGCTCATCGACGAAGAGGGCGAGAGGCTCATAGCAAGGGCGGGTGCCGGCGCGTCGAAGAAGATAGGCGGCATGGACACCGATATCGATCCCGAGCTGCTGTTGGGTGCCGACTACCAGCGCCAACTGAGCGAGTCCCAGGCCGTAAACGCTTCCCTGGAGCTGTTCCCCAACCTCGGCAACTTCGGCGAGTATCGCGCCGTCGCCAAGGCCGACTGGGAGGTGACCCTGGCCGAGGATGCGGCGGTGTCCCTGAGACTGGGAGTCGAGGACCGTTACGACAGCGACGCCGTGCCGGGTGATGACAAGAACGACCTCGACTACTACGGGACCTTGGTAAAGAAGTTCTGATAGGACTCTAGTGTGAGCGGAGCCCTCGACGATCGCCTGATTGAGTGGACCGATGCTGACGCTACCGTTCTAACGAGGACCCGGCGACTCGCTCGCGCTCTGTCCGTACGTGTTGCCGAGTTGCGTGCCGATCGTGGGCGCAGCGTCGCCACCACACCCGACATCCTCACTCTCAATGCCTGGGTTCGGAGAGAGTGGGAGCGCACCGATCCCGATGATGTCGTTCTGGGCGATGCCGCAGAGACCGCCCTGTGGGAAACGGTCATCAGCAACGACACCCGTTCCGGCCCCGATGCCGTAGCCATCCTCGATCTCCACGGCCTGGCGCTTCGAGCCAAGGAAGCCTGGCAGACTTTGACACTTTGGGGCGAGCCCGACTGGACGCGTTGGCCTTCGACAGTAGAGACCCAAGCCTTCCGAGCTTGGACATCGTCCTTCAAGACCATCCTGAAGGAAAGACGGTTGGTCACGGAAGGCGAATTGATCGGACGCCTGGCGGCTTCATGCGGAGACGGGACATGGACGCCGCCGCGTTCTGTGATCTCTGTAGGTTTCGGTCGCTTGGACACGGCCACCGAGCGTTTGCTTGCCGGGATCCGCGACAAGAGTTCATCCGTCCATGTGTACGACAAATCCGCATCTAAGCCGGTGGCGCCCACGCTTCGCTGCTACGCAACACCGGCCCAAGAGGTCATCGGGACGGCCAAGCTGGTCCGTGACGAGTTGGAAGAAAACCCCAAGCGTCGCATCGGTGTGCTGTGTGCGGACTTCGGAACCTACCGGCAACTCATCGACAAGCACTTCGCTTTGGAGATCCAGCCGAAGTCATCCGTCGGCGGCAAAGCCGGACCCCGCGTCTTCGATCTTGCCGGCGCGCCCGCGCTGTCCGAGTATCCGCTTGTCGCCCACGCTCTCGATCTACTATCGTTGGGCAGCGCTCCCGTCGTCTTTGCCAAAGCCGGTCGTATATTGCGCGCTCCCTATCCCCATGATGACCGAGAGTTCGACAAGCGCGCCGCCGCCGAGGTCGCGATCCGCGAGGACAATCGCCTAGAGCTTTCTCTGTCGGGCCCGCGCAGCTTGATCTCCGCTGTCGCACGATCAGGAGCCGAGAACTTTGCCGAGCGACTGAGGAAGCTGGCCGGCATCAAGTCCAAGTCTCGCGAGAAGCGAAGTCCTCAGGGCTGGTGCGAGATCTTCGACAAGCGGTTGCGTGCGATGGGGTGGCCCGGCTCCGACCTCAGCGAACTCGAGGGAGTGGTCTTCGCCAAGTGGCGTGACGTCTTCTTGGAGCTGGCTCGGCTGGAGTTGGTTTCACCGGAGATGAGCGAGGAGCAAGCGCTGTCGCGTCTGCGGCAGCTTTGCCAGGCCACCGTAGTTCAGGCCCCTTCGCCGGGCCTTCAGATCCAGGCCATGGGCGTTCTCGACAGCGTCGGTCTGGAGTTCGACAGTGTCTACGCCCTTGGCTTTAGCTCGACGGCCTTTCCGTCCCATGCCCGCCCCAGCCCCTTGTTGCCGGTCGCGTGGCAGCGTGAGCGTCGCCTGCCCTTTGCTTCGGCGGAAGTGGAGCTGGAGCTGGCCGACCGTCTCTGGGAAGGGATGCTGCGCTCAGCCGATCGACTGACCGTTTCTTACGCGAGCACAGGGGAAGGGTCGGAACGAAGACTTCCCAGCCCTCACGTTCAGGGGTTGGCGGTGGACGCTGACCGTGTTGCAGAATGTCTGCCCTGGTATCTGGAAGACGATGACCGGACGGCGAACCTGCTCGAGCCGAGGCCGGACGACACGCAGGTCCCGGCACTCGTGCTTTCCGGCGGGACCGGACTCCTGAAAGATCAATCGGCTTGCCCTTTCAGCGCGTTGGCGGCGCGGCGGCTTCGCGCCGACGCGTTGGAGGCACCAACACCCGAGCCCACTCCGTTGACCCGCGGCAACCTCGTTCACGGGGTGCTCGAGCGTGCATGGGGCAAGCTCTCGACGAGCACCGCTCTGCGCGAGGCGGATGCCGACACCCTGGCCGGCCTGGTCTCGTCGGCGGCCGACGAAGCCTTATCGGCTTGTGTCGACTTACCCGCCAATCTGCGCAGTCCTCTTCGCGAATGGCTCACCGAGCTGTGCCTCGCCTGGCTCGAGTTCGAGAAGCAGCGAATCGGCGAGTGGCGTGTCATAGGCACGGAATCCGACGCCGCTCTGGAACTCGACGCGGGTAGCGAAGGGAGGAAACTGCGTCTCGAGCGCCTCCGCATCGACCGCATCGACGAGACGCCTTCCGGCGATCGCATAATCATCGATTACAAGACCGGTAGCACGGAAAAGAGCTACCGGAGTTGGATAGGCCAGCGCCCCGGGGAGCCTCAGCTTCTCATCTACGTACTCAGCCAGCTCGAGCGTGACCGCGAGGTCTGCGCATCGGCGTTCGCCAACCTCGTTTCCCGGGAGAAGCTGAGCCTCAACGGCCCGCCCGATGTCGAGCTCGTCGACGCCGGCAAGGGCGGCCGCCGCCTACGGCACTCCGAATGGACGTCCTGGAGTGAAGAGCTTTCTCGTTGCGAGAGCCACCTGGAGGCACTCGCGGCTCAGTACGCGGAAGGCGTTGCGCCCGTGGATCCGTTGATGAGCCAGGGCGTCTGCCGGTTCTGCCGGCGTCATGCTCTGTGCCGTGACTTCGAAGGCATCGAGATAGAGGAAGACGAAGAGGAGACCGCGGACCGGTGAGCGCTACCAAGCACAAGATTGCCGATAGCCGTCAACGGTTGCGCGCCCTCGATCCGAGCGGGAGCTTCATCGTTCAGGCCCCGGCGGGATCGGGTAAGACCGAGCTGTTGGTGCGACGCTTCCTGCGTCTGCTTGCGGTCGTCGAGAAGCCCGAGCGTGTGCTCGCAATAACCTTCACCCGCAAGGCCGCCGGCGAGATGCGCGAGCGCATAACGTCAGCACTGCGTGCAGCCGAGTCGGGTGCCGAGGCCGACGGCGAATACGAGGCGGAGAGGTTGGCGCTGGCCGAGACCGTGCTGAAGCGTAGCCGCGAGCAGGGTTGGGATTTACTGCGCAACCCGGGGCGGCTGCAGGTGTATACCATCGACAGTTTCTGCTCGCGCCTGTCCTTCATGACGCCCTTGCTCAGCCGCTTCGGTGCAACGCCGAAAACGACTGAGGACCCGGCGCCCTTGTACAGGGAGGCGGCGCGAAGGGTTTTGTCCCGGGCCGGCAACGGCAGCGATCTCGGCGAGGCCGTGACGGTCCTGCTCGGCCGTCAGGAGCTGAGGCTCGAAGAAGTGACGCGGCAGATCGTGTTCATGCTCGAGAGGCGCGACCAGTGGTGGAGAAGCATTCTGGATTCCTCGCGCGACCCCGCCGAGACTCTCGACGACGTGGAAGAAGCTTTCGCCGCCATGCTCGGCGAGCACCTCGACCGGCTCTCAGGTCTGCTCGGGGATTCCTTGATAGCGCGCATCGAAAAGCTGGCCGTCATGACTCATCTCAACCTCGTGGAGGCTGACAAACAGCCGTTGTGGCCGACCTTGGGGCGCGGGGCGGCGCTGAAAGACAAGGCCGATGGACAGGCCTGCTGGGCGGATGCGGCTCGAATTCTCATGACCAAGGACGGACGAGGGCTCCGCAAGGCCGGCGGCATCAGCTCCGCGGTCGGCGCACCCAAAGGGAGCGAGGCCAAAGACCTGTATCTGGAGTTGCTCGACGACGTCGACGGCCTGCCCACTTGGAAACGCCGCGCCGTGCTCGAGCTGCTCGCGATTACATCGGAACTGCCCGCGTCGCATCAGTTCGGCGCCGCCGCCCGCGAAGGCTTGATGGCGTTGTTCCGGGTGCTCAAGGCCTCGGTGGAGACTCTTTGGTTCGTGTTCGGAGAACGGGGAAAAGTCGACTTCGTCGACGTAGGCATGAAAGCGGTCATGGCCCTCGGCGATGAGGAGGCGCCGTCGGAGCTTCTGCTCGGCATGGACAACCTCATCGATCATGTTCTCGTCGACGAGTTCCAGGACACCAGCCTTATCCAATGCAACTTAGTTTCGGCCCTGACCTCGGGCTTCACCAAGGGAGACGGGCGTACTCTGTTTCTCGTCGGTGACCCGATGCAGTCCATATATCGATTCCGCAAGGCCGAGGTCGGGCTGTTTCTGCAGGCTGCGGATCGCGATCGTCACCTGTTTCGCAGTGTTGAGCTCGAACCCTTGAGCCTGACAGTCAACTTCAGGTCGTCTCGGGAAATTGTGGACTGGGTCAACGCGACCTTCTCGACACTCATGGCGGAAAACGACGAAGCCGAGATGGGTTTGGTCAAATACCATTCCTCGGTTACGCGGCCGGACGCCCCGCAAGGCTCGGCGGTGGAAATGATTCGTTGGCTGGGCGAGGAAGGTGACGGGCTGGCGTCGATGATCGCCGACAAGTTGCTTCCCGACGCCCGGAGCAGGAACGGTTGTGTTGCCGTCTTGGTGAGGCGCAGAAAAGACGCGATCCCGCTGATGGCGGCTCTCGACGTCCTCGGTGTCGAGTACCGTGGCGAGGAGATGGGATTGCTGAGCGCGAGCCGCGCGGTACGCGACCTCCAGTCGCTGACCCGCTTCCTGGTTCACCGCGGGGATCGCTTGAGCGGGTTGGCCTTGCTCCACAGCCCCTTGGTGGGGCTGGGGTCCGACGATCTGTGCAGGCTGGTGGAACCGAGCGTCGTCGCATGGCTCGACGCCAAGCGTCCAGACGACGAAGCCGAGGACGGCGGGGAAGGACGACCGGTAAAGCCCGCCTTGCCGCAGGTAACCGAGCTCATGAACGATGAACCGGCCCTGGCACGGCTCGACGCTGCAGTGCGCGCGCGTGTCGAAGCTTGTGCGGATGTCATCGCGCGCGCCCGCGAGAACCTGGGGCGCGCCCCCCTGCACGCGATCGTCCGCAGCGTCTGGCTACGTCTCGGCGGTGCTTTGTTGCTGGACGGCGCGGACGCCATCGACGCCGAACGCTATTTCGACCTACTCGAGCAGACCGACGCCGCCGAAGGCCTCGACATCGATGAGTTCGAGCGCCGCCTCTTCGATCTCAGGGCCAGTGGTGACCCATCTGCCGACATCGACCTGGAGTTGATGACGATACACAAGGCCAAGGGCCTCGAATTCGATACGGTCGTCGTGCCGGGACTCGGAGCGCCGGGCAGAGGTGGGTCAAGACCCGCCATGATCATGGAAACCGACGGCGCGAGCGGCCTGATGACCATCTGCGCTCCACGCCACGAGAGGGGAAGGGCCTCCGAAGACGACGCGAAGTTCAAGTTCCTCGATGCTCGCGAAAAGATCCGCGACGACGCGGAGTCCCTGCGGTTGATCTATGTCGCTGCGACGAGGGCGCGCTCCCGGCTCCTGCTGTCGACCGGCGATGTGTTGAGGCAAGACGGAGAGCCGCGTGCGGGCAGTCTTCTGGGCATGCTATGGCCGGCCTTGTCCGAGTCCGTGGACGCCCGGACGGCCGACGCCTTGCCGTTGACCACCGCCGAGGGCGGGCAGCAGGTTCGCATCAAGGCGGAATGGGAAACCCGCGTCGGTGGCTACGCGGAAGCCGACCTCGAAGTCATGACGGTCAGCAGCGTCAGGCCGTCGCGGCGAGTCGACAAGCCCGAGAGCTACGCGATGACCACGGCGCCCACGTCTCTCGCCGTGGGAACCGTCGTTCATGGATTGCTGGAGCGTATCGCGCATGACGGCCTCGCGGCGTGGTCCGCATCAGGTTTGGGTCAATCGCAGGAACAAGATCGCATCCGGCGCCGGCTGAGGGCCGAAGGTGTTCCGGTCGAGCAACTCGACGACGCCGTTGCCGAGGTGACTCGGGCGGTAGTCAATACGCTCGAGGACGACGACGGCCGCTGGATTCTCGATGATGCCAGGGAGAACGCACACAGCGAATGGCGTCTTACCTCCTACGAGAAAGCGGGAGGCGGCGAAATAGTCGTGTCCAATGCAAGCATCGATCGCAGCTTCCTTGACGAGAGCGGTCGCCGGTGGATCGTCGACTACAAGACCGACCGGCCTCAAGAAGGTCAGGACGCCGAAACGTTTCTCGACGAGCGCTTCACGCATCACCGGCCCCAGCTCGAAGACTACGCGCGGATGGTAGCCGCGTCCGGTACCGATCCGGACGGGACCGAGATCCGCATTGCTTTGTACTTTCCGCTACTGCCCATCCCTTCCGGCGGCGATGCAGGCCGGCTCAAGGACGAGGTGTATCAAGAGACCGGGCGGTAGCGGTCCGTTGCTTGGCGTCGGGCGCTCCTGTATTTCACCTTGACGCCGAACAATGCCGCGCGGCGTATTCCTGATTTCCAACGGATCTTGCTCGCGGCTTAACGCTTCCGGCGAACAGGAGAAACCGTGGCTTCCGAAAAGATAAACTACGAACTCAACGGAAGGGTGGCCCACATCCATATGGACGACGGCAAGGTCAACGCGCTGTCTCACGAAACGATCGGTGCGCTGGTCGAATCGCTGGACAGGGCCGAGACGGAAGCGGATGCCGTGTTGATCAGCGGTAGAGAAGGGAAGTTCTGCGGAGGCTTCGATCTCAGTGTGATGACTGCCGGCACGGACGCGGCCTCGCGTCTGGTAACGGCCGGTGCCGAGTTGTTGCTCAAGACCTATACGTTTCCCAAACCGGTCGTAGTGGCGTGCACGGGGCACGCCTTGGCCGCCGGTGCCCTGGTTCTCTTGTCGGGTGACTTGCGCGTGGGTGCCAAGGGCGATTTCAAGATAGGGCTGAACGAGGTTGCAATCAGCATGACTCTGCCGGTGTTCGCGATGGAACTGGGTCGCGATCGGCTTTCCAAGCGCCATTTCACGTCGGCTACCACCCAGGCTCGCATCTTCGATCCCAAGACGGCCGTCGATGCCGGTTTCTTGGATTGGGTGGAGAGCGACGACCGGCTCCTCGGCTCGGCCATGTATCACGCCGAACGTCTCGCCGGGTTGCCGCAGCCGGCCTTAGGCGCCACCAAGGCTCGAGAGCGCATGGCCACGGTGAGGAAGATACGGGAGAGTCTCGAAGACGACATGGCAGGGAGGTACGAGCCATAGGCGTTGGCGACAGCCGGACGGTACGGTTCACCGTTTACTCCGACGTTCTTTGACCCTGGTGCTACAACGGGGCCGTGCGCCTCGTAAAGCTCAAGGAAGAGTTCGGTGACTCGCTGCAGGTCGAGTGGAAGTCTTTTCTCCTCAGGCCTTACCCCGAGCCGAAGTCGATGGAGAAGTTCCGTCAGTACACGCATTCGTGGATGCGGCCCGCCGGCCAGCCTGATGCAGGGGAGTTTCGTGTCTGGTCGACCGATGAGCCGCCGCCGTCTCACTCGGTGCCCCCGAATCTGGCAGTGAAAGCGGCGGAGCGCCAAGGCCGTTTCGAGGAGTATCACCTTGCCGTCATGCGGGCGTACTTCTACGAGAACCGCAACGTTACCGACCCCCAAACCCTGCTGGCCGTCGCTGACGAATGCGGTCTCGAGCTTGACGCTTTCCTCGACGCTCTCAAGGACGAGGAATTGGGCAGACAGGTGGCCCGTGATCATAATGAGGCGGTATCCATAGGTGTCACCGGTGTCCCCTGCGTCGTGCTCGACGACGGGATGCTCTTGCCCGGTGCACAAGACCTGACTTTCTATCGACACGTGGTGAACAAGCGCTTGTCGATACAAGCTCGCGATGTCGGCAACTGACGAAGGGACGGTATCTCCCGCGCTACTGAGCGCCGCCCAGAGCGTGGCCGGCAACATCAAGTCGGTGCGCCGGGAGATTCACGCGAACCCCGAATTGGGGCTGAACAACCCCGCCACCCAGGCCGTAATCCAGCGCGAGCTCGCAAGGATAGGCATCTCGGATCCCAAGTTGGGCAAGAAGTGCTCGTCGGTGGTGGCGGAGATCCGGGGCCAGGCCCAAGCAAGCACGCGCTCGCGCACCGTAGCTCTGCGCGCCGACATGGATGCGTTGCCGCTGACCGAGCACAACGAAGCCGATTGGGCTTCCAAGAACGAGGGCGTGATGCACGCCTGCGGGCACGACGGCCATGTCGCGATGCTGTTGGGGGCTGCCGAAGTCTTGCACGGCATGCGGGATCGTTTCGCAGGCACGGTGCGATTGCTCTTTCAGCCTGGCGAAGAAGGCTATGGCGGCGCCGACGTGATGTTGGGCGAAGGGGCCCTCGACGGGGTGGATGCCGCCTTCGCTCTGCATCTCGACTCTAGTTCTCCGACCAACATCGTGGCGACGCGCCGTGGCGCCATACTGGCGGCGGCCGATACCTTCTTCGTGTCCTTCAAGGGATCCGGAGGCCATGCCTCCTTGCCCTACCAAGGCAGGGACCCGATACCGGCAGTCGGTCCTTTCGTCGACGGTCTATCCCACGTGGCTGCCAGAGAGACCGACCCGGACGATCCCGTCGTCTTCAGCGTGACCATGGTGAGGGCCGGAAGCGCAATGAACGTCCTTCCACCCGAGGCCGAGTGCAGCGGCACCATACGTACCCTGAGTCACGGTCGTCGCGAGACCGCCCATGCCCAGTTGCGTAGGGTAGCCGAGGGGGTGGCCGCCGCGCGTGGCCTCGAGGTCGAGGTGCGCATCGCTCGCGGCTATCCTCCGACGATCAATCATGATGACGGCGCCGTCCGCATGATCGAGTCGGCGCGGGGCTTGAACTTGAGGGTCCACGAAATGCCGAGCGCGATGATGGGCGCCGAAGACTTCTCCTACATGTTGGAGAAGGTTCCCGGGGCCATGGCGTTTCTGGGATGTCGCACCGAGGGCGGCGGGCCTCTTCACTCAGACCTGATGAAGGTCGACGAGAACGCCCTGCCTACGGGTGCCGCCTTGCACACCCACGTCGCCCTGTCGTTTCTAGGCGCCGTCGACTGACGGCACGAGCTGTTCGAAGCCGCCGAAGATCATTCGCCGCCCGTCGACGGTGTCTATTCGGGATCGACGAGAACCCCGGGGTTCATGATGCCTGCGCCGTCAAGAGCAGCCTTGCTCTGTCTCAAGGCAAGGGCGAAGGCGTCGGGGCGCTGACGGTCGTACCAGGGCCGGTGATCACGGCCGACGGCATGATGATGGGTGATGGTGCCGCCCAAACGATTGATAGCTTCGCCCGACGCCGCTTTCACTTCGTCCCACTGCTCGAGCTGACTCTCGTGCTTGGCCGGTGCGAGTATCGTGTAGTAGGGAGCGGGCCCGTCCGGATAGACGTGCGTGAACCGGCATGTCAGTGACCCGCCGCCGCAGATCTCGTCGAGGGCCTTTCCTACCGTCTCGGTGATCTCGGCATGGAAGGTGGCGAAGTGGTCCCAGGTTATGGCCGTTTCGAAGGTCTCGCTTATGAAGCCCATGCACACGATCGCGTCGCGCATGTAGGGGGCCTTGAGAAAAGCGTCGCGCCAAGCGCCCGCTGCGCCTTCCCGCGAAGCGCCGGAGTCCGTCCGAGTCTTGCCCGCCCCGTCGGGAACGTTGCCGCCGCAGTCACGAACACATTCCAAAGCACGATCCATCCAAGCCTGGGGGTCGTGGTCGGCCGATTCGAACGCGACGATCAGTACCGCATGACTGCCGTCGCCGGCGCCGCTGTTCAAGGCTTCACTTGCGTCGAGCAGACGAAGGTTCGAGGGGTAGAGTCCGGCTTGGCTTATACGGCGCACGGCTTCAGCCGCTTCCATGAAGTCGTCGAATGCCGCAGCCACCGAGCTGCGGTATGTGGGTCTGTCCTGCAGGCGCATCCACGCCTCGGTGATTATCCCGAGAGTTCCCTCGGACCCGATGAAGAGCCGGTCGGGACTCGGGCCGGCGCCTGAACCGGGGAGACGCGCACTCTCCAATGCGCCTGCCGGCGTCATGACTCTGAGGGATTCGACGAAGTCGTCTATGTGCGTGTAGAGGGTAGCGTAGTGTCCCCCGGAGCGCGTCGCGATCCATCCGCCCAGTGTGGAAAACTCGAAGGACTGGGGAAAGTGCCGCAAAGTCAGACCGTGGCCGCGCAGCTGATCCTCGAGATGGGGGCCGTAGACGCCGGCTTGGATCCGCGCTGCACGCGAGGCCCTGTCGATTTCGAGAACCTTGTCCAGGTTCTTGAGGTCGATGGACACCGCTCCTTTGTAGCCGCCGTCCAAGCGAGCCTCGACGCCGCCGACCACGCTGGAGCCTCCGCCGTAGGGGATCGCGGCCAGCCTTGCATCGCTGCACCAATCGAGAAGGCCGACGATGTCGGCTTCGTCGCGGGGAAACGCCACGATGTCGGGGGCGTTGGAAAAGTCGCCGCGCAAGCCCCGCACTATGTCGCGGAAGCTCTTGCCGTAAGTGTGTCCGGCGCGGTCGTAGGGGGAGGCGCTGCAGATGGACTCCAGTCCGGCGGGCGCTGTCGCTGCCGCGGCGGGTAGTTCCAAGTCATCGAGACGGGGAGGAGTGCGCACTTCGGGCTGAGCGCAGTTCAGGCGGGCGGCCAATAGGGCGGCGATGTTCTCCTGATGCTCTAGGCTCGGCCCTTCGCCTTCCCATCCCCATCCCCAGAAGCTTCTGTGTCGATCCGGCATCGGCGTTTCCTATCAGAACGCCGCACTCTGTTCACCCCGGGCGGGCGCTGAGCTAGGTTGGGCCGGTCATGCCGAGGGTCAGCGTCATAATGCCGGTCAGAAACGCCGGCCCCTGGCTGGCCGAATCGCTCGGGTCCATAGAGGATCAGAGCGAGCAGGATTGGGAACTCATCGCCGTCGACGACGGAAGCTCTGACGACAGCGTCGACTTGCTGAGGGCGCATGCCGCACGTGACCGGCGGATCAGCGTACTCGGCGCTTCTTCGCACGGCGGGGGTATCGTCAACGCTCTGAACGCGGCGCTCGCCCGTGTACGCTCACCTTTGACTGCCCGCATGGACGCCGACGATGTATGTGACCGTGATCGTCTGGCCCTGCAGTGCGGTGCGCTGGAGGCCGACGATACGCTGTTCGCGGTCACCTGCCGGGTGCGTCCTTTCCCGGATTCGCGTTTGCGCGACGGTATGGTGCGGTACTTCGACTGGCAGCATTCTCTGTCGGCGCCCGAAGAGTTCGCGCGGGACCGTTTCGTCGAGAGTCCTCTGCTTCACCCGAGCGTCGCCATGCGCTCGCAGGTGCTCACGGAAACTCTCGAGGGATGGCGTGACGTCGCGTGGCCCGAGGATTGGGACCTGTTCAGCCGTGCCTTCGAGGCGGGCCTAAAGATCCGGCGTCTGCCCGAGACTCTTTACTCTTGGCGTCTTCACGCCGGCCAGGCGACCAGATGTGACGATCGCTATTCGGAAGACAGTTTCCGTGCGGCGCGAGTTCACTTTCTGGCTCGTGCGTTGCGCGCCAGGGCGATCGGCGCGCAGCCGGGCGCCAGGGAGCGCGACCTGTGGGTCATGGGCGCGGGGCCGGTAGGCAAGAAGCTCGGCAAAGCCCTACTGGCCGAGGGCATAGACGCCGCCGGTTTCGTCGACGTGGATCCCAAGAAGATAGGCGGCCGCGTGGATCATGAGGGGCGCGGCTGGCCCGTCATAGGCAATGCCGAGTTCCGCCGCCTGGCCCCCAGGCCCTTCGCGCTGGCAGCGGTCGGCGCAGCCGGGGGGCGTCAGCAGATCCGCGAGTTGTTGGAGGGCTGGGGCTGGCGGGAATCGGAAGATTTCTATGTAGCCGCATGAGTTGTCGTCAGCGCTGTCGTTGACCTATTCATGGTGACCATCACCTTCGGGAGAATCACCTCATGACCATGCAACGTACGCCGCTGTTGTTGAGCCGCCTCATGGATCGGGGCGCCTGGATAGCGCCCCACGAGGAGATCGTCACCAAGACCTCGACGGGCACCCATCGTCAGAGCTACGCCGAGACCAAGGCTCGCGCCTGCCGTCTGGCCAACGCTCTCGCCGCCCATGGCATCGGCACGGGCGATCGGGTCGCGAGCTTCATGTGGAACAACCATCGTCACCTGGAGATGTATCATGCGGTGCCTTCGATGGGGGCGGTACTTCACACCCTCAACATCCGTCTTTCTCCGCATGACCTCGACTACATCATCAACCACGCGGCCGACCGCATCATCGTAGTCGACGCCGACCTGCTGCCTGCCCTCGAGGAGCTCGCCGACAAGATGGGTACGGTCGAACGTTTCGTCGTGTGCTCCGAGGATGGCGAGTGGTCGACCAAGCTGCCCGGCGCCATCGACTACGAGGAATTTATCTCGGGTCACGACGAAGGGTTCGCTTGGCCCGAGCTGGACGAGAACGCCCCCATGGGTCTGTGCTACACGAGCGGCACAACCGGCAATCCCAAGGGTGTCATGTACACGCACCGCTCGACTTACCTGCATACCATCTCGATGAGCATGACCGATGCCATGGGGCTGTCGGCGACCGACAGCATCTGCGGCATCGTCCCGATGTTCCACGCCATGGGCTGGGGCCTGCCTTTCTCGGCGACCATGTTGGGAGCCAAGCAGGTGATGCCGCATCGTTTCATGGACCCGGTCAGCCTACTCGATCTCTTCGCTGCAGAGGACGTCACCATCTCCGCGGGAGTTCCGACCATATGGCAGGCGGTCAAGAGCGCCGTCGAGGCCGAGCCCGACCGCTGGGACCTGTCCTCGGTCGGGCGTGTGACCTGCGGCGGCTCTGCGCCTCCGATCAGCTTGATCCGCTGGTACTTCGAAGCCCTAGGCATCGAGATGATACAGGGGTGGGGCATGACCGAGACCAACCCCCTGGGGACGGTTTCGCGCCGCGTGTCGAGACGCTCGGACAGGCAACTGTCGGAGGATCAACGATTCGAGAACGCCGCCAAGGCCGGCCTGCTCATACCCGGACTCGAGATGGAGATCGTCGACGAGCACTTCACTCCCCTGCCTCACGACGGGGAAACCGTCGGCGAACTGCTGATCCGGGGTCCGTGGATTGCCGCGGAGTATTACAACGATCCGCAGCCGGCCAAGTTCCACGACGGTTGGCTGGTGACCGGCGATGTCGCCAAAATCGACAAAGACCAGTATTTGATCATCGCCGACCGCTCCAAGGACTTGATCAAGTCCGGTGGCGAGTGGATTTCCTCGGTCGATCTGGAGAACCACATCGTGGCGTTAGCCGGAGTCGCGCAGGCGGCTGTCGTGGCACAGCCTCATCCTCGTTGGGACGAAAGGCCGGTAGCCATCATCGTCACCGCTGAGGGTGGCAACGTGAGCAGGGACGAGGTCATCGATCACTGCGCAAGCGTATTCGCGAAATGGCAGCTTCCCGACGACGTGCTTTTCGAGGAATCCATCCCGCTGACGACGACCGGCAAGATCGACAAGAAGGTGATCCGTGCCGACCTCGAGAAGCGCGGCTATCGCTTGCCCGACCTACGCGACTGATGGCATCGGTGCGCGCTAGTGCCGGATCCGCGGCACCCACATGGCACGCCCGCGTGTAAGATCGGGCGGCGGCCTTGCCGCCCTCGCGTATACTCTGCGCAAAGGCCGTGAGGCCGGCGGGGTAATCTCTCTGTACCGCCGCCTCAGGAGCAACAACGCCTGTAAGACATGCGCGCTGGGCATGGGCGGGCAATCCGGCGGCATGGTCAACGAAGCCGGGCATTTCCCGGAGGTCTGCAAGAAATCGATTCAAGCCCAGGCCGGGGACATGGCGCGCACGATCTCCGAGCGTTTCTTTGCGCGCACGCCCATCGCCGAGATGGCCGCGGCCAGCGCCGCCGAGTTCGAGCGCCTCGGACGCCTGGCCTTTCCTGTCATCGCCGAAGAAGGGGATACTCATTTTCGCCGCATCAGTTGGGACGAGGCCCTTCAACGTACAGTAGAGGCTCTTAGGGATGCGTCACCTGATCAGACCTTCTTCTACGCCTCGGGCCGCTCGAGCAACGAGGCCGCTTATCTATTGCAGCTGATCGCGCGCGCCTACGGGACCAACAACGTCCACAACTGCTCTTACTACTGCCATGCCGCGTCGGGAGTCGCTCTCGGCAAGGTCTACGGGTCAGGCACGTCTTCCGTCGTACTGGATGATCTCGACCGCGCCGATCTCGCCTTGGTCATCGGCGCGAACCCGGCCTCCAACCACCCGCGCTTGATCACAAAGCTGATCAACCTGCGCCGCCGTGGCGGGCGCGTCATGGTCATCAACCCGCTGCGTGAGCTCGGCCTCGAGAAGTTCAGGGTGCCGTCGGACTGGAGAAGTATGCTGCTGGGATCCAAGATCAGCGATCTGTACCTACAGCCTCACGTCGGTGGAGACGTTGCGTTGCTCAAGGGGATCCTGAAGGCACTGGCCGAGATCGACGCTGTCGATACCTCTTTCGTGAGTGCCTGCACCGAGGGCTGGGAGGAAGTAGAAAAGGACCTCTCCGCATCGCAGTGGCCGGAGCTCGAGGCGGCCAGCGGTGTAACGCGGGCCGAAATGGCCGATGCCGCGCGGATGCTGGCGTCTGCCGAGCGTGGGATCTCGATGTGGGCGATGGGGTTGACCCATCACGTCCATGGCGTCGACAACGTGCTGGCGCTGGCCAATCTGTCCCTGGCGCGCGGCTGGTTGGGAAACGCGGGCGCGGGACTCTTGCCCATACGCGGTCACTCGAACGTCCAAGGCGTTGGCTCTTGCGGCGTTTCGCCGAAACTGAAGGCGGCGTTCGCCGAGAAGATGGAAGAGGCGTACGGCTTCCGGATGCCGACCGGCGAGGGCCAGGATACCTACTCGTCCATGACCGCTGCCCATGAAGGGGCTATCCGCGCGTGTATCCTGCTCGGCGGAAACCTGTTCGCGAGCAACCCGGATCGGCTCTGGGCCTCCAACGCGCTACGGCGTATCGGTATGAGCTGTTCGATCACCACTAAACTCAACGAAGGACACGTGCACGGTCGCGGACGCACGGCTGTCATCCTTCCGGCGCTAGCACGAGACGAAGAAGCACAGGCGACAACGCAGGAGTCGATGTTCAACTTCGTCAGGCTTTCCGACGGCGGCACACCGGCCGTGAGGGGAGAGATGCGCTCGGAGGTCGACATAATCTCTTCGATCGCCGAGGGTGTGCTTCCGTCTCGCGTCTTCGATTGGTCGTCGCTGCGTTCGCATTCGAAGCTTCGCGAAGAGATCTCCAAAGTCGTTCCCGGCTACGCGGCGCTTGGGTCTATAGAGGACGGGGGCGAGTTCCAGATCGACGGGCGAACCTTCCACGAACCGCGCTTTTCCACGGACCACGGTCGAGCGGTCTTTCACGTGACACCTTTGCCGGATTTCGATCCCGCCGAGGGAGAGTTTCGACTCATGACCCTGAGGTCCGAGGGCCAGTTCAATACCGTCGTGTATGAAGAAGAGGATCTCTACCGGGGCAACAGCCGCCGCGATGTCGTCATGATGTCGGAAGAAGATGCGCGCAGCCTCGGTGTCGGAGAAGGCGACCGGGTAGTGGTCGAGTCCGAGACCGGCAGCATGGTCGCCGTTGCCGCCATCGCGCAGATCAGGCCGGGGAGCATTGCGATGTACTATCCGGAGGCCAACGCGATCGTCCCCAGGCGGCTCGACGAACGCTCCAAGACGCCCGCCTTCAAATCCATCTGCGTCAAAGTCAGGCCGCTGGCTGAAACGGCTCAGTCGGTCGCGTAGACCCTGATGGCCGGCCCGTAACTCTCGCCTTCTTCGGGACGGAAAAACTTAACGAGGCGGTGCCTGCCGAACAGTTCCTTGTAGCGCTGCGCTTTGACCGGATAGAGGTCGGGGCGAAGCAAAAAGCGCCTAAAATCCTGGCTGCTTGCGACCAGATAATCGTAGCCTTCCAGATCAACGTCGCGGCTGAGACCGAACAGCCCCAGTTCGGTCACCTCGAAGCGCTCGGGATCGATGGGCGGCGTGTAGAACTCGACGGCGATCTTGGAACCGGACGGCAGGTTCGTTTCGATCCACTGCTTCGATATCCAGCGCGTGTTGGGAAGCGTGATGCGTTTGGCGTGAGCGAGCGACATCACGCCCTGGTGGTAGATAGATACCGTCAACAATGCGACCACAGCCCAGACTCCCAGGCGAACGACGCTGCGCGACGGGCCCGCGCCCTGCCTGCGTGCCGCTTCTAAGAACCGGATGCACCCCAGGCCCGCCAGTGCGGCCAGAAAAGGCAGGACGGGGACCATGTTGCGCTCGAAGTGGACGCGATAGGAGCCCATGAAAAGGAAGTAGGCTGCAGGAAACGTAATCGTTACTGCGGCAGCACGCGGCGAGGACTTCGCGAGTGCCAGCGCTCCCGCCACGGAGGCAAGGAGTGGCACGATACCGAACTGCTCCAGTAGAACGGCGGCGTAGTAGGAGAAGCTCGTCGTTGCGCTCTCGGCACCGGCGTGGCTGACGGCGTAGGCCGTGCGCTGGAAGCGGAGAAACTCGAAGAACGAAGCCGGCTCGATCAGTACGTAGGGGGTGGATGCCAGGAAAGCCAGACCGGTCACTGCAATGCCGGCGGCGAGTAGTCCGTGAGGCCGTTTGCCTCGCGGGGCAGCTGCCGAGAAGTGAGCGACGACCAGGGGAAGCACGCAAAACACCGCGTTGTACTTGGTTCCACCCGCTAGCCCCGCGCTCACTGCGGCCAGCATGTAGTAGCGGAGGGCGGGGCCCCGCTCCACGATGAGCAAGGAGCCGAAGGCCGACAGCAGCACCCAGAATCCCATGGGGACGTCGGTGGTGATGGTGAAGGAGTTGGTCATGTGGAGGAAAGACGCCCCCACCAGCAGCGCGGCCAACAAGCCTGCGGATGGTCCACCGGTCAAGATGCGGGTGACGACGAAGGTAAGATAGATCGTAGCCACCGAGATGAAGACGGTCAGCAGCCTTCCCCAGTGATAAAGAGTCGTCAGCTCTATCTGTTCGAAGGTTTCTGCTCCCCCCGTAAGCCGTTCGACCAGGAAGGTGAGAACAAACATCGAACTCTGCATGTAGATGTAGAGAGATGGATACAAGAAGGTCTCGGGATCGAGATCGCCGGTAGCTGCTATCCGCGCGGCAGGCGCAGCCACTTGCGATTCGTCGGGGTGGACGAATACCGGAAAGCCGAAGTCTACAGCGATGTAACGCAGCACGAAGGCGGCCACCAAGATCGCGGAGAGGGCCAAGCTCGTGGCTGTTTTCTCCGTCACGTCCTCAGCTTGCGACCATTGGGATCGAAGATCCTGGACCTGCGGATACCGAACCGTTCGAACAGGTAAGAGAGGGTCGTCATCAAGACCCCGAGCCCGTAGCGGACACTGCGCGGAAAGTTTATCGACGATGCCTCGCCATGGTACCGGCACGGGGTCGAGATCTCGCCGATGCGATAACCGAAGAACACGACCTGGGCGAGAATCTGGTTGTCGAAAACGAAGTCGTCGGAGTTCTCGAGTATCGGTAGGTCAGCGAGGACTTCTCGGGTAAAAGCCCGGAAGCCGCTGTGGTACTCCGACAGTTTCGCCCCCAGGAAAAGGTTCTCGACGAACGTGAGCAGGCGGTTGGCGACGTACTTGTAGACAGGCATCCCACCCACCAGTGCTGTTCCCCCGAGTACTCTGCTGCCGACCACGATGTCGAAGTGTCCGCTCGTGAGCATGCCGGCCATCGCCGTGATGAGCCTGGGTGGATACTGGTAGTCGGGATGCAGCATGACGACTATGTCGGCCCCGCGGTCCAGTGCCTCCTGGTAGCAGGTCTTCTGATTGGCGCCGTAGCCGCGGTTGCTGGAATGAACTACCAACTCCAGGCCCAGGCGTTCGGCCACGGCCGTGGTAGCGTCATCGCTGTGATCATCGACGACGACGACTTGGTCGACGACGTCCGCGGGGATTTCGGAGTGGGTGCGTTCGATCGTCTGCTCGGCGTTGTAGGCCGGCATGACTACGACTATCTTCCTTCCTTCAAGCATGCCGGGCCGCCCACCGGCGGCGTGTTGGAATGTTAGCGCGCATCAGGCCGCAAGGCTATGGAGTCAACTGAGGCGCTCTGGAATCATCGCACCATGGCACTGGATTTTTCCTTCCCTGAAGAAGTCGTCGAATTGCGTGACAGGGTACGCCGCTTCGTGGAAACCGAAGTGCGACCCGTCGAGGAAGAGTGCGACCGCACCGGCAAATGGCGCGAGGGAATCATCGCCCTGCGCAAGAAGGCGCGAGCCGAGGGGCTGTGGAACCCTCATCTGCCCGCGGGATGGGGCGGGATGGGGTTGGGTCCCATCGGCATGGCCACGGTCTCGGCGGAATGCGGACGGGCGCGCATCGCCGCTTTCGTTCTCAACTGCCAAGCACCCGACGAAGGCAACATGCATACGCTGCTGCGCTTCGGCACCGACGAGCAGAAGGAGAAGTATCTACGACCCTTGACCGAAGGCAGGGTGAGGTCCTGTTTTGCGATGACGGAGCCGGAGGTCGCCGGCTCCGACCCGACCGGAATCCAAACCCACGCCTTGAAGGAAGGCGACAACTGGGTCATCAACGGCCATAAGTGGTTCATCTCAGGTGCGCGCGGAGCCAAGTTCGCCATAGTCATCGCCCGCACCGATCCCGACGCTGATCCTCCGCAGGCACGGAACACGGCCTTCATCGTCGAGACCGACACGCCCGGTTGGAGCGTGGTTCGCGACATCGAAACGATGGCGGGACAGCACAATCACTGCGAGATAACGCTCGAGAACGTCGTGGTCGGCGACGACGCCATCCTTGGAGAACGGGGTGGCGGCCATCTGCTCGGCCAGGCGCGCCTGGGGCCCGGCCGCCTCGCGCACTGCATGCGGTGGTTGGGTACTTGCGAGGTCGCACTCGAGATGATGGTCGAGCGGTCTCTCAACAGGGAGCTGCATGGTGGTGTGTTGGCCGACAAACAGGGTATCCAGTGGAAGATCTCCGACTCGGCGATGGAGCTCTATCAAGGCAAGCTCATGGTGCTGCACGCCGCTTACCTGCTCGAGAAAGGAAAGCCCTTCAAGCAGGAGATCTCCATGGCGAAATATCATGTGGCCAACACGCTGTGGCGCATCCTGGACCGCGCCATACAGGTGCACGGCGGCCTCGGTTACTCGAGCGACTCGCCTTTGGAGAAGATGATGAGACAGGCACGTTCGGCCAGGCTCGTCGACGGTGCCGACGAGGTGCACCTGTCACAGATTGCACGACTGGTCTTCGAGGCCTACAAGCGGGACGGCACTACGCGCAGTGCCACCGGCTACGAGCTTCTCTACTAGAAGCCCCCAGCCTGCTCGGCCGGCTCAGGACACCAGGGCGAGAACGTCGTCGGTGTGCGTGCTCGGATCGACTTTCGGGAGCGTGTGCGAGATCACGCCGTTCTCGTCGATGATGTAGGTGACCCTGCTGGCAAAGCCCGAATCACCGGCACCGTAAGCAGACCCGACCACATGGTCGGTATCGCAGAGCAACGGGAACTGATAGCCGAACTTGTCGGCGAACGCCTTGTTCTCTTCGACGGTGTCGAAACTTACCCCGAGTATCTGAACGTTCTTGGCTTGAAACTCTTCTATGCGGTCACGGAACCCGTTCCCTTGGATAGTTCAACCAGGGGTGTCGGCCTTCGGATAAAACCACAGAATGACTTTCTTACCGCGGTAATCCGCGAGGCTCACGGTGGAGCCGTCGTGCGCGGTTACGGAGAACTCGGGAGCGGTAGTCCCTACGTCCAACATCTTCGGACTCCTCATGGCGGCTATGACGCCGTTCTTCAGAAGCGACAATATTGCGAGCGGGTTGGTCTTCATGAGATATGCCGCCGACGGCGACGCGCTTGTCCTACTCGCTGAGCGCGGACGTTGCAAGATCCGACCACACGGTGTCGGCGGCCGAGGGCTTGTCGTACCAGGTGCGGTGCTCACGGCCGGCCGTTGCGGCCCAGTCCGTGAAGTGGCGGTAGCTGCGGTCTATGGAGACACCTTCGCATGGGTGCCTCCATGCTTCGGGGACCAGCAATGCCCACGGCAGGCCCTGGGCGGTCTTGAAGGTGTAACCGGCCGAGATGTCAGTGGCATCGTCGGAGGTACCCAACAGGTCGCGGTTGACCATGTTCGTCGGTGGGTAACCCGGTAGATGAACTTCGGTCTCGTCTCGAAACAAGAACGTGTCGTACGGCGCCGGGCCGAGAGCGTGGGTGGGAAGCGGTTCGCCGAAGAAAAAGCGCAATCTTACGTCATCTCCCTTCACTGCCGGGCTTCCCAGCTGCGTGTTTGCGTGGTCGAAGCCGTAGGGTGGCTTCAGAAGATCGGAGGCGTCGGCGAAGACGACGGCAGTCGCATCTGTTTGGTGGCCCAGCACATGCCAAGGCTGAGGGTCCTCACCGCCCTTGGCCCTCGTCAACCTGGTTACGAGATCCCGCTCTACCGGAAGGCGCAGTGCCAACCCGTTGCGCCGCGATGCACCGACGGCCAAGGCCGCGTAGACGATCTCCACGTCGACCAGGCGGCCGTCGGCGTTTCGGGCTTCTATCACATGGTAGGAGACGACCAGGTCGTTGAAATCGTAGTCACCCTTGGACGGCCAACTGTCTTCGTAGGCGATCACCCCGAACTTTCCCTGCTTGGGGTACTGGGACCTGAACGCCCTTGATTTGTCATCAGGGTAGTCGTCCTCGTGGTCGGCGATGCCGTCGGCGTCGCTGTCACGGGGAGGTGTGAGCCGCGCGTAGTCGGCGGGCGCGACTGCCTCGGGCGGGTCGACGTCGATCACGAGCATCACGTCGTTGAAGTCATGGTCGCTGCCGCGTGTCCTGAGAACGTCCTCGAAACCGATGACGTAGCGCCCGGGTGTGTCGGTCTGCAGTAAAACCGTATGAGCACTCTTGCCGAAGTAGCCGGCGGCGTTCAGCTCGTCCACGGAGTATACGGTCCACGACCCCTCGGTCACCTCGTTGCGCGTGAACCCGCCCGAGATGAGAAAGAAGCCGATGCTATGGCCGGCTTTCACCTCGCCGGCGTCGACGGCGTGTCCGGCTTCGAGTTTGCCGCCGCCACCTTTCAAGGATGCGTTGGGGAATACCACGAGCCTTTCGACTTCGAAGGGTAGAGCCGGTGGTTCGTTGGTCTTGTACCGAAAGATCCCGGTCGAGTTCAGCTTCGGGGTGCCCTCGTGGAGAAAGCTCACGGTAAGACGCGCGTTCGCCTTGAAGTGGAGGTTTCTCAGCCTGTCTTTCTTGATCAAGTCGGCGTTGGTTTCGGCCAGGTCACGCTTCTCCGGAAGCGTGGCGGCGAGAGCCTCGAGCAGGGATGTGTCGAAGTCGGTACGTTCGGCTTCGAGGTTCACCGGTATGCCTCCTTCGTGGGGGGCCATCAGACGGGGAGGCGGAGAGCCGATCAGCGCCAGCGCCTGTGAAGATGTCAACAACGCGGCCGTAAGCACCGCGGCGGCCGCACCTGTCAGCGCCTGCTTCTTCAAGACGCGGCTCCGGAGGTTTCGAACGCGACCTTGACGCTCGGCGCTATGTCGACCGTCTTGTTACTGACGGTTCCGATCACGTCAGCGATGACTTCCAGCTGCTCGTGGTGGGCCGGAACCGTCAAAGGCTGTTGGTAGAGTCCGAAATCGTCGGTGATGCCCGATGAGAGCTTCTCGCCGTCTTGCTCGAAAACGGAAACCAGGACTCCCTGCCGAGGGTTGCCCGCCTCGTCGGTGACCTCCACTGTGACGAGCACTTCCTTGGTGGTTTCGTAGTTGAACTGAGGATGGACTCTGACCTGCTCGATCGGCCGGGCGTCGCCGGCGCGCTTGGAGTGCCCGTCGCATCCGGTGCACGACCAAGCGCCCGCCGCAGCGACCAAGGCGGTGGCTACGGCATAGCATGCTACCTGTCTTTCGGTTGTTCGCTCGGAGTGCATGGCTCGGACCTGCCCTCTGAGCAGCAAACCGCATGCCCGCGCAGGGGCGGAGAGATGGTGAAGAAGGTGAAGAATCGGCCGCCCAAGCACGGTGCCATGGTCCGGACCGGAAACGCAGCAGTCGCCGGGGTTTGTCTCAGCGCGTCTTGAGGATGTCTTTGTCGGAGTACACTTCGGCTGCTTTGGCGGTCTTCCAGCGCTCGAACTCTTCGCCGACCCAGGTGCGGTGGTCGCCCTTCATGTAGGCTTGCGCATTGCGATAGTACAGCCATGCGTTCATGCGGTTGGCTTTGGCACTGTCTTGTTCCCGCACGAGTTTTGCCGGTACTCCGGCAATAATCGATCCCGGCCCGAACACGCTGCCTTCTTTGACCATCGCGCCCCCGGCGACGATGGATCCCTCACCGATGACGACTCCGTCCATGAGCACTGCGTTGACACCGACCAGGCAGTGATCGCCGAGTGTGGCGCCGTGCACGGTAGCGTGATGAGTGACTGAGCAGAACTCTCCTATTCTGGTCGGAGAGTCATAGCCGACGTGAACCATGGCGTGGTCTTGTATGTTGGTCATACGGCCGACCGTGATCTGCTGACACTCCGCACGCAAGACGGCGTTGGGCCAGATCGAGCAGTCTTCGGCGACGTTGACCTCTCCGTAGATCTGCACGCCGGGGGCGATCCAGACGCTTTCGTGGATCTCGCTCATCAAGACGTCCTCCGCCACGGGATGGAATGCTCCCAGTCGCTGAGCAGTGCCCGAACCGCGGCAATGAAGGCCAGCGGCTGGTCGAGAATGAGGTGATGGTAGGCTTGAGGGATCTCCACTATCGGAGCGTTGCGGTCCAAGAGTTCGTACATGTACTGACCGGTCTCTGGCGGAACCACGTAGCTGAGCTCGGCACGAATCATCCCCACCCGGCAGTGCGTGTTGGCGAGATAATCGCTCATGGGGCGAATGTCGACTTGTAAGAACACGGCCGGGTCGAACTTCCACGTCCAGCCCGCATCGACTTTGCGCAAGGAGCGGCGAGCGACGTAGTCCACGATGAAGTCGTTCTCGCATGGTTGGGGCGGCATGAGATGAAAGTGCTCCAGTGCAGTGTCGAGGTCATCGTAGGTTTTTGGATTCCTGAACATTCTCCCGCGCGCGCCTTCCTCACTCTCGGGGTCGGGCTTGCGTACGGGTGAGTCGACGATGATCGCGCCTTTCATGCGGTCACCGAACAGGGATGCGGCGACAATCGTGACCAGGCCACCCAGGCTGTGACCTACGACCACCGGCGGGCCTATGAAGCCGGCGTCGTCGGCAACTTCCATGATCTCCTGGGCCCAGAGCGTGCGCGGATACTCTTTTCGGCGGCCGCTGTCGCCGTGGCCGCTCATGTCGAGTGCGACTACGTGGTAGTCGTGGGTCAGCTGAGGCGCCAGGAAGGTCCACCAGTGGGCATGGGCCGCACCTCCGTGGACCAGTACGAGGCCGGGCTTGTTACGGTCGCCCCACCGCAGGTAGTGGATCGGGCAGCCTTCGACCTCGACGGTGCAATCATCGTAGTTGGTATCGATAGCGTCGGTGAACCACTTGGGCGGGCTCGACATAGCCATCCGAGATTGCTTCAAAGCACGCGATAAGTACACCCCGGATCCGCTCGGGCGAACCAGGCAAGGATTTGATGAGACAGGCGGCCTTGCTAAAAAAGATGGTAACGGGGCGAAACGGCAATGACTAAAGGCGTAACATCGGATCTCATCACGACGGGCACCAAGCGTAGCTTCTACAAAGAAGAGTCGGCGCGGGCTTTCGCGGAAGAGGTCGCCGCTGCAGGCTACCGTTGCACGGTGCTCAGGGGAGGAGAGGAAGGCGCGGCTTGGGTGGTCACCGTGCTGAATCCGGCCCTGCCCGACCAGGACAAGTACAAGTCGGCTTAGTCAGGATCGTCGTCAGGTGGCCTTGGTGTTGCGTGAAGCCTGGAGCAGCAGCACCACCATCCATGCCGAGGTGATCAGCAGGCCGATCGATTCGCGCTTTTCCTCCGACTCCAGCCAGTAGACGCCGTCACTCGGCCAAACCCACACGGCGAAGATCAAGAAAAGCAGGGCTGCATCGTTGTAGATGAGAAGGTCGAGGACGCTCGCACTCTCGCCCAAGGATTTCAGCGCGATCAAGGTGATCGTAGCGGCTGCGCCGTAGAGCCCGATCCATATGGCCGAGTCGGGGTCGTTGTATTGAAAGACGGCGAAAGCACCCAGAACCAGGATCATCGCGATCATCACGTACCGCATCGTTTTCCTCCCATCCGCGAACAGCCTGTCCGTACAGTTTACCACCTCACGGTTCCGACATTGAAGCCCCGATAGTACCCGGCTAGGCTAGCCCGCCATGGCGCGAATCAACGACAACTATTTGAAGCTTGCGGCGGGGTATCTGTTTCCCGAGATCGGTCGGCGGGTTGGTGCATACAAAGAAGCGCATCCTGATGCCGACATCATAAGGCTCGGCATAGGGGACGTCGTGCTTCCGCTGCCCGAGGCCGTGTGTGAAGCCATGCATACGGCCGTCGACGAGCTCGGTTCCGTAGGAGGGTTTCGTGGCTATGGCCCCGAGCAGGGCTACGATTTCCTGCGCACCGCCATCGCCGAGCACGACTACGGGTCGCGAGGGGTCGAAGTGAGCCCCGATGAGATCTTCGTGTCCGACGGCTCCAAGTGCGATAGCGCCAACATCCAGGAGATATTCGCGGCCGATGCCGTCGTGGCCATCCCCGATCCGGTCTATCCCGTGTATCTCGATACCAACGTGATGGCCGGGCGCACCGGTGAGCTCGGAGACGACGGCCGCTACGGCGGCGTCGTGTACCTGCCGTGCACGGACAGCACCGATTTCATCGCAGTGCCGCCCGACCGGCCGGTGGATCTTGCGTACCTTTGTTTTCCCAACAACCCTACCGGCAGCACGGCTACAGTCGAGATGCTCGCGAAGTGGGTGGAATATGCTCGGGAGACCGGCGCCATCTTGCTGTTCGACGCCGCCTACGAGGCCTACATCACCGACGACACGATCCCCCACTCGATATTCGAGGTGCCCGGGGCGAGAGAGGTGGCGATCGAGTTCCGCAGCTTCTCCAAGAACGTGGGCTTCACCGGCACCCGTTGCGCCTACACGGTCGTCCCGGAGCAACTGAGGGGTAAGGCAGGCGACGGAAGCGACGTCGACATCCGCTCCCTATGGAATAGGCGTCATACGACCAAGTTCAACGGGGCATCCTACGTGGTGCAGGCGGGGGC
The DNA here is from genome assembly GCA_028278325.1 of Candidatus Binatia bacterium. Classification (GTDB taxonomy): domain Bacteria; phylum Desulfobacterota; class Binatia; order UBA1149; family JAJCZL01; genus JANQEO01. The sequence goes on from JANQEO010000151.1 coordinate 155,129, forward strand.
GGCCGCGGCTTACACCGAACGCGGACGCGCCGAGGTGCGCGAGCGCATCGACTACTATCTCGACAACGCCCGTATCATCCGTGAGGGGCTCGACGGCATCGGGCTGAAAGTATGGGGCGGTATCAACGCGCCCTATGTGTGGTCACAGACCCCGGACGGGTTGGGGTCCTGGGAGTTCTTCGATCGGCTTCTCGAGCGCGCGCAGGTCGTGGGCACTCCGGGCTCGGGGTTCGGCTCCTGCGGAGAAGGCTACTTCCGGCTGTCGGCCTTCGGCAAGCGCGAGCAGATAGAGGAAGCGGTCGCGCGCATCAGAACCAAGCTGTCCTAGGGCGAACTTCCCGGCGCGTCACTCGGGATCGGAGAACTCCGGTGCCCGCTTTTCCATGTTGGCGAGCATCGCTTCGGTCTGGTTCTTGCCGCCGATGAGCGCGACTTGCTCCTTAGCCTCGGCTTTGAGTCCGGTTGCCAGGTCGACCAGGGGTGCGTCATTGAGGAGGCGCTTCGCTGCCCTGATGGCGTCCGGCGACTTCCCGGCAATCTCCTCGGCCAGGTTCATGGCGTCGCGATGTGGGTCTTCGCTCGTCTTGGTTGCCAGGCCCAGCTCGACGGCTTCGCGGCCGGACACGATACGACCCGTGTAGGTGAGTTCCTTGGCGACATCCTGGCGTACCAGGTGTCGCAGTGTTTGTGTCCCCGTCATGTCGGGGATCAGACCCCATCGTACTTCCATGACGGACAACGATGCATCCGGGGCAACTATTCGGATGTCGGCGCCGAGGGCGATCTGCAGCCCGCCGCCGTAGGCAACGCCGTGGACGGCGGCGATGACGGGCACCGGCATGGCCGTCCATGTATACGCCGGCGTCTGTGCTCTGTTGGCCGGTCCTCCGTTGCGTCCGCCGAACAGCCCCCCACCGTCGGCTTTGTCCGAGCCGAGCGATCGGAAGATCTCGAAGTCGAGCCCTGCACAAAAGCCACGGCCTTCACCGGAAAGCACCACGGCTCTGAGTGAGCGGTCCTCGCTGAGTTCCCGCCCGGTCTCGGCCAGCGCCTCGAACATCGCGGCGTCGAGGGCGTTGAGCTTGTCGGGCCGGTTGAGGCGCACGTCGGCCACGCCGTCGTGCATGGATACACTGACTCGTTCTGACATTATGGAGCCTCCTGCCGCGCCTGGCGGCGCGGGTAGGCTACTCCCAAACGGGGTGGTGACTCAACCGGCCTTGGCGGAGAGGCTTTGGATGCGGTCGTCCCAGACCTGCTTGCTCAGCACATCCTCGACGGTCTCGGCCTGGCGTACGAGAATCATCGCCCCGCTCTCGTCGATCGCGTAAACGGCGTTACGCGGCCTCGTGAACTGGTTGGAGCGAGCGATGCTGTAGGCGCCGATGTCCATGATGGCGATCGGCATGCCTTCCTGAGGATCCTTCAGCTCCTTCTGGAAGTACAGGACATCCTGAGTCGCCAGCGTGGGGCCGGCGATGTTGTAGAGCTGGCCCCCCTTCTCATCGGGCGAGCGGCCCGGGAGGACCATGCGCCATTCCGAGAAGAACAGGTTCTCGGGCACGTCGTTTATGCTGACGTCGGTGAAGACCCAATCGTTCTTGACGATGTCGACGTGACCGATCATGCATGCTGCGTTGCTGACCAGACATCGCCCCGGCTCCAGGGACAAACGCGGATCCAGGCCCGTGTCCTTGCGCAGCTTGTGGTAGTGCGACGAGATCGCCGAGCCGAAGTCGTCGATCGACTTGACGTCAGCTTCCAGCCTTCCGAACTTCTCGAGGATCCTGGCCAACACGATGCGGCGGGACAGACGCCAGTTCTTCATGCTCTGAGCGGGATACCCGCCACCGAGATTGATCTCGTCGATGGTGATACCGCGGCCCTTGAGCTGACCGATCAGGTCGAAAATGCGGTTGAGTGTCTCGAGATAGCGTGTCGGCGTGAAGACCTGCGAGCCGATGTGGGTCATGATGCAGGTCACGCGCAGGTTCTCCATCTCGTTGATCGCGACGGCGGCTTCAAGGGCCTGATCCAGGCGGAACCCGAACTTGGCCTTGTAGGTCGTGATCATCTTGTCGTAGTAGGGACGAGGCAGGAGCGGATCGATACGAATGCCGACGTTGACTTTCTTGCCGAGCTTTTGGGCGATGGCATTGATGGTCTTGGCCTCTGTCATCGACTCGATGTCGATGAGATGCACGCCGAACTCGAGGGCTGCTTGGATCTCTTCCGCGGTCTTGCGCGGGCCGTCGTATACGACGTTCTCAGGGGGCATGCCGGCGCGCTTGACCAACTCGAGGTCGAGGGCGCCCGAAATCTCGCCACCGCATCCTTCCTCGGTGAGTGTCCGGATCACGATGCTCTCGAAGTTGGATTTTACGGAGTAGTAACACTTCAGACCGTCAACCGCCGAGAAGGCCTGGCGGAAGCGGCGGTAGTTGTCGCGAAGCTGACCGACCGATACCAGATAGAACGGGGTGGGGTACTTCTCGGCAAGCTCGGCTAGATCGTAGCCGTCGATCTCGGCGCGTCCGGATGCGTCCCACGTAAAATGATCTTGTGTCTCGGTCTTCGACATCGATGATTACCCCTCGTACTTCCTTAATCGCCCGGCCAATGCTTATGACATGGCATATGATGTTGCAGGCGTGGTTGCGCCATAAGGGCGCTGCGAGAGGTGTAGTCTAAGACGTTCGTAAACCTGGAACAATGGCATCAGCAGTCGATTCCGCTTCTGGATTTACCCACATGAGGCTCATCGGGGTTTGCTGAGGTTCGAGAGGGGTGATCGGCATCGCGCCGGTCGCCTCGTGCGTGTCCACGGTGCCTTCGCCACGCGGGTTGGTGTAGGCTTCACGCCGCAGCCATGAGCGATCGCCCCCACCTGGAATTGACCCTGGACGCGTCGCTGGCCGACATCGAGCCACGGCAGTGGAACGAGATCGTGGGACCCGACAACGTCTTCATGGAATACGAGTTCCTCCGCTCTCTTGAGGCATCGGGTTCGGTGGGTGCACGAACCTCATGGCATCCGCAGTATGCAACGGCGTGGCGCGGCTCCACCCTCGTGGGGGCGATCCCCATGTACGCCAAGTGGGATTCTTATGGTGAGTTCATCTTCGACTGGCAGTGGGCCGCGGCGTACGAGCGTGCCGGGATTTCCTACTACCCCAAGGGAGTGGTGGCTGTCCCCTTCACGCCGGCGACGGGAAAACGTCTACTGGTAGGGCCGGAAGAGTCGGGGGCCGGTACGGCCTCGGCCCTGGTACGCTTCCTGCTCGAGGCGGTAGAGGCCAAGGGGCTGTCGAGCCTCCACTTCCTTTTTGTAACGGAAGACGAACACGATCTCTTGACCGGCATGGGCATGCTCTCGAGAATCACTCACCAGTTCCATTGGCAGAACCGGGGCTATCGAGACTTCGACGGGTTTCTGGCCGATCTCCGATCCAAGAAGCGCAAGAGCATTCTGAAGGAACGCCGTGAAGTGGCTGAGGCCGGTATCGAGGTCCGGCTTCTGGAGGGGGACCAGATAACGGCCGAACACATGGAGGCCATGTGGCGGTTCTACATTGCCAACTCGGTGGGCCGTTTCTCCGACCCTTATCTGACGCGGGAAATGTTCGACCGCTTACTGTCGAGCTTTCGTCATCGCATGGTCTTGGTGATGGCAAGTGACAGTGGTCGCTGGGTGGGCGGTACGATGAACTTTCGCACCGCGGACAAACTCTACGGCCGCTACTGGGGGGCCAGCGACTACTACCCATCATTACATTTCGAGTGTTGCTTCTATCGCCTCATCGAGTATGCGATCGCCACGGGTGTGCAGTTGTTCGAGGCGGGAGCCCAGGGAGAGCAGAAGTTCTTGAGGGGATTCGTCGGCCGTCCGACCTTTAGTTGCCACCATATCGCGCATACGGCTGCGCGCGAGGCCATCGCCGGCTTCTTGGAACAGGAGCGCCGCCAAAACCTGGATTTGATCGCGGGCTACAATCGTGTGTCGCCGCTCAAGCACGTGAGGGCCGCCTGAATGCGCTATTCCGCGGCCTATGCGGGCGCCGATTCAGCCTTTTTCTGGCGTGGCGAATTTTGCATAATTACACCGGTATGGGCGAGGAGAGCCCCAAGAAAGGTGCGCCGCTACGCGAGGTCGTCACCGAAGAGCGGCGCAAGACCAAGAAGCCGGAGATGTACCGCGTCGTTCTCATCAACGACGACTACACTCCGATGGAGTTCGTGGTCTGGGTGCTTCAAGTGGTTTTTCACAAGTCCGAGCAGGAGAGTGCGCGGCTGATGCTCGAGGTGCACAACTCCGGCAAGGGCGTCTGCGGTGTCTTCACTCTGGACGTCGCCCGCACGAAGGCGTATCAGGTCGAGAACCTGGCGCGCAAGCACGAGCATCCCCTGGAGTGTCGCCTGGAGGCGGTCGGCTCCGTCTGAGAAACGATGTTGATCTCCGAGGATCTGGAAAAGACACTGCAACGCGCTTTCGAGCGTGCAAAGCAGAGCAACCACGAGTTCGTCGCTCCCGAGCACCTGCTGTTCGCGTTGACCACCGATCCCGTCGCGGAAGACGTGCTGCGAAACTGCGGCGCCGACCTCGACAAGATGCGTGACGAGCTCGACGAGTTCCTCGAGGAAAGCATGCCGTCCTACCAGGTCCCCGAACCCCAAGGCCCGGCCGCTGCCGGGGCCGACAGGCCGGAGGCGCCGGATCCTCAGTACACTCTCGGTCTGCGCTATGTCTTGCAGCTGGCGGCTTCGCACGTGGAGTCATCGGGCAAGGAGCAGATGGACGGTGGCAACGTTCTGGTGGCTTTGTTCAGGGACGAAGAATCGCACGCCGTTTACTTCTTGAAGAAGCAAAACGTCACGCGCCTAGATGTCGTACGCTACATCTCCCACGGAGTTTCGAAGACGGGCTCGTCGCGCCGCTACTACAATGGTGAGTCGGGTGCGAAATCCCAGGATGCGGACGCGGATCTTCTCGAAGAGATTCCTCGTGAGCCGCTGACAGCCTTTTGCGTCAACCTCAACGAGCGCGCCGCCAGCGGCAAGATAGACCCGCTCATCGGCCGAGAGGACGAGCTCGACAGAGCCATCCACATCCTGGCGCGAAGACGAAAGAACAACCCGATATTCGTCGGCGATGCCGGAGTGGGCAAGACGGCGATAGTCGAAGGGCTGGCGCTGAAGATAAACAACGCCGAAGTACCACCCTGTCTACTCGGCACGACCATCTACGGTCTGGACATGACGGCCCTGCTCGCCGGTACCCGTTACAGGGGCGACTTCGAGGAACGACTGCAGGCCGTCATCGAGGAGATCAAGGCGGACTCCGAGCACAAGATCCTGTTCGTCGACGAGATCCAGAACATCATCGGCGCCGGTGCCGCCGCCGGCGGCGCGATGGATGCGTCGAACATGCTCAAGCCGGCGCTCTCGAGCGGCGACATCAAGTGCATCGGTACGACTACATATAAGGAGTACAGGACGGTCTTCGAGAAGGACCACGCTCTGTCACGGCGCTTCCAGAAGATCGAGGTCAAGGAGCCGACCGACGCCGAGACCCTCGAGATCATAAAGGGTCTGGAGCCCAGGTATACGGAGTTCCACGGAGTGACCTACTCGCCTTCGTCGGTGAAGGCCGTCGTCGAGCTGTCGAGCCGGTACATCAACGACCGTTTCCAACCCGACAAGGCCATCGACGTGCTCGACGAGGCGGGGGCCGAAGTAAAACTGCGCAAAGGCGACGAGGAGAAGACACCCCGGGTCACACCGCGCGATGTCGAACGCATGGTCTCGCGCATCGCCAAGGTGCCGCCCAAGACGGTGCATTCCGATGACCGCAAGAGGCTCGAGACTCTGGGCCGGGATCTGAAGCTGCTCGTGTACGGGCAGGATGAATCGATCGATCAAGTCGTGGAGGCCATCCAGCTGTCACGCGCCGGCTTGGGCGAGCCCGACAAGCCGATAGGGTCCTTTCTGTTCTCGGGGCCGACCGGTGTGGGTAAGACCGAGGTGGCCAGGCAGCTCGCCAACGTCCTCGGAATCGAGTTCGTCCGCTTCGATATGAGCGAGTATATGGAGAAGCACGCGGTATCCCGGCTCATCGGCTCGCCGCCGGGTTACGTCGGCTTCGACCAGGGCGGTCAGTTGACCGAGGCGATTCACAGAAGCCCGCATGCCGTCCTGCTCCTCGACGAGATAGAGAAAGCCCATCCCGACATCTACAACGTGCTGCTCCAGGTCATGGACTACGCGACGTTGACCGACAACAACGGCCGTAAGAGTGACTTCTCTCAGGTGATCCTGATCATGACCACCAACACGGGAGCGCGCGAAAGCATGGCCAACCCTCTCGGTTTTGAGCAGAAGGTCAGTTTCGAAGATCGCAGCTCCAAAGCCATCGAGCAGGCCTTCACTCCGGAGTTCCGCAACCGTCTGACGGCAGTCGTCCAGTTCGGCTCCTTGAACCTGCAGATCGCCGAGCAGATCGTCGAAAAGATGGTCAACGAGCTCGAGGCTCGCCTCAAGGCCAAGAAGGTGTCGCTCGTTCTCGAATCGTCGGCCCGCCGTTTCCTCGCCGAGAAGGGCTTCGACAACAAATACGGCGCGCGGCCGTTGCGCCGATTCATAGAGGCCCAGATTTCACATCGCCTCAGCAACGAGATCCTCTTCGGCAGTCTCGCCAAAGGCGGACAGGTCACCATCAGCGCCGTCGACGGCAAGCTCGAATTCAAGTTTTGAGGCCTGTGCGTCCGTCGCCGATGGCCAAGATCGACAAATCCGACCGGCAATGGCGTGACGAGCTGTCGCCCGAGCAGTACGAGGTGTGCCGTCGCAAGGGCACCGAGAGAGCCTTCACCGGCAGATATCACGACCACAAGGGCCAAGGGGTCTACAGGTGCGTGGCCTGCGGCAACCCCTTGTTCAGTTCCGAGACGAAATTCGATTCCGGGACGGGATGGCCGAGCTTCACTTCGCCGCTACGCCCCGACGCGGTCAGTGACGAGGTCGACCGCAGCTACGGGATGGTGAGGACCGAGGTGATGTGTAGCGCATGCGACTCACACCTCGGACACGTGTTCGAAGACGGACCGGCTCCGACCGGCCAACGCTACTGCATCAACTCCATCGCTCTGGATTTCTCCGAAGGCGAAGACGACTGACGGCGGCGCTCGAGCGCCGGTGTACGGTCAGCTCGTGAGCCGGCTCTTGACGGCGCTGCGCGATCCCAGCAACAGCACGGCGGAGAACCCGAGGGTGTAGGCGAGATCCCAGAGCACCACCATGGAGAAATCGCCGCGCAGAGCCGTTCGCGACAGTCTTACCGGATGCAGGAGAGGCAGCGCTTCCGCCACCCACAGCCACACGCCGGTAAGCCTTTCTTCGATGGGGAAGAACACGCCCGAGAACAAGAACATGGGCGTCAGGAACAAAGTGAAGTAGTAGCTGTACAGATCCAGATTCTCGATCCGCAAGGAGAAGGCGATACCTAGCGACGCGAACAGCAAGCCGGCCAGCGGTATGATGGGAATGAGCCACAAGGCTCGAAGCGGCGAAGCCAAACCGAAGACGATGATGACCAGCAAGAACGCCCCGCCATAGATGCAAGCGCGGCTCACCGCCCACAGCGTTTCACCTGCCAGCACGTCGTCGGGTTCTATCGGTGTGGTCAGCATCGCATCGTAGGCCTTTTCGAAGGTCATGCGCACGTAGACGTTGTAGGTAACTTCGAAGCTCGCGCCTTCCATGGCCGCCACGGCGATGAGGCCGGGCGCAATGTAATGGAGGTAGCTCATGCCGGCCATCTCGGTGATGTAGGCACCAACGCCGATGCCCATGGCCACGAGGTAGAGCACGGGCTCGAAGAAGTTCGGAAGCAGGCTGTAGCGCCAGGTGCGCCGGTACATCGACGCGTTCCTGCGCCAGACCGCCAGAGCGTGACGCGTCGACACGCTCACGAGTCGGTCTCCAGGCTCGTGCCGGTCAGGGTCAGGAAGACATCCTCGAGGTTGGTCGGCCTCACCACCAGACTGCAGCGGTCATCGGGATCCCTGGCCCGGATGACGTCGACCAGAGGCGCGGCATCTTCCACGTAAACGAGCATCCGGTCGCGGATACGCAGACTCTTCTCGGGAAGAGCGGAGGCTCCGAGCAGTGAGGATTCCTCGCCGGACGTGCAGGTGAACTCGACGGTCTCCCGCTCGAGGTGCTCCATTATCAGATCCGAGGGCTTGCCCATCCCTATCACGTGCCCTTCCGAGAATATGGCGAGCTGATCGCAGAGCCGCTCGGCTTCGTCCATGTAATGGGTGGTCAGCAGAATGGTCGTGCCGTTGCGGCGCAACTCGCGCAGCTGGTCCCACAGGGCCAAGCGGACGGCAGGATCCAGTCCGGTCGTAGGCTCGTCGAGTATCAGCAAGTCGGGCTCGTTCATCAGCGAGAGCGCGATGGCGAGGCGCCGCTTGAAGCCGCCCGACAGGTACTTGACCGGAACGTCGGCGTGCGAGTTCAGTTCCATGAAGTCGACCAGTTCCATGACGCGCTTGTCTATCCGAGCTTCGCTCAGCAGGTGGTAACGGCCAAACACGCGCAGATTATCGACCGGCGACAGCACCTCGATCATTACGCTTTCTTGAAGAGTCACACCCAGGCGGGAACGCACCGCGCGGCGGTACTTCGCGATGTCGAGGCCGAAGACATCGATAGACCCCTCGCTGGGCTCGGTCACGCCGTAGATCATGCGCAGGGTCGTGGTCTTGCCCGCCCCGTTGGGGCCGAGAAGTCCGAAGCACACGCCGGGGGGGACTTCCAGGTCCAGGTGGGAGACCGCGATGTGGCCGTCGAAGTCCTTGGTCACGTCGTTGGCGACTACGACGCTGTCGCTTTCCATGGTTCCAAAGTTCGGCATCGCTGGTTAAGGTGATCTCCCGCTAGGTTCCAATGCCGGTCTATCAACTCGGAGAGGAATTATCGTTTCCCCCGGCCGACCACGCCGTAGACGGTCTGATCGCCGTTGGCGGCGATCTCAGGCCGGAGCGGCTGCTGCGCGCATACGCTAGCGGGATCTTCCCATGGCCGCACGAGGGATTTCCGATGCTCTGGTTCTCGCCGGATCCTCGAACGGTCCTCTATCCAAGTACCCTGAGAATCGGCCGAACGCTATCGAAGGTGCTGAGAGCCGGCCGCTTCGAAGTCCGCCTGGACACGGCGTTCGGTGACGTGATCCGAAACTGCGCCCGGGTTACGCGCGCCGAGGGGGAAGGCACGTGGATCACACCCGAGATGATCCACGCTTACTGCCGTCTTCACGAACTAGGCTACGCGCATTCGGCCGAAGCCTGGTTAGAAGGAGAGTTGGTCGGGGGTCTATACGGAGTCAGTCTTGGTGCGTGCTTCAGCGGGGAGTCGATGTTCGCGCTACACGACAACGCCTCCAAGGTTGCGCTGGTGTGGCTGGTACGCCAGCTGGAGGTCTGGGGTTTTAGTATGGTCGACTGCCAGACCCACACGGAGCACCTGGCGCGCATCGGCGCAGTAGAGGTTCCGCGGGCGAGGTTTCTCGAGGAACTCGACCAAGCGATGCGTGAGCCGACCCGGGAAGGCCGCTGGCGTTTCGACGCGGGGTTCAGCGGGGCCTGACTCGACAGGCCCCGCTCTAGAACGGACTCAGGAAACCGGCGCTTGGTCGACGGGCTGTCCCGACTCGACCCAGCCTTTGATGCCGTCGGGCATCACGGCGACGTCGGTGTAGCCGGCGTCCTGGGCCAGGCGCGCAGCCTTGGGAGCGGCGGCGCACAGGGTGCTGGAACAATAAAAGACCAACTTCGAAGCCTTGTCGGCGGGAAGCTCGGCTGCGGTGTCGAATCCTGAGTAGCTCGAAAGAAGAACCGCGCCGGGCACCACTCCGTACTTGGTTCGCGTATCGCTATTGTTGGCGTCGAGCACTGTGACGGCCTTCTCGGCCATCATTGTAGCTACCTCGTCGACGCTGAACGTGGTCAGGCCGGAGGTGTCGGCATTGCAGCCGGCGAATACCCCGATGAGCAGCGCGGCGGCCGCCAAGGTCGATGTTACTCTGAAACTCACTGTCTTCGTCATGCTTGTGTCTCCCGTCGCACAGACCGTCGTTTAGAGTGTAGGTAATATCAGGAGTCTCGGGGCCGGGCCAGTAGCGGTCCCACGGGCCGCTGTCTTCGCGATCTACTTGGGGACATGCAGTGTCGCCTGCTAGCATGGGGTTGCGCAGCGGGCCGGCATGTCTGCGCAATGCCGCGGGGCAGGACAATGTATACGGGAATCATGATCGCGCTGTTCGCCTACCCGGTTGCCTACGTGCTCTTCCAGGCGGTGTGCCTCGTTCGCTGGCGCGGGCCCTGGAAGATGGCCGCCATCGTGCCGCTGGGATGCGTCGCAGCGATTTCGGTCGTCGTGTTCGCCGACCTGCGCGAGAATCCGGCGTCTCACAACCTTTGGCCTCTGGAGGTCATAGTATGGAGTGCGGCGGCTCTGGCCTTTCTTTGCATGCTAAGCATCTTGCGTGGGGTGGTGCAGTTGACGGCAGGCCTCAGGCATACCCAAGCCGATCCCGAAGCCGCCGGCCGGACGTCGTAGGTGGTCTCCGCGCGGGCTCTTCCAAGTAACCTGGTGCTGATCGGCATGCCTGCGGTCGGCAAGAGCACTGCCGGTGTGCTGCTCGCCAAGCGCCTTTCAAAATCCTTCATCGATACCGACGTGCTGATCCAGGCCGAGCACGGCATGTCACTTCGCGAACTCATGGACCGCGACGGGATCGACGGATTCCGTCGTGCCGAGACAGAGTGCGTTCTTGCCATCGGACGGTGTGACAACACCGTGATCTCTACCGGAGGTAGCGTCGTTTACAGCGAGGCTGCGATGAAGCACCTGGGTTCTCTGGGTACCATCGTCTTTCTCGACACCGACGTTGGTGAGCTCGAACGCCGCATTGGAGATCTCGATCGGCGGGGGGTGGTGCGCGCCCCGGGCCAGTCCTTACGCGAGCTTCACGCCGAACGCCTGCCTCTGTATAGGCGCCACGCCGAGGTGACCGTGGACTGCACCGGCCTCGACCACGAGGCCGTTGTCGAGCGCATCATTCGTGCCGTAACTAGCTAGCTTCGCACACGTACTTCTATCAGGAGGCAGCCCGCTGATCGGGCAATCAGCAAGGCTTGCGTGCTGCTGTTGCCATCAACGCCGAAAAGGGTGCACTCTTATGCTGTTAGGGGCTGACCGGTCGCCGCGTCTCAGGGGGAGACGTCGACCGGACAAACAATCTGTCGGGGAAGATCATGGCCAATGAGTTGGTCCTCGTTATCGAGGACAATCACATGAACGCGAAGCTTCTCCGCGACGTGCTTCAGGCTCAGGGCTACGAGGTCGCGGAATCCACTAACGCAGAGGAGGGCCTCGAGTTGGCGCGTGCTCGTCTGCCCGCTCTGATTCTCATGGACATACAGTTGCCCGGCATGAACGGCGACCAAGCTCTGCGCGAGCTGAAACGGGACCCGTCTACCGCAGCCATCCCGGTGATCGCGGTCACTGCCTCGGTGATGCCCATGGAACGAAACCAGATTCTGGAGGCGGGGTTCGACGGTTTCCAGGGCAAGCCGATCAGTGTCAAGGAACTGATCAATGAAGTAACCAGCCTCATTGGGGGTGGCGGCAAGCCCTCGGGAGGGGCGGGTGAATACTAGCCCGCTTCCGGCGGATTCTGCGACGGGAGTTGAGCTGACTCCGGAAGCCCAGCTGCTGTACCGTTGGCTCGCTTGGTACGAGCCCGTAATCGTGGTCACGCCCCCGATCTTGATTGGGCTCAGTTGGTACTTCCCCAGTCCGGTACTGATCGCGCCGGCGGTCGCACTCGGTCTCGTTATCTGGCCCCTTACGCGTTACGCACGAAGCCTCGTCAACCGTGGAAAGGTGGACTCGGGAATCATCGCCATAGCCGTCGGAATCTGGTTGTTGGCCTTGGTGTTCGCTCCCTACGGGGAACCGGCGTTCGTTTTGTCGGCGCTGATAGCCGCAGGGGCCGTCAGTCTCGCGGTGCCGTATGCGAGTGAACGTTTGCTGCTCCGAATCGTTATCATTTCGATCTTGGTTTGCGCGGTGGCTGCGTTTTGCTCGGCGCGAGGGCCCTTCCTCGCACTGGGGCAGCTCCCGCCCGACGTCGCACGCACAATCGTGGCTCCTTACGCACTTGTCATTTTTTCGATCTACACCCTTGTCCTATGGCACTCGAAGATGCGCCTTGGCGAGACGATCAGCGAGATGCGCGCAACCAACCTCGCGCTGGCGGAATCCGAACGGTCGCTCGAGCGTAAGGTGGAAGAGCGGACGGCCGAACTTGCAAGCAAGAACCAAGCGCTGGAGAAGTCACAGCAACAGCTTGCTCTGGCTCGTGACGAGGCCCTGGCTGCGAACCGTCACAAGTCGGCCTTCCTGGCCAATATGTCCCATGAGCTGAGGACCCCTCTCAACGCGGTCATAGGGTTCTCGGAGGTGCTGATCGACAAAGTGTTCGGCGATCTGAACGAGAAGCAGGATGAATATGTCAGTGACATCCATACATCGGGGAAACACCTGCTCGCTCTGATCAACGACATCCTCGATCTGTCCAAGATCGAAGCGGGGCGTCTGGAGTTGACGCCTTCGACGTTCGACCTGCCGCTGACGATCGAGAACGCGGTCTTGTTGATGCGTGAACGTGCACGCCGAGCGGGGGTGGAGTTGAAGCATGAAGTGTCAGGCGATGTTGGTGAGATGACGGCCGACGAGCGCCAGGTGAAGCAAATCTTGATCAACCTGTTGACGAATGCCGTCAAGTTCACGGATGAGGGCGGCACGGTCACGTTGAAAGCTGATCGCGACGGCGACGCGATAAGGATTCAAGTAGCCGACACAGGCATCGGGATCTCTCGTGCCGACCAAGAGGTCATTTTCGAAGAGTTCAGGCAGGCGGGTGATGAGAGAGTACGGAAGCAGGAAGGTACCGGGCTTGGATTGGCTTTGACCAAACGTCTCGCCGAACTTCACGGCGGCAGGGTTGGTGTGGAGAGTGAGCTCGGCCGTGGCAGCACCTTCACCGTTAGCCTGCCACTCAGCGTGGGGGAGGCCGGCACGGGAACAACGTGAGCGATCCGCACAAAGTCCTCGTCGTCGATGACACGCCTCACAATGTGAAGCTCTTGGCTGACTTGCTTGCGGTCAACGGGTACGCTGTCGCGACTGCGGCTTCGGGTGCCGAGGCGCTCAATCAGATAGAAAGCGATCCACCTGACCTCGTTCTTCTCGACATAGTCATGCCCGAGATGGACGGCTACGAGGTGTGCCGACGGATTCGCGAGAACCCCGAGACGCGGCTCTTGCCGGTCGTCATAATCACCGCGCTGGATCCCGGCGAGGAGAGAGTCAAAGGTATAGAAGCCGGCGCCGACGACTTTCTTACTAAACCCATACAGACCGCTGAGGTTCTCGCCCGCACGCGCTCGCTGTTACGCATCCGCGATCTTCACGAGACCGTTCGTCATCAGGCCCGGCAGCTGTCCGAGTGGAACGAGAAACTCGAAGAACGTGTCGCAGCCCAGGTACAGGAGTTGAGGCGGCTGGAGAGGCTGAAGCGGTTTTTCTCGCCTCAGATCGCGGAAGTGGTAGCTGATGATCAAGCGGGTCTCCTCCAGCCTCACCGACGCGACGTTACCGTCGTATTCGTGGACCTCAGGGGCTTCACCAGCTTTACGCAACTATCGGAGCCCGAAGACCTGATGGAGGTCTTGGCTGAGTATCACGCGGAGATGGGCAAGCTCATCATAGAGCACGACGGCACCCTCGAGCGCTTCACCGGCGACGGAATCATGATCTTCTTCAACGATCCCTTCGAGATTCCGGATCCCGAGGAACGCGCTATCCGCATGGCAGTGGGTATGCGCTCCGCGGCCGAGTCCTTGCGTCAGCGCTGGTCCAGCCTCGGGGCCGACCTCGGTGTTGGTATAGGCATCGCAAGCGGGTTTGCTACGCTCGGGTCCATCGGGTTCGAGGGGCGTTGGGACTACGCGGCGATCGGCACTGTGACCAATCAAGCCGCGCGGCTCTGCGATACCGCCGCCGACGGACAAATCCTGGTGTCGGACCGCGTCCTTTCCAAGGTGGCAGTGTTGGTTGAATCCAGCCCGGTGGGCGAACTGGACCTCAAAGGTTTCCACAAGCCGCTGAGAAGTCACGAGGTTCGCGGCATGGCGCAAGGCGCGCGCTAGCGGACCTCGGCCTTCGCGGAAATACACACCCACGTTGCGTGGCCTGACCGCCGCTGCTAGGGGCAAGCCATGAGCGATGCCCCTCGCAGGGTTGTCACAGACACCATGATCGGAATGTCCATGGCCGACTCCGAGCGTTGGTCGGAGCGAGTCGGTGTGGTGCTCGGGCAGAACCCCGGCCCGTTTACAGGCCCCGGCACGAACACTTACGTAATCGGGACGGGCAGCCGCAGGGTTCTTCTAGATACGGGGCAGGGCGTCGATGCCTACACCGACCTGCTCGAGCGCGCGCTTTCTGAAACTCCAGGTCTCGACGGGATAGAGGAGATCCTCATCACTCACGCTCACCCCGATCACATAGGAGGAGTCGAGAGCATCCTGGAGCGGTTCGGAAGCATGCGCGTGTCAAAGAAGCCGCGCACGGAAATGGATCGCGGACTCGAGCTCAGCGAGATCGACGAGGGCGCTGAGATCTCTACCGCCGGCGCGACTCTGCAAGCGCTGTGGACGCCCGGCCACGCCATCGACCATCTTTGTTTCTACATGCCCGAGGAGAGAGCGTTGTTCACCGGCGACATGGTGCTGGGAGCCGGCACCACGGTGATCCCGCGAGACGGGGACCTCGGTGACTACATGGCTTCCCTGAGGCGCTTGATGGAACTCGACGTCGACGTGATCTACCCGGCCCACGGCCCGAAGATCACCGAGCCGCGCGCCAAGATCGAGTCTTACATTCAGCACCGGGAGTTGAGGGATCGTCAGATCCTCGGGGCGCTGGAAGGCGGGCCGGCCAAGGTCGAACGAATCGTGGACGAGATCTACACCGATGTTCCCGAGGCCTTTCACGCGGCTGCCGCCGTGTCGGTAGAAGCCCACCTACGCCGCTTCGAGAAGGGCGGGCGGGTAGTGAAAGAAGGCGAGACCTGGCGCCGAGCCTAGGGCGCCGAGACGTTTCGCGGCGAGTAGAAGAACTTGCCCGTCGACCGGGCCAGGACATCGTCGTCCTTGCTCAACTCCCCGACGATCACCGCATACTTGGAGTGCGATTCTTCTTCGATGTGCGCTTTGAATCGCAGCGGCGCCTCCACCGGACAGGGCAGGTTGTAGCGCACCGATAGCTCGCCGGTGACCACACGGCGATCGCGCAGGAACACCGCCGCCGCACAGGACACTTCGTCGAATATGGTAGCGACGATGCCGCCGTGGGCGATGCCTGGAGCCCCGTGGAATCGCTCGGGGATGGTATAGTCGGCCACTATGCTGTCGCCCGTTCTGACGAAGGACAGGCCGAGGCCCGATTCGTTTCGTGGCGAGCAGCCGAAGCAGCCGCCGTCTTCCGGAAAGGAAAGCGGTACGTTCTCTGGGGGAAGCGTCGGTGCAGCCATCTCCCTACATACATATTCGAGCAGGGGCTATGTGCCAATCGCAGAAGATGGCTCGGGCGGAGCTTTCTCCATGTTTTGCACGTTCTTCGATCGCGCTATCAATGGTGTGGGCCGTGTCACTCGGTTATTGTCGAGGGTTCCGTGTCCGCCGAACGCCGCCCAAAGAAGGCCTCTGCCGACGACAACTCCGCAATCGTCCACGATGTGGAGGAAAAGCTCGAAGAGCTCGGCGACCCCGAAGGCTCACCGGCTCTGCCGTCAGCGTCGCTAGCCGCAACTTCGGCCTTGGACCGCGCCCCGGCCGCGCGACCCGAACCTGCAGACCGCGGCAGCCGTAGCGAGATATGGCGCCTGGCGTGGCCGGTCATGCTGTCTCAGTTGATGGTCGGCGCGATCGGCCTCATCGACATCGCGATGGTGGGGCGTCTCGGGGCCGACGCAGTAGCGGCCGTTGGCTACGCATCGCAGTTCTTCTTTCTCGTCCAGTCCGCACTCTTCGCGGTGGGGTTCGCCTGCGTCGCACTCATGTCGCATGCCATCGGAGCTTCGGACTTCGCCCGTTCCCGGCGCGCGCTACGGGCATCGCTCCTCGTCTCCGTGGGCTCTGCGGTCGTTCTTTCCGCGCCTATCGTCGCCATGCCCTTTCCTTTGCTGGCCCTTCTGAGCGCCGAGCCGCAGGTTGCCGAGTTGACAGTTCCCTACCTCATGCTGCTGCTCGCCTCCGGCGTTCTGTTCGCCGTGTCCATGGTGCTCGACAGCGCCTTGCGCGCCGATCGCGACACCGCGACTCCCATGCGCATCGTAGCGGTCGTGACCGCAGTCAAGATCGTGCTGAACGTTTTCTTGATCTTCGGTTACTGGGGTTTCCCACGCCTGGAGCTAGTAGGGGCCGGCGTGGCAACCGTGGTCTCGCAGTTCGTTGCCGTGACGCTGTTCGCATGGGTGTTGCTGCGCCGTCCAAAAGACTCTCCGGTCCGCCCCTCCTTCGTTCGCTCGGAACGGGGCTACTCCCAGGTCAAAGACGTAGTGCGCATAGCGCTGCCCGGCGTGGGTGAGCGTGTGATCATGAACCTCGCACTGCTGAGCTACTTCGCCATCCTCGGGCGTTACGGAACCATAGCCGTCGCCGCATACACCGTGGGCATCCGGGTGCTGTCTTTCTCTTGGATACCGGGGCAAGGCTTCTCAGCCGCTGCGGCCACCCTGGTGGGCCAATCCTTGGGTGCCGGCGACGGTGACGAGGCCTCGCGCGTCGGTTGGAGAGCTGTGGGGATGGCGCTGGCCGTTGCCACGGTGCTCGGCGCCGCTTGTGCCGTCGGCCGCTACGAACTGGCGGGGCTTTTCATAGGGGATGCGCGCACGGTGGCCACGATGGGACCGTTCATGCTCTGTGTGGCCTTGGCCCAGCCCATGCTGCAGGTCCACTTTACTCTCGGCGGCGCTCACCGCGGGGCAGGCGACACCTGGAATCCCATGTTCGCAGCCGCCGTAGGCAACTGGCTGGTGCGCGTGCCGCTGGCGGTGCTGCTTGCGTTCGTCTTCGAGCTCGACCTCGTTTGGATTTGGGTGCCGCTGATCTTCGACCATCTGTGCCGGGCGGTTTGGCTGGCCTGGACCTTCAAGCGTGGTGGCTGGCGGCGGGCTTTATCCGATGATGCCGTTGCGGCGTAGGTCGTCGATTTCGCTCTCGTCGTAACCGGCGGTTTTGAGAACTTCGTCGGTGTGCTCGCCGAGGGTGGGTGGCGGTCCGGACGGCCCGTTCTTGGCGCCACCGAAGTCGACGGGCCCGGCCACTGAGCGGGCGGAACCCGCACCGCCGGGCAGCGTGTAGTCTACGAAGACACCGTTGGCGGCGGCTTGGGGATCGGCCGTGATCTCTTCGAGGGTTTGGACCGGGGACCACCATAGGTCCTCGGCGTTGAAGCGCTCTCCCCATTCTTCGCGGCCACGCTTGGCGAACTCCGCGTCGAGTATCTTGATCAGCTCGGCAGCGTTCTTGGCTCTACCGGATGAGGTTTCGAAGCGTGGGTCGTGTTCCAGTTCCTCGTGCTCGACTATGCGGAGGAGCTTCGGCCAGTGGCGGTCGGCCTCCAGTCCGAGCAACCAGAACCATTGCCCGTCGCCGGCCTTGTAGCAGTTGACCAACGGGACGACGTAACGGTCTCGCGACATCATCTTGGTGTACCAGCCGAGTTCCAGATACGTCGCCAAGTCCCAACCTGCCGTGTAAGCACCCGTTCGCAGCAACGAGGTTTCGACGAGCTTGCCTTGTCCGTTGCGCTCACGCTCGAAGAGGGCTGCGCCGATGCCGGCCAACAGACTCAGGGCTGTAACGTGATCGCCGAAGGCAGGCCGGCAAGGCGACGGGTCGCCCTCCGTACGTGAGAGCATCTGAGCGATGCCTGTGCGCGCCCAGAAAGCGCCGACATCGTAGGCTGCGCGCGCACGGTCGGGGCCTTCGTGGCCGTATCCGGTTACGGTTGCATAGATCAGCCGGGGGTTGTGCTTGCTCACCGTCGGGTAATCGAGGGCGAGGCGTTCGAGGGCGTCCGGGCGCAGGTTGGTGACGAACACATCGGCTTGCTCGAGCAATCGCATGGCTATGTCGATGCCCCGTTCGGTCTGAAGATCCACGACCACGCTTCGTTTGCCGCGGTTGTCGAGATTAAAAGGAGGAGCGCTGGTATCGTGCATCCCTGAGCTGGCC
>JANQEO010000176.1 GCA_028278325.1 Candidatus Binatia bacterium
TGCCCAGCTTTCGGGACTCCTCGTCCAGAGCCAACCACCATTTGTGCCGAGCGTACAGCATGAAACGCGAGGCGACGCCGATCATGATGAAGACGACGATGCCGGTCGCGTGGGCATCGCGGTGACTGAAGAAGGTCGCGCCGAGAGCGACCGCCACCATGGTGACCAGGCTCAGTGTCCGGCGCTGGCCCGGGCTGATGGAGTCGGCGACCGTGACCTTTTCTTTCTCATTCTGTTGGACGCGCTCGTGAGCGCTCTTGAGCTTCTCCGCCACTTGGCCGCCAATGACCTCGACCTTCTTGGCAAAGTACTCGGCTTTCTTACCCACCTCCTTGCTGAAGTCCGTCGCCGGCTCGTCCGCCACAGCCGCGGCCGCCTTGGGCTGCTCAGGGCCGGCCGGACTGACCTTCTTGGCCATATGTTCGGCGACGACCGAGAGCTCCTCGGGCGAGAACTGCGAGACGCTGTTGCGCACGTGCTCAGTCCCGAAGATATCCTCGACCATCTCTTGGACCGTCTGATAGCGGTCGTTGGGGTCCTTCGCCAAAGCCTTGCAGATCACGCGTCGGAACGGCTCTTCGATCTGCTCCAGTTCCGGCAGCGCGGTCATGTGCTTCATAAGGATCTCAGCGGGGCTGGCCCCGAGGAAGGGAACCTGACCGGTGAGCATCTCATAGAGCAACACGCCCATCGCGTAGATATCGACGCTGCGATCGTATTTGCCCGCGCCGATCTCCGGCGCCATGTAGTGAACGGTCCCGACCGTGATCGTATGGCTGACGTGCCGACTCGTGCTCATCGCCTTGGTCAGGCCGTAGTCACCGATCTTGACGTAGCCGTTCTCGTAGAAGATGTTGCTGGGCTTCAGATCGCGATGCACAATGCCGCACTCGTGCAGATAGGACAAGCCCTTGGCGATCTCCTGGAGGAAGAACGCCGCCTTCTGGGTCCCCAGCCCCCCCGGAGACTCCTTGAGCAGATCGCTCAGAGCCGGGCCCGAGACGAACTCCATGATGACAAAAGGCTTGTTCTGGTCGTTGTGCTTGACGTCAAAGACGGTGACCAGGTGCGGGCTCTTGAGGTTCATGCATTGCGTGATGCCGCGCAGTTCGATCTGCTCGTAGCTCTGCACAACCTTGAGTGCGACCTGGCGGCCACTGTCACTGACGGCGTAGTAGACCTCGCCGAAGCCGCCCCGCCCGGCCGCTCGCTGAATCGTGTAGCCATCAAGCGGCCGATCTCCGTATTTGTATTGGTAAGCTTCCATAAGTCTTCTGCCGGA
>JANQEO010000183.1 GCA_028278325.1 Candidatus Binatia bacterium
ATCGCCTATGGCGACTTCGATTACGATCCGGCGTAGGGACTCCGGTTGCCGGGAGCCCCCGCCACAGACCCGGACGTGCAGTTTTCCCGCATCCGGTTCCTCGGTCGTACTCGCTTTCGCGCAAGCGAAGGGGGTCAAACAAGCACCCTCCTCGCTCGATTGGCTATTCCCCACAGTGAGGTTGGCACGTGGTGCACCGGTCCGACATGTCCGGCACGTGTTTCCTTTGTGGACTGCGTACTCCCGTCGGGTCCTTCGCCATGTGACGGGCTTTCCCCGCCTCCGACTACTATGCCCGATAAGACACCCCGTCGGCTTGCGGCACTCGCCGGCCTACCTGCATGCTCCGTGTCCGGCCAATCCCCTCGCGTCGACGCCGTCTCAGGGCTCTTCACCCGTTCGTGTCCCAACGCTGGCAGTTTCATGGTTTCACCTCATGGACAGGAGCCTTCGGGGCTTCCCGAGTTCTCGAACGTCTCTCTTCCTGCATGCCACGGCCTGATGACTCCGGCGGACATCCACGCACTCGCCCTTCATGCGCGCTTCATGTTGGCTTCCAGCTCGTTGAGACTGTCGCCATCCGCGGGTTACGTTTCTCGAAGCTGTACCAGCACTTCAGGGAGCGCGATCTCCCCTACGGCCTACAGGATTCTCTGTGTACGCTTGCCCTGCAAGTTTGTTCGCGGCTTTCGCCGCTCCGCAGCAGGACCAACACTCGATACGGGTGGGTGGCTAGACCTTACCCGACCGGGACTCTCACCCGGCAAGAGACGCCGAGCTTTGCTCGGCGCGACAACGACAACGACAACGACAACGAGTGCAGCCGTCTCGGGATTTCCGCGGCGATGCACTAGTCCTGCCAATCGAAATAGAAGCGCTTGCGCTCGAGTTGCTGCTGCGGCGCCTCCCCCTGCACCTGCAGCCTGACCTCCACGGAGCTTTCCACTTCGTAGGGGCGCAGCGTCGCCGGGTCGGTGACGATCTCGATGCGATTGGTGCGCCGTGCCTGCTCGAGCTTGTCGGCGCTGAAGTCGCCCAGGTCCTGGTTGGTCTGCTCGGCCACGGCGACCAGTGTCTGAACGATGGCACGTGCCAGCGCCGGGCCCTCGGCGCTGAGCTCCA
>JANQEO010000196.1 GCA_028278325.1 Candidatus Binatia bacterium
CTGAACCAGCTCGTCGATGTACATCAACCCCCACACGTGCTGCTTGGCCACCAGGTCCGACCCGTTGCGCGTCTCGACGATGCGCTGGCCGTCGTGGTAGAACTCGTGGACCGTCGACAGGTCTGTCAACGGCACGTAGCTGCCACCGCTCTGCACCAGCGGGTCGCCCGTCGCCGAGTAATCCCGCTTCAGTTCTACCCGCTTGGTGATCCGGCGATCCAGGCCGTCGTAGCGGTTCTCCTGTACGATCAGCTTGCCGGTCATCCGGTCGTTGACGTCGCGCACGCCCGTCGCCCGACGGGTCATCACCTGGCGGTTCCACGCGTCGTAGCTGTGCACGAATACGCCGTCGTAGACCAGGTTCCCCGCCGCGTCGTGCTCCAGCTTCTCCGAGGCGGCGTAGCCCGCTGATACGTCGAAATCTTCTTGGTAGACAATATCGTCGGCGTTGTCCGCGTCGCCGTCGTTGTCGGTGTCCACGCGCAGCTTGATGTCGTCGACCAGCACGTTTTCGCCGTGGCTGAAGCCCAGCAGCCCGCCGGCGAAGTCGAACTCGCCGGCCTCCTCGAAGCACTTGGTGATCGAGCCCCAGCTCGCATCGCTCGGCTCCGTGGCCGAGTTCTGGCAGTACACCGTCACCTTCGTCCCGTCGCACACGACCCGGTACCACAGCGTGTCGGTCGCGCCCGCGTTGGGCACGTTCAGGTCGACCTGCGTGTCCGGGGTGATGGCCGTGCGCATCCCACCGTCCTCGAAGGCGTACCCGTTCGGCGCCTTGCCCGTCGCGTGGTGGTACAGGTTCAGCTGGTCGTAATCGCCCTGATCGGTCGCGTTGAACACGAAGCGGCCCGTCAGGTCGGCGCTTCCCGCCAGTTTCTTCACGCTGAACGTGATCTGGAACGTGTCGGCGCGCAGGTGCGGGATCAGCTTCGGCCCGTGGGTGCTGGCCCAGGAACCCGACAGGTCCAAAGCGCCCCCGGGCGTGACCTCGGAATCGGCGAAGTTCGTCAGCCGGCCCAGCGTGTCCGCCGCCACCGCGTCGTCGCAGCCCTGGAAGTAATCGAACGCCGTGTCGGTCTTTGAGGAGACCAGCCCGACCTTACCCGAGGGGAAGCCGGCGGCGAACTCGTAATCGAACGCGTGCGAGACGCGGCGGTCGAACTCGGGCGAGAGCGTCACCGGGGTGCCTGCGCTGATCGCCTGGTCGTAGCCGTCCCGGTAGTGGAGGTTGCCCGCAACCACCTCGTAGAGGTAGACCTTGTCGTTATCCGCGTGGGCAACCATCATCCAGAAGTTGTTGGCGTCCCGATAGCCGAAAACGAGACCCGAATAACCCCAGTCGGTCGCGAACTCGACGGACGTCCGCAGCTGGTGGGGGCCCACCGCTTCGCCAAGCAGGGCCACGCCGACGTTGCCGCCGCCGCTGCCGATCAGCTTCGGCGTGTTCGTGAACTTGAGCACACCGCCGCTGATGTTCAGGTTCGCTCCGTGGGGCTTCTCGTAATTCGCACCCGTGTCGGAGGTGAACTGGTCGTTGAACCGCATCGGCTTACCCAGGCGTTGAACCTTGTGATCGCCGGGGTCGTCGTCGTACTCGTTGGCCGCGTTGAACGCGTCGTCACGCCAGGCGGTGTAGCCGAAGTCCTTGACCTGGGTCTGGTTGCCCAGCTGGTCGAGCGTCCAGTCCTGCTCACGGCCCACCCAGTGCGACTTGATTGTCTTGGCGGAGGTGTCGAACTCGCCCGCCGTGAACGCTTCGAGCCGGTGGAGGTTGTCGTAGGCATAGGCTTGAGAATGCGAACCGTAGACCTTGCGTTCGGCATGCTTCCGGTTCGAGGCGTTATCGTAACCATGGGTGATGTGGAACAGGTCGTCGATCCACGGCTCACCGGTCCCCTGATCATCGTAACGAGACCAACGCTGAACCTTGATGCGGCCGAACTGATCGATGCGATTGAGCGGAACCCATTCGCTGTTCGTGTCGTCCCAGTCTGACAAGCGGAGATTCGCTTCCGGAAGGTCCTTGGCTATCACCGTCCCGTCGCCGAGGTACGAGTAGCTGACGATCGTCTCCGCCACGGCCACCGGGTTCGAACCCTCGTCGTGGTACGCCAAACCCGTCGCGCGGGAGATCGCGTCGTCGATCCCCCCGTGACCGTCGTAGAGCGTGTGGACGATCCGGCCGTTGGGGTATGTCGTGTACGCCAGGCGGTGGCCCTTGGTGAAGACGTTGCTCGCCACGGTGTCATCGTAGCCGTAGCTGACGGTGCGGGTTTCGTGGTAGGTGGCGGGCTCGTCGATCTCGGAGTCGTGGTCCTGTTTCTCGCTGAGCAACGACCCAAAACCGCTGTAGGCGTACTCGACCTCGTTGACCACGTTCGTGTCGTGGTCGTCGGTCGCGCTGCTGTGACTGGTGATCTGCCTGGGGCGACGCAGGTCGTCGTAGGTGTAGGTCATCGCCAGGACCGAATCGTCGGTGTCCGAGCCCACGGTGGTGACTTTCTGCGTCTTGCGCAGCCCGTCGTCTTCGTAGACGTACGTGATTACCGTCCCCCGTTGATCTGTCCGCGTAGCCAGCGAGCCGTCGGCGTGGTACGTCAGCTGGACGTTGTCGTTCGTGTCGTCGCCGTCCGGGTACTTGATCTTCACCAGCAAGTTCTTGCGGTAGATCGGCGAATCGGCGCCGTTGTCGCCACCGTAGGTGTAGGTGGTGGCTTGGTCGTCGCCGGTGGTGGTGGTTTGGTCGCCGTTGGTGTCCAGGGCCGTGAGCGTCGTGGTCTGGCCGGCTGCGTTGTACGCATACTTGGTCACCCGGTCCTGGTCGCGGTTGCTGGAATCGCCGCCGGTCGTCGTGGATTCGTTGTCGGGGTCGAAGTCGGTGTAGTTCTCAGCCACGTGGGTTTGCCGGCCCAAAGCGTCGTAGAAGGTCTTGGTCTTGATCCCCGCATTGTCTGTGATCGTGTCGACACGCCCCGCGTCGTCGTACTCCGTCTTGGTCACGATGTAGTCATCGGACGTATCGGGCTCGGGCGCCGTCGAGAGCCGGGTGAACGCCGACCCGCCGTTGTCGCCGTAGAACGCCGCGTGGGTTTGCCGGTTGGCCTCGTCGTACCAGGTCGCGGCGTACGTGACACGCGCTTTCGTGGGATCGCCAGAGAGCAACCCGCCGTACGTGCCGGCGTTGGGGAGCCGGGCGTAGGAGGCCGTCTGGATCACGTTGCCCGCGTCGTCATAGTCAAAGACCGTCTCGGCTTGGACGATGTCGTTGTCGAAGTCTGTGGCGTCTGTGTCCGTGCCCTCGTCCGAGATGAACACGGTCCGCTTCACGCGCCCCTGGTCGTCGAACTCGGTCTTGCTGTAGCCGCCCGCCGGCAGCTGCGTGCGAACCTGGCGGCCGGCGTCGTCGTAAGCGAAGAGGGTTTCCAGGTAGTTGCCGGTCAGCCGGGCGCTGCCCGTCAAGTCGATGTTCACCTCGTACTGACGGGTGGCTTCCAACTGTTTCGTGGTGCTGTTGTAGACATTCGCCGACTTCGTCAAGACGTTGTCGGCCACGGCGTGATCGGTCTGGCCGCTGACCAACAAGTACGCCTCTTCAACCCGGCCGCCCAGGTCAGAGATCTGTTTCGAATAAGGTCCGACCTGGGGCTTGGTCAGCGTCCGGCGGAGCGCGTTGCCGCCACTGGCTTCATAGGTGGTCTCAAAATCCGTATGCGTGTAGGCCAAACTCGCTTGCGGCTTGAGTCGCTCGGTGCGCACCGCGTACGGGCGGAAATCCGTACCCGTGCCGTCGTGGTTCAGGTCGTACCACGTCTTCGAAACCAACGCCATGTCGTTGCCGGTGTCGTTCGGGTCCCCGGGGGTCGCCCCCGTCGCGTCCGTGCCCTGCCAGACCTGCGTCACCCGATCCGAATCGTTCGCGTCGTCATAGATTGTGATCGTGATGTTGCCCGAGGCGTCCACGGACTTCCATTGTCGGCCGTGGTCGTCGTATTCCGCGGTGGTTTCGTAATAGTCCGTGTTCTTTGTGCCTACATAATCAAGCTCAAGCGTGGTCGGTAGCTTGTGGTAAGCCTTGGTGGAGGTCGTCCGTCCGGCCCAGTCGTAGGCGTAAACCATCCGGCCGTATTCTTTGTCGAACTCCGCAATGGTAGTCGGGGCGATGCCATCCCACGTCGCGGCCGAGATGCCGGCGGTGAATGTCCGTACTGTTCGACCACTCC
Organism: Candidatus Binatia bacterium; assembly: GCA_028278325.1. GTDB lineage: Bacteria > Desulfobacterota > Binatia > UBA1149 > JAJCZL01 > JANQEO01. Next base: position 4,221 of record JANQEO010000196.1, read on the forward strand.
CGTCAGTCCACGTCACCTGGATCGGCCCCAGGTTGTTGGCGTGTGGGTACACACGCGTTTCGTTGTAGACCTCGTCGCTATACCCCTGCGGCAGGGCTTGTCCGAACGAGCTGTTGGCCGTGTCGGCGACGACATGGCGGTACTTATAGAACCTCTTACGGCCCGCTCCGTCACCTTGCTCAATGAGACGGCTGGCTGCATCGTACAACGAGGCTGAGACAAGATAATCCGTTCCGTCGTCATAGTCATCATCCGCGGCAGTGGGCTTCTCGACCCAAGTACGCACAACATTTCCCGACGCATCGTACTCAGTACCGCGACGAATCATCTCGCCTGTGTCGTAGTAATCCACCGTCTGGTAATTACGACCCATCGCGTCGGTCTTGTAGAGCGTCTTGATCCCGCGCTGGTCAGTCACCTCTCGGCTGTTACAGCAGTCATGGTAAGTCGTCGCGGTCGTTGTGCCATCCAGGTAGGTGTACTTCGTCACACGGCCGAACTCGTCGATATCCGTGCTGGTATTGGCCACATAACGCTTGGAGGTCACACCCACCGCCGTGCCGACCACGATCTGCTCCGTCGTCGTGGAGGTGTTGATGCCTTGCTCGTTGACCACGGAAGTGTTTTTCGTGCCGTAGTTGACGGCTGTCGTCGATCCGTTGCCTAAGCCGCTTTGCACAACCGTCGTCGATGCGCTCTGGTAATCGTACAGCGCGATATTGCCGTTCGGAGACAAGGTCTTGTAGGTCTCAAACTCCTTGTACTCATCGCCGGTGGTCTCGGTTTTCTCATGCCGCCAAGTCTTGGTGATGCGGTGAGAAGTCTCCGTGCCGTCGAGGATCGCCTGAAAGAACGCGGTCAGCGTCGCGTAGCCATTCTCCGGATCCGTGTCGGTGCACTCGACGTTCCATATCTCATAGCACCCCGAAATCGACGAATCCGTGACGTAAATACGGTAGCGATATTGAACCGCGTTGCCGTTGTGCTTGACGATCCACCGCTCACCCAGATCGTCCTCCGTCTGCGCATCGTTGTCGTAGTCGCCCGACTGGCGGTCGTATTCCGTGACGATGCTGCTGGATTCCGCGGTCCCCGCAACGTCCACGCCGTCCTGCGAGATGGTCTTCATCCCGATCAGGCCGCCGTCGGTGCTCAACTCGTACTCGTACCGCTCCCAGTAGCCCGACGGCGTGACGATCTCTTTCAGGCGGCCGTAGTTGTCTCCGTCGTTCTGCGCGTCGTTGTAGTAGGTCCAGGTCGCGGTGAGCTTGTCGGTGCCCGCCGAATCCAGCCACACGTCACGCTGGGTCATCTCCTCGCCCCAGCTGTAAGCCGTGTAAGTCTCGACCGTCTTGCCGACGAAGTTCTCAGCCCCGTCCTTGACCTCCTTGGTGACCGTACGGGTTGCGCCCGAGGTCTGACTCTTGGTGGTGACACGGGTCTGTGCGTTGCTCAGGAAAAGATTGTCGGGATCGATGTTGTCCCCACGCTCCCAATACCCATCGTCATCGAGCGAGGCATCCGTATTCCACTTGTACTCGGTCACACCAACCACCTTGTGTTCGCCAGACGGCCCGGTGTTCTCATCCCAGGTCTTGCGCATCACACGCATGTGATCCGTGGCGACCTTGTCGATCACGACGGTTTGGTAGGGCTCCTCGCCCGTAAGAACGGGGTACTCGTCGTTGCTTTCCGTGCCAAGCTGGTCGGCCCGATAGAAACGGAACTCGTAGGTGTCCGAATCGGTCGCGGTGACCTGAACCATCATCTCGCTGTTGTGGAGCTGGTAGAAATCACCGTTGCCATCTTCGTTCAGGTCCATTTCGGTATCATTGGTGTCGTAATACGGCACCAAGGCGCTCGGCGTGAACATGTTGGACGCCGGCTTGGACAAGCAGAGCATGATCATGCCCGTCGGCTCGCCGTTGTCCTTGTCGCTCAGGCAGATAATGACGCACAGGCTGGCATCGTCGCTGTCGCAGATGTAGACCGATCCCATCGTGCCACATGAGCCGCTGGAACAACTGCTGCAGCACGGGGTGCCGCAGCCCTTGGGTTCGGCATCGAACTTCGGCCCGGATAGAGCATAGGCATAGCGTTCTAACTCCCATCCGAATCTATGCTCATCAATCGAGGAGAACGTCGGGTCCGGATCGTTTGGGGGCCATTCCGGATAGTCCTGGGTGTTTTGGACATCGTCCGTTGTCCAAGCTTCACCCGGGGTGATGCTTTCGAACAGGTGCAGTTGGCCGTCGATCTTATCCGTATCGGCTCCGAAAAAATATGAATCATCCGGTGGCGTTTCCGTTTGGATAACTATTTCTTCTAAACCTGAGTCGTAGTACAGATGCTCAGACAGGTTCTCCAAGGCGACATAGATGTCCACGGTGTCTCGCAATGGGGTCGCATCAAAATAGAGTTCACCACGCACGCGATCAAAATTAGCAGACCAGGAAACATAGGTACCGTCGTCGTACGAAAGGAGTTCCGCGTACTGACGTACACCTGTAAAAAATGCGGGCTCCTCCCAAAATGTACCCCCTCTGGTGGAGGGTGTGTCCCAAGTATACTTTGCGGTTTTCTTCGCGTCCGCTAAAGTGTCGTCCCCGTACGGGACATGATTTGAAATGCCGAACGCAAAATCAAACTTATTCGGCGTACTCGGATAGGTTTGAAGTGCGGTGCCATCCACGAGACGATTGGTGACCACATAGGCATCGATGTATTTCAGTTTCTTGATCGATTCCAGAATATACTCGACCGCATCACGATAGTTGTCTTTCGTGACCTCTTTGGGTCTGGGGTTCTGTGGATCCGTATCGTTATCCCACCACTCATCAAAGTCGTCTACGGTAAACACGGCAGGTGAAATCTTGTCTTCTGCAGTACCAAAGTACTCATATAACACTGGATCAATACCTACCACGCCTTGTGGCACGCCATCCTCGTAAAAGACGTCAAGGAGGAGTTTGGTCAGCTCGACAACGTAATTGTCATCTCGCTCAACAATGCTCCTGATCAATTCGTCGCTCGGCATTGGTGGGATTAAGCAGGTATCGCAGCCGGTGCTGACCGTGCCCCAGAAGTGGTACTTGCGCCCTTTTACATCGTTGTCGTAGGCATCGTATATTCCGTCGCTATCCTGATCGCTCGTGCTGTCGCCAACAGAGGCTATGTAATAACGAGCGTTGTACTCCCGCATCGCCTCGGCGATTTGGCCGGCAACTTCAGAAGCCTGGTCCTGAGCGACGGCCGGTGGCGAACAAGTGCCGGCCAAGAGGAGCATGATCGCGGCAACCACGGTAACATTGATATTCTTCACCGAATATCCCCTGATATGCAGGTGTTTAATCGCATTGCTTTCAAAACGATGCCATTACGGCAATAGTCAAGGCTGAATAGGTTCAACAATAAGCGCTATGGCTGATCTGCTGCCTCAGGTTGCCTGGTCGGCTCTGAGAGCTTCTGTTGCTGGCTTGCGGATTCCTGCTTTTCCGATGACGGCTTGACGGGCTTAGGCTTGGGGCGGACCGACGCGGTGATCGCAAGCTCGAAACCTCGCTCGTTGGGTAGATCCGAAACCAGCTTGATCAGGCTTCGAGCGGGCTGCTCGGTGCTCTTCGGCGTGATGATCAGTTGGTAACGACGCCCCTCCTCAACAACTTTCAATTCATATTTGAAGAACGGATCGGGCTTGGGTTGTCGGGTCGATCCATCCGCTTGCTGCTTGCTCGAATCCTTGGATTTAGCACGATTGGGATTGTTTGGATGTGGTTTAACGAATCTGTCAGGCTTAGCTACCGGCCTTCTCTCTACAAGTGGTGTGAAGATCTTGATCGGCCTTGACGTCTTGACCTTGATGTCGATCGTCTTTGGTTCGATCGCATCACCCACCCGCCAAGACACGCGCCGCGTTTTCATCGAAAGCGGATACGCGATCTCCAGCTGCAACTTCAACTCGTAATCAGGAGAATCGTTCTCATCCGTCCGCACGGTGAACTGGTAGGGGAACTTTCCCCAACGATGCCCGATATCGCCGACAAGCTGGATACGACCGGATTCACCAGACCTGTAGGTGCTCTTCTGTGGACGCACGGCCTTAAATCCTTTGGGCACCTTGATCGAGCGGATGCTTAGCGGGTAATCCCCCGCGTTGGTGAACACGTAACTCACCGTCGCCTGCGTTTCATGGGGGGTAACCGTTACTCTCTGCTCGGTCGTCTCCCACTGGAGTTGGGCATGTGCTGATTGCCAATAGCTCGCCGAGAAGAAAGCAAGCAAAGCCAGTACACCAAAGGTATTTCGTTCGTGTCTCATCGCATCCTCCAGCTAAGCGTCACGGGATAAGCTTGGGTTCGTATTTGCATAGGTGTGTGATATTCACCTGACCCATCGATTACGGTATTTGATCGAGATCGATCGATTCCGAGGGCGTAGGTAGAATGTTCTTTTCGGCCGCCAGCACTCCGGGCATGTTCCGGCGTTGGTTGGTCAGGGCTTGATCCGAGGCCGACCGTTGCAGTAGGTTCAGTGTTTGGTCGATGGTGCTCGTGATCGCTGCGCTGTCGGTCGTTCGACGCGACATGGCTTGGCGGATCGCTTTCACCTGCTCGCCGGTGAGATCGGGCACGTAGCGCATCCGGTTGGGCATTCCCCGGTTGGCTAAGGCGGCCTGGTGGATCGATCGTTGATCCGCCGTGGCGACCGCGTGGACCGCGGCCTTGGCGCCTTCGACGAACGAGCGCCGATCGCCAACCTGCTGCGCGAGCTGAGCGTAAAGATCCTGGACTTCCGCGATCACCCGCTCATTCCGGGGGCCGACGTTGATCTGGCGATGGAGCTGGCGCAACTGGTTGCGACCTTGACGGATCGCGACCTCCTTGGTTTTCAAGGTGGTCTTATTGGTCTCGCACCACTGGACCAAGGCGCTGAGCAAACGCTGGGTGTCTTCCTGGCTGCACCCCATCGCCGCCAGGTCCGCGTTGGTCAGCGCCAACTCCTGGCGCAGTCGGCTCACCGCGGTATAGGTCGCCACATCCATCTCATTGGATTCCGGGGGCGGGCTTTGAGCGATTGACGGACTAGAATGTGCGGTACCCCACACGATCAAGCCCGCGACCGCCCCCAAGAACACGGCCTGAAGAAGAAGGAGCTTCCAGTGCTTTCGGATGACTCGTGCCATCGATGATCTCCTTAACCGATCTGTAAGGATGAACGCCTGTCTGATTGCACAACAACACCACTCGCCGCCGCCCACACGTCGTGCGAGCCGCGGCGTCGATCACACGACGATCGCGCAGAAACAGGGTGCGCCCGTTTCCTTGGCTTGTCGTGCGTCGTTGCCCGATTGTCTCTGCGACGTTCCGTTAGCCGCGAGCGCAGGATCAGAACCTCGCGGGACCGCGAGGCCGGTGGGGGTCAATCAACTGCTTCATGTTCCCCGATCATAAACCGGAATCTGCTGATCATCGATGCGCCCCTGATATTACCTTGCTCATGCTCCACATCTGAGTGTCTATATCATGTAACGCAGCGCATCAGCAGAGTCAAGATATTTTTATCCAACTATCCCAAAAATGTGTTGGCACCATTCCGTCGAAGGGTAAACTGCAGTTACCGACGAGGAGAATGCGACCACACCCGTTAACCATCAGGGGGCAACCGTGTTGATACGCACCGTTCCGGTTCATATCCACAAACCGAAGCTGACCTTATTCATAGGCGTATGTTTGTTCGGTTTGCTAACCGTGGTGCGTGTATCTGCAGACAACACGGAAACCGAACAGAACACCATCACGCTCAACCTCGGCGACGAGATCGAACTCAAGACGCTGATCGACTACGTCAGCCTGCGGTTGAAGATCAACATCCTCTACGACGAACAGATCGCGCGTAAAAAAATCACCATCAAAGCCCCCCGGAAGGTGACCAACGAGTCCCTGCGGGGCCTGCTGGAAAGCGCCCTGAAAATGAAGGGTTTAGCCCTGGTCGACGCCGAAGAGCCCGGGTGGAAGAAAGTCGTCGCTGTCAGCGATCTGGTCCCCATCGCCAAACCTCAGGGCGATGAGGCGGCCAAGCCCACTCAGGCGGTAACGCGCATTTTTACGCTTGCTCACGTCAACCCCAAAGCCGCGGACCAGATCGTCAAACCCTTCCTCAGCGACAAGGCGGCCAACACCTTAGTTGTAGCCAACAGCCCGATCCTGATCGTCACCGACTACGCATCGAACATGCAGCGTCTGGCCGACCTGATCCAGCTCGCCGACCGGCCGGGCCCGAAGATCGAGATGCGTTTCATCGCCGCCAGGCACGTGCCGGCCTCCCAGCTCGCCCAAGAGACCAGCCAACTGATCACCTCACGCAAACGCCTGGCCGCCCCCGTCCCCGGAAGTGGAGGAGGTGGGGCTTCGGGAAGCACCGGCGCGGACAAGGTAGACCTGACGCACAACGAGCGCACCAACCAGGTCATCGTGCTCGGGACGGCTCGTGCGATCGAGGAAGCAGCAGCGATCATCGAGTCGCTCGACGTGGCATTGGATTTAGAGACGAAGATTTACCAGTTCACCGCCGCCTCACCGGAACGGATCGACCGGATCACAAAGGAACTGATCGGCGAGCAGGACGCCAAACGCCTCTACCGCTCGGTGGTTGATCGCGAAGCCCACATGCTGATTGTCACGACCACCCCCGGCATTCACGCCAAGGTGGCCAAGCTGAGGCAGGACCTGGACGTGCCACTGGCCGAGACGCAGAGCCCGGTCCGGTTCTACAAGTTGATGCACTCGAAGGCGGCGGACGTATTAGCCACGATCCAGCGGATTGAAGGCGGCCAGCGCTTGGCGGACATCGATGTGACAGGGATCGGCGGCCAAGGCTTACCCAATACCGTGGTCAATCAACGCAATTACGATCAATACACGCCCCCGGCAAACCTACGCCCGGACCCGGCGATCGAGGAACGCGGTTCGGTCAAAGCGACAACGAGCGAGGACTTGCGCCCCGTCACCGAGACGCTGCAGACCGAGAGAGCGCGCGTGACGGCGGACACCAACACCAACAGCATCATCGTGGTCGCCGACCCGGAAACCCAGCGCGTCTATCAGCGTCTGATCGAGATGCTGGACCGCAGGCGACCCCAGGTGCTGCTCGAGTGCGTGATCGTCTCGCTCGATACCAGCGGCGGCTACTCGCTGGGCGTTGAGGTCCTGCGCCAAGGCGATGTGGACGACAAGGGGCGATACCTGGTGTTCAGCAACTTCGGTTTGAGCGAGGTCGACGCCGACGCCGGCTCGCTCACATTGACCCCCGGAATTGGGTTTAATGGTTCGATCATCAGCGCGGACATCGCGGACATTGTGATCAAGGCCTTGAAATCCAGCGGGCGTACCAAGGTGCTGTCTGCCCCGCGGTTGCTGATCAACGACAACGCGACGGGCACGCTGGAGGCGGTGAACGAAGCGCCGGTCGGTGACCGGACCGAGAACAACAGCGGCTCGAACACGTTCGGCTTCCAGGGGTTTGTCGAAGCGGGCACGACGGTGACCCTCACGCCCCACATCGCCGAGGGCGACCACCTGCAACTGGAGTACGCGATCTCGATCAACAGCTTCGGCGAGGGCGGCGGCGACGGATTGGCTCCCCCGCGTTCGACCAACGCTTTGCAGAGCGAAGTCACGATCCCCGACGGGCACACGATCATCGTGGGCGGATTGAACCGCGTCGACAGCACGGAGACGATCCGCCGCATCCCGATCCTGGGTGAGCTGCCGGTGATCGAGTACCTGTTCAGCGACCGCTCCACCACCGACAGCGAGTCGTCGCTGTTCGTGTTCATCCGCCCGATCATCCTGCGCGACGACCGGTTCCGCGATCTGAAGTATTTATCGTCTCAAGACTTGGAGCGGGCGGAATTGCCGGCGGACTACCCGGCGAGCGATCCGATCGCGATGCGGTAAGTGGTGTGCCAGAAGGACGGGGCATGAGCGATGAGCGCCAACGCGATACACAACCGACTCCTGGAGGCCGTTCGGCAACGCGCCGATCGCGAAGGCGTTGTTTTACCCGAGACGATCACCTCAGCCAACGGCAACCTGTTGGTAATCGCCCGCAGCGCCGGCCTGGACGAAGAAGCGCTGGTTGAGTCTTTGAAAACGGCCACCGACTTCGAGTACGAGCCCGACCTGTCGCGACGCGTAGCATCGACGGATTTCGTGGAGAACATCCCCATCGCCTTCGCTCGTCAGCACGGATTGATCGGGCTGGCCGACCTCAACGAGGACGGCGTACTCCCCGTCGCCATGGCGGATACCGCCAGCTGGCCGCAGTTGGACGTGGTCAGCCGGCACCTGAACCGCCCGGTCCGCCCGATTCTTGCCAAGCCCTCGGACATCGCCGCCGCGATCAATCTCGCTTACCAGCAACAAAAAGGGCAGGCCGAGACGTTCATCGGCTCACTCGACCGCGGTGAGGTATTGGATGCTATCGAGTCACTGGCCGACCGCGACGACCTGTTGGACGTGGACGGCCGGGCGCCGGTGATCAAGTTAGTGAACCTGGTGCTCTTCGAAGCGGTCAAACAGATGGCGTCGGACGTGCACATCCAGCCCTATGAGGATGAGGTCGTCGTGCGGATGCGGATCGACGGGGTCCTGTTCGACGCCCACACCGTGCCCAAGGCGCTGCAGGACGAGGTGGTCAGCCGCATCAAGGTGATGGGCAAGATGAACATCGCCGAAACACGCCTGGCGCAGGACGGCCGGGCGACCGTGCAGGTGGGCGACCGCGTGATCGACCTGCGTATCGCGTCGCTGCCCACCAGTTTCGGAGAGAGGGTCGTCATCCGCCTGCTCGACAAGAGCGCCCGGCTCTACCAACTCACCGAACTCGGCATGGACGGTCAGACACTGGAACGTTTCCGGGGGTTGATCGGCATCGAACACGGGTTGCTGCTGGTCACGGGCCCCACCGGTTCGGGCAAGAGCACCACGCTCTACGCCGCCCTGCAAGAGCTCAACAGCAAAGAGAAGAACATCCTCACGCTGGAAGACCCCATCGAGTACCAGCTGCCGGGGATCAGCCAGACCCAGGTCAACGAGCGCAAGGGCATGACCTTCGACCGCGGCCTGCGGCACATCCTGCGACAGGATCCCGACATCGTGATGATCGGCGAAATCCGCGACCACGAGACCGCCGTCATGGCCATCCAGTCCGCCCTGACCGGGCATCTGGTCTTCGCCACGTTGCACACCAACGACTCGGCCAGCGCCGTCACACGCCTGCTGGACCTGGGCATCGAGCCGTACCTGGTCGCCAGTTCAGTGATCGGTGTCTTGGCCCAGCGGCTCGTGCGCTGCGTGTGCGATCGATGCGCCCAAGCCGCCACGCTATCGCCTTCGGATTACCAGCAGCTCGAGATCGCCCCCGACCAGGTCCATGCCAGTTCGGCCAGGCGGGGGCGGGGCTGCGAGCATTGCCGCAAGACGGGTTACCGCGGCCGTGTGGGCTTGTTCGAGATGCTGATCGTGGACGACGCGATCCGACACCACGTCCAATCACGCCACACCGCCTCGCAGATCAAACAAGAGGCCGTCCGGACGGGGATGCACACGCTCCGCGACGACGGTATCCAGAAGATGCTTTCCGGCACCACCACACCCGACGAGGTCCTGCGTGTGACGATGAGGTCGACGGTCTGATGCCCGTTTTTGCGTACAGAGCGATCGACGGGGTCACCGGCACCATCATCGCCGACTCCCCCCGCACGGCGCGCGACGCGCTGCGCAGCCGTGGCATCACCATTCACTCGATCCAGCACTCCGATCCCTCACCCGCCCCCGGAGTTCCAGGGCTCGTTTCAGGCTTGTCGTTGGGCTTGCTCAGAAAGCGTCGCGAGAGCAAGGCCGTGGCCTTCATCCGCGACCTGGCCACCATGCTGGCCATCGGTGTGCCGATCCTCGAGTCGCTCGACACCTCGATCCGCCAGCAGCGAGGTGCGATGCGCTGCTCGATCCAGATCCTGCGTGACGACATCGCCAACGGCCTGTCGCTCGCCGAAGCGATGGCGCGACAACCGAGGCTGTTCGACGAGCTGTGCACGAGCATCGTCGAGGTCGGCGAGAGCACCGGATCGCTGCCGGAAGCGTTGGAACAGCTCGCGGACTTCAAAGAACGATCGCTCCAGTTCCGCAATAAGGTGGGCGGCGCCCTGCTCTATCCCGCGATCGTGTTGATGATGGCCCTCGGCGTGAGCATCTTCCTCATGACCGTGGTCGTGCCCAGGCTCCTGACCGGCCTGTTGGAAGCCGGGCGCGACGTCCCCCTGGCGACCCAGATCGTCAAAACCACCAGCGACGCCTTGCTCGACTGGTGGTGGTTGATGCTGATCATCGTGATGACCTTTGTCGCGATGATCGCAGCCCTGCTGAGCACCGAGAATGGCCTGCGCCTCTATCACGGCCTAATCCTCCGGATTCCGGGGGTCGGATCGATGGTCCGCAAACAGGCGGTGGTCCGGTTGTCGGTGGTGCTGTCCGCTTTGCTCCGCTCGGGCGTGGTGTTCGTCAGCGCCCTGGGCGTGGCCGAGCGCGTGACCAGGAACCGCGTGATCCGAGACGCCCTGGCCGGCTGCCGTTCCGCGGTGACCGGGGGCGGCGATATCGCGCCGGCCCTCGAGAAGGCCGCCGTGTTCCCCCCCACCGTGATCCAGGTGTTCACCGTGGGGCAACACTCGGGTGAGTTAGAAAAGATGCTGGATCGCCTGGCCCTGGACTACGACCGGCAGCTGACCACCGCCGCTCAACGGCTGACCACGATCCTCGAACCCGTATTGATCCTCGTGATGGTGGCGGTCGTGGGCCTGATCGCCTTCGCCACCATCCTGCCCATGCTGGAGGCCAGCCGTGTGCTGTAACGCAATGACGATTTCGATGACAACAAAGCGGGCTTGCGCTAAGGGGTTCAGCCTGGTTGAGATGATGGTCGTGTTGGTATTGATCGGCCTCCTGGCGAGCGTGGTGACGATCAACGTGCGGAGTTTCATGATCAAGGGCAAGCAGAACGCCGCCAAGGCGCAGATCTCAACCTTTACCAATGGGATCAACAGCTATTACCTGACGCACGGCCAATACCCCAGCGCCGAGGAGGGTCTGCGCGTCCTGGTCCAGACCAGCGACAAGCAGCCGGAGCGGATCCTCGACAGCAAGGAACTGCCCAAGGACCCGTGGGGCAACGATTACCAGTACAACATGCCGGGCCGGGACGACGAGCCCTACGAGATCATCTGTTTCGGGGCGGACGGCCGGTCCGGCGGGGACGGCGCGGACAAGGACATCGCGAGCTTCGACCTGGGCAGCTGATGAAACACGCGAGATTGACACCCGGGTTTACGCTGATCGAGTTCCTCGGGGTGCTCACGCTCAGCGCGTTGATCCTGGCCATCGCCGCGGCCACACTGACCAACCCGCTCCGAGCCGCTACACACCAGAAGTTGGTGACCACCATCACCGATTACGATCGCGACACAAGAACCCTGGCTCGGCGTACAAATCGACCGCTCCGCCTGGTCATCGATCTGGATAAGCAGCAGATCGCCCGGGTCGATCCGGGAGAGAACAACGAGGCGGCCGGCCAACCCCTGCGACTGGACAAGGGGTGGCAAATCCAATCCGTCGTCGTCGACGGCAACGAACTCGAACAAGGGCGGGTCGCCCTGCCCTGCTCAAACATGGGGACGATGCCCACGCACGCGCTGAAGTTCAGCGGACCTGAGAATGAAGGTTTCTGGTTGCTGTCGATCGGGATCAGCGGCCAAATCACCGAATACGAGGCCGAGGATGAGAAGGCGATACAGGACGTGTTCGAGGCGCTACAACGGCGTGACGCTGATTGAGGCCCTGGGGGGCCTGGCGTTGATCGGCGTGGTGCTGACGGGCCTGATCAAGGCGCGGGGTGATTTCACGCGCCAGACATACGCCGCACAGCGGAAGGCCCAAGCCGTCGCACTCGCCGACCGCCTGCTTGAGACATGGTGGGCCGATATCGATCAGTTCCCTATCGCCGACCACGGCGCCATACCGACCGGCCGACTCGCTGGGGCAGGTTCGGGCCACCCGGGGGACGCCGGTCAAAACAACGCGACCGATATTCCGGGGGCGGGGGTGGGGATGGGGGTGGGGGTGGGAGTTCCGGGGGTGCGTTGGCGCACGACGGTGCGACCGGATGAGATGGCTGAGCGATTGGGTGCTCGGGTCGTTCGCCTTGAGATCGTGGACGACCGCCCCACCGACGCCGGCAAAGTCTTGGCCGCGGTAGAGGTGTTGTTGCCGTTATCCCAGGAACCTGTTCCATCAGACGATATCCAACACGATGAGCGATAGACGGACCCACCATCACGCAGGTCGATGCCGTGGCTTTACCGCCATCGAGCTGATCGCCACCCTGGCCTTGAGCAGCTTGCTCATGATGGCGGTGTTGTCGGTGACGTCTGCGATCGCGCGCGACCTCCGGGCGACAGCCCCCGATCAAGCCGATCCCTTTGAAGGATGGGCCGAGCGCGTGATGGCCCGGATCGAATCAGACATCCAACACGCACGCCAAATCGACGTGTCCGAGGGGCAGTTGGTGTTGACGGGTTACACGTTCTTCGACCGGCGCAACCAGACCTGGCAACACCGCCCGGTCCGTGTGACCTATGTGGTCGATCACGGACGCGATCAGCCCGTGCTGATCCGCAAGCAACGGCGGCTCGACCAGGAAGTCGTGGAGACCGACTGGCAACCACTGGCCGTGGGTGTCAATGGGCTCCGAGTGGATCCGGTCATCGTTGAAAACGACGCGGCGGGCGAGGAACGCGATCAAAAGTCTGAGGCGGTGGCCTACCGCATTCGTCTGGAACTCATAGAAGACACCAAGGCCGAGCCCACAGCGAACGAGCGCTCCGAGCGTGACGGAAGCAATCGTTCCGGGGGCGGCCTGGTTTTTGAGCGAGAGCTGAGCGTGAGATGATCCGAGTGGCCAGACATCACCGATCGGGCTACGTGCTCCCCATGACGCTGGTGCTGGTCGCGCTGGCGGGCGTGGTGCTGGAGATGGCGAGCCGCCGCAGCCTGGGGGCCGCAACCGATGCCATCGACGCCGAAACCGCCCTCCAGATCAAATGGACTCGACGCAGCTGCGCGAAGACGGTCCCGCCTCTTGCCGAGCGAATCCTCAGCGACGTGGAAGCCGAATACACGCGGCCCGTCGCGTCACACCGCCTGACAATCACACTGAACGACCTCCCGGTGGAATTGGTGATCTCGGACGAACAAGCCAAGGCCAATGTCAACGCCTTGTACGAACGGTTAGGCAAAGAACGCACGACGCACCAACTGCAACGCCTCACCGCTTCTACCCCCGCCCCCGGAATCCCCAGCGGGGGCAACCGGCGCAGCGCGACAGCCAACCACTATTCCAGAAACCACTCCGGAGTGAGCCAGCTCCTGTTACGACCCACACACTTGGACGGTCGAAGGCAACAGGGTGGGCCTTTACCCTTGTTTGGCAGCCACGATCAGGTCTTTCAAGGGGCGACGCCCCGGAACTTGGCGATCGGCTCGACGTCAGAACCCCCATTGGGGCATGCGATCACCTGTTGGGGCGATGGCAAGCTGAACTACCGTCGGGCCCCGGTCGAGACGATCATTGCCGTCTGCCAGCCCGAGCTGTCCTTCGCCAAGGCCCAGGAACTGGGCGAGCTGCGGGCCGAGCAACCGGGGCTCGGGCTCAGCGAGTTGCTGCGTCGGCTGGAACTGAAGCAGGGACAACTCCGTGCCATCCGCAACAGATTGACCGGCCGTTCGGGCTGCTGGTCCCTGTGGATCGCCATCCACGACGATCGGCGTGAGTGGTTTCGGTTGAATATCCTGGAACAACAACAGAACAATAACGGGTCGACCACCGAGCACCAGGTGCGATTCGACTGGTGAACAGCCATGAATGGGAACCCCAGACGACTCCGATTGCTATTGAACGTTGCCGGCGCACTCGGTGCGGTCATCGGCATCGCGGCGATCGCCTGGGTGGCCAACAATCCCCCCACAACCTCAACCACTGACCATGCCGACAAAACCAAGACTCATACGTTTCGCGATTCAACCGACCATGCGATCGACTTGAACGCCATGCAAAGAATCTGGGACCTACCGCTGCGCAAGCCGCTCTACGACCCACCCCCGCCCGTGGTCGAGGTTAAGAAGTTCGTACCGCCCCCGCTCCCGGTTCGCCTGACCGGCACGATCGTCGAACCCGGCCAGACGCTGGCCATGCTCAAGCACCAAAACGGCAAGGTCGAGTTCTGCAACATCGGACACAAGGTGGGTGAGATCGAAGTCGTCGAAATCACCGATGGACAGGTCAAGCTCCTCTACTACGGCAAGCCGGTCACGCTCACCCTCGGCAAGGAGGGTAAGGGGTGAATACTCGGCACGGCTATACGATCTTCGTACCCAATGACCGCCAGCCTTGGCTCGTCGGGCACACAGAAGGCGACCAGGTATACACCGCCGAGACCCAGGCGGGCGGCACGGCCCCACCCCTGCCCCCGGGAAACGGCGACAAGCCCGCCACGTCATCTTCGGCAGATACGGAACAGTTAGCGCAAGCCATTGCCAGCCAAATGCAAGACCTGGGCTACGACGGCTCTCCGGTGTTGCTCGCGCTGCCTTCCAACCGGGTCATGGCGGCGCCGGTGACGATCGACGACCTGCCGAAGCGGGAACGCCGTGACGCCGTGTTCTACCGACTGGAAGAGTCCATCCCCCTGCCCGCCGAAGACTACGCGGCGGATTTCGTGGAAAACGGTCGGACGGCGCTTGGTGTGTGTGCCGACGTCAGGCGACTGAAACCCCTCATCGACGCGCTCGAAAACGTCGGCGTGATCGTGGAGTTGATATGCCCCACCGCGCTCGTAGCCGCACAGGGGGCGGCAAGCACGCCGGATGCGGAAAAGGACTCGCTCCAGGTCTGGCAAGAGCCATACTCTTGCGATCTGGTCCAGATCCATGGGGGGCTTCCGGTTCGATGGTACGCCACCCGCGCGGCAACCGAACCCGTCGGAGATGCCCTGAAATCGATCCGACTGGAGTGTCCGGAAGACGGCGGCATCGAGGTCTACCGACCGCAGAGCGCGACCCCCATCGCTCAGGCATTCGAAGGCCAAGCGTTCGAGACCGTGCAGATCGAATCGGTACAAGCCGCAGCGGCGCGTTTCGCCCCGTCACTGCTCAGCGGCGCTGCGCCTCCCTGGATCAACCTGCGTCGTGACGACCTGGCCGCGGACGATCCCATCCGGCACATCCGCCCCGCAATGAGACGCGCCATGGTTGGGGCCTGCGTGCTGCTGCTCGGCCTGGCCGGAGCCTTTCAGTGGCGGGCCCACCAGCACCGCCAGGTCTCGCGGCAGCAATCCCGGGTAGAGACCGCGGCGTTCCAGGACGCGTTCGCCAACCAACCTGTGCCGACCGACGTGATCTCACGCCTGAGCAGCGAACACAAGCGTCTGGCGGGCCTGTCGGGCGAGTCGGCCGACCTGCCCAAGCAGGCTTCGGCTTTGCGCAACCTGTACGAGGTGATGCGCCGCCTGCCCACAGACATGCGTTACCAGCTCGAGGAGATCCGACTCCACGGCCCCAAGCTGTATCTGGTCGGCCAAGTCCGCAACTACGCCGACGCGGATCGCCTGGCCGACAGCCTGCGCAAGCAACAGGGCTTCAGCGTGGAATCGCCGCGGAGCAGCCGGGTATCCGAGAAGAGTGTGGGCTTCGCGATCAACGCGGTATGGCCAATCCGCCAATCTCAAACCCCCGTGAGCGAACCATGACCGCCCCCGCCCCCGCCCCCGGAACGCCCGGCAAGAAACACAGGCCTAGCTCAGGGTTCAGGCAGCAGTTGAGCTATGGGCTTCCCGTGGCCGTCTCATTGGCGGTGCTCACGTGGAGCTGGTCCACGATGCGGGGTGAGCAGGATCGTGCTTCTCGTGCGACCGGGCACGCCCGCCAAGCCCAACAGCTCAGCCGGCAGATCGTCACGCTCCGTGATCGGCCCAAGCCGATCATGACCGCCACCATCGATTCACCGGACCTGGTTCGCCAGGTCTCCGCCGCGGCGGCCAAGGCCGGCGTGGACGCCAAGGAACTGGACCGCATCGAACCAGACCCGCCGCAACGGGTCACCGGCACGGTCTATCAGCGGATCCCCATTCACGTGATCCTCAGGCGGGCCGACCTCCCGAAGCTGATGCACTTGCTGCACACCCTGCAAACCGATGGCAACCGCCTACAGACCGAGCAGATCCGTCTGATCGCCCCACGTGACGAAGCGGACCCTGCGATCTGGAAAGCCGAACTGACATTGAGCTACATGATCTACTCCCCCGCCACCGACAAGCCTCGAAAGGGTTCGTCCTGATGATCCACCGAAATGCGCTGATCGCGATGATGGCCGGCTGTTTAATGCTATGTGTATCCTGCGGGCAACGCAGCCGGGCGGCGGATGATTACGAGACCGTCGCCTCGGAACCGAACCGGGACACCGAACGGGCACGGCGTCTCAACGATGAGGCCTACACCTTAATCCAAGCGGGCGAGTACGAATCCGCCGAGCCGTTGCTCAAGCGAGCGTTGAGAGCCGATGTCATGTACGGCCCGGCCCACAACAACCTCGGCAAGCTGTATTACTACGAGAAAAAGCTCTACCAGGCGGCCTGGGAGTTCGAGTACGCCGCCAAGCTGATGCCCAACGCCACCGCCCCCCGGAACAACCTGGGCCTGGTCTTCGAGTCGGTGGGCAAGCTCGATCAGGCGATCGACGCGTACGCCATGGCCATGGAACTTGAACCGGCCAACACGCTGGTGGTCGGCAACCTGGCCCGTGCCCGCATCCGTCGCGGCGACCGCGATCCCGACATCAAAGACCTGTTGCGGCTGATCGTCATGAAAGACGAACGCCCCGAATGGGTGGCCTGGGCCGAGAAGCAGCTACACCTGTTGCACGTGAACCAGGACAACCGGCCTCGACTCCCCGGCACGCAAAGCCCCAAGCCCCGAAAGCACGGGCAAAGATTGGAGGAGAGCGGGTGAGCAGAGCCCGTATCAACTGGCCTTCTGCGCGCTGGGTTGTTGCTGTGGTCTTGCTCACCGCGGCATCGCTCAAGGCGTATCGACTGGCGACACAATACGTCGACAGCGCCAACCTGGACGCACTGCTGATCGGTTCGGAAGGGACCCTTGGCATTTGGCTGATCGTGGGGGTTTGGCCTCGGCTTAGCTGGGTGTTATCCGGTTTAGGGTTTCTTGGGTTCGCTGCATTTAATGCCTGGCAGATCGTGTACGGGAACGGCGACTGCGGGTGCTTAGGAATGATCTCGGCCCCACCGAGCATCATGCTGGCGGTCGACCTGCTGTTGCTGCTGATCCTGTGGATCGGGCGGCCGGCTTGGGTTTCGGAAGGAGAAACCGGGATGCGCAACACACGGACGATGAGTGCGATCGGACTAACAGCCTTGATCGTGATCGCCACGATCTCGCTTCGCCTGGTTCATGGCGACCCGCTGCCTCAAGATTCAACCGAGGCGCCGCGCCCCGAAGCACCAGAAACGGCAACGACCGATGAAGAGTCAGCCCAACCGATCAAGCCAACCCACTTGCCGGAACTCTTGGTCTGCGACTTGGGGTACGTGAAACCAGGGACCACCTCGCACGGATCGGTCGACCTGGTCAACACCACCAATCGCCCGTTGAAGGTTACTTCGGGGCGGTCCAATTGCACCTGTGTAAAGATCGACGAGCCAAAACGGATCATCCGTTCAGCTGTATCCGAGGGCTCTTCGCTGGGGACTTCGACATTCCACATCACCTTGGCCGTGCCGAAGAAGAAGGGGCCGTACCACAAGCGGGTCATCCTCAGACTGGATGATCCCGATCGAAAAACGATCACGATCCATGTCACCGCGGACATCGGCATGCCCCTGAAAGCGCGCCCCGAGCGGTTAGCCATCGACTCCGATTCGAGCCAGAAGGAACCCGGTCCACCATCAATCGTGCAAGTCATCAACCGAGGCGAAGAGCCGATCAAGCTCCTCTACAGCACCGCCACCGTGCCGGGGCTTTACGCGGAGGTGCCGCGCAGCGAAGTGAAGCCGGGACAATCTGTGGACTTCCCCGTGCTGTACAAATCGAAGCGGGTTCAAGGCGATCCCACAACCCATCAAGGCGTGCTCGTGCTGCACACAAGCTCAGAATCTCAACCTCGTGTCTCAATACCAATCACATTACCCACTGAACAGCAACGCTTGAGCCAGGATGAGATTTGACATTGCTCGCGATTGCTCAGGTTCCATGTGATTTGGTCATTCTGATTGCACACGACGTTGCTGCCCTGAAGGTCTGCCGGGCTTGCGTTCGCGCACCGATTCCAGGTCTTTCTCATCGATCACCCAGGAACGCCCGACTTTGGTTGCCTTCAAGCGACCCGATGAGATAAGCGCCCAGACCCTGCTCCTGTGTACGCCCAATCTCTCCGCGGCTTCACGGGTCCCAATTAACGCCATGAAGACAGATTGGTTTCTCTCTTCGGCGTGGGAGAATGGAGCCGGGGGGAATTGAACCCCCGTCCCGAGACAGTCGGAGTGTGGCTTCTACGCGTGTATTCGCTGATTGATTCTCGCACCACACCGATGCCAG
>JANQEO010000208.1 GCA_028278325.1 Candidatus Binatia bacterium
CCTGGCTAAGTCTCCGCACGCAATCCTCGTGGACGAAGCTTGGTCGCGGACGTGATCGTGGCCCTACTCATGCCTAGCAGCCCGTTGATTTTTCCCGCGAGGGGGATCGACGGCGGGGCAGCATCCGGATAGCGTGCGGTCATGTCGATGCGAAGGAAGGGGCCGCGGCAACGGTCGTTATTCGTGGCGGCACCTGACCAGGCCTCGGGGCCTCGGCACCGGTTCTACGAGACTCTGAACGGGCTGCTGGAGTCCGGGGGCTTCGACCGGTACGTGGAAGAGGTCTGCCCGCCGTACTACGAGCCGCCCGGGACACGGGGCCGTCCGTCCATCGAACCGGGCGTGTACTTTCGAATGCTGCTGGTTGGTTTCTTCGAGGGCATCGAGTCCGAGCGAGGAATCTGCTGGCGCTGCGCAGACTCGCTGTCATTGAAAGAGTTCCTTGGATTCGAGCCGTACGCGAAGACACCGACCCACTCAACGCTGTCGCGCATTCGCTCTCGGCTCGACGAGAGCGTGTACGAGAAGGTGTTTCAGTTCGTGCTTGGGATCGTGGACTCCCATGGGTTGATGAAAGGCAAAGTCGCTGGGGTCGACTCGACGTATCTCCGCGCGGATGCCTCGATGAAAGGCATCGTTCGACGTGATACGGGCGAAGACTACAAGGACTATCTGCGTCGTTTGGCGAAGGAGGAGGGGCTTGGCGAGCTCAATGACGAAGAGCTCCGAGCCTTCGACCGCAAGCGCAAGGGAAAGCGAACCTCGAACAAGGAATGGAAGTCCCCTGTAGACCCGGACGCGCGGATCATGAAGCTGAAAGACGGCCGTACGCGGCTCGCGTACAAGGCCGAGCACGTCGTCGACATGGAGACTGGCGCGATTCTATCCGCGTCTCTGATGGATGCGACGACTGGCGATGGGGAGTCGTTGCCAGGCAGCCTGAGAGACGCGAACGAAAACATCGAGCAGGCAGAGGAGCGCTCCGCTACCCGTAGTGCCGACGAACGAGACGATGATGACGAGCCTCCGACTCACGCAGGAACGGCGGGCAACGCCGCGAGCAATCCAACAGCCATCAAGGAAGTTGTCGCCGACAAGGGCTATCACAAAGCCAGGACCATCAAGGAGCTTACCGATAACAAGATTCGGACCTACATCCCAGAGCGTCGGCAAAAAGGCCAACGTCGCTGGAGCAACAACGGCGGGCGTGCAGCCGCAATCGCGGTCTATCAGAACCGTGCCCGCGTGAAGCGTGCAAAGAGCCGCGCACTACAGCGGCGCAGGGGGGAGCTCATCGAGCGGACCTTCGCTCACGCGTGCGAAACCGGTGCGCACAGGCGAACACGTTTGCGAGGTCGATCCAACGCGAACAAGCGCTACCTCATTCAAGCCGCCGCGCTGAATCTCGCCCTCGTGATGCGGAAAGTCGTCGGAGTGGGGACTCCACGAGGCCTGGCCGACGCCACGCGGGCGTTCATGGCGTGGCTGGACACTCTTTGGGTCTTCGCGGTCGTGGTCATTGGCGCCGCTCAGACACGATTCGCCATTCTCCGCAAATCGGCGAAGCTCGAGTTCCAGTCCTGCCTTGCCCCCCGGAGAAGCGGGATCCGGATTACTTCACCGGGCTGCTAGCACGGCTCGGCACAAGTCACGAACGCGACGTTCGCCCGCACAGGCATCGTGAAGGCGGCCGAACGCCGGGTTCTCGGCGTGCCTTCCTCGCCGCTTCCAATGGATTGTCGTGGTCAGCGGGTCGCGACTCGCGCCGCGAATCAGCAAGGATCCTATCGGAGCCATCAACCCGGCGCCCGGTGGGACCTGCTCGGGTTTCCGCAGGTCGGCGCCTTCGTGAGCCACGTCACTGGTGTCTGAAGGCTCCAACCTGAGCTTCCGGTGGTGTGACTGTTCACCACACCCTGAGGCTCGTTAACATGCCGAAATCAAGGGTTCGACGGATGGACCGTATCTTGCTCAGCTG
>JANQEO010000237.1 GCA_028278325.1 Candidatus Binatia bacterium
GAAGTAGCGTACGAACTCATGGTCGGCCAGCTTGACCGGATTGCCTCGGGGAAAGTTGCGCAGCAGAGAACCGTCCACGGTGATACTTGGTATCGTTGCGACGCTGACAATCGCGATCGCAGCGGTTACGCCGAACAAGATCCTCGGCCGACCAAGCACCAGCGCGGAAAGGGTCCTGACGAGGCGTGCGACCGTCCCCTCGTTCGCGCTTTCGTCATGCTTCATCCGGGCCGCCGCACCGACCGGGAGAGGCAGCAGGGCGAGAATCGCGGGCAGGATTGTCAAAGAAAACACCATCGCCGCCATCACCCCCGAGGCGGTGAACACACCGAGGCTTTGCACCGGCCTAATCGGCGAGGCCGCAAGCGAACCGATGCCCGCTGCGGTGGTGATCGAGGTCAACACAACCGGTCGAGTCATCTCCGACATCGCCTCAACCACGAGCTCTCCTGCCCGCCTCGAGGGCTCGGCGGCCACCCTCAACAGATAGCAATGGATGATGTGGATACCGTCGGCCACGCCGATAGCGATGAGCAGAATCGGCATCATCGTCGAGACGGCAAAAAACGGTGAATCCGTCCATCCCATCAACCCGACCGCCCAGATCACCGAACTGACGACAACCATCAGCGGCAGGATGACCGCGCGCACCAAGCGCAAAGCCAGGAACAGCAAAACGCCCGTAGACAAGATCACGAACGGAAACATCAAGGCAAGATCCCCGCGCATCAGGCTGGTCATTTCCCCTTCGATGACCGGACGGCCCGCTACAAGCACCCTCTCGCTGGTGATCGGCGAGCGCCGGACTATGTCTTGGAGCTGCCTGTACAGCGCGACCTTGTCCGCTCCGTTGTGCATCTCACCGATGATGGCCGTGGCATTCCCATCCACGCTCACGACGGTGCCGACCATCATGGGGTTGTCGAAAACCGCGGCGCGCAGGGCCCGCGCTTGGACCACGTCTTGCGGGGGGTCCTCGAAGAACGGCTCTACGGTGAGAACGTCGCCCTCCCCCGTAATGTTGTCGACGGCTGAAAGGCTTACGAGATCATCGCCGTCGATGGACTCGAGGACCTCCATCTCATCGGAGATGTGATCGACGAGGGCCAGCGTAGCAGGCGTGAACACTCCGTCCGGACCGTCGTTGACGATGAGAACGGTGGCAGGATCCTCGATCAAGAAGTAATCGCGCGCCCATTCGTCGTGCACTATGACGGGATGACCGATGGGCATCATCGACCGCACGTCGGTACTCACGCGCAGACGGGGAATGCCCAGAGCCAGCACCGCCGTCACCACCAGGAAGAGCGTGATCGTGATACGCGGGTGGCCGACTATCGAGTGGTAGAAACGATCCATGGACCTGGCGGCGCCCCGATCGATCGAAGTGCGGCCCCTAGCTGTGTCGGGCGAGCCAGGCGGCCTCTTCGCCGGGCTCCGGCATTACTTCGCCGCCTTCCATCACCCAGCGTGCGGGGACATCGACGGTGGTAACCACAACCTCGCCGCCGCCCAGACCGAGAGTCTGAGCCATGGCCGCCGTCATCTCGTCGACCAGCCTTTGCTTCTGCTCGTCGGTTCTTCCGCTCCGAATGCTGCCGAACAACACGGCCTTGACGCCGTCGGGCAACTCGCCGGTGTCGTCTTCGGCGAAGAAGGTGTGCACGAAGGTAGGTGGCGCACCGGTTACATCACAGTGGATTCGGGTCACGTCCTTGGCGATCGATAGACGTTGATCGTAAGACGTCAGCCCCTCGGCGACTCTGCAGCGGTAAAGCGGCATGGCTCCCTCTCCTTCACAAGGGCAGCGGACCGTCGTAGGAGGTGACGACGATGTCGTCAGCGGTGCATCCAGTGACGCGCTCCCACAGGGAAGTTATCGACTTCATGAAGTCCTTGCGTTCGGAGTTACCAAGACCGACCGGGACGGATCGGATGACCAAGGAGGCGCTACTCGGCTCGCCCGCACTGAAGCCGAAGCCTTCGGGCACCGAAACCCATCTGATCTCGACCTTGCCGGGCTCGTCACCGAACGCCCGCGCGCCGATCTGCTCGAGCCCCTCGGCAAGCTCGGGTATCTTGGACTCGGCGGCCTGGCCGGCCTGGACGATGCACACGTAATCGGGCACGGCGGGACCATAGCAACTGGGCGGAGGCCTTGAAAACGGGACCTCAGCAAACACCGAGCCCTTGCAGTTGGCCGGGATCGCAGCCATAGGCTGGTTACAGGAGTGAGGGGCATGCCGAGAGGATACGGCTGGGTTGTTTTCGTCGTACTAGCCATCGCGGCTTCGATGGCGTCCGGCTGCAAGCAGCAGACTGAGGGCGACACTTCCAAGCCTGCCGAGCAAGGCACGATCGAGGAAGCGGCCCGACTCCAACCCGCGTCTTGGGGTACGATCAAGCTCCTCCACGCCTACCAAGGAGTGTTTCTGGCCAGTCAGCCGGCCCCTTCCGACTTCGAACAGGCCGCCAAGAACGGCATCCGAACGGTCGTGAATCTGCGCCACGACCACGAGATCTCGGAGTTCGACGAGAAACAGATCGTATCCGACCTCGGCCTCGACTACGTACACCTGCCCTGGAACGGGCCGGAAGAGCTTACCGACGAAGTCTTCGACGAAGCGAGACGGATCCTCAACACCACCGCAAGGCCCGCCCTCATGCACTGCGGTTCGGCAAACAGAGTCGGCGCCCTGTGGCTTCCATGGCGGGTGCTCGACGGAGGCCTATCTGTTGAAGAGGCTCTGGCCGAGGCCAGGACCGTAGGCCTGAGGACACCGGCCTATGAAGCAAAGGCTCGCGACTACATAGAGCGGCGGCGTACCGACGACGGCTGACCCAACTCAGTCCGACCGCGCCTTGAAGTACTCGGAGTCGTTGCGCGTGCTTGTAGTATGAACGGTCTCCCAGCATGCGCCGGTTTCGAGATTGTTGAGCTGAACCCTGACCGTGGTCGCTTGCGATAAGGGCAAGTTGGGAGGCCCGAGCGTAGGCCCGACGGCGCGGACTTTGACTTTGGCCTTTTGGGCCTCTGCCGCTTTAAGGCGCGCCGAGTCCGTCGCGTTGTGGCGGCGGGAGCGATCCTTGTACTTGAAACCGCTGGACGTCGCCTGCCAGCAAGGGCCGTTCTTGCAGCCGGTCGCGGCCAGCAGGTCTTGCTCGAGATCGAGCCGAGGCTGCCCTCCGATCTCGTCATACAGGCACAGAACGTAGTCCGAACTGCTCGACGGATCCCCCAGGTCTGCCAACGTAGTCTCCTCACCTGCAATCCACTTCCACTTGATCTTGCTTCTACCGTCGTGCCTGTTGCGAATCATCACTCGGCCGCGTCCGGGGATCGCGGGGGATAGGCAACCCACTACCGGCACGGACGGACAATGATCCTGCGAGGCCGCGACACGAACGTCGATATCGTTCGTGCTTACGTCAAAGGTCGACCAGGCGGCCAGCCAGTTGCCGTTTCCGTCGAACGCCACGCTCGTGACTCGGTCACTTCCCGAATCACCTCGCGCATCGGGATCCAGCGCCGAAGGAAACGTCCACGTCGAAGCAGCGTCAGTCGAACGTGCCACCAAGACATCGAGGTCGTCTCCCAACCCGGCGTTGAGTCCGTTTGCCGAGGTCCACAGGCAATACCAGTTGCCGTCAGCGTCCGTGGCAATACGCGCGCCGCCATCGGAGATCAGATCGGCGGTGTCGCTCGCGGCCGTCGCGTTGAGCGTAGCGGCCCCACTCCAGGAAGCGCCCGCGTCGGTGGATCGCGAAAACAAGATGTCGAAGTCCTGCCCCGTATCAGCCAAGCGTGACCCGTCCCATACAACCACCCATAGCCCCGCATCGTCGGTCTCGACATCGGGCTCGCCCCCTCCAGTGCCACCGGATCCCACGGCGACGGGGGACGACCATGTCGCACCGTTATCGCTGGAGGTAGCAGAAACGATCGCCTCGTCGGGACCATTTTCTTCTTGCCACACCGCGATCCACATACCCGCGCCGTCGGTGGACAGGCTCGGATTGCGGTCGTCGTTTACGGAGCTAGGGCTGGGGTCGTCGCTGGCCGCGTCGGTGTTCAGTGCCGCCGGCGCAGTCCAAGTCAGGCCGTTGTCGACCGAACGCGCAACGAGTATGTCGTGATCGATGCCGATCGTCGCGCCGAGGGTTTCCGTCGAGTGCCAAACGAGCACCCAGGCACCCGAGCCATCCGTGGCAAGAGTGTGACCGTCGCCTCTGTAACTCGGAGGCATGGGCACACCGGACCACGAAATACCGTTGTCGATTGATCGTGCCAGCCCCGAGTCCGACCAGGCGGCTATCCACACACCGGCGCCGTCGGTCGCCAGGTCGGGCCGATCGCCTGGACCGGGATCGAGGACTGACGGGACACTCCAGGTTGCACCGTTGTCTGTGGAGCGCGAGTAGACGATCTGTCCGACGGCGGGTGCCGAGAAAGAATGCCAGGCCGCGATCCAAATACCGGTCCCGTCTCCCGCGACCGTAATGCCTCCGTCATTGTCGGACTCACCGGCCATACCCTGGGACGGGTCGACCAGTTGCGCTTCATCGAAAGAGACGAGGCCGTGGGCGGGAATCGCGGACAACGCAGGTACAGCCAGCAAGAGAAGCGATGCGCAACCCCATCGTCCCGCAACAAACGCGACGGTCGAAGCGAGGCTTCCGCGCATGTCGGCCTCCCCTGCCCGGCGACCGTACTATTCGGCGGACGTCGTCCGGGCAGCTGCCAGCAAGGGAGTGTAGCAACTCGTGACCGAGGCCGTCTATTGGGTCAATCCCGTAACCCATGCGGGCTAAGACCGCCGGGAACCGCCTGTGCGACGTGGAGAAACGGCTGCCGCGCGGCCGAGACCGAGCCCAAACTTTTTGATCCAGGGCCTGGCCCGCATAGTCAGTAGATCGGGAACGGGTGTGTGAATGGTGGGCGGTGCGTGGCTCGAACACGCGACCCCCGGCTTGTAAGGCCGATGCTCTCCCAGCTGAGCTAACCGCCCGCAGGATCGAGGCTATACGTTAGCGACCGCGCACTCAACGCGGCCGCCAACGTAGGCTCGATAGTGGAATGAAAACCTTAGTGAGTGACGACGTCGCTGTCGTCGGACTCTTTTTTCTTGGTGACCATCGGCAACGGACCGAGGCCTTCGGGTCGCTCGACCAGGAAAATGGACTCACGGCCCTCCGGCAGATTGAGCACTTCGTCGAGTATCTCGTCTACGTGCTCTACCGGGTGGAGCTCCACGGCCTTCAACACACTTGCCGGGATCTCCTTGATCTCGGTGGTGTTCTCCGAAGGGATCATCACCTTCTTGATGCCGGCACGGTGGGCGGCCATGACCTTCTCTTTGAGACCGCCGATGGGCAGCACGCGGCCGCGCAGGGTGATCTCACCAGTCATGGCGACATCGGGTCGCACCGGAATTCGCGTCAACGCCGATACGAGCGAAGTAGCCATCGTCACACCTGCGGAGGGGCCGTCCTTCGGGATAGCCCCCTCGGGCACGTGGATGTGCACGTCGATGGACTGGTAGAAGTCATCTTCGAAGCCGAGTTCGTGGGCCCGTGAGCGCACGTAACTCATTGCGGCCTGCGCAGACTCCTGCATGACATCGCCAAGCTGACCGGTGATGGTCAGCTTGCCCTTGCCCGGCAGCACGGTGACCTCAGTGTTGAGCAACTCGCCGCCGAGCTCAGTCCAGGCAAGCCCGGTCGTAACGCCGACCATGGCGTCGTCTTCGGCGCGGCCGTAGCGATACTTGGGCGGGCCAAGCAGCTTCTCCAACGCTCGAGAGGTCACATGGACCTTGCCGGCGTCGGGATTCTTGACGACCTGTACGGCCACCTTACGACACACCGAAGCGATCTCGCGCTCGAGGTTACGAACGCCGGCTTCCTTGGTGTAGCGGCGGATGATCGTGAGCAGCGCGTTCTCGGAGAACGAAATGTTCTCTTCGTCGAGGCCGTTAGCCTCCTGCTGCTTGCGGATCAAGTACTTGGTCGCGATGTTGAGCTTCTCCGGCTCCGTGTAACCGGCAATACGGATGATCTCCATCCTGTCCTGCAGCGGCCTCGGGATGCGCTCCAAGGTATTCGCCGTCGTCACGAACATCACCTTGGAAAGATCGTAATCCAGATCCAGGTAGTGATCGTTGAAGGTCGTGTTCTGCTCGGGATCCAAGACCTCGAGCAGGGCCGACGACGGGTCACCGCGGAAGTCGGTCGACATCTTGTCGACCTCGTCGAGCAGGAACACGGGATTGCCCTTACCCGAGCGCTTCATGCTCTGCATGATCTTGCCGGGCATGGCGCCTATGTAGGTTCGCCTGTGGCCCCGGATCTCGGCCTCGTCACGCACGCCGCCCAGGGAGATTCGCACGAACTCACGGCCGGTAGAGCGCGCGATCGAGCGGCCCAGCGATGTCTTACCGACGCCGGGAGGTCCGACCAAGCAAAGGATCGGGCCTTTGATGGTGCCGACCAGCTTGGTCACGGCCAGATACTCGAGGATCCGCTCTTTGACCTTGTCCAGACCGTAGTGGTCCTCGTCGAGAACCTGCCGCGCGTCTTCGAGATTGATGACGTCGTCGGAGTAATTGCGCCACGGAAGGCTCAGAACCCAGTCGATGTATGTGCGCACGACGGTGGCCTCAGCCGACATCGGCGACATCATCTTGAGCTTCTTGATCTCCTTCTCGGTCTTCTCGCGCGCCTCCTCGGTCATGTCGGTCTTGGCAAGCTTGTCTTCGAGCTCCTGGATCTCGTTGCGGAACTCGTCCTTCTCGCCGAGTTCCTTCTGGATCGCCCGCATCTGCTCGTTGAGGTAGTACTCCTTCTGGGTCTTCTCCATCTGGGTCTTGACCCGCGAGCGGATACGCTTTTCGACCTCGAGGATCTCCATCTCCGAGCGCATGAAGCCGAGAACCTTCTCTAGCCTCTCGGTAGTCTTGATGGTCTCGAGCAGAGCCTGCTTGTCTTCGAGCTTGATGCCGAGATGCGAGACAACCGTGTCGGCCAACCTCGAGGGATCCTCGATGGAGTTGACGGTCGTGACCATCTCGGGGGGAATCTTCTTGTTGAGGCGCACGTATGCCTCGAAGGTCGTGTTGATGCTGCGCATGAGCGCCTCGACCTCGGGGCCGGTGTCGACGTCGTCCTCGATCAGATCGATGCTGACCGAGAAATGCTCCTCGTTATCCTTATAGTCGGTAATGATCGCACGCTGCTTTCCTTCGACCAGAACCTTGACCGTGCCGTCGGGCAACCGCAGCAGCTGGACCACGCTACCCAAGGTCCCGACGTTGTGGATGTCGGCCTCGGTAGGATCATTGGTGCGCGCATCTTTCTGCGCTGCAAGCAGGATGACCTGATCGGCCTCCATCGCCGCCTCCAGCGCCGCGATCGATTTCTGCCGCCCGACGAAGAGCGGCACCACCATATGCGGAAAGACGATTATGTCGCGCAGGGGCAGTAGAGGAACGTTCCTCGGAGCCGCCTCACCATCTTCACCACTACCGGAAGGAGTGTTCCTGAAAATCATGGATTGTTTGTCCTTTCCCATAGTCTAATCGCCGAGCCGCTATGTCCTGTCGGCCCCCTTTGGGGCCCCAGAGGACCGGCTACGGCTCAGCCCGCCCTCGATGCACTAGAATACACGATAATGGGCGTTTCTTTCTTCTCAACCGCGTCCTGAGAGATCACGACCTCCTCGATCTCAGGCTGTGAGGGCACATCGTACATCACGTCCAGCATGATGGATTCCATGATGGCTCGAAGGCCCCGAGCCCCTGACTTTCTGGCCAAAGCCTCCCTGGAAATGGCCTCCAGCGCACCATCGGTGAACTTCAGGTGCACGTTCTCCATCTCGAAAAGCTTTGCGTACTGCTTTGTCAGAGCGTTTTTCGGTTCCTTCAAGATGCGCACTAATGCCTGCTCGTCAAGGTCATGGAGGGTGGCTATCACCGGTAGGCGGCCCACGAACTCGGGAATTAGGCCGAATTTGAGCAGGTCCTCGGGCTGCACCGAATGCAGAATGGTCTGGCTCGACGGGTCGGTAGCGCCGCGCACATCGGCACCGAAACCCATGCCCTTCATGCCGACTCGGCGCTTGATCATGTCATCGAGGCCGACGAAGGCGCCGCCGCATATAAAAAGGATGTTGGTCGTGTCGACCTGCAGGAACTCCTGCTGGGGGTGTTTACGGCCGCCCTTGGGCGGAACGCTGGCAGTGGTGCCTTCGATGATCTTGAGCAGCGCCTGCTGCACACCCTCACCGGACACGTCGCGGGTGATCGACGGATTGTCACCCTTGCGCGCGACCTTGTCGATCTCGTCGATGTAAACGATGCCGCGCTGACACTTCTCGACGTCGTAGTCGGCGTTCTGCAGCAAGCTCAGGATGATGTTCTCGACGTCCTCGCCGACGTACCCCGCCTCGGTGAGGCTGGTGGCATCCGCGATGGCGAACGGAACCTGAAGCATGCGCGCCAGGGTCTGGGCCATGAGCGTCTTGCCCGAACCCGTAGGGCCGATGAGAAGGATGTTGGACTTTTGCAGTTCCACCTCACCCGTCACCAGTGAGGACTCGATACGCTTGTAGTGGTTGTGGACGGCTACCGACAGGACCTTCTTGGCCAGTTCCTGGCCGACAACGTACTGGTCGAGAACCTTCCTTATATCTTCAGGCTTGGGAACCGACGAGACGGCGTTGATAGCCTCTTCCTGATCACACTCCTCGGCGATGATGTCGTTGCATAGATCTATGCACTCATCACAGATGTAAACCGTCGGTCCGGCTATGAGCTTGCGGACCTCTTCCTGACCCTTTCCGCAGAAGGAACAGACTAGTTCTTTGGTTTTGTCATCACCGTGCTTGGGCATGATGAACTCCCGTGGCTCCCATCCGCATAACTACTGCGCCTACTTCTTGCTGGCGCTTGGCCGGCTTACGATAACTTCGTCAACGAGCCCGAACTCGACCGCATCCTGGCCGGTCATGAAACAGTCCCGATCGGTGTTCTCGACTATTTTATCAAGTTCCTGTCCGGTATGTCTCGCCAGTATCACGTTGAGTTGTTCTCGTATCCTTATGATCTCCTTAGCTTGTATATCGATGTCAACGGCCTGTCCTTGCACACCCCCGATCGGCTGGTGGATCATGATCCGCGAGTGCGGTAACGCGTAGCGGCGACCTTTGGCCCCCGAAGCCAGCAACACGGCGCCCATACTGGCGGCCTGGCCTATGCATAGCGTGGAGACGGGGGGCCGGATGTATTGCATCGTGTCATAAATCGCCAAGCCGGCCGTCACGGCCCCGCCCGGAGAATTCACATAAAGGTATATGTCCTTGTCGGGGTCTTCGGCTTCGAGGAACAGGAGTTGGGCAGTCACCAGCGCGGCGACACGATCATCAACTTCGCCGGCAAGGAACACGATCCTCTCGCGCAGCAAGCGCGAAAAGATGTCGTAAGAGCGCTCCCCTCTCCCCGTGTGCTCTATGACGATTGGGACGAGGTTCATCGACAAAAAGAGTAGCCCGTTTACGGGCTATCGGCAACTTGGCTTTCGTCTACTTCGACGTCGCGGCGCGTTGACAATTCAAAGACCCGATCGAGTGCTTTCTCCCTCACCATCCTTGTGCGTAACTCAGCGACCGCACCCGGCAGAGAGTAGTACTTACGCACATCGTCGGCCCTTTCCCCCGCCACCGCCATCTCTTGTTGTATACGTTGTCGAAGCAGGTCCTTGCTGATCTCTAACTCTTCGGCTTGGGCTACAGCGTCGAGAACGAAGCCGGCCTTTACCTGCTTGGTTGCGCGCGGCCCAAGGGCGGCACGGAACTCTTCGCGCTTGTCTTCGGGTAACTCACTCAACCCCATCTCACGCGCGTAACCTGCGATCGTCTCTTCGACAAGCGCTTCCGGAACTTCGAACTCATGCGCCTCGACGAGGCGGTCGAGCAACCCACCCCGAACGCGGCGATCCGCATCGCGAGAGAACTGTTCACCGATGTCTGCTCTGAGTTTCTCTTCGAGGTCGGCCAATGTGTCGCAGGATTCCCAGCTGAGATCCGCAACGAAGTCATCGTCGACTGCGGGTAAGACCTTGGTCTTTATCTCCCGAACCGTGACGTCGAAGCGAACAGTCCTTCCGGCAATGTCGGGGTCGGGATGATCGTCAGGGAACGGGACCAGAATCGGGGTCTTGATCGAACGAGTCACGCCGACCAGGCCCTCTTCGAGTTTCTCGGGGAGGCGTCCCGCTCCGACCTCCACTTGGATCCCCTCTCCGGAGGCACCCTTGACGGCCTCACCCTCGACGAACCCGAACATATCGATCGTGAGAATGTCGCCGCCTTCGACGTTGACGCGGTCCTCGACCGTCTCGAGCACGGCCATGCGTTCTCGCAGCGACTCGATGGCACGGTCGATGTGGGCCTTCTCTACCTTGACGACCTTGCGGTCGAGTTCCAGCTCCTTGTACTGACCGAGCTCGAACTCCGGCCTTACTTCGATCGCAGCCTCGAACTCGAGGCCTTTGTCTGGGCCGAAATCATGATTCAACAGTCGCGGCCTGACGACCACGTCCAGTTCGTGCTCTTCGATGGCATGGCCGCAGGCCTCTTCCATGACCGTGCTGATTACGTCGCGCTCGACCTCTCCGCCGTATTCTCTCTGCAACACGCTGCGAGGTACCTTGCCCTTGCGGAAGCCCTTGAGCTTCACGCTGCGACCGAGCTTATCGTAGGCCTTGTCCATGGCGGCCGCGACATGCTCGGCCGAGACGTTGACCTTGAGCTTTCGCTCCAAGGCGCCGGAAGTTTCCACTGTTGAGCTGATATCGACCGTCATTCGGTTAAGCCTTATGTCTGGTATGCGAGAGGGGGGACTCGAACCCCCAACCGCCGAAGCGGGCTAGATCCTAAGTCTAGTGCGTATGCCAATTTCGCCACTCTCGCCCAAGGCAAGCGCGGAATAAAGCGCGGACTAAGCCCTTACCATCCCTGTGCTTCGAGGTCCACGGACGGCCGTGCAGCGACGTAGCGCTGCGGCCGAGCAGGCCTCAGGCGTGCGAAACTGACTGAGATGGAGGAGAGACAGGGCCCGGCCGGCGTAGGCCGGGCCCGCAGATTTGACCGAGCGCGGTCCGCTGCGGCCTAGAACAGAGTGTAGATGAACGGTGCGGCCGCCGTGCCGCCGAGCAACACGAGTCCGCCAACCAACAGCAGCACGATGATGATCGGAGTCAGCCACCATTTCTTGTTGTTCTTGAGGTAGTCGAAGAACTCGCCGAGAACTCCGCGCTTGCCGGCTTCCGCCTGCTGAGCGAAGTCGCTGCGCGTGGCAGCCGCGTTGGTTCCGTTGTGATCAGTCGCCATCGTAAATTCTTTCCTTGGACTCAGAATTGGCGGAAGTAGTGAGCGTGGTCCTCCACCGGCTTGCGCGCGACCCAGTAGGTATCGAGGTCCGGATCGAAGCGCCTGTGCATCGGATCATGGCCGAAGGCCCTCACGAGCAATCCTATCGGCGTCATCACGAGATAGAAGATGGCGCCGAGCAAGAGATGAGAGATCGTCCAGCCGATCGGGAACGCGGCGCAGATCCAGCCTACATAGACGTACTTGATAGCCCGCGGGGCTACCAGGCCGAGGAGGCCGATCGTGCCCGACACCGCCCAGATCGTGTAGGGGATGGCGGGTGACACCTCGTTGTACAGAAGCACCGCCCCGACCACGCCGAAGAAGGCCAGAACCATCCCGGCGAACTGCCGTAGCTCGCGGGTGGTGGGATTCCAGTTGATATCTATGACTGCCATCGTTTCGTCGTCTCCGGCTCGGAATCAGTCCAGCGCGAATTGGGACAGGTACTCGTCCACGTCCGGCACCCCGGAAGCCGGCTGGTTACGCTTGAGCAGCACGAAGTTCTCCAACACCAACACGTCCATGTTGGTGGCCATGAAACAGCGGTAGGCATCGGCCGGCGTGCAAACGATCGGCTCGCCTCTCACGTTGAAGCTCGTGTTGATCAGCACCGGACAGCCCGTCTTGTCCTCGAATTTCTCCAACAGACGGCGGTAGCGGTGATGCCTACCCTCGTCGACGGTCTGAACCCTGGCCGAATAGTCGACGTGGGTAACGGCCGGCACTTCCGAGCGCGGGACCTTGAGCTTTTCGATGCCTTTCAAGTGGGCCGCCTGGCCGTTCACGGGGATCCGCTTGTCGTCGGCCACCGGTGCGACCAGCAACATGTAAGGACTGAGCTCTCCCGGCTTGAGGCCGAAATAGTTGGGCGCACGCTCCTCGAGGATCGACGGCGCAAAGGGCCGGAACGATTCCCTGAACTTTATCTTGAGGTTCATCACCGATTGCATGTCGCGGCTTCGCGCGTCGCCGAGAATGCTGCGCGAACCCAATGCCCTTGGTCCGAACTCCATCTGACCTTGGAACCATCCGACGACGTTCTCCGTACCGAGAAGCTCGGCGACATACTCGGTGAGTTCGTCCTCGTCGCTGTAGAAGGAATAGACCGCGCCGGTCTTGTCCAGGTAACCGCGGATCTCGGGCTCTCCGTAACGCGGGCCCAGCAGGGAGCCGCGCTGGGAATCCTCGGTGGATACCTTGCGCTCGTTACCCAGCAGCTGGTGCCAGATGAACAGCGCCGTGCCCAGCGCACCACCGGCATCACCCGCAGCAGGCTGGATCCACAGGTTCTCAAAGGGGCCTTCTCTGAGTATCCGCCCGTTGCCCACACAGTTGAGCGCCACGCCGCCGGCCAAGCACAGGTTCTTTTGGCCGGTCACGTCGTGGATGTGACGCGCCACGCGCAACATGACCTCCTCGGTCACCACTTGAATAGAGGCCGCGATGTCCATCTCGCGGTCGGTGACTGGAGTCTCAGGCTGCCGGGGCGGACCGTCGAAGAGCTTGTCGAACTTCTTGGAGGTCATGGTCAAGCCCTGGCAGTAGTTGAAGAAGGACATGTCCATCCGGTAGGAGCCGTCTTCACGGATGTCGATGAGATTCTCGAGAATGCGGTCGACGTACTTGGGCTCGCCGTAAGGCGCCAGGCCCATGAGCTTGTACTCACCGGAGTTTACCCGGAAGCCCGTGAAGTAAGTGAAGGCCGAGTAGAGCAGCCCGAGAGAATGCGGGAAGCGAATCTCGTGGGTCAGCTCGAGGTGGTTGCCCTTGCCCACACCGAAGCTGGTCGTCGCCCACTCGCCGACACCGTCCATGGTGAGGACCGCGGCTTCCTCGAAAGGTGAAGGGAAGAACGCGCTGGCGGCGTGGGATTCGTGGTGCTCTGTGAAAACGTAGCGCTTGTCGAAGCGGCCGCCGAGGCCCTTGTCGATCTCCCTCGGTGTGTAGAGCTTCTGCTTCAACCATAGAGGCATCGCTTTAAGAAACGACTGGAACCCTACGGGCGCGAACGACATATAGGTCTCGAGCAGTCTCTCGAACTTGAGCAGGGGCTTGTCGTAGAAGCCTACATAGTCGAGGTCCTCCACGCCGATGCCCGCCTGGCCCAGGCAATAATCCACGGCATGGCTCGGGAACCGGTGGTCGTGCTTCTTGCGGGTGAAGCGCTCCTCTTGAGCGGCTGCCACTATCTCGCCGTCGATGACGAGAGCCGCTGCCGAATCGTGGTAGTAAGCCGAGATGCCGAGTATCGCTGACATGTGCCCGCCCGATCTAAAAGCTTGGCGCGCCTTCAATAACGGAGAACGCGCAGTATTGCGGCTGAGCGGGACCGTGACAAAGGAAACCTGAAGGCCCCGCCAGCACAGCCCAATAATAGGCCCCTTCTGGGGGTTCAAAAAGTACCTGGGAGGCGACGCCCGTCAAAAAAAGCCTTGAAAAGCCGGAAAAGTAGGACTCGACGTGGAGGCTGTTAAAGCGAAGCCTCTGTAGTCTGTCGAGGCCGTCCGGGCGGGCGACCGGCCTTACCCGAATCCAGGGCTAGCCGCAGGGAGGGTTGGCCGCGCCCGGGCTGCCGGCGTTGCCCGGCGCGTACTCCTGGGCGGCGTGGCACCAGCTGCCCGGATCGTCGTTGGCGACGGCGTCCATTGCTTCCGGCCTCAGGCTCGTCGAGGCGCCGGCGACCACGAATCCGGCTGAGTACGCTATACGGTCAACGACTATCCCCCCGGCAAGAAGGACTATCTCGTCCTCGGAGTTTCCGAGCACCATCCCGTCGTATCCGTAGTCGGCGTCCAGGCCGCCGTTGACGGCCGGATCGGCGTTGCGCGCGAGCACGACTTGCTCGCCGGGAGCGGCCAGCACGGGCACCGGACCGGCGATGACATGGGAGTCCGAGCCCTCGTCGGCCAACTCCAGCCCCCGCAAGTCGATCGGCACCGAAGTAACGTTTACGAGCTCGACCCACTCGCCTGCCTGATCGGGGATTTCCACGGTGTCCGCCATCACCTCGGTTATGACGAGGTCACCCGCGCCGACCGGCGCGCTGCCCAACGTCGTGGTCGTCGTCGAGGCCGGTGCGCATGAAGCAACGCAGGGGCTGGCCACCGGCACTCCGACGGCCAGCTTCAGAGTATCCAACGCGTCGGACGCCGTAACCTCGCCGTTGCAGTCCAAGTCTCCGCACGAAACCGAAGCCTCGAGTCTCGACCCGTAGAAAACCCATATCCCCACTAGCAGAACCAGCGCGGCGGCTCGCCGCGGCTTGAAGACTCCCATCGTGCACCCTCCCGGCTATCGCTCGGTTCAATATCGAGCGACGCTCAGGTGCGCGAGACTAAGAGACTGCTCACACGCCGTCTACGACATGCAAGTAACTTTGAGGACCGATCGCGTTCGCCTATTGAGGGGCCGGCTGTGCCGTGGGCTGCAGCCCGGCATCGCCGTTGGACCGAAGCTCTCTGCCACCGCTGACCGCTGACCACTTCCCTCCTGCCTCGTTGGTCACGCCGCCGCTGACCGCCGCCCAGCCCCCCGCGGCTACGTTGCGTCCGCCACCGGCGACGGTGGAGTGAGAACCGGACGCCCGATTGCCTCCCCCACCCGCAACGGTCGAGAACTCCCCCGATGCCGTGTTGACTTCGCCACCCAAGACGCTCGCATGGACACCGTCGGCGGTGTTGCCCGCGCCTCCGGCAACTGACGACAGACGGCCGGACGCCGCGTTTTCGTGACCGCCGCCTACCGAGCTCCACTTACCTTCAGCCTTGCCGCGGTAGCCTCCGCTTATTGAAGACCAACCCCCGGCGGCTAGGTTGCCGCCGCCCCCTGTCACGGACGCGTTGGCGCCGCTGGCGGTGTTTCCGCCTCCACCGGTCACGCTCGCGTACTCGCCGCTGGCTACGTTGTCGGAACCGCCGCATACGGAGGCGTAGGGAGCGCGCAGTTCGTTCTTGCGTCCGGCAACGAACCCGGAGTGACTGGTGTAAACATGCTCTTGGCCGATGATGAGGTTGTGAGAGCCTGACCTGTCGTTTTCGGGCCCGAAGTCCTCGTTGTAGCCGATGACGAGATTACCGCGTCCGTTGACTGGCGCATCGCTCTTTCCTTGGCCGTTGACGACCTGGAGGTTCATGCCGTCTATGACCAGGGTGTCACCGTCGACCCGGACCTTGGCGAGCAGCGATTCCAAACGCGCCACCCGGCGCTCCAGGGATCTGATCTGCCCCTGCAACGAATCCTGAGACCACGCCGGCGGCACGCAACACAGTTGCATGACGATGGCTGCAGCGAACAGATACGACGGAAACGACTTCGTCATTTCAATACTCCAACTAGCTCTTGAAACTTGGCCAACAGAACTTGGTCGGGTGCCCGAGCGGACAGACATAGAAGCGGGCCCGCACAGCTAAGACTACCCTGAACGGGAGACGTCAACAGCAGGGATGAGAAGGAAAGGGACCGGGGATCAGCGGCCTTCGGAGCCCTTCATCATGAAGCCGCCTATCACGAAGAAGGTCAGCGCCAGCGGCATGCCCATGAGCCATACCATGAGCTTGTGGGCGCCAAACCATGACTCCGGGTAGGTCAGCCAACCGGACAGGCTCACGGCGGAAACCAGCGGCTCGAGGGCATAGCCCATGGTGATGTTGAGCCAGTTGCCGGTCCACAGCCACACGAATGCCTGCAGCACCAGCAATGAGATCGAGACGGCGACGAGCATCTTGCCCGCTACCGCCGTAGGAGTCGGCCCAACCGCTATCTCCGATTCGCTCATCACCTAAGATTATATCCACGCGCATCGTCGGCGTGCGCAAAATCCTGACAGGAGCTCACCGAACACTTTATTGCCACCGCGTATGTTACTAGAAACGCAGACTTTCAGCCTTCACCATGCGAAATGGCAGGCCTCTAGGGGAACACCCGGTCGAAGGCCTCACACGGCCTAGCCGGTCTCGGCGGACACGGGCCCCGCCACCGCCCGGTTGACACCCTGAAGACCCCTGGGCATGTAGACCCGCCCCCACCTTGAAAGTACTCCTGAGATTGCTGTCCTCCTTGCTGGTCATCGGCGTGCTGCTCGTGGCCGGCATCTGGCTCGTCTTCGGCGACGGCGAGCGGTTGCCCGATCTTACCGGTGACCCGATCCTGGCCGGCAACGCCCTCCAACCCGTGGTGGATCTCGACTACCCGCCCGGCAACGTCGCGGTGTCGAAGGACGGCAGAGTCTTCTTCACTCTCCATCCCGACGGCAAGCCACCGGCCAAGGTCATGGAGTTGGTCGACGGAGTCCCGGCCCCGTACCCGAATGCCGAGTATCAGGAGCCCAGAGACGGCGCCCCGTTCTTCGATACTGTCTTATCGCTCCGGGTTGACCGCCAGAACCGTCTCTGGACCTTGGACTTCGCGCGCTATGGGTTAGGCCGGCCGCGCCTGCTTGCTTTCGATCTGGCCAGCGATGAGCTGGTCCATGAGCATGACTTCTCGCCCAATATCGCTGGCACTCTGTCCATGCTCAACGACCTGCAGATCGACCCGGCCGGCGACAAGATCTACATCGCCGAAACCAGTCCGCTGATCCACCGGCCGGCGATCATCGTCTACGACATAGCCTCCGGGACGGCGCGGCGTCTCCTCCACGGTCACGAGTCCGTGATGCCGGAGAACTACGTCATCCAGGCCCCAGGACGCGACATGATCGTCTTCGGGATCTACAACATGAGAATCGGTGTCGACTCCATCGCCCTGGACCGCCGCGGCGAATGGCTCTACTACGGACCGGTTACCGGAGATCGCATGTATCGGATCTCCACAGCCGATCTCAACGACAGCTCCCTGAGCGAGGAGGAATTGGCATCCAAGGTCGAGGACTTCGCCGCCAAGACCCTGAGCGACGGCCTCACTATCGACAACGACGACAACATCTACCTGAGCGACATGGAGCACTCGGCTGTCGTCCGGCTCGCGCCCGACGGCAAACTCACGACTCTTGTGAAGGACGCCAGGCTACGCTGGCCCGACGGATTCAGCTTCGGGCCCGACGGGTGGATCTACGTGACCTGCAGCTCTCTTCACCACGTGCTGTTCGTGGACGGCCAACGGCTGCGCGACAACGGGCCCTACCAGATCTTTCGCTTCAAGGCCGGAGCCGAGGCCCCGGCCGGTCACTAACGGCCGCAACTAGTCTTCCGTCGTAAAGACGATCTCGTGGATCTCCAGCACGTTGGGGCCTGCGAACATCTCGGCGGGCGGGCGGTTGCTGTGTGCGGCCCGGAAGGATTCGCTCTGGGTCCAATCCCAAAACGACTTCTCGTCTTCCCAGTAGGTCTGGACGAGGTAGTAGCCCTGCTCCTGGGTCTCGGTCCACTCCCCACTGGCATGGTCGAACCTACGGCTAACCGGCCGCATGACGAGGTTCTTGATGAATCCAGGCGACTGGTCGATGAGATGGGCTCGATTCCTAAAGCGATCCTCGAAGTCTGCTTCGTGGCCTTCCGCGACCGGGATCCGATTGGTAACGATGAACATCAGTCCTCTCTCCTTCTTATTACTACGACCTTGCCGAGTAGCCCGTCGGGGGGCTCGACTGCGGGCTTTTCCAGCTCGATACGCTCACCCACCCCCTGAACGACTCGGACGCCGCCTTCGGTGCGGATGAAGCCCTTTACCCTGAGGGGGCCGTATCCGCGCAGGTGTTCGACGACGCCCAGAGCATCCTGGTCGGTGGCCACATCAACCACCAACGACTCGAATTGATCGTGGGCGTGGTCCTTGTCGGCCATCAGGTCGCTGCGCCGGTCAGCGGAGAGCGCCGCGGGATCGGGCGGGAACAGCACCGCGTCGTCAACAGATGAGCGCACCGTCTCGATTATCGGTGCGCGCGGCTCTATGTAGCGGATGAAGCTCTTGACCGAATCGAGTTCCTCGGGCGACACCAAGTCGGTCTTGTTGAGTAAGATGATATCAGCCGAAGAGACCTGGTCCTCGAAAACACCGTCTACGTGTGAGCGCTGCCTGACCTGTTCGGCGTTGACCACCACCACTGCACAGTCTCCCGATATCCAGCCGGATACCGGCTCACGCCAGAAGTTGATCAACGTATCGTAGGGGTTGGCCAGACCCGAGGTCTCCACGATCACGCGGTCAGGCCTGACCGACTCCCACAGATCCTGCAGGGTGCGCACCAGATCGTCGGACAGCCGGCAGCATACACAACCTCCCTCGAGCTCGACGTAGGCAGGCTCGGCACTTCCCAGAAGGGCCTGGTCGATGCCCAGCTCTCCGAACTCGTTGGAAACCACCGCCGTACGCAAGCCGAGGTTGCGTCCGCAGTCCAAGAGGTGACGGACGAGAGTCGTCTTGCCCGAGCCAAGGAAACCCGACACGACCAGGCCCGGAATCTGTTCTGGTCCTTCGGCGGCCACAGTAGAACGGATTGTTGCGGGTCAGGGCGCGGCTTGCAACGAGCGCTCATTGTCACGCCCACGCACAGACATTAGTGTGGCGCGATACGGGTTCACGCCGACGGAACACACGACGAGCGGGAGGGAAACGGACTGTGAATTTCGACTACAGCGACAAGGTTAAGGGCCTCATGGCCCGCGTGCAGGCCTTCATGGACGAGCACATCTACCCCAACGAGGCCGCCATGCACGAGCAGCTCGAGGAAGGCCCGACGCGCTGGAAGGTGCTTCCCCTGATGGAAGAGATCAAAGCCAAAGCGAAAGCCGAGGGGCTGTGGAACCTGTTCCTTCCCGAGAGTGACTTGGGGGCGGGACTCACGAACCTGGAATACGCCCCGCTCTGCGAGCTGATGGGCCGGTCCCATTGGGGCCCTGAGGCGTTCAACTGCTCGGCACCCGACACCGGGAACATGGAGGTGCTGGTGCGCTACGGCACCAAGGAGCAGCAAGACACCTGGCTGCAGCCCCTGCTAGAGGGGACGATCCGATCCTGTTTCGCGATGACGGAACCGCGCGTGGCTTCTTCGGATGCGACCAATATCGAGTCGAGCATCAAACGCGACGGAGACGACTACGTTCTCAACGGCCTCAAGTGGTGGACGTCGGGGGCCGGAGATCCCCGCTGCAAGATCATAATCTTCATGGGCAAGACCGACCCCGATGCTCCTAGACACCAGCAGCAGTCGATGATCCTGGTGCCGATGGATGCGCCGGGGATCACGGTCAAGCGCATGCTCCCGGTATTCGGCTACGATGATGCGCCGCATGGCCACGCCGAGGTCGAGTTCAACGACGTTCGCGTACCACGCTCCAACCTGCTGCTCGGCGAGGGCCGAGGCTTCGAGATCGCCCAGGGACGTTTGGGGCCCGGACGCATCCACCATTGTATGCGTTCGATCGGCGCCGCCGAACGCGCACTGGAAGCCATGTGCAGGCGAGCCAAAAGCCGTGTCGCCTTCGGCCGTCCTTTGGCCGAGATGGGCGTAAGCAAACACCACATCGCCGAATCACGCATGGACATCGAGCAAGCCAGACTGCTTACGTTGAAGGCCGCCCACATGATGGACACGGTCGGCAACAAGGAAGCCCGCTCGAT
Organism: Candidatus Binatia bacterium; assembly: GCA_028278325.1. Taxonomy (GTDB): domain Bacteria; phylum Desulfobacterota; class Binatia; order UBA1149; family JAJCZL01; genus JANQEO01. Next base: position 19,985 of record JANQEO010000237.1, read on the forward strand.
GATCGCGCAGATCAAGGTCGTGGCACCGGCAGTGGCCCTACGGGTGGTCGATCGCGCCATCCAGATCCACGGCGCGGCCGGGGTCAGCGCCGACTTCAATCTGGCCTACGCTTATGCGGGACTACGGACGCTCCGGTTCGCCGACGGGCCCGACGAAGTGCACCGTGATCAGATCGGCAAACTCGAACTGAGACGTTTCGACTAACAGGCGCGGGCTCAGGACCCGCCGAGGCGGGCGCGCACCCGCCTGTTGATCACGCGCTCGGCACGGGCAGGCGCCCCCAGCTCTTCGGCCTTGGCGCGGAACGTGGGCCCGTGGTCCACGGGCAACCCGTTCTCCGCCTGCCACTGATGCACCATCTCGTGGAGCAGCGTGCGCTCCACTTCCTCCCAGCCGTCGCTGAGAAGGTGGCGGCGGCTGATGGCGATCTCGGTGGGCAGGTCGGCTTCGTCCAATGTCAGTTCCCCGAGCTTCCTGCGCATACGCCGGGAAATCCGGAACCTAACCTGCCCGAGGCCGTTGTCGAAGTAACGATCGTTGAGAGCGGCGTGGCGTTGTTTGAGTTCGGCCAGCACCGGTAGGTCGTCACGCCTGGTCCTGGGGCGCGTCTTCCTCGGCTGCTTGGGCCCGCGCACAAAACCATGAACCGGAAAATCGAGAAGGATGTGCTTGGCTTGCGTAAGGGTCTTGCGGCTGGACTCCGGGGCGACGAAGGCGATGATGGCGGCGAGAACGCTGTCGGGCGCGTAGGCATACCCCCGGTGCACCCTGAGCATGTCACCGGCGGACACGCTGACCATGACCGAGCGGTTGTCGTGTACGTCGACGCCTCTTATGCCGTCGGGCAGCCCCAACTGCCTTAGGCGTGCGCTGAGCAACGTAGGCCCGAACAACTCAGGCTGGTCGATGCGGCCGGCCCTCTCCATCCCCACTACACCCGAAACAGTGACTAGCACGCAGAAGCGACGAGGGCCAAGCCCCTTGTGTCATCTTGCATGGCCGTAACCGCCGCCACACAATCGCCGGCAATGATTGATCTGTACTACTGGCCCACCCCCAACGGGTGGAAGATCACCATCATGCTCGAAGAGTGCGGCCTTCCCTACAAGATCGTGCCGGTGAATATCGGTATGGGCGAACAGTTCGACCCCGCCTTCCTCGAGATCAGCCCCAACAACCGCATGCCGGCGATCGTCGACCATGAGCCGATCGGAGGCGGCGATCCCGTGTCCATGTTCGAGTCGGGCGCGATCCTTATGTATCTGGCCGAGAAGACGGGCAGGTTCATGCCGAAGGATGTAGCCGGCCGTTACGAAGTCGTGCAGTGGGTGATGTGGCAGATGGGCAATCTCGGCCCGATGGCCGGACAGACCCACCACTTCCGGAACTACTGTCCCGACAAGATCGATTACGCCATCGACCGCTATACGAACGAGGTGAACCGCCTCTACGGGGTCATGGACACGCGTCTGAGCGACCGTGAGTACCTGGCCGGAGACTACTCAATCGCCGATATGGCGTCGTGGCCTTGGGTGGTGCCTTGGAAGCGTCAAGGACAAGACCTGGATTCCTTCCCGAACCTGCGCCGCTGGTTCGATACCCTGCGCGCAAGGCCGGCCGTGAGCCGCGGCTTCGAGGCGGCCAAGGAGTTGCGCGAGGCCAACGTCGGCAAGGAGGAGGAGGCACGCAAGATCCTGTTCGGGCAGCGCGCCCGCCCACGAAAGCCGGCCTAGGCAGGCAGGATTGTTTGTGGAGTCTGCACCGGCCGGGTGCTATCGTTAATTGTTATGCCGAAGTTGAAGACCACGTCCGCCCCTCACCTAGGCGTCGTCGACGCCTCGTCCCAGGCCGCGCATCCGCTGGCCGGCACCACCATGGCCGGCTCGGACGTGATCATCCAGGTACTGGCCGACGAGGGTGTAGACACGGTCTTCGGCTACAGCGGCGGGGCGATACTGCCCACCTACGACGCCATCTTCCGCTACAACGAGAACCACGCGAGGGACGAGGAGATGCGTCTCGTCGTGCCCGCCACCGAACAGGGGGCCGGCTTCATGGCCGCCGGTTACGCCCGCTCGACCGGAAAGGTCGGGGTCATGCTCGTGACCTCCGGACCGGGCGCCACGAACACCGTTACGCCGATCCGCGACAGCCAGGCCGACTCAGTCCCCGTCGTGTTGATCTGCGGGCAGGTGCCGAGAGCCGCAATGGGCACCGACGCGTTCCAGGAAGCGCCCGTCTTCAACATCATGGCCTCGTGCGCGAAGCACGTTTTCCTGCTCACCGACGAGACCAAGATCGAGGAAACCATGCGCACCGCCTTCGACCTGGCAAGAACGGGACGTCCGGGGCCTGTCGTCGTCGACATACCCAAGGACGTTCAGCTCGCCGAGGGTGAGTTCAAAGGAACCGGCCTGCTCGACTTCCGTGGCTATGACGAAAGGACGAAGGCTCTTGAACAGAAGCCCATGGACGAAGGGCTGAGCGCGGAGTTCTTCAAGATCCTCAAGCGCTCGGAGAGGCCGTTGATCTACGCCGGCGGCGGCGTCATCAACGCCGACGCCGCCGAGGAGCTAAGGCGCTTCGCGGATCGTTTCGGCATACCGGTGGTTACGACGCTGATGGGCATCGGGAGTGTCGACACTACCGAGGACCTGTCCATGCGAATGCTCGGCATGCACGGCATGGCCTACGCCAACTACGCTGTCGAGGACTGCGACCTGCTGATCGCGGTCGGTTCGCGCTTCGATGACCGTGTCGCAGGAAAGGTCGAGGAGTTCGCCCCCGATGCGAGGATCGTGCACCTCGACATCGACGCTTCGGAAATCGGCAAGGTCAAGAACGTGGACTGGTCGTTCGTCGGCGATGCCCGGCAAGCCCTGGGCCAACTGACGAAAGCCGGAGCCAAGTTCCGCAAGAGCTTCGCTGCCTGGCACAAGCACGTCGCCGATCTGAAGAGTCGGCATGCCCTCGACTTCAACCGTGAGAGCGGCGCGCTCAGGGCCGAGTATGTGCTCGAAGAACTCAACGCCATAACCAAGGGCGAGGCTATCGTGAGCACGGGCGTCGGCCAGCATCAGATGTGGGCGGCTCAGTACATCGATTTCAAGCACCCACGCACCTTCCTGACTTCGGGGAGCATGGGGACGATGGGCTTCGGACTTCCCGCCGCAATCGGCGCCCAGCTTGCCAACCCCGACAAGCTCGTCATCGATGTCGACGGAGACGGCAGCATTCGGATGAATCTCGGCGAGCTGGAAACGCTGACGAACTATGACATCCCCGTGAAGGTGTTGCTGATCAACAACCAGGGCGACGGGATGGTCCGGCAATGGCAGGACCTGTTCTACGAGAACCGGTATGCGGGCAGCGACAAGACCCTGCACAAGAAAGACTTCGTCGGCGCGTGCAAAGCCGACGGCTTCGGGTTCGCGAAACGCATCAGCCGTAACGAAGACGTGCGCAAGACGCTGCAGGAGTTCGTCGACCATGACGGCCCGGCCTTCGTGGAAGCCATGGTCGACACTTCGGCGCACGTCTACCCGATGGTAGGCCCCGGGATGGGCTACAAGGACATGATAACCGGAGCGCACATCCCCAGCCGTACCGACAAGGACGACGAGGACGGCTCCTCGGGAGGCGGCTACTTCTAACTCGGCAGCCGCTCAGCGCGGCTGTATGGCTTCGCGTGCCAGCGACGCGACGTTGGGGTCCGACGCCGCCAGGGTCGGAAACTCCGTCGCCGTGTAGTCCTGCTTCGCGTCCAGGGGTAATGGCCCCGGCCCTTCGAACGGCTCGAAGACACCGCCCGCCTCGCGCACGATCAAAGACGCGGCCGCTACATCCCAAATCTTCGGCGTGGTCTCCAAGGCAACCGATGCCGAGCCCCGGGCGACACAACACAGGGTGTAAGCGGCGGCCCCAAGCACCCGTACCTTGTAAGGCAAATTCACATGGTAGCGGCGCAGCGCGCGGGAACAGCACGCAATTGCGCGCACCGGGTGTCCGTCGTGACCCTGACTAACCGAAGTAGTGTTGCCGTTGAGTAAGGCCCCTTGCCCGGCGGATGCGCTGTAGAGCTCCCCGAGTGCCGGAAAGTTCGCCACCGCTGTCGTGACCTCGCTATCTACGATGCGGGCGACCGATACGCCCCAAACCGGAAAGCCCAACGCGAAATTGGCAGTACCGTCGAGGGGATCCACCACCCACGCGGCGGCATCCCCGCCGCTGTAGCGTGTGGCCCCCTCTTCACTGATTACGCAATCGCTCGGATATTCGCGCGCGAGGGCGTCGGCGATCAGCGTGTTGGCAGCCAAGTCGGCTTCGGTCACGAGGGTGTGATCCGACTTGAGCTGAGCGTCTACGGCTCCCCGGAGGTAGCGCTCCAGCAATAGCGCGCCGGCCTCCTCGGCCAGGGTTGTCGCGAACGACAGATCCGCGGGCATGACGCCGAGCTTGTTATGGATACGGCCCGGCCTCAAACAGGACCGCGACTCTGCCCACATGCCGAACTCCGCGTGTCGGACGCGCAGAGACTCTGTCAGCCGTAGAGGGTAAGATAATAGTTGATGATTCGTGTAGCACTGGCGCTGGTAGCGGCCCTATCGGCGTGCGATGCGACCGTCGATATGACTGGTAACGGGCAGAGCACACACTCAGAAGGCCTGGAGCGCAGCGCCGAACGACAGAGCGAGCGCGACGCGCTGGTGTCGGGGCTCTCCAGGAAAGGGATCATCGACAAACGCGTGCTGGCCGCCATGGGCCGGGTTCATCGGCACGCGTTCGTGCCGGACAGGGTCTCCGACCTCGCCTATTACGACCGGCCCCTGCCGATCGGATTCCAGCAAACGATCTCTCAGCCCTTCATCGTCGCCTACATGACCGAACTCCTTCATGTAGAGCCGCAACACAAGGTCCTGGAAATCGGCACGGGCAGCGGCTACCAGGCTGCCGTGTTGTGCGAGTTGGCCAAGCAGGTCTACTCCGTCGAGATCGTGCCCGAGTTGGCCGATAGCGCCGCACGGGCTCTCCAGAACCAGGGCTATGACAACGTGGAGGTAAGGGCGGGAGACGGGTACAAAGGCTGGCCGGATCAAGCGCCCTTCGACCGTGTCATCGTGACTGCCGCAGCCCCGGAGGTGCCCGAACCCTTGGTCGAGCAGTTGGCCACCGGCGGCCGCCTGGTCATCCCCGTCGACATCAGCGACGGCACTCATCAGTGGATCTGGCTGGTAACCAAAGACGCCAAAGGTCACGTGTCCAGAGAGCGCAAGCTGCCGGTACGATTCGTGCCGATGACCGGTCAGGTCATGGAAGACTAAGCCGCGCGCGAGCTCAGTTCGATCAACTCGATCTTGTAACCATCCGGATCTTCGATGAACGCTATGCAGGTGCTGCCGTGCTTCATCGGTCCCGGCTCTCTGACGATCCGGCAGCCGGCCTCGCGAAGAGTTTCGCAGGTAGCGTAGATGTCGTCGACACCCAGGGCGATGTGACCGAAAGCGTCACCCAGGTCGTAGTCATCCGTACCCCAATTGTGAGTGAGTTCTATGACGGTGCCGTCGGCCTCGTCCTGATACCCCACGAAGGCCAGCGTGAACTCCCCGCCCGGATAGTCCTTGCGCCGAAGGAGCTTCATCCCGAGCTTGTTGCAGTAGAAATCAAGAGAGCGCTCCAGATCACGAACTCGTAGCATGGTGTGAAGCATCCGCATGTCTGCTGTGTAACCGAGCGCAAAGAGCCAGACAACCCGTCCGGGCTCAGCCCCCCACGTAGCCCATCGCCCTGAGTTTGCGCTTTAGATGCTTGGGGACACGGTGAAGTCGCGCCGACTCCAACGTCTCCCTGCGCTCCGCCTCCCATGCGGCCAGGCGTCGCCTCAACAGCCATTCCCTCCACATCGAGCTGGTGGGAACCTGCTCTCCGGGGTCTTGGAGCAGATCGAAATAAGCCGAACGTCCCAGATCGGGCCACTCGATGAGCTTGTCACGCTCGGTCGTGATCGAGCGTATTCTCCCGACCTTGCGCAAAGAAGAGCGTGTAGCCGTCTCACTGACGACGAAACCCTCGCCCGCGGTTTCCGACTGCAGATCAGCGGCCAAGGAAGGTCCGGCAACGGCATCATCGCTGAGCCCGACTATATCCAAGAGGGTACGGGCTACGCTGACCGATGCCGCTACCACTCCGCGAACACGTCGTGGCGGCAACCCGGGTACTCGCACCAGATACGGGACGTGCACGATCTCCCGATACAGCGTGTCTATGTGAAAACACCGCCCGTGCTCGAAGAAGGCTTCACCGTGGTCGGAGGTGAACAGAACCACTGTTTGATCCAACACCCCTGCGTCCGACAGCGCGCTCATCAACTCGCCCACCGCCCTGTCTCCCTTACGAATCGCGGCGTCGTATTCGGCCACGTAGGGTTCCATATCGTCCGGGCGCACACCTTGCTTGCACGCCTTGGACCAGCCCCGTGGCTTTTCTTCCGGTAGGCCGAGAGCGCGCCGATCAACCGAGTCGGATTTGTACGGACGGTGCGGCTCGAATCCATGCACCAACAAGAAAAACTTGCCGTCTTCCCTACCGAGCCACTCGCGGATGTCTTCGATGTTGTCCCAGATGCGTTTGCCTTTCGAGGAATACACCTCAAAACCGCGGGCGAAGCCGAACTCTTCCGACATGTTGCCGCCCCCGGTGAAAGCCGCCGTCGCGTAGCCGTTCTCCGAAAACACTTCGGCAATGCTCTTGGCCTCATGCGGAAACACCTGCTGATGAGCGATGGTCACCACGCCGTGCTCGGAGGGGTACAGCCCGGTCAACATCGATATGTGGGCCGGCCGCGTCCACGCCGACTGGCTGATCGCACTCTCGAAGATGACGGACTCGGCCGCCAGCGCATCGATATGCGGACTCGTCGGCTTGTCGTAGCCGTAGGCGCCCAGATGATCGGCGCGCAAGGTATCCAGCGAAACGAGCACCACGTTGCACCCCGGACATAGGGCAACGGCACTGACAGGATCGGGCTCCTCGCCAAGGCGGCTAACCGCGTATCCGGTGACGAGTGTGGCAGCGGCAGCCAGCAACAGTGCCGACGAAATCTTCATCGGCCTCTTCGACTAACACAGGTTGAAGTCTCGGACCACCGCCTGGTGCAGCCCCCGACGCGGTGGTAGGTTGAAACGTGGATCCGCGCTCGGTCTCGACGGACGAGTTCCGCCACTATCTCGAGAGCCTCGCCGACGAACACGCTCACCCCGACCACGGCTTCTTCGGGCCCGGCAGCATCAGCTGGCGTGTCAGCGGTGAACTTGCCGTATATCTCGGCGGCGTGCGCGCGATTCTCATGCAGGTCGCGAACCCTAAAGTGGCGCAAGGAGTGGCCGACCACAGCGACTTCAGGCGCGAGCCCTTCGCCCGACTCTGGCGTACTTTCGAGGCCGTGCATGCGATCGTGTTCGGCACACGCAACGAAGCCATCGCCGCGGCTCTCAGAGTGCACACGGTTCATCGAAGAGTTCACGGCACGTTGAACGGGTCGACCTACAGCTCAGACGAGTATCACGCCAACGACCCCGCCCTACTACTGTGGGTCTATGCCACGCTGGTGGACTCCTCGATAATGGCCTACACGACCTTCGTAGGGCCTCAAAACCACCGCTTGTGGCGAGACTACTACGCCGAGAGCAAGCTGTTCGCCGCTCTGTTCGGAATTCCGAACGAGTTACTGCCCGCCGGCCTCGATGAATTCGATACCTGGATGCAGGGTGAGCTTTCGAGCCGGAGGACCGAAGTCAGCGACACCGCCCTTGACATCGCCGCCGCCATACTGAGCGGCCCCATCCTGATGCGCGTCTTCAAGCCCGCCACCTACGTGCTCGCGGCGGGCACCTTACCACCGTCTCTTCGAGAGCAGTTCCGCATTCCTTGGACGCCCTTCGTGCGCAGAGCCTACAGACTCGGTGCACGGAGCGTGCGCGGCGCCCTTCCCTACACGCCCCGGCACCTGCGCACGGTGCCGGCCGCACGCTCGGCACAGAGGCGCTGCCTACAGTGAGGTATTCCTGAGGTGACAATTCTTCGGCGTCTCGCATATGCATCGGTCCTGATCGCACTGATCGTGGGTGCGTGGGTCTTCATCGGGCTTCGTTCCCGTGCCGACCTCAGTCCCTACGCCGACTACCTTCTCCCGCCCTTGGAGTCCGGGTCCGGCGACTCTGTCACCGTCAACCATCTCGGCGTCTCCACGCTGCTGATCAGCGACGGCACGACGTCGCTGATGATCGACGGCTTCTTCTCCCGCCCTAGCCTCTTGAGCGTGCTGATGGGGTTGCCTGTGGAGCCCGACCGCGAGGCGATCAAAGAGGCGCTGGATAGAGCTTCGGTCGATGAGCTGGCCGCCGTCATGACCGTACACTCCCACTACGACCACGCCATGGACGCTGCCGAGGTTGCCGGCTTGACCGGCGCCCTGCTCGTCGGCTCGCAATCGACAGCCAACATCGGCCGCGGCTGGGGCCTGGCCGATGAGAGACTCCGCGTGGCCGAGTCGGGTCGGGCGATGCGATTCGGGGCGTTCCGGGTAACGATGGTGCGCTCCAAGCACTTTCCCCTCGGTTTCGGCGCCGACACCATCGGCCGCGACATCACCGACCCGCTAGTGCCCCCGGTAGCGCCGATGGACTACCTCGAGGGCGGTAGCTACTCGATACTCATCGAGCACGAACGCGGCTCGATGCTCGTTCATGCGAGCGCGGGCTTCGTCGAGGGTGGACTGGACGCCTACCGAGCCGATGCAGTACTCCTCGGAGCTGCCGGTATGGGGACACGTGACGACGCCTACATGGACGCCTATTTCGGCGAGGTGGTAGAGAGCGTGGGCGCCAAGATGGTGGTGCCCATCCACTACGATGACTTCACCATCGCGGGCGGCCCGCCATTGCGCTCGATGCCGAACCTGGTCGACGACATCGAGCGCTCCTTCGCCTATCTGGTCGCCAGAGCGAAGGAAGATCCGTCCTTGGAGTTCGCGATGCTCCCTCCCTGGGAGCCTGTAGTCATGTTCGAGTGAGCTCGCGCCCGGTCCTCAGTCCTCGCGGCCCGTGGTGAGGATGACCTTTCCGCGCGCCTTGCGGTCGAGCACCATTCGCAACGCTTCAGCCGCCTTTTCCAGCGGGAACGTCGCGCACACATAGGGCCTGAGCTTGCCGTCGGCGTAGAGGGCCGCAAGCTCCTCGAGATTCGCCTGATTGGCTTCGCTCTCTCTGGCCGAGAAAGCCCCCCAGAACACGCCCACAACCTGGCAGCCTTTCAAGAGCACCAGGTTGATAGGCAGCTCCGGAATACGACCACTGGCAAAGCCGACGACCAGAAAGCGTCCCTTCCATGCGATGCAGCGCATGGCCTGGTCGAAGAGGTCTCCGCCGACGGCATCGTAGATCACGTCGGCGCCTTCCCCACCGGTCAACTCCTTGGTGCGTTCCTTGAGATTCTCTGTTTCGTAGTTGATGACTTCGGTAGCACCGTACTCTTTGCACAGCTCGAGTTTCTCGTCGGTACTTGCGGCGGCGATCACGCGAGCACCCATGATGGCCCCCAGTTCCACAGCGGTCAGTCCAACCCCGCCGGCGGCGCCGAGTACGAGCAGCGTTTCTCCGGGCTTCAGTTCGGCACGCTGCTTGAGAGCGTGGATGGACGTGCCGTAGGTCATCGTGAAGCCGGCGGCCGCTACATAGTCCATCTTGTCGGGGATGCGCATCAACCGGTCGGCCGGGACTACCAGCTCTTCGGCATACCCACCCCAGCCGGTCATAGCGATAACCCTGTCACCTACCTGCCAGTCGCTGACACCCGCGCCGATCTCGCCGACGCGGCCGGCTACCTCACCACCGGGCGAGAAGGGCAACGGCGGTTTGAACTGATACTTGTCCTCGATGATCAGCGTATCCGGAAAATTCACCCCGCATGCCTGCACGTCGACCCTGACTTCGCCGTCACCGACTTGGGGTGAGTCGACGTCCTCGACGACGAGGGACTCGGGTGGACCATGCTGTTTGCAGACAACCGCCTTCATTGAACTCCTCCGCTTGTAGTCGTTAGAAAGTAGCGCGAGCGGCGCGACAGCGAACCACCGCCACCGCTAGCACAGCTGAGAACATCAGGAAACCGGCAGCTCCGGCTCCGGCCTACAGATCAAAGTAGTGCCCGCAGGATCTGCGGCGGCACCGCCCGGGAAGCTACTCAGGGCTGACAGCTCAGATTGGCCAACCCGTCGTCGAAATCATCGCAGTCCCGGGAAAGGCCGTCGACCGCGTTGAGAGCGAGGCAGACCCGGCACTCGACCAAGCGATTCAGGCACGCCGACACCACCGCGGGGTCATCGCTGCCACAACCGGCAACTGTGGCCGACAAGGACGCGACACCATCACAGGTCTTGTCGATGGCCTTGAAGATCTTCCCCGTAGCCGGGCTGCAGGCCCTGTCTACCTTGAGCTTGGGGTCCTGGCCCATGCAGGCCTCCACGTCGGCGGCCTCGACGAAGGTCAGGCCCGGCTTTCCCTTCAGCCCGTCCTTCTTGCACTTGTTGAAGACGGCCAGCTTGGTGTCCTGGCATTTCTTGACGGCCTTGGCGAGCTTGACCTGGCACTTCGCCTCTTCCGGTTGAGTGGTTTCATCCGCGATCGCCAAGTCGAGATCCGGCCCGAACACGTCGTGGATCAGGCCGAGTTCCTTAGCGTCGTACTCCGCGATGATGGTCGCCTCAGCGAGCAACTCCGTTGTCGAGCCGAAAGGAGGGAATCTGCCCACGCCGTCTTTGTCCTGCCCGACGCACTTCTTGGCGAAACCGTTCGACAGCTTGCCCTCGAGCTTCGAAAGCTTGAGCTTCGGGTCGTCGTCCAGGCAATCTTCGATCGTTCCCTGCAGCGCTCCTTTCGTGCCGTCTTTGATACACGAACATATCTGCTTGCCCCTGGCCTTGGCGAGCTTGGCGAAGTCCTTGTTCAGAGCGTTGGTGCACTTCTGCTGCGACTTGGTCTGCTCTTCGAGTTGATCGACCAGCACCAGGTTGCCGCGAATCTCACCGGCAGGCCACAGGTCGCTATGGACGTTTACGTAGCCCATCTCGTCGATCATGTGAGCTGCTACCTCGTCAGGGCCGAAAGGAGGATTCGGACTGCCCTCCACGATGATGGTTCCCAGAAAATCCAGATCGGAAACCGTGTCCGTCGTGCGGTCGACGCCGGCGGCGATCACGTCCGCCTCCAAGTTGAACACGTTGAACAGATGGGGCATGACGCTCTCGGACGGCAACGCCGGGCCATGAATGTGGATGGCGGTGAGCAGGCCCTGCAAACCGTTCCAACTTATCTCGTAGGCCAACCTCTCGGTGTTCGTGTCATATCTAAAGATGGCATGACCCGTCGCCGTGCTGTCTGTTGAGCCGTCACCGACACCCGAGTTGTTCACCTGGTCCTCGGTGATGTCCATGTCCCATACATAGGTCGTCGCCAAGGCAGGCGAAGCCGATAGCAACAACGTGGCGAGAACTGCGGCGGACTTGGCAAGCATGGACTAAGGACCTCCTGGTCAGAAACGTGCTCGGCAAACGCTATCACGGCGCGGGTGGCGGTTGCCAGTGGATTTCCGTCATCCTTTCGCGATCGTGGAGGGTATAGGAACGGATGCCTGAGCTCCTCGCCGGGATGGGGTACTCCCCTCGCCCCTATCGGGGGCGAGACGCGCCTTGCCCTTCCGAGACCTCGGACGGCATGGTAGCGATCGAGCCTCGCAGTAACCGGGACGCGGCCACGCTCGAGCCTTTGTCACGAGCCCTCCTCATGTTGAATCGACACGCTCTCACCATAGTAGCCATCTTGGCTTCAGTGCTGTCCGCGTGCGAGTGGGGAGCCAACAGCGTACTCGAGCCGCCGGTCCAACACATAGTTGCGACCTCGAACCGGCCACCGCGTGAAGCAAACCACTCCCGCCCATCGAACTTTTACTCGCGGCGCCTTGCCACAGGCATCACGCCTCTCGAAGCACCGAGCTCCCCACGCACCGGCATCAACGAAGACGAACTAGACTGGGTCTCGACGGCCCAGGACTACCAGGTCGCTCTCATGGTCTCACGGGAGACGGGCTTCGATACCTGGGGCGTGGAATCGGCGGTCGCGGAGGTTCCCCCGGGCCGGCACACGGGCAGACACCGTCACGGGGAAGAGGCCATGTACATCGTTTCCGGCCGAGGGCTGATCGAAGTCGACGGGATCGGCTACGAATTCGAAGCCGGAACCACGATCGGAATCCCCTATGGGGCTGCGCATCGAATCTTCAACACCGGAAACGAGACGATCCGTTACGTGTCGGGCACTGCGGCCCCCTTGGAGACATTCGTCGGCCTCTACATGATGGAGCAACTCGAAACCCGCGGACAGAGCGATACCCCGCCTGCCGTCGAGATCTCCCACGACGGCTACGATCCTCGAGGACGACGCATCGTCATGCACTGGCGCGATGCCGAGTACCGAGATGGAGGTGTGAGCATACTCGCGGCTCTCAAAGCGAGGTTACTGGCAGGTGTGTGGCTGAAAAATGAGGCCGAGGGCGCGGCGCCCAGAGCAAGCAACTGGCAGGCCCGGGTCGCCACCGGCCTGGGCCATCACAGCGCTTGGGTAAGACTCATGGGCGGCAACGGAGAGGGCGGCTTCGACAACAAATTCGTGACGATGAGTCACATGCTGGTCGAGGCCCCCGGCACGCACAGCGGGAAGCACGCCCACATGGACGCGATTCTTTACGTCGTCCAGGGCGACGGCTACAGCATCGTGGACGGCGAGAAGGTCGAATGGCGGGCGGGGTCGTCGCTGCGTATACGCGGGCCCCAGACTCCCCACCAACACTTCAACACCAGCGACGAGCCCTCGTATCTACTGCGCATCGCAAGCGGACTGCGCCCCTACTTCCAGGAGGCCGTCGAGGACGTCTACCCATACCTCTGGTACGAGGCCCAGGGCGCTATCGACGACTGATCTCTTCGACGCGGACCCGCTGCCGGCGGCGGCTCAGGGCATAGTCGTCGTCGTGGTCCCCATGGGCCCTCCGTCGGTCCCCGGACCGAACATGATCTCTACTACCGGTTCCTCCGTGGGCGGGTCACCCATCGGATCACTCGCATCAGTGATCGTGATCACGAAGTCGCCCGGGTTGACGAGAACGGCCGGATCGAAGCTGCAATACGCCAACTCGGCCGGCCCCGTAAATCCGGTTGCATGAACCGCCGCCACCTTGAGGACCCCGCCAGCTTCGTCGTCGTTGAAGGCGATCGTTGCCCCCGGCAACACGGTTTCGCATTCGACGAGGTCATCCGCGCCGGGGAAATCGCCTGCGGCGCCGCTGTAATCGACCTCGAACTGCAGAGCGCCCAGCTCGACTTCGTTGGTGACGTGGAAGGCCACCCGCAGACGGCAAGACAGCTCACAGGGCAGGTCCACCGCGCACCGTAGACACAGGAACGCGTCGGTCGTCCTGATGGAATTGCTGCCGTCGACGTCGCAGCACGACAGCGGACAGACCTCGGGAATGTCGACAGCCGTCCTGATAATGATCAGACAATCCGTCGCACTGGTCACTCGATCTCCGGTGGGATCACCGCAGCTACAGCAACCAGGAATCACGTCGTGTATGCAGAAACCCTGGTCGTCGCACTCGTCCGCGGTGCAAAGATCGCCGTCCTCCTCGCACATCGAACCCTCGGGCGCGGCCGGCACGGGGTCACACAGCCCGGTTGCCGGGTTACAAATGCTGTCGCCCTCGCATACCGAGTTGCCGGCCTCACAACGAACGTCATCGACCTTTACGCAGTTGCCCGTCCCGTCACACGCATCCGTGGTACAAAGATCACCTTCTACCTCACAAGGTGCACCCGCGGCTGCAAGACAGTCATCCGAGGCTTCGTCACACGCGTCCGCGCACTGCGCCGCGCCGGCACAGGGATCACCGGAGCTCACGCACGCACCTGACTGGCAGGATTCGATTCCGGTGCAGAACGATCCGTCGTCGGTACAAGCGCTGCCATCGGCCAGCGGCTCGTGGCCGCATGCGCCCTGGCCATCGCAAACGTCTTCGGTGCACTCGTTGCCGTCGTCACTACAAGGCGTGCCGTCAGGAACGCTGCAAGATTCCGCAGCCTCGTCACATGCGCCCGCGCACTCACCGCCGCCCGCACAGGGATCTCCGGCGTGGTCGGAGCAGCTGCCGCCGGAACAGGTATCTACGCCGTTGCAGAAGACACCATCATCACACGGCGCGGTGTTGAAGTCGTTGCTGCAGCCCGTGACGCTGTCGCAGGAATCGTCAGTGCAGACGTTGGAATCGTCACAATCCAGCGGACCGCCCGGGGTGCACGCACCCGCCGCGCACACGTCGCCTTCCGTGCAAGCGTCACCGTCACTGCACGGATCCGTGTTGGGCGCATTGACGCAACCGCCGACGGTGTCGCAGGAATCGTCAGTGCAGACGTTGGAATCGTCACAATCCAGCTGACCGCCCGGGGTGCACGCACCCGCCGCGCACACGTCGCCTTCCGTGCAAGCGTCACCGTCACTGCAAGGACCCGTGTTGGGTGCATTGACGCAGCCGCCTATGCTGTCGCAGGAATCGTCAGTGCAGACGTTGGAATCATTGCAATCGAGCGGACCGCCCGGGGTGCACGCACCCGCCGCACATACGTCGCCTTCCGTGCAAGCGTCACCGTCACTGCACGGATCCGTGTTGGGCGCATTGACGCAACCGCCGATGGTGTCACAGGAGTCATCGGTGCAGATGTTGGAATCATCACAATCGAGCGGACCGCCCGGGGTGCACTCGCCCGCCGCACATACGTCGCCGTCCGTGCAAGCGTCACCGTCACTGCACGGACCCGTGTTGGGCGTGTTCACGCAGCCGTCGACACTATCGCAGGAATCATCGGTGCAGACGTTGGAGTCGTCGCAGTCGAGGGCTTGCCCTGCCGCGCAGCTGCCCGCTCCGTCACAGGTCTCGTCGCCGTTACAAGCGTCGCCGTCCGAACACGAAGAAGCGGCCGGCTCGAAACGGCAGTTGCTGTCGCAACAATCCCCATCGGCCGTATTACCGTCGTCGCAGTCCTCGAGACCGGCATCGACCACGCCGTCACCGCATGAACCGATGGTCCTCTGGCATACATCGTTGCAGCCCCGGGAGTCATCGATGACACAGAAGCCCCCGGCATTGCACTCCGAACCCAGCGGAAGCGTACACGGTGTGTCGGGAGGCTCGGCCCCGAACATGCACACCCCGCCGAGGTCACATTGCTCACAAGGCGGCTCGAAGGAGCCGTTCCCGCACGTGTTCTCGCAGGAGCACGTATCCGAACAACCGTCACCCGCCGTGCTGTTGCCGTCATCGCACTCTTCCAGACAACTGACCGCGTCGTCGCCGCAGCTACACACCTCCACTAGAGTGATGACGGGGTTCACATTGACATCATTACGGTCGGTATCGGTAGCGGCGACAACGGTGATAACGAAGTCGCCGGCTACCGGGGCAGGATCAGCGGCCGGCTTTTCGAATATGCACTTGGCCAGGGAGCGGGGTGTACCGAATCCGATGTTGTCGGCGAAACCGAGTGTGGCGATGCTCGCCGCGTCGTCGTCGTTGAACGCCTCCAACGCGCCGAAGCCGGCGACCTTGGCGCACTCGACGCCGCCGCCGCTACCCACGAAGTCACCACCTGCCCCCGAGTAATCGACGTCGAACTGCAACGAGCCGACTACGGGAAAGGGCGGCGGCCCTGCCGGTAGGACAGAGAAGTTGAGCGCGTACTCTTGGGTCGGTTGAGCGTGCGCGACCGACGCGCACATCAACAAAACGAGCACACCGAGAATCGGGCTCCGGTTCGACATTCCACCACCTCCCGCGGAATTAGGTGTCCCAAGGTACAACGCGCAGCGTCGTCAGCCCCGAGCTAGAAAGCCTCTCGCCCGCCAAGGATAGCACCACGGCCACCTCACGAATAGACGCGGGGTTAAGGCTGGACGAGAAATAGGACGTGGGCGTGGGGCGATCGGGGGGCTCAGGACGCCGGCTGCGCCTCGCCGCGCAGTTGGCTGATGATCCTGAGCAACTCGTCCGGGGCAACCACATCGGGTTCCTCGATCGAGTCTTTGTAGTCCTCGAACTCGAGCAGCCCGATCTTGGCGTACTCCTCACGCACCCTGGGCGTGAGCAATCCGAGCCTCTTGAGATTGGGAACGATCTTGGAGAAGAGCATGCGCCTGAATCCGGTCATGAAGGGAGTCGACTTGGCCCAATCCACCCAGGTGTCCACATCCCAGCCCATACGCTCATAGACTTGCTCCATGAGGAGCCTGTCGCGCATGAGATAGGTAGCCTCGATTATAAACTCCTCGCGCTCCCGCAACTCGGCCGAGGTCAGACCGTCCCTGTAGACATCCTCGAGCGACAAGACGCCGAAAGCCACGTGGCGTGCTTCGTCCTGCATGATGCGCGCGGTGATGTCCTGGATGAGGGGCTCATCAGGCATCTGCGCTTTGATGAGACCGAAGGCCGCCAGAGCCAGCCCCTCGACCATGATCTGCATTCCCAGGTAGGTCATGTCCCATCTGGAGTCAGAGATGATGTCGTCGAGAAGGGCCTGAAGGTGCCGGTTTACCTCGAAGGAACAGCCGAGCTTTTCGGTCAGGTAGCGATGGTAAACCTCTACATGGCGCGCTTCATCCTGCACCTGGTTGGCAGCGTAGAACTTGGCGTCTTCCAGAGGAGCCGACATCACTATCTTGGCGGTCGCGACAAGCGCACCCTGCTCACCGTGCAGAAACTGGGAGAGCATCCAGGCGTTCATGTTGAGCTGCATTTCGACGGACTCGCGCGCCTCGAGTTTGCGCGGCGGGGACAGCAGAGAATCCATGACATCGTTCATGCCGGCGGCGATCCGTTCGGACACCAGCTTTTCCATGTCGACCTCGATCGACCAGTCCAGATCGCTGGCGTTCCAGGACATGGATTTGCCCTTCTCGTAGAGGGCCATGAGATTCTCTCGATCGAGCGGATACTCCCAGTCGAAGATCGTATCGAAGGAGGAGGCTACGGCCTCGCTTGCTCCAGTCTTGGGCAAGGGCAGAGGATTTTTCTGGGTATATTCCATTCCCGATTCTCCCGGTTGCGGTGTCAGCAGCGGCGCCGCGGTATCAACGGATAGTATGCAATTGTAAAGGTTGGATGAAGGCCTGGATACCCCTGACGAGCCCGCTCGGTCTCAGGTCCGCTTCTTGAGCATGGCAATGATCGGAGACGGCTCGGCCGGATGCCACTGGGTTTCCTCCGGTGCTTGATGCCATACGAATGGGAGATGCTCGACGTGTCCGGGTTCCCGGGCGACCGAGAACACATCGAGCGCGGCCCGGAGCACCCCTGTTTGAGTGGCGGCATCACCGGCATCTCCGAACGGACGCCCAAAGGGGTGCTCGATGGCAGCCACCCGCGGCATGCCCACCAACCTTTGGTAAGGCCAGATCATGTTGAGCGTCACTGTCGGGATTCCGGCTTCCTCCAAGCGCCTGGCTACCAGTCCGACCGACCGGCAACAGTCGGGTCAAACCGGCGCGAGCAGTGCCAGGTCCACGGAATCCGACTTCATCGCCTCCGCTATCGCAGGAGCGCTGACCTGCTCCAGCTCGCTGGTGTCGTTGCCCTGGTATCCCATCGTCGAGTAGTGGTGATCGGCAACGCTGCCCACCACGCCTTGCGCCACTAGTTCCGCCAGCCTCTCAGTCGGGAGAGCGACGTTGAGGTCACGAAGGAGATAGCCCGTATCGATGTGCAGGTGGTTGGCCTCGATGTCGGTCGCGGCAACATCGAAAGCAAGCTGCCTCCAACTCGGATCCCCTCTCATCGGGTTGCGACGCTCCATCTCCATATCGAAAGGCTCGTCGCCCTTCATCGACAGACCCGCTGTCGACAGTAACGCCACTTTGGACTCCGCGAGAGGCTTCGACACAGGCGTCCAGGGTATGGCTTCGTAGGCCGGCTGCTCCGGGATGATCGCGGACAAAAGGTTGTGAAGAAACTCCCCGGTGAATCGCCAGGGGTCGACTTGCCTCGAACTCATGTCTTGTTGTGACATCAGGTGATCTCCATGTCGCCGGCATGACGCTACCGTCAGACCGACAGCAAGCATAGGATCGCCTTGTGGGTATGGCAAAAAGGATACTCCTCTACGCGATGGGAGTGTTCTACGTGTTGGCCGGCTGCAATCATTTCGCCGACACGGATTTCTACCGTCCCCTGATGCCGCTCTACCTGCCGGCGCACACCGAGTTGATATACGTCTCCGGCGTCGCAGAGATTCTTCTCGGCATCGCAGTCCTCGTGCCGAGACTCAGGCCCGCCGCAGCGTGGGGCATAATCGCGCTGCTCATCGCTGTGTTCCCCGCCAACATCCACGCCGCGGTAAACGAAGTATCGGTTGCAGGCCTGGATCCGATTTGGAGCTGGGTGCGCTTGCCCTTCCAGGGCGTGTTCATCGCCTGGGCCTACTGGTACACCTGAACCGCCGGTGGCACTTGGGGTTCACCCTGACCCAAGCGCTCGGCGCACAGACTGGCGGGCAAGGGTGAAATTCGGCCAAGCCGCATGGCGCCTGCCTAGGCGTCCGGGTGGGCATGTGAAAGGCCAAACCCTGGAAAAACCCGAAGCTCGAGGCAAGCACCGACCCTGCGGCATGAGCAGCGACGTGTAGCCCGATATTCTTAGGAAATCGTGCACACGGGCCCTTCATAATGATGGAGTTATGAAGCGTGGGTCAGTTCGCAAACGCCTCAAGGAAGTAATCGACAACGCCGACGCCCCGCAGTCACGTGCGGCGATGGCTACCATCACGACCGAGCTGAGGCGCGCGAGCCTGCGTCGCCTCCGAGGCTCGCTCACCTGGCAGTACGCGCTGGTGATCTTCGTGCCGGTGGCGCTCACCACCTATGCGGCTCAGTACCTCGACATGAGCCACACGGTGGGCGAAACGTTCATCTCCCACCCCGTGTCCATCGGCGCCCTCGTAGCCATGTGTTGCCTGGCCTTCCTGGGACTGCGCCCGGCCGCAACCAAGACCCAGACCGCCCTCGAGGAACTCGAGGAATCTCGTTCCACCGTCGACAACGCGGTCGAGCTTCAGCAGCTCCTGGTCACCGTGGCCAACAAGATTTCCGACGTGTCGATGGGGTCCATCGCCGACGATGTGCACTCTACTCTCGAGACGATCGGCAAGTGTCTGCCGAAGAGTCATCTCGTTCTGATCACGTTCTCGCGCGTGACAGGGGAAGTGACGCAGTGGATAGACTGGCACAACGACCGCACCACCTCGTTGCCCAGGCTCTCCGAGCACGCCGTTCGCGGACTCGACTGGATGTGGGGGAAGGTGGAAGCCAACGAGAAGGTCGCGTTTCGCTCTCTCGACGAGCTTCCCGAGGAAGCCACAAACGAGAAATCCGTGTTCGAGATGCTCGAGGTAAAGAGCGGGCTGCTGGCGCCGCTTTCTCACGGCGGCTGCGGAGACGGCTTCCTCGGCTTCGTCAGCCGTGCGAAAGGCCGCACATGGAACGAGACCGAGCTCGACCTGCTCGCCGGACTACTGTCCGCAGTCATCGAGCGAACGGACACAGAGGAAGCCCTCAGAGAAAGTCAGGCACGCTTCCACGGCATCATCCACGCCGCCAGCGACGCCATCGTCTCGATGGACACGGCCCAGAACATCCTGATCTTCAACAACGGTGCCGAGACCATGTTCGGGTACAAGGCGCATGAAGTCATTGGGCGCCCCGTTGAGATGCTCTTCCCCTCCGATCACGCAACCGCCTTCAGGACCTACGTACAGAATTTCCTTGATTCCGACGTATCCGCACGCGTGCTCGGCAAGCATGGAGAGATAAACGGGCTGCGGGATACGGGGGAAGAGTTCCCGGTCGATGCCACCATCTCGAAGTTGGAAGACGGCAACGAGTCGACGCTACTCACGCTCATCATGCGTGACATCACGGAGCGCAAGCGCAGCGAATCCGAGAAGGAGAAGCTGGAGGGCCAGCTGCGTCAGGCCAGCAAGATGGAAGCGATCGGCGGGCTGGCCGGCGGGATAGCCCACGACTTCAACAACCTGCTCGGCTCGATGATCGGTAATGCGGAGTTGGCGCTCGACCGCGTCGGGCAAGACGACAAGCTCAACCAGAACATACAGCGCGTGCTGAAAGCCGGGCACCGCGCATCGGGATTGGTCAAGCAGATCCTTACCTTCAGCCGCATGGAAGATAGCTCGGGCAGACCGATAGAGATGTACAAGGTCGTCGACGAAGCCCTCGCGCTGGTCACCGCCTCGCTGCCGGCGATGATCGAGATTCGTACCGACATGAGCCGCGCGGTCGGCCGTGTCTTAGGCGACGAGAGCGAGGTTCACCAGATCATCATGAACCTTTGCACCAACGCCTATCACGCTATCGGGGATGACGGCGGCCTGATTACCGTCGGCCTCCAAACCGTCGACGTCGATGAAGCGCTCATCACCGATCAGCCCGCTCTCAGGCGAGCCACCTACGTGAAGTTGAGCGTGAGCGATACCGGATGCGGCATGGACGCTGCTACGGCCGAGAGAATCTTCGAGCCGTTCTTCACCACCAAGCCCGTAGGCAAGGGAACGGGAATGGGCCTGTCGGTCATACACGGAATCATCGTCAACCGCGGTGGCGCCACCATGGTCAACACCGCCCCGGGCGAGGGCACGACCATCGATGTCTATCTGCCGCGTTTCGAGGGAATCGCTCAGCCCGACAAGGAAGAATGCGGAGAGGCGGAGGAGATCGAAAAGGAAGGCTCGGAGCGTATCCTGCTCGTAGACGACGAAGAACAGCTGGTCGTCACCACCCAGGAAATCCTCGAGCACCTCGGATATCAGGTCACCGCCTGTTCGGACAGCCTCCGTGCGCTAAAGGAGTTCGAAGCCAATCCTGATCGCTTCGACGTCGTCATCACCGACCAGGCCATGCCCAATCTCTGCGGAGTCGACCTGGCCCAAGCGATGATGAAAATCCGCCCGGACCTACCCGTCATCATCGCGACCGGGTTCAGCGAGAAGGTGACACCGGAAACAGCGCAGGAACTGGGCTTGCGAGGTTACATAAGCAAGCCGTTCATGAAGTCCGACCTCAGCCGCGCTCTAAGAGAGGTGTTCGGCGAGTCAGAATCCGCGGAGGCCTGACACCTTGGCACGCGTACTGGTCATAGAAGACGAAGAGCTGATGCGTGAGACGATCGCCGAGATGCTCGCCAACGCAGGGCATGAAGTGATCGAAGCAACCAACGGCGTCGAAGGCCTCGAGCGCTTTCATGCCGATCCCGTCGAACTGGTGATCACCGACATCATCATGCCCAAAAAAGAAGGCATCGAGACCATCGCCGAACTGCACATGAGCTTTCCGGACCTGCCGATCATCGCGATATCGGGCGGCAGCCGCCGGGGTCAGGGTTCCTACCTGCCTACTGCCGAGGCCCTGGGCGCTACGGTCTGCTTGGACAAGCCCTTCTCCCGCGAAGCGCTTCTGCAAGCAGTCAACATGCTCCTGTCCTGAGCACGCCTCGCGTCACGGCGCCTGAGGCCGGTTGCCGGCTCCTCAGACGGTCGCGCGCCTGATCGACCGCTTCAGCCTGTGGATCTTGCGCCGGACCCGCTTGAGTTGGGTATGGTCGTGAGCTTCCAGCGCGGCATCCCTCGCCGTCTTGAGCTCACGGATCTTGGTCTTGATGGCAGCCTTGTCGATCCCCACGACATCGTGGTGCTCATGCATCTCGATGTTCAGGTGCTCGCAGATCGCCTTGAGCAACTGCTCTTTGCGCATCTGGGAAGAACCATCGAGGCCCTCGATATCGGCTGCCACCTCGCGCATCTGCGCCACGGTCATCTGTCTCAACTCGTGATAGTCCATAATGAAGGGTCCCCGCCTAGCATGGCTCTGATACCGATGCCAGGAACGGGCGGGCTCTTGCTCGAGGCGTCCGGCGGACTGGCACTTCGTCGTGCCAAGCGCTACCCTTCCCGCCTTCCGGTGCACAGCCACCGGCAGCGAAGAAGTTCCATGGACAAGCCTCCTCCGCTTACACGAAAGGACCGCGAAAAGAAGTTCAGGACCGACCTAGTTCTCGATGCCGCGTTCCGGGTGTTCTCGGAGCGGCCTTTCGCCAAGGTCAGCGTCGAAGACATAGCGTCGGCAGCCGAGATGTCGGTCGGGACCCTGTACTCGCTCTTCGAGACCAAGGGCGAGATATTCCGCGCCATGGTCTCGAGACAGCAACGAGGCGTCCTCGAGACCGTTAACGCCCGCGTCGACGCTGCGACGAGCCCCCGCAGGAAGGTACACGCCTTCATCGAGGGATACTTCGAAGCGTTCGTGACCAACGCCAGCGGCTGGCAGCTCTACGCCACCGCAGCGGCCGGATTCGAACTGGCAGCCAAACGCGAGATCATCAATGAAGCCAGACGCGCTCAGGACGAAACGGCCCAGCGGGTGCTGACGGCTTGCGAAGAGGGACTCTCCGCCGGCGAGTTCAAGTCCGGCGTTCCCCCTGAGTTGATGACGCTGACCATCATGATGATCCCTCACGCATACTTCACCTACGTCTTCGAACACATGGAAACCGACATCATGACCTTGGTTCCGAGCGCCCTGCGCGCCGTTGACCGCGTCATAGGCATCGACAACTGAAGGCAGGCGGCGCTCAGTCCGCCTGTATTCCCATGGCGGCCAGCTTGGTCGGCAGCGCGTCGAGGCGGCTTTCGATGAGGTCAAAGTCTTCCCGGCCGATGGTGACACGGTTGGATACCTTCAAAGCGGGCAACCTCCGCGCGACAACCGAGGGCTCGACCTTCACACCAAGCCATTCTCTTCCGACACGGTCGACCAGGGCCAACGGCTCGCGGCAGAACTCCTCGTAACCGACGATCCACATACGGTCCTCGCCCATGCGCCGGCGTTGCTCACGCACGCTGGCTCGATGGTAGAGAACCTGAGAGCACACGGCCTCGAAGTAGTCCGACTTCGGCCACCCGTCCGGGGCCTGTACACCGTAGACCAGGTCGCGGGAGCCTTGGATCGTCTCGCGGGCGACGATTATCGACTGGATGTTGAAGCGCGCCTCCCGCTCAACACAGATGAACCGAGCCGTCGGCAGCACCTCCGCCAGCGCTGCCGAGCAGGTGGCCAGGGCGTTGCTCTTGTTGATGATCGGCTTGCCGAAGGCGGACTCATAGGCGCCGAAAAAGCTGCGCATCGCCTCACCCGTAGCCTCATCGAAGGCCTCGGGCACCCGATAGCGATCGCCGGTCCACCAGCGGTCCCAAAGACGCAAACCGTCGTTGGTGCCCGCCAGGCCCGCGGTGCGGCCGTAGTAGCTCCGGTAGCGCGGGCTGGCCGGCACGCGCACGAAGGGAGCGAACACACGATTGGCCGTTATCGGCGATCTCGGAAAGATTTGGGTGAGATTGTTGAAGTACGCGACCGGCAGGCTGTTGATGAGCACCTGGGACAGGATCGTCGTCCCGCTGCGGGGCGCGCCCATGATGAACACCACGGGTTGCGAAGGCTCAGGGGCCGATTCGTACAGCCGCGCCTCCCTCCCCGACAACAACAGATCAAGGGGGGTTGCCAGCACGGCCGCCGCGCCGGTCGCCATGGCGTAGTACGCTTCCCGGCTACGCGAACGCAGCAAGCGACCGAACAGGCCGATAGGATCGCGAAAGTTGCTGCGGATCATGCGTGCCATCAACGCGATGGTGTAGGCGTAGAAGCCCGGTTAGGCAACCGTGGCAGCGCAGTGCCGGAGGCTGGGTTCATCATCAACCGCGCTCGATACGACGAAGTAGAAGACCCGTGGTCGAGACTCGCAACTCGAAATCGGCGGCAGTCCTGGCCATCGCGAAGGTCGCCGACCCGTACTCAGCGTCGACCAGGGGTTCGAGGAAATCATAACGCCGCCGCAGCCCGAACAAGTCCACTACACGTTCGGGAGCCAGAGATGCGATGGTGCGCGGACGGTTCTTCTCGTCGTCCAGGTCGAGATAGCGCCCGCCTATGCGGTCCAGTTCATAGACCGTATGCAATCCGAGCAGGTTACCAAAGGCCTTCCACTTCAGTATCCGAGCGTCGACATACAGCTGATCACCGGCGATCTCGAAGCGCTCGACGGTGCCGTCGACCAACTCCATCTCGACCGCGAAGCGCTTTGGGCCCGTAGGGCGCGTCCTTATGACAGCCGCGAGTTCCTCATGCGTAAAGGCCCGATAGCCGTGAGTCGCCAAGCCAAACGAGCCCGAAAGGGCGGCCAACGAAGCCAGCAGCAAGGCGACCGCCAGCCCGGCCGTCAAGCCGAACACGGCCGGCCGCCTGAGTGCGTAGACGGCAGCTCCGAGGAGAACGATACTCGCGAGGACAAAGCCTAGCGAAACGAATGCGGTCGAATCCACGGCCGACATTGTAGCGGCTCGCCGGCCCCATCCCGATACCCACCGGTTGCGGCTCGTCAATACGAAGGAACAGGAACTGAAGAGACGGCGCAGAGCTTAACGCCTGCGCGAGAGATACGGAAAGGAAGGCTCAGCCGCTGATCGGCGTCTTCAGAGCCAGATAGAGCGTGGCCGCGACCACGCCGACGATCGAGGAAGCCCAGACCACAGCTGGGACGCTATCCGCGATCCTGACGAGACCGGCAGCTAATCTCGGGAAACTCAACTCGACCCCCTCACGGCAAACGCGTTGCCTGCAGGGTTTATAGCATCCGTTTCAGCCTATGGTCCAATGAATTAGCGCACAGCCTACGTAGAAAGTCTTAGAATCAAACCCCGACACCCAGTCGGGGGGCTTAAGCAGTACCTCACCTCTTGCACACCAGGTTGTTAGCTTTCCCATTAAAATTGCACTCTTCGAGCACAAAGTCGGTCTCCGTACACTCGTCGGCCGGATCCCCCACCACGACGACACCTCTCAACGGTTGATCCCCCTCCACTATGGGGTAGTCGCCATCCTTGCCTTTGACCACGACCTTGACCCGGTCGAGCACCTTCTTGCTGCGGTCGATGATGGCAACCTTGACGAACCCGTTGACCGGAGTTTCCGTCTTGTCGTTGAAGGTCCACTTGGTGCCCTTGCCGTTGACCTTCCAG
Source organism: Candidatus Binatia bacterium (assembly GCA_028278325.1). Classification (GTDB taxonomy): domain Bacteria; phylum Desulfobacterota; class Binatia; order UBA1149; family JAJCZL01; genus JANQEO01. The sequence continues at coordinate 45,211 of JANQEO010000237.1, forward strand.
CCGGCCGTGTCCTTGCCCGCGAAAGTGCCCGTGCCCAGAGTCTCATCTACGCGGATGGTTCCGTCGCTCGCAGCTACTACGATGCGAACCGGCCTGGCCTGTGGATCCAGCATGGAAAAATCCGTCGAGCCCGGTAGGCCGAACTCACCCTTTATGATCAAGCGGTCGTTGCCGACCGTTACATCGGTGTTGATTCTCTTCGCGATCAAGCGGGGTTTGACCACGAGATTTTGCTGGCCTCCGGGGTTGGTACATGTGTCGTTACCGTCCAGAATGTCGTCATTGTCGAGGTCGGGCACGATGGTGAACGCCTCGATCTCCTGAGCACTGCCGGCTAGGCCGACTTCACTCCCGTCGAACAGAAGGCTCACGGTTCCCGCCGGATATCGGGTGATGTTGCAGGTGTTGCCCCCACCCGAGCAATCCTGGTCGGTAGCGCACGGGGCGCTGTCGAGGCTGCATGAGCCGGTGTCACAGGTCTCGCTCATGGGGCAGTCGCCGTCCCCCGCGCAGAGGTCGCCGCTGACATCGCAGAGGCCTGCTCCAAAAGTCCCCTCATACAGGAGAATGTCGCGGTTCTGTTGGTGAGCGGGAAAGCCGGGGGGCGTTCCCGACCCCTTCCTGAACGCCATCTCCCCGCTCATGGTCGCCGGGTCGAAACTGACGAAGTCTATGGCTTCTATGTCGGTGGTGATTCCCTGGTTCTCGCCGTAAGTGTCGGCGTTGATGTTGCTGGCATCGAGGAAGAAGGAATACGTGCAGGCCTCGACTGTCCCATCCACACCAAAGCCGGCCGGAACGCAACGCAACAGGTCCTCGTTGCGAAAGCGTATGCCGCCGAGCCCGGTGCTGCCCGAGCCCGAAGTAAGAGAGCCCACTATCGGGCACGAATACTCGGCGCCCGGCTGTATCTGTATGTCGGAGGCGCAATCATCCTCCAGCAGGATTTCCAGAGCATCCCAGGGCTTGGTCGCTTCGTCCTGCTGAGTCAGATCTCCGTTCAGGTAGAAGTTGAAGGTGCCCATCGTATAGGGTCCTCCGCCCATGTACGGAGGATTGACGTCGTCAGGGACGAAGAGCGCTACATCGTTCTTCGAAATGGAGCCGATGTCGGGCAGGTTCTCGTCGTTGAGAGCAACGAAGACGATGTTGCCGTTGGGTGCAATCTCGGCGGCCCGTAACTGACTGTTGAGCTGCAGCCCCGCCGAGTCACCGTCGAAGAGCAATTCCCAGTCACAGCCGGTGATCGGCAGCGTCGTAGCCAGCGGCCTGCACAACAGCAGTTCCTCTTCGACTGTGTCGATGCACTCTCCGGAGCCGACGGTACACGTAGTGCAGTCACTGTCACAGATCGTGGTCCCCGAGCCGCTACTGATCGAGATGACGATCTTCGGTGCGCTATCAAGAGCCCAGACGTCGACTGATGAAGTCGGCGAAAATACCGACAGGGCAGTTAGCGTGATTACGGCGGCGGCCACGCGGCGAGCTACGGTATCGAGCATGGTCAAGTCCCCCTTCCCGCTTGAACCAGATCTCGAGGAAAACGAGCGGCCGAATTTTCACCGGGAGCCTAACCCATCCACCCTTGCCCTGTCTATGATTCCCCCCCTAAATCGCCAAATTCTAACAGGGCGCACGCTCAAGCAGGCGCCGCCTCAAACGCCGCATATTGCTACCCGGACACAGAGACCTGGGGGCTGGAGAGCCCTGGACCGGGCGACTGCATTGACGGCCGGCCAAAGGCGGACTTACCCTCGGTCCAGTCGGGCGGCCGCGCGCCGACCCGGTAGAGGAGAACCCAATGCGTAAGATCTTCATGTCCTTCATCGCCGTGGCCATGCTTGCTTCGGCACCCACGCTCGTAAGCGCAGGCATCATCAGCGGCACCGAGACGGCTGCAAGCTGGTCGGAACTGCGCGCCTGTCTGCACGCCCTGCAGACGGCCGACCGCGCCGCGACCTGCGAGGATGCCATGGCGCGCGACCGGATCCTCGGCTTCTGCGATTGCTATCGCACGTCCGACCGGGCGCGCCCCTATCGCTGCAGCGTCGACTGGGAAGCGACGTGTCGGCGCTCTGAGCTCTGGTACTGAGTCCAGAACTTCGGCCCGCGCGGGGTCCGGCCGCCTCTCGGCGCAACTATGTCGTCGAAGTAGCGGCCCGCGCACCCTGCGTCAGGGCCGAGCCCAAAGAGATGGCAAAGGCGGCCGCCAGCGCCACGCCCGTGAGCGACGCGACCGTCCTCCACAGAACACCGTAAGCCTCGAAGCACAGCAGCACCCTCCAGGTCCCGAGGTAGTTGAACGCTGCGAACACCATCAGAGCCAGCAAGCTCCACCGTAGATTTCTACCGACGCCCTCCCAACGATCGTCTCCGCCCACCGCCAAGGAGACGATCGGGGCTGCGAGCACCAGCATATCGTAGGGCTGGTGATAGATCGCGACCAGCATCGTGAGATAGATCAGAGTTTGGCCCAAGCCGTCGGTTGATGCCGAACGCCGCGCACGCTCGCGAAGGAATACAACGACGCCGGACACCGACAACACCACCAGCGTTACCAGCGACGAGAAAGATGGAGGCGGCGCCCATTCGAGAAGCTTTGCAAGCGTGGCGGCGAGATCTATGCGCGTCCAGCTGGTCAAAGGCAGAGCGTTGAGGTTGATCTTGAAGTAGCCGGGGTTGGCCGCAACGGCGGCACCGAACTCTGCAAGCCCTCCGCTGGCACTTGCCAGCACCGCACACACCGCTAGAGCCGGGACACCGGCGACTAAAGCGGCCATCAACACGACGCGGAAGTCCCCCCGGCACAGCATGAGAAAGGCCAAGGGCACTCCGTAGGTCGGCTTGATCGCGGCTAGCGCCAGTCCGAAGGCTGCCAACCACGGTTTGGTTCGCGAGAACTCCAGCGCGAGCAAGCTGCCGATGGCAAGGGCAACGGCCGGCTGTCCGTTGACCAGATCGATGTAGGCGGCGCGGCTTGCGACTATCCCGAAGGCCCACCACGCAACGGCCGCAGCGTCGTCGGTTGCCGAACAGACACGAAGGGCCAACCAGGCAAGCAAGACGATGAGCACCAGACTGAAACAGTAGTATGCAGCCTCGGCAACGCCCGGGGCCAAGAAAGAGAACGGGAGGTTCAGGGCGATGAAATGGGGCGCGTAGAGAGGGAATCCATAGCGGACCGGGTAACGCTGAGGATAGACTCCGGTGTCATACGGGTTGACGCCTTCGCGCATCGCAACGGCGGGATAGTAGATGACGTCTCGGAAATCCTGCCAGACCCATGTAGCGGCACCAGCGGCACCGGGTTGATCCATAGACCGATAGGCTTTGAGCGCGATGGCGGCGCTTACCGCCAGGAAGGCGGCGGCTCCCAGAATGGCCCACTGTCTGCGAGTCATCGTCTATAGCACCCGACGCGGTCAGGTGTGAGCGGAGCGGTTCGAGCTGTCAGACCAGCCTGCCGCCGTTTTCGCGGAAACGCTTGAAGGTCTCCGCAGTCGGGAGACCGAAATAGGAAGGTTGTTTGTCGCTCGCGACCGCCGTGAAATCATCCCACCTTACCTTGTCGAGGCTCTCCAGTATCAAGGGCGCGCTGATTTCAAAACACTTGCCGTACAATGCCGTCAGGGTATCGCCCTCAGCCACGGACACGCGGCCTTGTGCCAACACCGCACCCTGATCGACGGCGGGTGTCATCAAGTGGATTGATACTCCCACTTCGCTTTCACCGGCCGCGAGCGCGTGCAGAACGGGGAGCCTGCCTCGGTAGGCAGGGAGCAGCGAGGCATGCCGATTCAGGCAACAGCGCGAGGCCGACCCCAACAACTCCGCCTCGAGTATCGACGACGTCGAGCAGATGACCACATCCGGATGAAACGCCCGGATCTCCGACACACAGTCAGGCGCGTTGAGGTTGCCGTCGACTTCCACGATCGGAATGTCGTTCTGCCGGAGCACCGACGCTACCGAAACCGGGCGCAAGGAAAGTTTTCCGGATAGGAATCCCTCGCGAGCAGCGGCGCCGTACTTCCGGACCGCCAAACGCGTAATCTCGCTCGGCCACAACTGGCGCCAGTTGCGGCGGAAGAAAGTCTCGAGGTCGTTGCTCCTCGACGCCCGTGGGATGACGGCGGCCCCTGCCCAAACATCCTCGGGGCGGCTAAGGCGCAACAAGTCCTCAACGAGTTGTGGGTGGTAGAAAGGAGTCTCGTCGATGATGAAGAAGAGTCTCATGGCAGCACTCTGAGCGCAGTCGACGAAGGCGAACCGGCGGAAACCATATCCAAGAATCCCGAGGTGTGTCCAGAACCGGGCCAATGTGCTGTCTCAATCCTGCCAACGGTCGGGCCGACCGGTCCCAAGTCTGAGAAGCAAGACGGGCGTTTTCCAGGCCTTCGGACCCGCAAAGCGGCATATGGCTTGCTGCAACGGGGGGAGAGTGGCACGCGCGCTGCGCTAGCCGCCGGGGTGGCGATGATGCTCACCAGACGCGCCTTCGTCACATCGCTGGCAAAGGCTTTGCCGGCGGTGCTGAGTTTTGCATCGGCGATTCTCGCCGGCCAATTCCTTCTCGCCCGAAAGACCACGAGGTCACTGTACCCCTCTCGCAAGCTGCCTTATGCGGATCGGGTCGTCAGCGGCGTCATTCGTCCTCCGGGTGCCGTCGAGGAGGACCGCTTTCTGGCCGGCTGCATACGCTGCTACCGCTGCCAGGATGTCTGCGACAAGGGCGCGGTCCAGTTCTTCACTGAATCCGCGGGACGTTACTTTCATACGCCCTACGTCGATCCTGCCAAATCCGCCTGCGATCTGTGTATGGAATGCACTCAAGTCTGCCCGACAGCGGTGCTGCAGCCGATGCGGCCTCAAGACCGCGCGCAAGTGCGCATGGCGAGCGTCGCCCTCGACAAGGACCGTTGCCTCTCCCACAAGGCAAAACGGATACGGCACGAACAACGGCTGCTGAGCGAACTCGGCCGCCCGCACACCGAAGTCGAAGGCGAGAGCGAGAGGCGTGGCATCTGCGGCGAATGCTACATGGTTTGCCCGCAGCGCGAGCGCGCCATTCGTTACGAGCCGGGATCTCTGCTTGCCCCGCTGGTCTACGAAGACGAGTGCGTAGGCTGCGGCCTCTGTGAAGAGATATGCCGCGTCGTCCTGCGCGGAGAACCCGCTATCAAAGCCGTGCCGATCCGGCCGATGGTGTGATGGAAGCGGATCGTCAACGCAGACACCGAGTGATCCAGGCGGTTCGGCGCTTTGTTCAGCTGTCGACGGTCGCCCTCGTCGTCTGCCTGATCTTCCTCGGCCTCTACTATCATTACCGGGCGGCGCGCAGCATCGGCGAGATAACGGATGTCGCCGGATGGCGCGGTCAGGCCCTCACCATCATCGACGAGCGGGTCGGCAAGCTCGACGATCCCGAAGCTTTTCTGCTGGCGAACAACGGCAACCTTTGGTCGATGCGCCTGGGCGGCGTCGACGTTGCCGACCCCCTTGCTTTCGTCGAGGCCACGTCGGCGACTCACGATCTGCACTGGCCGCTGCTGATTTCCATCCTGATACCCGTGGCGCTGACCGTGCTCCTCGGCCGGGTCTTTTGCAGCTGGATCTGTCCCGGCTACCTCGTGTTCGAAGCCACTGGGAAGCTTCGCGGTGTGTTGCGCCGGATAGGATTGGACCCTCCGGCCCTCGAGGTCTCCCATGCCAACAAGTATGTGCTCCTGATCGTGGGCGTGGTGCTTGCGGTGGCAACGTCGCTACCGATCTTTTCGATGTTCTATCCGCCGGCCCTGCTCAGCCGCACTGCGCACGCGATTATCTTCGGGACGGGCGTAACCGGCATGTTGACCATCCTGGCCGTCATGGTCGTCGTCGAGGTCTTCGTTTCTCCGCGCTGGTGGTGTCGCACGATGTGTCCGGGGGGAGCGCTGTACGGAATCCTCGGCTCGGCTCGGGTGCTTCGCGTCCGGGTATCACACCAGGGCTGCACCAACTGCGGCCTCTGTCACCCCGCTTGCGAAGAAGGGCTCAACGTCTTGAAGGAGAGCTCCTCGATCGAGTGCGATAACTGCGGCGCCTGCATCAAGAGTTGCCCGGAGGCGGCTCTGCACTTCACCCTTTCGGTTCCGGGGATGCAGAAAAGCTGATCGCCCGGCCGCGCAGGGCCTCGCCGACAGCGACGATCTGCGCGGGCGTCAACAAGGCGGCGACGCTGCTGGTTTCACCGCTACCATCTTCGAAAGTCAGCCGGCGCGCGGCCGCGTCATAACTGCAATGCGCGATGTCCGAAAGATCGACTTCGAGCTTTCGGGTTCCGGGGGAGCGACGGATCCTGCAAGTATCCCCGTCGAGCGAGAACATCGGAACCCACAGGTACCAGGCTCCCAGCAACGCGACACCGGCAGCAAGCGAGAACAGGGTATAGCTTAGCCACGGATTCGCGTCCGCCAGGAGCCCGACGAGGACACCGTTGCCCGCAAGCACGGCAGCCAGCGCTACTCTCCCTCTGCTATGCCTTACGATCACTTGCGCCTCTCTCATCTACATCTAGGGCCTTCCCGCTCGGCCCTGGCTACGCAACACCTGGTTGAGCCTGCCCCGAGGGTCCATAGAGAATCCCGGAGGGGGCGAAGTTGCCTGATTGAGCAGCGACAACGCGCTCCCGGCAGAGCTGTACGCGATACCCATCGGCCCGGGAACGACCGTCCCTATACCCCCCGCAACGCGCGCGAGGGTGTCTGCGTCGAACCTGCTTTGCAACACGTCGGTCATCAAACCTGTGGAAGTGGAGGCCGCGCTCAAGAACAACGCGCCCGCCGACAGGCCGGTAGCCGCCAAGGATCCCGGCGGCGTCAACAGGGCCGCCCCACCCAGAGTCAGCGCCGCGATTCCCATGACCTGACTGGCCGCTTCGAGCTCCTCCAGCCGTGCCTGCCTGACCGCCGCGTCGTGATCGGCATTCGCACTATCTCGTTTTCGTTCCGCCGCCATCAGCGCTTGCGCATCGATGGCGGAGTTCCCGCCTGCTACCAGAACGCCGAATCGTAGGATCCCGTCGCCATCGAGACGAGCAGCCGGCGCCGCCCCTTGACGGGCGTCGTCGTCGATTGCAGATGCACTCGACGCGACAGACAAGCTCTTCGACAGACCGAACGCCGTCGCGGAGACGCCGGCGACTCCTCGCGCAGCGGCACCGCTGCGAAAACTCTCGGCCGCCGACGACACCCCAAGCACGAGATCGGCAAGCTGTGCGGCATTCAAAGATCCTAGAGCGACGCCCGCCAGCGGAGCGGTCAGGCCTCCTTGAATGGGGCCGAAGGCCAGGCTGGTGGCGCCCGCCGAGCCTGCAGCCGCCAGTGCCGCGCCGAGATCGGCTCCATCCAACAGAACGTCGACGAAGGTTGCTGCTGCGAACAAGCCCGTAAAGAACTCCGCCGTGCCCAGACCCAACACGAGGGTACCGTCGGGATCGACACCGTTGACGGGATCGAATCCGGCGTACGTATAGGGGGACGCGAACTGCCTCTTGGGATCGTGGGTCAGAAACGATCCGCGCTCGGGATCCATGAACCTGGCACCGAAATACAGATATCCCGTCTCTTCGTCCGCCTCCTGCCCCGCGAAACCGAATTCGGAAACAACAGATGACGCCTCCTGCGGTTGGCCGTCTCCGTAGGCCCAAACCCCGCGCACCTCACCGAAGACGCGGTAACGGATCTGCTCGACGACGTTGCCGTCACCGTCAGTGACAACCTGAGGCGAGCCCAGATGGTCTAAATGATAGTAACTCGGCGTGGCGGCTCCGTCCTGATCGCCCGGGCCCGGGAAGCGCGAGATCCTGTCGGAAGCGACCGGACGGGAGCCGAAGTAGAAGTGACGCACGATTTCGTCGGCGGAGAAGTCTATCTCGAACAGACCGTTGAAGTAGTGCGTAGCGGCCCCTTGTTCATCGTAACGGGCCACGCGGGTCGTCGAGTGATCATAGAAGTTCTCTTGCACCATCACACTGCCGGCGCTTACGCGTGCCAGGCGATCGTGTTCGTCGTACTCGAGCGAGCGGCCGAAGCGGCCCGTCACGAGGTTGCCGTTGGCATCATGGCCGACCGCCGTGGGTCCGGAGCCTGCTTGCCACCAGGCACTCATCTGGTGCGGATGCGATGGATCATAGGCGAATACGATATCGTTGCGGGCCGTGAGGTTCCCGGTAGGACCGTAGGCAAACGTGTCAGAATCGGCTCCGAGGCCTTGGCCGTAGTCGACGCTGGCAACCCGCCCCACGCGATCGTAGGTCACCTGCTGATGCGCAGAGGCCGTGTCGCCGGTCCCTACGAGGCGGTCGCTGATCTCGAGAATTCGTCCCAGCGCATCGCGGCGGCTGACATCTAACGACCTTAGGGCCCTGGACGAGGGGACGCATGCACCAGCCGCGGAGTCGATGAAGTCTGTCGTAACGCATCGCAAGCGCCCGCCGTCCACCGGGTCATCATGGGAAAACAGGTCCACTGTGCCGTTGCCGTATTCGATCCAAGCCAGATTGCCGAGGACGTCATAGCCTGCGTCGGCGGCCACGCCGGTCGACGCAACGGAAGTGCTCAGGGATACAGGAAGTCCCGATAGCGCATCGTAACCGGTGGTAACGGTCTCGTAGGCTCCGTCGACCCCGCCCGGATATCGGGTGCTGTTCACCCTGTCAGGAAGCTCGTAGCCGTGAGCAAAGTCGAAGCCGGATACATCGAGGAGTCCTGTGCTTACCTCCAGGCGCTCGCCCGCTACCAAGCCGCGCCGATTGTAGGCGTAATGGCGCTCGATCGTGGCAGGGGACGCGCCCGTCCTGGACGTCTCGACCGAGATGCTCTGCACCTTACCCGCGCCGAGCCCCTTACGGTGATACCGGAAGCGAACGCGAGTGGTCGGGCCTCTTATTTCTCTGGGCTCTCCCGACTTCCAATAGCGCCGTAGTATTCTCTGGCCGCGCGGGTCGATCGAGGTAACTACGTTGCCGGCGGCGTCGTAGCCATGCATCCACATTCCGGAGTCGGCTTCGTCTATAAAGGTCTCGTTGCCCATACCGTCGTATTCGACGACGCGCAGAGGGCCGGCCACACCGTCGAGCCACTCACGTATGGGTCTGTCCAAGCCGTCGTACTCGAAAGAGCGCTTCGACAGCAACGCCGCCGCCGGACAAGCCTGGCCGGCGTAGAGATCGGGGAGCAACGAGCATAACTCACGGCTCAATAGACGGCCGAGCCCGTCGAAGTACTCGAGCGTTACAGCGCCTTCAAAACCCGCCTCGGACTGGTTGGCATCCACGGTCGCCCTTACTCCGGGGACCCCAAAGTCGAACAACACGGACGTGGAACGCTCATCGGGAAGAACTTTGGCTAGAGGGCGCCCGGTGATGGGGTCGTAAACGTATTCGGTCCACCCCGGTACCGAAGAGATCAGAGTTCGGTCGAAGTCTCCCAGCGCATCGCTTTCGACCATCTCCGGGTCGTCGCCCGTGTGTGGCCCGTCGAAGGCCACCGCGACGGCTATCACCCTTCCTCCCGCGTCGAAGCGCTTGATCCCCGTATAGACTCCTCGCAGTGTGCCCTGCTCGTTTCGCCTCATGGTCTTCGTGTAAAGTTCACGGCCACGGCCATCGTAATACGTGACCGTAGGTGCAAGGTTCGCAGATTCGACGATCACGTGGCCAGGCACCGATGCGTCGGGCTGTAAGGGGTCGAGTACCGGGTCGAGGTAGAGGAACCTTCTCTCCACGACGTCGCCCTGGCCATCGAAGTCCGGCCCTATGAACTCCACCGCACGGCCCAAGCCGTCGTAGGACGTACGGTACGTTTCACCGTCAGGTCCGGTGACGCTCAGAAGTTTGCCCGTTCGATAGTCATAGGTAGTTTCGCGCCGCGTCCTCAGTCTTCCTATCTTGGTGGCTAGCGCGTAGAGACCGTGGGCATCGAAGTCGCGATTGGCTACGCGCGCCTTGTCTCGCAGCGGGGACATCGTCTTACGCACCAGGCCGCCTGCGCGGTGCCAATAGCGTCGAACGGACCACGCATCATCGATGCAACTCCCCTCACTGTTCCACCTCCTACAGGTGCTTACCGACCGTAAGCTTCGGTTGCGGTATTCGAAGCGCTTCTCGCTGAGTGGTGAGTTCGAGCCGTCGGCGAGGGTCAACACCCGTGTGGCCCGGCCCACTCGATACTCCAGCGGCAGACCGGTCGATGCAGGCGGGGGATCGATCTTCTCGTAGTCCGTGAGCGTCGAGAAAACGTAGGACCCCGCATTGCTGACGACGGTGTTTTCGATCTCATTGCCGTATTCGTCGTATCTATAGTGCGTGTGCCGCGCGAGAGAGGTCACGGGTTCGGGCGATGCGGTCGCCGACGCATCGTGCTTGTAGGGCGTGTTTATGTGCTCAGCGAGCAGTAGATCCAGCCTGAGCGGCGGCTCGGGCGCCAACAACTCGTCCACATCCGGCCAGACATTGTCTTCGTGCGAAAGCACCAGTTTCCAGGGATCGCATTCGGGCGATGGCGACAGAGGAGCCCAGTCACAGCCCGGATCGCCCAATAGCCACGACTCGTCCAGCAGACCGAAACGAGCCTCGTCTTGGTGAAACGAAGCATAAAAGATCTTGCCCGAAGAATCCCGGCTCCACACCCGGCCAAAGCCGCGGAACTCCCTGTGGCGCCCATCATAGATTCCGTCTGCGTATGCGAAGGACGTCCTAGCGGGCTCCGAGTTGCCGAGCACTTGATCGGAGAACACGTCAGAGGACTGCTCTGCGGTCACTACCCAGTAGGGAAACGGCACGCAGTCCCCGGAGACCGGCGTCGCATCGTCAGCATAGGAGCAAGGTGAATCGCCAAGCATCGTCACCGGCGCATACTCGAGCAAAGTTTCGCCGCCGGCGCCGTTGAGCATCCCGACCAGGAGGTTGGGTTTCGTGCGATAGAGATCACCGTCACCAACCGGCGCTGCCGGATGGCGGTACACATGCCATTCGTCATCGGGGCCGATACGCTCGACGAGATCGACGAGACCGTCGCCGTCGAAATCGAAGAGATCATACTCCCGGCCGTCGACCGGCCACACCGCATCGCTGTAGTGACGCAGCCTCTCGCTGAAGACGCCGGGCCACTCGGCTCCCCATGCGTTCCAGATCACGGGCGAGGAGAAAGAACCGCCTGTGTTGACGAACAACAGTAGCCCCCTGCAACACCCGGGTAGTTCGGCAACACCGATCGCACACTGAGGTACGTCACCGCAGGCCGCGCCGGGGAGCTGCGGACCATTGCCGGATTCGTCCTCGCCGACAGCCTGCGTAGCCGGATCTACCTGAATGGGACGCAGCAGATCGGGTAGACCGTCGCCGGTCATGTCGATCAGTTCCGTCCAAGCCTTGGCGATCGAGGTGTTGGTTGCAACGTGAGCGTAGAATCCCGGCAAAGGCGCCAGGCCGTACTCCGACCCCCAGCCTTCCACTCCCCATGGGACCGGCGACTCGAAGCCCGATCCGTTGTTTAGGCGTACTGTCCAAGCGTATTGGCTATTGTGTAGAGCACCCCTGGAGGCACCATCAAAGGCATCGACATGGTCGGGTAGCCCGTCGCCGTTGATGTCGAACAGTCCCGATACGCGTACGGTGCCGATACCGACCGGGCTCGCGTCGACAACAGCGATATCTGCCGCCGGTGCCTCGACTCGCTCCGGAGCCGTCACAAACCCCGCGCCGGTGTTCCAGTAGACATCCCAATGCCCGTCCAGGTCCGAGCGCGAATCCACGAAATCAGGCAGCCCGTCGTTGTTCATATCCACCGTGTCGCGCCGCAAGGCGCCGCTGCCGCCGGTATCTCGCAAAAACGCATGAGGTGCCGCCCAGGAAAGAGGTGACTGCGCGAACCCATGCCCCGTGTTCTCATAGACTAGCCACACACAACTCGACGGGGTCGTCAGCGAACAGTGGTGATCCTGACGCGCATCCACAAGATCGGGCAGCCCGTCGCCGGTGACATCCACGATGTCGACCGTGATGTTCCCACCACCGTCGAGTTTGCGTATGAGTTTGGAGTCCCCACCTCCGCCGGGCCACGGCCAGGGCTGCCAAGCGCCGAACCCCGAACCCGTCCCCAGGCGTACCGAGGGCGGAAAGTTGGGAAGCAAGAACTCTTTACCCACGTAGTCGACCAGACCGTCGCCGTTTATGTCGAAGACGTCATACCAGGATGAGGAGTCGAGATGCCGAAACGGTCCAGGGGACGGGAACCGTATCGCCGCGTCACTTCGGTCCTGGGGCGCCCCGAGCGGCCAGCCCGTGACTATTGCCCTCGAGTACAAGAACACCGTCTCGGGTGCCGTTACGTCGGGCCCGCCCGCAGGCCCCGCGTATGCGGTAAGACCGACACCGGCCAACGTATGCGTTCCCGCCTTGTCTCTGGCGTCGTCGTGGACGAAGACGTACTCGCGCACGACGTTCTCGTCTCGGTCGAAGGGTGCGGCCTCCACTCCGGCAGCAACGTGGGTGGTGATGGCGTCGAGGCGCAACCCGCCTTCCGGCCGAGCGAACCCCGCGGAATAGTCGAGTGCGGGCGCGCTCGGATAGCCCGTCGACGACCAATGAAACGCTATACGAAAGATGTGCTCTTCAGGGCCGAACCCTCCGTAGCGAATTTCTTCGGGCAGCCCACGCGGACCCGGCTCGGCGGGCAGTGTGGGACCGTAGTGATAGTCGATGCGGTTGCCGAAGATGTCTTCGGCGCTCTCGAGCAACCAGGCATATGTGCCGGTCGAGGTCGAAACATCGGGCCCCATACGGCTGTGGCGCGGCGCGCCGGCGTCGGCCGACTGCTTTCCGAAGATGTACTTGTTGCCGTTCTTGTCGAAGACCTTCCAGAAGTTCTCCGCCCCGTCTTGAAAACCGATCTTGAAGTGGGAGCCTTCGAAGCGGGCGCGATACAGCTTGCCGCCCGCGTGCTCGAGTTCTATGGCCTGTCCCGCGAACTCGAGGATGAAGGTGTCGCCGCCGTGAGGATCGTTGTCGTAGCGGGGCACGCCCCACTTCAAAGACCGGCTGATTCGGCCAATCGGGAGGTCCCATCCGAAACCGTAGGGACTGGGGCCACCATGACTCGAGTACACCAGCTCGAGCCTAGGCGTCATCAAGAGCCTGCCCGGAGGCACTTCGATCGGGATGGAAGTAACTGCAGCACCGCTGGCAGGGTCGGCGCCGAGCGCAGACGCGAGACCGGCAAACGCTCCCGAGCCGTGCCCGGATTGGGAACCCTGCGCCGCCGCACCGGGCAGCGGGAAGTCGTACTGGGCCCTGACCGCAGGGGCGCCGACTAAGACGAGTGCCAACCAAGAGGCACCCAAGACCAGGACGGACGGGCGACAGCTCATCGCGCTTTGGCCGGCTCGCCAAGCGATGGCGCGGGCTCGACCCCGGTGCGGGCGGCGGGGGAAGGTGACGTCAAAACTCCGGCAAGGGGCAAGGGCCCGGCTTCATACCCACCCGGCATCCTCGTGGGCCTGTCGGCAAGGCGACGGCGCAAGACTTCGCGTCTAAACTCCACGCGATCGGCCAAGGCGGGCGACTCCGGCCCCGAAGTGACCGCCCTTGCCACGGCCGCTTGGGGCTCGGTGGCCGCGAGCGCGACCATGCCGGCAGCGGCTACGAATGAAGTGACTACGAGCCAGGCCTTGCGCGCTGAAAGCGTCGATGCCGCTCGTACGGTTGCGTATCGCCGGTTCATTCCGCCTCCTCGTCGCCCGCGGCGGGTCTCGATCAGCCACGGGGACGGCACAGGCGACGCTAAAGAAGCCCGCTCCGGAGCGTCAATGCGACGACAGTGATCAACTAGGCATCGACGGCGAAGAAGTCCGGGCAAGCCGCTTGCGTCTGCATGAACACGGGCGACAATCTGCGGAGCACAACCGCCAAGACGGAGGACCAGACATGGCAATCAGAAAGAAGAAGACGAAAACTTCCAAAGCCTCGGGCGGCGCTGGCTCGAGCAAGGTCGCCGTCAAGAAGCCGGCACAAGGTTCCAAGACCAAGGCCCCGGCCGCCAAGCGGAGCGCCGACGCCCTGGCCACGCTTCGCGAGCGTATCGACAAAGTATTCAACGAGTTCTTCACCGAGTTCCCCCGCGTGGGCTTCGGCCGCAGCATGTTCGACCGTCTCTTCGACCTGGAACCCTTGGCCAAGATCGAGAGCTCTTTCGGTCTGTCCATGCCGGCGGTGGATCTCGTTGAAAAGACTAAGGAATACACGATCACGGCGGAACTCCCCGGTATGAGCGAGAAGGATCTCGACCTGTCCGTTCGCGGTAATCTCCTGACTATCAAGGGAGAGAAGAAGGAAGAGCGCGAGACCAAGGACAAGGACCGCTACGTATCTGAGCGCCGCTACGGCTCCTTCCAGCGATCCTTCCGGCTTCCCGATGGAGTCGACGAGGAAGGCATCGACGCGGACTTCAAGAACGGCGTTCTGACGATACGTCTACCCAAGACCAGGGAGGCCCAGAAGGCCGCGCGCAAGATCTCGGTCTCGAGCGACTGACCCGACCGCCGAAAGTTCTGTTAAATCGACGATAATTTGGTCGATTTCGTTTGACCCGATGAGGTAGAGTGATTATCAAAACCTAAAGAGACACGTAATAGTTTCTTATCGCCGCCCGCCCCCTTGGTGTCTCGAGGAGACCGCACAGTATGAAGCATTTCCACGTCCTCTCTTTTGA
>JANQEO010000248.1 GCA_028278325.1 Candidatus Binatia bacterium
GTACGGATGGGAACGGACGGATCACCTACGGTAGGTGTGGCCGGAAGTAGCGCGTCCGAACCCGGAGTCCAGTCCTTCGGGCACCCTGGCCACTCAGACCCCCATTGCCGCCAGGGCATATCAGGGAATTCCGGAAGGGTCCCGTGCAGACGGCCGTCAAATCCCGGGAGGCCGTTCGTTGTCGAACCCCATCGCCGCCAACCCTGTCATCGTTGCCACCTGCTTGTTCGTGGCGTCCCTCACGCAAGTGGCTGCGCTCGCGCAGCCTTCCACGGTTCGCGAGACGGTCGTGGATGCCGAGACCGGGCGTGCCGTTAAGTCCTTTCAAGTCGCTCGAGCCGACGCTTGGGCGGGGACTCCGGGGCCGGCGAGACTCGTCGAGAATTGGCGTGGGCAGTTCGCGCGACCTCAGGACTGGTGGGCGTTCGTGGTCTCCGCCGACGGCTACGCGCCGAAGCACTTGACCGCGTGGCGAGGCGGAGCGGAGCCGATCCGACTCCAGCGTGGCGGTGGTGTCTGCGGGACGGTACGTGATTCGGCTGGCCGCCCGCTGGGAGGTGCCCTCGTCACAGTGACGGATATCGAGGGGGTTGCCCTCTTCTGGCGCAATGCACGTTCGGGGCGTTGGCAGTGTGGCTCTCCGTCACCTCCGGAGGTCAGCTATAGGCTCCAGTACCCCACTGACACGTGGGTGCGGGCCCGCGCGTCGAAGTCTGGGCGTTGGAGCATCCCGCGCCTCGAGCCCGGGTGCTACCGGTTCGCGATCCAGTACCCAGGCCACGCTGCCTATCTCACCGAGCCCGTGGATGTCCGCGGAGGAGAGGAGGCAACGGTGTCCTCGGTGCGCCTTGCGCGAGCGGGTACCCTCGACGCGGTCGTTCGCACCGACGGCAAACCGGATCCGAAGGCGAAGCTGATCATCAAGTGGATCGACCACCCTCTCTGGGTGTCCGCCTCGACCGATGCACGGGGCCGAATTCGTGTCGATGGGCTTCCACCGGGAGATTATCGCGTCCTGGTGATCGAGCGTGCTGACGTGATGGACCTCACGGCGGTGCTCAACCAGGTGTACTCGAAGTCGCCGCCGGTGGTCGTCAAACCAGGGAAGACGACGCGCATCGACCGGTAGAAGGGGGCTTCCGCTTCACGGTGCCCTACGGTCCGGTCTATCAGCTAGGGGTCCTGGTGCAGGTCGTCGAGTTCCCCCCTCCTGATCTCCATCGCGTGTCCCCGTGACGGGCCTGGTGAGTCTCGGAGTTCGCTTGGAGGTGGGGCTACACTCGCTCCCATGAAACTAACTGCGCTGATGTTCGTCGCTGCCGTGTTCGGCGGCGCTTGTTCTGCTCATCTCGCGTCTGATTCGGACTCTCGCATGCGCGAGTCGGACGCTCTCGTGATCCGTGACGAGAGAGGCGTAGTCCGCTGCAAACTAGACGTGGACAAGCACGGCGCAGCAGGTCTGACTCTGTATCGCGAGAACGGAACGGTGTCAGCTAGACTCTCGGCGGCACGGCTTCTGAGCCCGGAGTTATCCATGTTTGATTCAACAGGCGTGGAGCGCATCGGAGTAAGACTATCCGCGTCGGACCACCCGCATCTGGAGCTCGCAGACGCCAAGGGTCGCTTGGCCGCCCACATCACGGTCGGTGGTTTTGGCTTTCCCTCTCTGCGTCTGACGGACAACCGCAAAGATCCCCCGGGGAGCGAGCTGATTCTGGGGAGCAGTCTTCCGCAGTTGTGGTCCCAGAGCCCCACCGCCATCACCTTCGTCGCCGACGGTGAGATCAAGCTCCAGTTGCCCGGAAAGTAGACCCCGTCGCGGGCCCGAGGTCACAACCCGGCGGCGCGCTCACCAGTGCCGGTGGGCGGGGCTTCGCCCGTCTCGCGGATGACGGCCAGTGCGGCGATGAGTTCCTCGCCTTCACGGCGCGGGTCGAGAGCGGCCAGGCGGCGTTTGAATCTGCGGTACATCGAGAGTCCCTCCGCGTGTTGACGGCGAGAGTGACGCCGGGTTCTTGGGATTCTCAGGCGTGCACGCGCGTACACTGTGGCGAGATAGACTCCTGGCACAATAATGGCCGTGTCGACCGCACGGGGCTCATCGAAGCAAGCATGCTCTGCTACCTGATTCCGTTCTTCTTCGTTCCTGCCGCAATAGCGCTGTACGTCAGTTTCAAGCTCATCAAGTGCGTCAAAGCTCAGGGTGCCATGCTGACTGTGCTGAGCGTGGCAGCTGCAACAGCGAGCGTCCTTCTCGGGGCTGTCTTCTTCAAATGGGCGGGCTGGCATATCTGGACTTCTTCTGAGTTCTGACTCGTGCCCAACGGACGCATCGAGCCCGAATCCGCCCCCCGTCAGCGTCACCTGCTCGCGCCGTTCGTCTTGCTGTTGGTCTTTCTCGCAGTTTTGGCCTTTCTCGTGTTCTGCCTCATCACCGAACCATGGACGCGCGTAACAGAGCCAATAAGTGAGCATGTGGTTCTCGGACCTCGCGTGCGCACGCTGTGCCGTCTCACCCCTCCAAGATTCGTCCTGATCCGAGATGTCGGTCCTCTGCTGGTGCGTGCCAGGCACGACCGAACACAGCGGACGGCCGCTCTGAAGGCGTGCTGGGACACCATCAAGGCAGACCTGACGCAACAAGCACCCGGCCTGGGTCTCGCGCTCGGTCGGATTCGTCTCGTCCATTCGCCTGATGGTTGGGACTTCGAGTCTCAACGTACTGACGAGCTGATGCTGGAAGAGGGTATCTCCGTGCCGCCGGCGTACCCCTGGTGGGACCGAGCCACCTACGACGTCAAGATGTACGTGGCCGACAGTTTCTTCGACCGCCTTCCGGAAGAACCGAGATCCGCGGCGATCAGGGCCGCGGACGTGTTCATGTACGGGATTGTCCAGGCGACTCTTGCCTTCGAGGGTGTCGTTGATCCAGACTCCAACGCCGTCGCCAACTCAGCATCGATCGCGTTTCACGCCGCCATTCCCGACCACCTCACGGGCAAAGCGGGTCCGGTCTTGTCCCGCGCGATCGCTGCGACCTACTGCGTCGAGAACGATTCCGAGGACGGTTCGTTCCAAGACCGCCTCGACTACATCCGAGCGTCGTGGCCCGCCGTCGCGGAGTGGGCCACTCGACTGTACAGATAGCGGCCAGGCAGCGTTTGAACCTGCGATGCATCGGGGATCCCCCGCGTGTTGAACGGCAAGAGTGGCGCGGGTTCTCGGGGTCCTTGGGCGTGCACGCGCGTACACTGTGGCGAGCCACACACAAGGCTCGACAATGGCCACCTACACCCTTCCATCTAAGCCCGGCAAGTTCCGGGTTCATCTGACTCCTGCGGGCAACTACATCGTCATCAACGACAAGACGGGGAAGAACCAGGTGATCATTCCCTGCCGCGACGAGGCTCATGCCCGGGAGGTGTGTGACCTGTTGAACAGCGGCGATCACCCCGGTCAGGTGACGGTTTGATGGCGTAGACCAGCGCCAAGAAGCGCCGTAGTCAAGATGGAAGACCCAAAGACTCTTCGCGTTGGCGACCGAATCCGGTTCGTCAGCCTTCCCGACGAGTGGACGCGACCTCAGGCCA